>NZ_JBGGWD010000009.1:0-227481 GCF_041321105.1 Fibrella musci | reverse complement strand
AGTTGGCTGACGCATATTCTGTTTGCGTCAGCCAACTTCGAACCTTGGACTTTAGACTTTAAACGCTATTTTTTCGTACCTTTGCGGCCTGTTTATTTAATCGTGCCGGCGATCCGGTCATTTACAACGGAGTTTCAATCATGCCAAAGCAAAAAACCAACTCGGCAGCCAAGAAGCGTTTCAAGCTGACGGGCACCGGGAAAATCAAGCGGAAGCACGCCTTCCACTCACACATTCTGACTAAGAAAACGACGAAGCAGAAACGTAACCTCGCGCACTCATCAACGGTGCACGTGAGCAACGAGCCGCGGATCAAAGCCCTGCTGGGTCTGTCGTAGTCATCCTTTTTTGGTTAATTCTTTCACCCGACAAAAAGGCTTAAAAGAGGAATGAACAATGCACGATGACCAATGGACAATGGATGATGGCGATACAAATGCCATTGTACATCGTACATTATTCATTGTACATTACTCGTCCCGCCTTCGTCAAAAAAGCACAATACAATGCGTTCAGTTAATCACGTAGCCTCACGGGCACGTCGCAAGAAAATTTTAAAACTGGCCAAAGGGTTCTATGGCCGTCGTAAGAACGTTTGGACAGTGGCGAAGAACGCCGTTGAAAAAGCGTTAGGGTATGCATACCGTGACCGCAAGGCCAAGAAGCGCGATTTCCGTGCTCTGTGGATTCAGCGGATCAACGCAGGTGCTCGCCAGCATGGCATGTCGTACTCGGCATTCATGGGCGCCCTGCACAAATCAGGTATCGAATTGAACCGGAAAGTACTGGCCGATCTGGCTATGAACCACCCCGAAGCCTTCAAAGCCGTGGTGGATCAGATTAAATAAACAGACTCCCTTTTGTGAAAACGCCCCGGCTACATCAGTCGGGGCGTTTTTTTGTTTAGCAGAAAAAGGCCCCTGTAGTGCTGTAATCGATATGTATTTTGTTCTTCGAAAACAATTATCTTACTTGGTACACATTCACTCAAATTAGTAACCATGTTTAGGGTATTGCGGAAGCCAATTCTGTTTCTCCTCTTTGCAGCTATAGGAGTAGGTTTATCCCATACAGCCTTCTCAACTTGCTCTAACCCTGTTGCGCTTCAGGAATCGCGCCAAACATTCAACAGTATCTGGCTTAGTTTTCCGGCAGTGTCTGGTGCTACTGGTTATCAACTTGACTGGAAAGTTGCTACCGCCAGTACTTGGACATCCGTTTCACTGGTCACGACTGCTTCTAATCTCGTTGAGTACAACCTGGCGGCATTAACCTACCAGGCAACCTATCAGTGGCGGGTGCGAACTGTATGCACCGAAGGCATGTCAGCTTATTCTGTCACGCGCACGTTTACAGTATCGTGTCCTGTTCCCGATTCACTTCAACAGGCTGTGTCTCCGACAGCGGCCCAATTTTACTGGTCGGCACCGTCAGGGCTAAATCAATTTAGCTTGAACTGGCGACCTGTCGGTACGCCTACTTGGAGTACTGTGGCTGATATTGCCTCTTCGCCTTTCTCACTAACCGGCCTGACTCCGAATACAGGCTATGAGTGGCAACTGGTGAGTCAGTGTGCTGACGGAACAGTGTCTAGCGCTACAGTAGTCCGTTCATTCACCACATCTTGTTCTGTGCCGACCGAGTTGAGCGTTAGCTACGCAACGGCTTCTGCTGCCTCTGTGTATTGGCGACAGTTTTTAGGAATCAATATTCAGTTTCAGGCGCGTTATCGTCCAGTGGGGTCAACCCAGAACTGGATAGAAACAATAATTACCCCAAACTCATCTATAAATTTCACCGGCCTAGTAAACGGAACCACTTATGAGTGGGGCGTTCAGACGCTGTGCAGTGGAGTACCGTCGGGCTATATAAACGGACCACCCTTTACAACGGGATGTTACACACCCAAGCATGTAAATGTGCCTCAGATTACGGCCACCTCTGCAATTTTTACATGGGGCAACTATGGGAGTGGCGTGCAGTACGAATTGCAGTGGCGACTATCAGGACAAACCACTTGGCCGAATAGCAAACTAGTAGCAGGTTCTACGTATACACTCACTGGTCTGACACAAGGGACATCGTATGACTATCGGTTACGAATGGTTTGTGAAGATGGGAGCAACTCAGCTTTTACCACCACAAACAGCTTTCAGACGCAGAGCGCAGGCGGTAACTGCACTAATATTGACTCGTATTGGGAAATCGACCAGACTGGGACGGCTGTAGTTCTGGCATTTGGGGTCTCAGGAGCAACTTCAGCGAATGTGCGATGGCGAGAAGTCGGGAATCCGGCCTGGAATTCGTTGACTGTTGTTACGCCTTACACAACAAACGGAACGGAAACGGCTTTTGCCTCACTAACAGGTCTGACGGTAGGTGCTGCCTACGAATGGCAGGTTCAGGCAGTTTGTTCGCAAACGGCCACTTCCTCTTACACGCCAATTCGCTCATTTACTGCTTCGTGCGAAGCAGTAAACTATCAATATGAACAAGCAGTTTCGCTTAGTCAGGTTGGGCTGTGGTGGAGAGCAATTGGCGGTATCGCTTACCGGGTGCAATGGCGACCCTACAATACAACCCCTGTTGCCTGGACAACCATCAGCGTGGACGCGATCGAGGCTACAGGTATGAATTCCGTCGTACTGTCTAACCTGCAATCAGGTACACGTTACGAGTGGCGGATTCAAACGCTTTGTTCTGTTACGAATGCGTCTATTTACACGTCGCCGCGCTCCTTCTCCACGGCTTGTGCTTCTCCCAATTTCGTTTCAAAACTCTCTGTAACATCAGGGGCTGCTAAAATTGGATGGGATATGCCTATTGGTTGGGTGGCACCTTCTATCCCTCAATTTCGCGTTCGGTGGCGCCCTTCGGCGGGTGGTGACTGGACAGTGAGTACGTTGGTTAGCGGATTTGACTATGTCATACAGCCATTGTTGAATACAGGCTACGATGTTCAGGTTCAACAGGTTTGTAACGGACAGCCCGGTGACCCGACAAGTACCATTCTACTGCCTTACTGTTGGGCACCCGGCCCCGGCTACCCATACGGCAATATACCGTCTCCGCAAAGCAGCGCTATCAGTGCCAATACCGCCAGTTTGAGCTGGTATGAATTTGGCCTAGGGGCGCGTTATGAGGTGCAATGGCGCGTTCAGGGCGCTACTGCATGGCCTAACAGCACGACATCTGCTGTTGGCGTGTTATCACTCACAGGCTTAACGCCGAGCACTGCATATGAGTGGCGCGTCCGAACCTTATGCATAGACAATGGTGTATCTGACTTTACAACTACCTACAACTTCACGACAACTGCCTGCACAATCCTTCGAACCGTGAAGAACGGCGCATGGCTTGACCCCAGCGTGTGGTCCTGTAACCGAGTTCCTACCAGTACAGATTCAGTTGAAATCGCACATCGCTTGACCGTTGAGGGAACCCAAAATGCAGTTGCCAAGCAAATTCAATACAAAAATGAGGGTAAGGTGAGCGTGAGCCTCGGGTCTAAGCTCCAACTTAGCCAATAATGTTAAGATAGAAGAAGCTTCGCTACGTCTCCACCACCTTCGTTTTCAGACCTACGCGGGGTCCTTCGGCGGGTCTGCCAAGCAGGTAGACGTCGATCTCGGTATCGCCCACGCGGAATACCTGCCGGTTGGTGAGGTATTTCTCCAGCGCTTCTTTCAGTTGCTGAAACTGCTGGGCATGCGCTTTTTCGTCGTCGCCAAACCAGTCTTCAACCGTCGTAACGGGGGCCCAGAAGTCGGCCTCGGGCATCTCTTCCACATAGACGGATGGGGATAGCATAAGCCAGTCTTTGATATGGCTGGCCGTGAGCGGCTCGGCCATTTTCAGGTACGTATCGACGACTTCAATGGGCTCGTCGGATTCGCTTGGATAGAGCAGGTCGGTCAGGAGGGGCGTTACCTGCGTAGCGAAATCGGAGGCCGGTTTTTGGTCGTTGGGTATGTTACTATCGGCTGGTTGGTTCGTCATAGCAGTTGGTTAAACAGTAAGAATTAAAAAAGGTTGGGTACGTTAGGGCTGGCTTGATACCGCCCGAAACTTCTCTACATTTATCCGCTTAACCAAACCGAACGAACACATAATCCTTACTATCTCATGTTTGAAACCCTAATGAACCTGGTACAGCAGAACGCCGGCTCTGCGATCGTGAATAACCCCGCCATCCCGAATCAGCACAACAACACAGCCATGGAAACGGTGGTGCAAAGTATGCTGGGCGGCCTCACGCAACAGGCGCAGGGCGGTGGCCTGGGCAACCTGCTCGGCATGGTCGTGAATGGCGGCGGCAACATTCAGGACAACCCCGTCACCCACGGCGTACAGGAAAACGTACAGCAGGGCCTGATGGAAAAGCTGGGCATTTCGCCGCAGGTGGCTATGTCGATTGCCGGGGCACTGGTGCCGGTTGTGTTGAGCAAACTGATGAACAAAGCCGCTGACCCTAACGACAGCAGCGTAGATGGCAACACCATTCTGGGAGCCGCAACGGGTCAGCAGGGTACCGACTGGATGGGCATGGCTTCATCGGCTATGGCCGACGGCAAACTGGATATGAACGACCTGATGCGCGTAGCCGGTAGCCAAATGGGCGGTGGCGGCGGCCTCGGCGGCATGCTGGGCGGTCTCTTTGGCGGCAAATAAGCCATTCAGAAACATTACGGAAACGCCGGAGGAAACCCCTCCGGCGTTTTTTGTTGTAGGGTTGTCAGTACCACCTGCCAACTCGTGCATTGACTGGCCCACTAAGGCAAAAAACGCTGCCAATCTGGCATAAAAAAAGGCAAACAAACGAGCTGGCATTTGGCTTGATAGAGAGTGTGCAGACTGTCGAACTAAACGCTTGCAGGAATGATTCGGGTGTTGGTGTCGTCAGCAGACTGAACCTGTTCAACCCGAACGACAATACATTATGGGAAAGATTATTGGCATTGACTTAGGCACAACCAACTCGTGCGTGGCCGTTATGGAAGGTAACGAGCCGGTGGTAATTCCGAACAGCGAAGGCCGTCGCACAACGCCCTCAGTGGTGGCGTTTATGGACAACGGCAACGGCGAACGGAAAGTGGGCGATCCCGCCAAACGCCAGGCCATCACGAACCCGCAGAACACGATCTACTCGATCAAGCGGTTCATGGGTAAACGGTATAACGAAGTACAAAACGAGCTCGGTCAGATCTCGTACAACGTGGAGCGCGGTCCTAACGACACGCCCCGTGTAAAGATCGGTGACCGGCAATACACGCCTCAGGAGCTTTCAGCGCTGATTCTGCAAAAAATGAAGCAGACGGCCGAAGATTATCTGGGCCAAACTGTAACGGAAGCCGTTATCACGGTGCCCGCTTATTTTAACGACGCCGAACGGCAGGCCACTAAAGAGGCGGGCCAGATTGCCGGTCTCGATGTAAAACGGATTATCAACGAACCCACCGCTGCGGCGTTGGCCTACGGTCTCGACAAGACCGATAAGGACATGAAGATCGCCGTATTTGACCTGGGTGGCGGTACGTTCGATATCTCGATTCTGGAATTGGGTGATGGCGTATTCGAAGTAAAATCGACCGACGGTGACACGCACTTGGGTGGTGACGACTTTGATCAGGTAATCATCAACTGGTTGGCGCAGGAGTTCCTGAACGACGAGCGCATCGACTTGCGGAAAGATCCGATGGCACTCCAGCGCCTGAAAGAAGCCGCCGAAAAAGCAAAGATCGAGCTATCGAGCTCATCGTCGACGGAAATCAACCTGCCGTACATCATGCCGGTCGATGGTATTCCGAAGCACTTGGTTCGGACGCTGACCCGCGCGAAGTTTGAGCAACTGGCCGATTCGCTGATTCAGCGGAGCCTGGAGCCTTGCCGCCGTGCGCTGAAAAACTCAGGCCTGAGCGCCAGCCAGATCGACGAAGTGATCCTGGTGGGTGGTTCAACGCGGATTCCGAAAGTACAGGAAGAAGTAGAGAAACTCTTCGGCAAGAAACCGTCGAAAGCCGTTAACCCCGATGAAGCCGTAGCTATTGGCGCTGCTATTCAGGGTGGTGTCTTGACGGGTGAGGTGAAAGACGTGTTGCTGCTCGACGTGATTCCCCTGTCGCTGGGTATCGAAACGATGGGCGGCGTATTCACCAAAATGGTGGAATCGAACACGACGATCCCGAGCAAGAAAACGGAAACGTTCTCGACGGCATCCGATAACCAGCCAAGTGTAGAAATCAACGTGTTGCAGGGCGAGCGGCCGATGGCTGGTCAGAACCGCCAGTTGGGCCGGTTTATCCTGAGCGACATCCCGCCCGCACCGCGTGGTGTGCCCCAAATTGAGGTGACCTTCGACGTAGATGCCAACGGTATCCTCAACGTAACGGCCCGCGACAAAGGCACGGGTAAAGAGCAGAAAATTCGGATCGAAGCATCGAGCGGTTTGACCGACGCCGAGATCAACCGGATGCGTGAAGAGGCGAAAGCCAACGAAGCCGCCGATAAACTCGAGAAAGAGAAAATTGAGAAGGTCAACCAAGCCGACTCGATGATCTTCCAGACCGAGAAGCAACTGAAAGACTACGGCGACAAACTGTCGGCCGGTAATAAGCAGGCGATCGAAGACGCTCTTGCGCAGCTTCGCACCGCCCATGGTACCCGCGACGTAGCCGCTATTGAAACGGCACTCGCCAGCCTGACGACGGCCTGGAACAACGCCTCGCAGGAGATTTACGCCGCCACGCAGGGACAGCCCGACGGCGCCAACCCGATGGATGGTTTCGCCGGTGGTCAGCCGGGTGGTGGCCAGCCCAATGGCAACGGCCAACCCACCGACAGTGACGTGTCAGACGTGCCGTACGAAGAAGTGAAGTAAATACGAACGTATAAACCTATAAGGGCTGGGCGCCCCCGTTTAAAACCTTATAGGTTTAACAAAAAGCCCCTGCTGGTAACGGCAGGGGCTTTTTGCGTATTGACAAACGTACCCAGGCCACTAGCTGAGCTTCAGGCAGTAGGCATAATCGCCGGGTTTCTGAGTAGGCAGGCTAACGGTCAGGGCGTCAGCAGACTGGGCGAAACGCAACGGCTCGGTATGACCCAGCAGTTCCACGCGGGTGTAGGCGGGCGACTGAGCAGCGGCGGTTCCCAGGCTTTTGATACGTACCTGACCATCAGCGGGCCAGCCCATCACGATGGCGTAGAGCGTGTTTCCTTTGCGGGTGAAGCGAATGTCTTCGGCCCCGAACGGCTTGCCCTTGCCTTCGTTGAATCCCTGCGCACTCAGCGGAGCCGCTGACTCTATGGCTGGACCTTCGCCGAATACTCGCCAGGGGCGCGTACCGAAAATAGCCTCCTTGTTGATCGCCATCCAGCGGGCAATCCCCTCCACGATTGCCGTCTCTTTTTCGTCGATGCTGCCATCGGCGCGCACGGGTACGCTCAGCAGCAGGTTGCCGTTTTTGCTGACAACGTCGGCCAGTGTATGAACGACCGTCTGCGCCGATTTGTAACGGTTGTTGTCATACACGCGCCGGTCGTAGTGCCAGCTGCCGATGCAGGTGTCGGTCTGCCAGACAAACGGCTCAATCTGGTTCGACTGGCCCCGCTCAATGTCCCAAACCATGCATTTCTGCTGTTCGGGGGTTAGAATCTTGCCGTTGAGCACTGCTTCCAACTTGCCGCCGTGGCGTTTCATATTGCTATTGTAGAGGTGCGCGGCAATCCGCAAACCGGCGTCGCTGATGGGCCAGAGCGGGAGCGCCGTATCGTCGAAATAGACCACATCCGGACTGTATTTATTGATCAGGTCGACGGTGCGATTGTAGAATTTCTCGCAGTAGGCGGCCGGGGGTACGTTGGCACCGTTGCCCCATTCCCACTGCCGATGGATCGAACTGGTTTTCAAGCTATTTTCGCTCAGGGGGTGGTTTTGTGCGTACAGTTCCTGCGGGTCGTAGCCTTCCCACCAAGTGCCTTTACCATCGGCTTTCGTGAGCTTGCCGTCGTAGGGAACACCTGCCAGCGGGCCTTCCTTATCAGCGCGTTGGGCAGTTTCGTACCAGGTCCAGGCGTGGGCGGCGTGAACACTCACGCCAAACCGGAGGCCGTCTTGGCGGGCTGCCTTCGCCCAGCCACCGATGATGTCTTTCTTGGGGCCCAGGCGAGTGGCGTTCCATGTGTGGTACTTACTGTTGTAATTGTCGAAGTTATCGTGGTGGTTGGCCATCGCCATAAAATACTGGGCGCCAGCTCGTTTGTATAATGACAGCAACTGGTCGGGGTTCCAGTTTTCGGCTTTCCACTGGTGGATCACGTCCTTGAAGCCAGCTTTCGAGGGGTGGCCGTATTTTTCAACGTGGAATTTGTAATCATTACCACCTTCGTCATACATGTTGCGCGCATACCAGTCGCCATGTTCGGGCTGGCACTGCGCGCCCCAGTGAGCCCAGATGCCGAATTTGGCGTCGCGGTACCAGTCGGGTACGGAATATTGCTGTAGAGATTCCCAGGTTGGCTTGAATTTGCCCGTAGCCATGGGCTCGCCGCTCAGTTGGGGGCGGTAGGGGGCAGCCCAGCCCGGCAGGCGTGAAAGGGGGAGTGTGGCAGCCAGACCGGCTACGGTTTTCAGCAGCAATCGTCGATTCATGGTTGAGTACGCGAAGGAAGTATAACCCTCAAAAGGTCCTCAACCGGGCTATCTAACGCCTTTATCCCGAAATAACGGTGCCCAGCAGCTTGGCAATCTCCACGTCGACGCGCTTGAAGTGCATGTAATCGGCCATAAGCTGATCCGATTCGGCGGGGTCGGTGACGGTACGGATGCGTTGTAGCAGATCGTGCATGCGCTCTTCGGCCAGCAGCTTTTTCAGCCGCAGAATGTTGCCAAAGGCCGCCTCGGCCAGTACGCCCGTGTCTTCTTCCGAGGGTACAAAAATCTGGTGCTTCTCCTCCCAGTTTTCGCTGATTTCGTAGCGTAGCGTGGTCATGTTGATGGCCTCGTATTGCAGACTGTTGCGTTGCTCCAGCGGCAAATCGCCGAGGTGTGGCCGACCCGTTTGCAGAAAATCGTCGGCTGTCAGGATATCGCCCTGACTGAACGCCTGCCGGAAGATATTCAGAATCAGGTCGTAAGGCGTGTGCTGGAAGTCGATGTCGTTCAGCTCACTAAGCATGTAATGGCAAAGCGAAATGCCCGGCTCCAGTTCGCGGGTGCCGTAGTTCATCAACAGCCGAATGCACTCTTCTTCCTGATAGGCGAGGGGCGGACGTGTACCCGCCCCGGTTTGTTGGTTGAGGGTAGTGGGGCCGGTGGAAGGGGCTTCGGCGGGCGGCGCAATGCCGGCTTCGTCGAGCAGATCGTTGAAAAAATCGTCGGGCGGGAGGTCGGGAACGTACCCACTCGACTCTGGACCCGATGGGCGAGGGCGGTTGCCAGGCTCTCTGCTCTGGCGGGCATCTCGTTCCTGTTGCCGTTCATAATCCTTGATCTGCGTTTCCCGCTGTTTCCGAATCAAGCGGTTGCTTTCCGAAATCAGCGTCTGTTCATCGACCTTCAATTGCTGGGCGGTACTCTGGAAAAACACCTGCCGTTTGATAGGGTCGGGAATGCGTGAAATGCTGCCGACGATCTCCGTAATGACTTCGGCCCGTTTGAACGGATCGGCCCCGGCGTCGCGCAGCAGGGCCGCCGTTTTGAAGGCGATAAAATTCTGGGTGTTGCCCTTCAGGTACGTTCGGAACGCCTCGGCCCCCACCTTGCGGACGTAGCTGTCGGGGTCGTCGTTGTCGGGGAAAGTAGCCACGCTCACGTTCAGGCCTTCTTCGAGCACCATATCGAGCCCGCGCAGGGCGGCTTTGACCCCGGCGGCGTCGCCGTCATAGAGGATGGTTACGTTCTGCGTAAACCGGCTGATGAGCCGTATCTGCTCGATCGTTAGCGACGTACCCGACGAGGCCACCACGTTCTTGATGCCCGCCTGATGCAGCGAAATCACGTCGGTGTAGCCTTCGGTGAGGTAGCAGATGTCTTCCTGCCGAATGCTTTGCTTGGCCTGAAAAATGCCGTACAGGACCTGACTCTTGTGGTAGACATCCGTCTCCGGCGAGTTGAGGTACTTGGGCGCTTTGGGATCGGCTTTCAGAATCCGCGCCCCGAAGGCAATCACCCGCCCCGACACGTTGTGAATCGGAAACATGACCCGCCCGCGGAACCGGTCGAATACTTTTTTGGAATCCTCCCGCGTGACGGTCAGGCCGGCTTTCGAGAGCACCTCAGGATTGTAACCCTTGGCCTGCGCGTCGGTGAGCAGGGCGTCCCAACTGTCGGGGCTGTAGCCGAGGTCGAAGGCGGCAATGGTGGGGTCCGAAAAGCCCCGTTCGCGGAAGTAACTCAGGCCAATGCCGCGTCCTTCGTCGGTTTTGAGCAGGTGATCCTGGAAAAACGTCTTGGCGTAATTGAGGGCGATGTACAGGCTTTCGCGCTCGGTTTGGCGGTTTTGCTCTTCGGGCGTAACCTCCTGTTCCTCAATCTCGATGTTGTACTTCTTGGCCAGGTACCGCAGCGCTTCACCGTAGCCCAGGTTCTCCACGTCCATGACAAACCGGACGGGGTCACCGGCTTTGCCGCAGCCGAAACACTTGTAAATCTGTCGCGCCGGGTTGACGTTGAAGGAAGGCGTTTTCTCATTGTGGAACGGGCAGCAGGCAATGTAATTGCTACCGCGCCGCTTCAACGACACAAACTCGCCCACTACCTCCACAATATCGGCCGCCTGCCGAATCCGCTCAACTGTTTCCTCCGGGATACGCATAGAACAAAGATAAGGCGATGCGCACGTTCAGCCGGCGTATAAAGCTAACAGGATTGTAGCGTTGGCTTAGGCAAAAGCCGTTGCAAAACGATATAGTATTGGTTATGATTGCGAAGCGTAGGACTGGCAAAGGTCCATGAACAGTACGTCGAGGTACACTCAATGATAATTTAGTTGGCGGTAATTCTTATTCTTGTTGACAAACGTGGCTGTGGCGCGGCACCGTTCCGCTGATACACCAAATTTGACGTAATGCCTCTATCTGGGAAAATCGACCAATGGGCTTTATCTATCACTCATTCAAGTTTGCTCAAGGTTTACCAACCTTTAAGAGTATCAAGCAGCAGTTTGAGCGACAAACAGGACTAACGCTTGACCTAAAAGCGATTGTCCATCTGCCTGTTTTGTGCTCTTTAGAGGAAGTTAATCTTGTCCTCGGCCGCGATGCCGACAAGGTTACTCAATTGAGTCAAGAACTAAACGTCTTTCTTCAACAGCACAAATACCAAGAGGCGGCTCTTTTGCGGAACGAGCAGCTTCAACGGCTTCAACATTTAACACATGTCAGGGAGCTACAATTCGACATCGTCAAATTTTATACTGTGCCGATAGGCATTCATGACAACACCTTGAGCTTTACATCAACAACGACAAATGAGTATGGCATCGATTCATTGAGAAGCACACTGTTCGTGTTAGGTGGGCGTGGCGAAACAGGTGGTTCCGACCAAGATTATGACCCTGCTTGGCGTAAGCTGAAGCGGTGGGAAGAGTACCGATGGTATAACCGGCCACGAAAATAAGTAGCGTTGCAGGTGGCGATGAATGGACCGCAGGGGTTACTTGCCGAAAGAGTGTTAGAGTATCAAACCAGACGAGAATGTAGAGGAAACTGCTTCTGTATACTTGCTTGCCATACTTGATTGCCGCTCTATCACTAGAAGCCAAAAAAGAAAGCGTATTCGTGGATCGCGTCCGACAGGCCCAACTTCCGCCGACAGTACGTACTTGTATCAACGCCAACCAACCGCTGACAAACCTAACTTGCAGTCACAACTACGTGATCAATGAGCGTTTCTTTCAAACACCAGTTAGGCCAATTACTGCATGATACCCCTGAGTATCATCATCTGCATGGCTGCCTGGAGTTTAAAATCAATCAGGCTGTTGTGCCTTATATGGGGTATTTCGGCGTTTCTGATGTTTGCCTTAATATTTGGCTAGCTGAACTTTCAAAACTCATACTAGCCTATCGTCAGGGCGAGGATACCTACACCATTGATGAATGTGAGCAAGGCCAACCAGCGGTTCAGTTTGATTTCCAAGATGGAGTCGGCTACCTTTCTATTGTGGAGTCCATTACCGAAGCTGAAGGCGACGAGGACTGGCAGCGCATTGAGTTCAAGATGGCCGATCTAGTGGCCGCTTACAATCAATTGAAAACAGCCTTCTTATCTGATATAGCTCACACGGCGCCTCATCGAGTTGTATACTGGCAGCAGATACTCGAAGCTTAATTTTAGCTCCGCTACTCGGCATTTTCGGGCGACAGGAATCATCCTACATACACGCCCATCCTGCGCCCAACACGGCTGAGGGTGAAAAGGTTAGCCGGGTTAGGGCTTCACTTGCGCAGGTAGCGGCAAAATCATTAGCGCTCAGGGGCGTTGGGTGAACCAGCCAAAATTTGAGTGCAAGGTGTGTCACCGGCAACAGATGGCAGGCCACAGCAGTTAGGCTTTTTGGCACGTTGGGCGGGTTTTGTTCGGCAGACCATGTTTGAGGATTAACAACTTGTTTATCAAAAGATTAGTGATGGGAGCTTGGGGACACGGATACTTTGAAGATGATTCAGCACTGGATTTTATGGCAGATATTGAGGATGCTAAAAATCCTAAAAAGCTGATTAAGAATGCGTTTGAGAATGCCGTTAAAGCAGATTATTTGGAAGCTGACGAAGGCAATGCCGTTATAGTCGCTGCCGCTTATGTGGACAGACAACTAAATGGAACCATGTTTTCTAAGGTTAACCAAGATGAGCCTTTAGCTGTCGATACCTTCCCAGAACGCCATTCAAACGTAGACTTCTCTGACTTAAAGGAGAAGGCAGTTAAAGCATTAAATCGAGTTTTAGATGACGATTCGGAATTGAATGAATTGTGGGCAGAGAATGAGTCCGAATATCCTGCTTGGCGGCAGAGTATTGAAGACCTAATTGAGCGATTAAACTAGAAGTAAAGCCAAGTCGAGTTTTCTACGCGCAGGGCCGATTCCCTATGACGGTGAGCACATCCCAAAGGCGAGTTTGCAGCCTAATCTGACGAATGTGTAAAGATTCAGTGTTTTGTGTTCAGTGAAGTTGTCTCCTCTTCATCAACACTTATGGGCGCTGGGTGTGCCAGAACAGCGACAGCAATGCAGTAGCACCCAGCGTCAGCATAGAGCCACGCTTTTGAGCATGAACATTGCCAACTGACGTACCTGAACTTCCTGTGAAAAATAAGACCCATAAGGTTTTTGAAACCTTATGGGTCTATCCGTTCCAAAATCCGCTATTTCGCCTTGCCCGTATCGCCAACGAAGCGTTCGAAAAACTCGTAGATGCGCAGTAGCCGGTCGATGCGCTGCCGGACGTTGCCCGAGCGGCTCAGTTCGTGCGTGCCACCCGGCATCCGGACGTATTCGACGGGGCGGTTCAGGATTTTCAGGCTTTTGTATAGCATCTCCGACTGGATAACGCCCGTGCGCAGGTCGTTCTCGCCGTGTTTGATCAGCAGGGGTGTCTTGATGTTTTGTACGAACGAATACGGCGAATTGGCATCGAGCACAGCCTGTGCGCCCGGCTCCCATGGCAGACCGAAGTAGTTGGGTACCAGCGCCCAGGCGTTGCCTTCTCCCATGAAGGTAGTCAGGTCATAGACGCCCCGTTGCGCAAACGCGGCCTTGAACCGATTGTCGTGCGCCACGATCCAGGCCGTGAGGTAGCCCGCATAGGACCCGCCCGTGATCACCTGCCGCGACGTATCGACCCAGCTTTCGCGGGCGGCGGCGGTGGCAGCGGCCAGCACATCTTCGGCCGGGCCCGTACCCCAATCGCGGTAGTTGGCCCGCTGAAACGCCTGTCCGTATCCACCCGACCCACGCGGGTTGGCGTAGACGATGCCGTAGCCCTGCGCGCAGAGGTACTGAAACTCATGCCACGTCGATTGCTCGCCCGGCCCCCACATGGCCGTTGGGCCGCCATGCATGTTTAGGATGAGCGGGTACGTTCGGCCTGAGGGAGCTTGCCCCGCACCGGCAGGGTAGTTGGCCGGTTTCATGATCCAGTAGTCGACTGCCTGCCCTTTCGAGTTGGTGTAGACGTGCTTTTCGGGGCGGCTGAGCGTTTTGCCCGCCAGCCAGTCGGCGTTGGGCGCGTTGAGCAGGGCCGGGGTCGTGAAGTCGGACGTGGCGGTGTAGAGGGCGGCCGGGTCGTCGATGCTCGTTTGACTGTAAACCAGGTGGCCGTTGGCGATGTCGAAGCTGGTCAGGCCCAGCTCGAACGGACTAAGCCGCTCGGTGACACCCTCCCGATTGAGGCGGTAAATGGGGAAACCACCATCCGACGGGGCGGTGAAATACAGTGTGGTATAAGTCCATGTAGCGTTGGCCTTGCGTTTAGCGGTGCTGGGGCCAGGTACGTTGGTCCAGCGCAGGTTGCCTGCCGCCCGGTCGAAGACGATTTCTTTGGCATTACTGATCGAGGTATCGTTCAGGTCGGCTAGCATCAGCGGCGCAAAACCCACGCCGCGCGAGTTGCCGCCGAGGTACGCCAGCCGTTTGCCATCGGGCGAGGGAGTAGGGTTCGCAAACGATTTACCCGCTTCGCTCACCACGGGCGTTATCGTGGCCGACCCGTCGGTAGCAATAGCTACAATGGCGTTGTCGACTTCGCGGTCGGGGTGCTGGGCCGGGTTGCGGTCGGTAACGGCCAGCACCACCTGTCCGTTGGGGTGCCAGACCGCTGCCTGATACGACGCAAACCCGCGCGTGATGGCTTTGGGCGTCGGCATGGGGCCATCGGTTCGGAAATCGACCACGTAGAGGTGCTGGAAACTCATCATCGGCTCGGTGGTCGACTCGCCCTGGAAGTTAAGCCGGTTGATCACCTTTGCCTTTTTGTCGTCGACATCTTTGGCCAGGTACGCCCGTACCTCCGGCAGCGAGCCGTCGGGGTTAGGTTTGACCGTTTCTTTGGGGTTGGGTACGTACCCGGCGAGCCCTGGTTTTTCGAGCGACCACTGCGGTCCCTGCCGCGTCGGGTTCAGCAGTGTGTCGGTTTGTAATTCGGTAAAGGATGCCGTGCTCGAAAACAGAATGCGTTTGCCATCGGGCGATACCTGCGGGTTGCTGGCGCCGTAGGGCAGGTTGGTAAGCTGGTAGGCCTCACCGCCGCCGAGGGACATCACAAAAAGCTGGGCCTTGCCCTTCACGGCCCGCGAAAACACTACCGCCTGCCCGTCGGGCGACCACACGGGTTGCCGGGCGCTCTCGGTGCCGCGCGTCAGGGCCTTGGGTACGTTGCCGGGCGTAGTGCTGGTCAGGTAGATATGCGTGCGATAGTCGTATTCAAACGGCTGGTCAGCGGCTTCGATGCTGGTCAGGGTATAGAGCGCCTGTGTGCCGTTAGGCGACAGCCGGATCTCGCCGATCTGTTTAATGCGGGTAAGATCGGTTACGAGGATTTTGCTTGTTTGGGCGGAAGTAGTGGCAACGGGTGGAGTTTGGGCAGTGGCGAAGTAGGCCCAAAACAATAGGAGCGATGCAAGTCGAATCATACCTGCAAGATGCGAAAAGACCTGAATACTTACGTTCATGGGTTTGACCAGTATAGAGGTAGGTTTACTGACAAACCTTGCAGAACTCTGCCCAGAATGTATATATTTCCGTGTCCTTAATCTACAAACACTATGGCATCTTTTCTATCATTTTTGCTGGGGGGGGTGGTTTTGCTGGGATCAAACGCGCTTGGTCAGCCCCGATTTGGCATCAGATTTGGAATGCAGCAAAGCCGAGTTACATATCCCATTATTGAGAATAATACCTCGTTTAACTCGATCTACCGGTTCCAGGGTGGTGTGCTGGCTGACGTGCCGATAGGGCAGTTGGTGAGTATCCAACCTACACTAATGGCGAGTTTTAAAGGAGTCTATTTCAAAGGAGAAGTAGTCAACGGGAATACGGGTGTGGTCATCGGCAGCAACGAGAGCAAATTTCGGCCTTTATATCTGGAATTATCGGCACCGGTAGTCTATCGATTCGAATTCGCTAAGAATCGGCAAGTTTTTGTCGGGGCGGGGCCGTATGGAGCGGTTGGAATTATGGGAGATATACAGCGGTATGTCCTGTATCAGTCATATGATATTGACATTAAGTGGGTTAACAACGGCGCTAACCAGGGAGGGGCTAATCAGTATAACCGTTTCGACTACGGGTATACACTTATAGCAGGCCTCGAACTGAACCATTATCTAATTACCGCAAACTTCACAGAAGGGCTTATCAAGCCCACCAATTTTTTCTCCGCACAGACTCAACGAAACCAGACAACGGGCTTAACTGTCGGTTTTATATTGGGCGCCAAAAGAACCCCCCAAACCCTTTATTACGAGAAATAACCGCACTAACTGATTGTTCAACTGCCAAGATGACTTGTGATCATCCTGAAAATCCAGGTCATCCGCGTTCCAATCTCCTAATGCATGGCCAGGATTTCGAGGCTTTGCCAGACGAGGTCGCCCATGCTGCGGCCAGCGCTGAAACGAGTGGTCTGGTAATGGCGGTTGAGGGCGTCGGCCAGTTGCCGCACGTGGGAGGGCGGCGCGATTTCGTCGTGACGCATGGCGGCCATCAGATCACCAATGCGGCTTTGTTCCACCTTTAGCCGCCCGGCCATCAACGACCGTTCTTCAATCTGATACTGCCGCACACTCTCGGGGGTCAACGTCTTCGTGCCCAGGTCAATAATGGGTTGATTCTGCCGATAATACTGCGGCATATACACCGACTTGCGCCCCTCATACGACTGCTGATCGAAGTCGATGGCGCGGATGCGGTAATACACCTCGTCGAAGTCGGGCGTGAGGTCGACCACGAAATTGCTGCTGTGCATATCGCCCAGCAACCGCACAAAACAGCGTTCGTTAAACTTGACAAACTCCTTGCACAGCCGCACCGGGTTAAGGTCATCTTCGTTGATGCGCTGCTCGAAAAACATGTCGCCCGGAATGCCCGCAATGTGCTCTTCGATCAGCGTCTGTCCGCTCGTGAGGTAGCTGATCCGGTTAGGCGACAGAATGTGCTCCAGTTCGAGGCCATAAATGCGCGACGCATCGGCCTTCTTGAGGTAGAAATAATCGAAATTGTCGTTGACCTGATTGCGGATACGTACCCGAAACGGTGCCGTGTTGCCATACATGCAGAGGTCGACCCGGTCGATAGCCAGATGGCCCGTCACCGACATGTCGCCGTCGGCTTTCAGGATGGCATAAATCTGCTTAAGGGCCTGCAACATATCGTTTGACTCCGAAGCGGGGTAATAGACCGTCTCCCAAAGTGTATCACGGTTGCGCTTGTCGAACAGCGTCACCGAGTTGTCGAACCGAAGCAGATCGGCATACTGAATAGGCAGGTCGTGTTCGCGGTTGTAGTGCGTCAGGTAATGCCGCAGGGGCTGCCGGATCGAGTAAACCTGTTTCTTTCGGGAAATGATCGGCATGGGAAAAGGGATCGTACTGGTTTATTGATACGATTATCGGGCTAATCTTGATACGGTTAAAGCCCGAAGGCATAAATTAGACTGTGTGTGACGAATGCACCTTAGCTTGATCGCCTTTTGCAGAAACTCCTTTTTGTCTGTAGCCGGAATCGGCAACGCAGCCTGACCGCCGAACGCCTTTTTGAGCAGGAACCGGGCTATCAGGTACGTTCAGCTGGAACAGCGCCCGGCGCTCGCGTAAAGTTAACGCCGGGCCTGCTCGGCTGGGCCGACATTGTGTTTGTGATGGAACGCAAACACCGCGACTGGATTCAGGCACATTATGCCGATCTGGTTGATCAAAAACCGGTCGTTACGTTGCTCATTCCTGATGAATACGGTTACATGGACGATGAACTTGTCGACATACTGACCAATCGTGTTGCCGATTATCTTGCGGGCGACTAACCAACCGCCACCCATGATTGAAACACCCCGGCTTATGTTGCTACCGCTGTCGCTGGAGCAGGTGCGGCTACACATTGCGGGCGGCACCCTACTCGAAGAGGCGATGGGCGTTCGGCCGGGTCATCGGGAAGTGACCGAGCCGTTGCTGAGCATCCTGCGGCATTTTACGATCCCGTTTCTGCAAAATCCCGCTCGCCAGTCGATTTACGACACCCTCTGGATTGCACTCGACACCAGCCTGAATCAGTTTGTGGCCGACGTGAAGTTTAAAGGCATGCCCGACGAGGAACAGACCGTTGAACTGGGCTATGGGACGTACCCAGCCTTTCAGCGGCAAGGCTACATGACCGAAATTGTGGGAGCGATGACGACCTGGGCACTAAGCCAGCCCTATACCCGACGGGTGGTGGCCGAAACGGCCCTGCACAACACGGCCTCGCAAACGGTGCTGCTCAACAATGGATTCCGGCCGTTCGAGCAGGACGAGCGCGTCCGCTGGTGGGAACGGCTGGGTAACTAGCCATAAGGGACACGCTAGTAAAGCGGGTGGTGCTTTGCCCTTTATGGCTAAATCCTTCCGACATGAAACGACTCTTCTTGCTTCTGCTGCTTGGCTATGCGTGGTCTGCACACGCCCAACTGACGCCAACGCCCTGGACGGGCGGCCCGCTGCGGGTATCGGCCAACGGGCGGTATCTGGTTCATGCCGACCCGGCGACCGGCACCAATATGCCTTTTTTCTATCTGGGCGATACGGCCTGGGAGTTGTTTCATCGCCTCAACCGCGACGAAGCCGAGTACTACCTGCGCCGCCGGGCCGAACAGGGCTTCACGGTGGTGCAGGCGGTGGCGCTGGCCGAACTCAATGGCCTGAACGACCCGAACCCCTACGGCCAGAAACCGCTGCTCAACAACGACCCTACCACGCCTAATCCGGCCTATTTTGAACACGTCGACTGGATTATCGACAAGGCCCGGTCGCTGGGGATTGCGGTGGCGTTGCTGCCCACCTGGGGCGATAAACTCTTTAAAGATCGGTGGGGTGAGGGGCCGGAGGTTTTCAACGTCGATAACGCCCGCACTTATGGCCGCTGGATTGGCGACCGCTACAAAACCCGCGATAACATCATCTGGGTGCTGGGCGGCGACCGTACCCCCCGCGAGGGCTCGCCCGACGTGGCGGTGTGGCGGGCGATGGCCGAAGGCATTCAGCAGGGCGTAGGTGGGGCCGATAAAGCCCTGATGACCTTCCACCCCCAGCCTAATTCGGTAGCCGATGGCGGCGCGGGGCGTTGGTTTCAGGCCGACGCCTGGTTTGATTTCAACATGCACCAGACGGGCCACTGCCGCGATACGCCCGTCTATGATTACCTGACAACCAGCTATAACCGGCAGCCCACCAAACCCACGATGGACGCCGAGCCGATCTACGAGGACCATCCCGTCTGCTTCAATGCGAAGGCACTGGGTACGTCCAACGCGCTCGATGTGCGCAAATCGGTATATCTGTCCCTGTTTGCCGGTGCGCACGGCCAAACTTACGGCTGCCACGATGTCTGGCAGCTATTTGCGCCGGGCCGCACGCCGGTCAACGGGCCGCATATGAGCTGGAAAGAGGCGCTCGAACTGCCCGCTGCCAGCCAGATGCGTTTTGTGCGCCAACTGCTCACCAGCCGCCCCCTGCTCGAACGGGTGCCCGATCAGTCGCTGATTCGTGAAAACAACTACCCGCCCGCCGAGCGCATCCAGGCGACGCGGGGACGTACCTACGCTTTCGTTTACTCATCGGCGGGTCGCCCCTTCACGCTGTTATTGGGCAAAACCGAGGGCAAACAGCTTACCGCCGCCTGGTTCGACCCCCGCACGGGGCAGTCGACACCCATTGGCATGTACCCAAACACCGGCGAGCAGCGATTCACGCCCCCCACCAGCGGCTACGGCCAGGACTGGGTGTTGACAGTGGACAGTGGGCAGTGAACAGTATACAGTGGACAGTATGCAGTACACAATGAAGAGTAGACAGTGGTTAGTGCCATGTCTTACTGTTCACTGCATACTGTCCACTGTATACTGTTTACGCGTAGGCTCGGTACCAGTTGATGCGGCGGGTCAGGTACATGATCGTGCCGAGGATCAGCGCGAGGCCGAGCGTACCCAGCAGCAGGGAATAATCTTCAAGCTGAAGCAGCGAGAAATAGAAGCCGTAGAGCAAGGCCAGAATCCCGCTGAACAGCGCCGTCAGGCGGATGTTTTCGAAGACATAGCGGACATAGAACGTGATCATCGCCAGCACCGTCGCCGCGCTGATGAGGTACGCCATGTTGAACGACATATGCTCCGAAATGGCCAGCAGCAGAAGGTAAAACAGACAGATCGCAAAACCAACCAGCAGGTACTGAATGGGGTGGATGCGCCGTTTGTCGAGCACTTCGACAAAGAAAAAGGCCGTAAACGTGATCAGGATGAACATAACGGCATACTTGGCCGAGCGCATCGTTTTCTGGTACTCGTCCACGGGCGTAAGCAGCCGAACACCAAACTCCGTGCCCGTGGCGGCTGAGGTGGTGACTCCATCCTGCGCCGTTGAGCGATGAGTCAGGAAGGCACCAAGCCCCTGCTGCGGATAGTTGCGGTTGTATTGCAAAACCTTCCACTGCGCCCCAAAACCCGACCCGCTGACCGTGCGCTGATCGGGCAGCGAGGCACCCACAAAACTTGGCGTGGCCCAGGGTGAGGTCAGCGATACGGTCGTTTGCTTGCCAAAGGGCATGAAATACAGATCGGTACTGCCGTTCAGGTTCAACTCGCAGTCGAACCGCAGCGAGTCGCCTGCCTGAACGCGGGCGTTGATGCCCGATGCCAGCACGTCGTCGGTAGGCACGCCCGGCTCGACCGTCATGGCTGGCAGGGGGCTCCCCACGCCGCCTACGCGCAGTCGCACTTCGTCTTTAATGCCTTTCATGTCGCTGATGCCCACCGACACAAACGCCCGATTCCACTGAATAGCAGCGGGGTCGATGCCAAGTCGCTCCACATCGGGGCGCGGCAACGTACCCTGAAGGCGCAGGCGCGTGTTGTAAAGCATCACCTGAAACAGGCCCCGGTTGCGCTGTTCGGGTTGCAACGTACCCGTGATGCGCAGGTCGTCGGGCAGGACGTGCGCGTAGGCCGTATAGCGTGATTCTTTTCCTTTCTCGTCTTTCTCCACCACCGTGTACGGCACCGACAGAATAGGGCCGCTGACGGTCTGAACACCTCCCCATTTCCCGCTTACTTCCGCAACGGCCAGGTCGCGGGTGCTTTCCCGCTCCGAAATCAGGTTTTGAAGCATGGTTGTCGGGATAAGCAACAGCATGATGAGCAAACCGATGGTCGCCAGCTTGATGAGCGTAGACGTGCGTAACCACTGATTGAGCCGGTCGAATAACGAAGGCTGAGGCGATGAAAAAGGGTCCATGGTGATTGGTGTAAAAGTACTTTGTTTTGCAAAGTAAACGAGCAAAAAATGTAAGAGTCAATGACTTTGCGAAAAAAAGTTTACCCGGTCTCAACGGACGCGCCGAAGCGTACCGGGCTGGGCAAACAGGCGGTCGGGTGTAGCCAAGCGTACCACAACCTCTACCGTTTGTCCTGTGGCTAGAGCTGCGTTGGCAAGCTCGGCGAGGGGCACCAGTATCGTGAGGCTGTCGGGCTCGCGGGGAGACAGCAGGTCGGCGACATTGGCAACGGTGGACAGGTGCTGCACAAGCAGGTGGACGACTCCAAACTGAGCCACATCGCTTTGGGTGGACAAGTGCTGCACGACGCCCCGAACCTGCGTCCGATTTTCGATGATTTGCATAGGCTGCTAATGGATTAATGAACGGGCTGAAGAACGGCCGAACCTGTAGCCAGGTAACGGGCAATGGCGTCTGAAATGGGCAACCCGGCTTCGTGCTGAAAGTAGGTGTAGCCCGGCGACGGATTGACCTCGAAACAATAGTACGCACCCTGCTCGGTTTTAAACAGGTCGATTCCGCACAACGGCAGCGTTAACCGCTTAGATAGGTCGAAACAGGCTTTTTCGATGGCCCGGGGCAGCGTAACAGGTTGCATAGTGGTAGTGCCACCGCCCGACCCGGCGTAGCGATAATCCACGTCGGTGCTGTCGATAGAGGCGGCAAAGAGGGCATCGCCCACCACGTGAACGCGGATGTTATGCCCCTGCAACCGTTCCTGAAACTGCGTGGGCAGGGCCGTCAGGTTCGCGAGCCGGTCGCGGTATTCGCCGGTCAGCACCTTCACGATTGAGCGCGTCGAACTGATCGATTTGAAGATGAGCGCCTCCCGCTCGGCCTCAAACGCCCCCACGGCCCCGACCTGATTGGTCATCAGTGTGGCCGGGATCCCCAGCCCCACGGCGCGAATAGCCGCCAGTTGATAAGGCTTCGAAAAGTTTGATTCCATCGCTTCGTGGCGGTTGATGACCCGAATCGGCAGCAGATCGACCAGTTGCGTAAACAGCGTATTGATAAAATGCCGCCGTTGGTGCAGGGCCGGTGGCAGGCGTAGCGCTGTCCCCTTCACCTGCACGTCGGGGAAGGTGTCGGGCGGCATCAGGCGGGCATACAGGCCGTCGAGCGTCGTCAGGTCGATCCACTGGCCACCGATGCACAGTTCGGCCCGGAGGCTATTGGCCGTGATCGACGTGCGCAGGTCGTAGTGGCCGGCGTCGCGCTGATTAAACACGAGGTAGTCGATACCCAGCGAATCCGCGCTCTCGATGACCTGCGCGGTGGGTTCTTCGGAGGCAATGCCAGCAATCAGGATCATGGTAGGGCAGGTGTGAGGTGAGTCGCGGGTTCGGTAGGGGCGTGGGTACGTTGGATCAGGTACGTTGCCAGCGCGGCGAGTTGGGCTTCCGAATCGGGCTGCACGAGCGTCTGGTAGTTGGTGGCTTTCCAATGGCCACTGACGCTCTGGCAGAAATAAACCTGCAGCAGTTCGCAGTCGAGCTGAGCCTGTAGCTGCCGGATACCCGTGCGAAACACCCGCGCCAGGGAGCCCGTTAGCGTCTGACGCGTGGCCAGCACCGAGCTAAACTGGTGGTTGAGCGGCTCCTGTCGCCACTGCCCGCCTGTCGAAGTGGTCATGGTTGATAATCCCTGTTTCGGCGGTGTGGCCGTCACCCACAAATCCGTTACGGGTAGCCCAGCCTGCGCCAGTTGATGGATACGCAGCAGCGGATTGGCGGTGCCAACGGCCAGGGTAGTCGGGAACAACGTACCCAGCCGCCGGGTTGGTCCCAGATTTTGCAGCCAACCGGCCAGCAGCGCGTGCCATTCGGCCTGGGCGTAGGCGGTATCAGTGGCGTTGGCGAAGGGCGGCGGCGTCAGATAACCCAGCCGACTATACAGCGCATCGACGGTTTGGGCCGAAAAATGGCGTCCGTCGGCAAGGGTGAGCTTCCAGTCGGTAGTCGCGTTGCAGAGTTGTATCTGCCAGTTGGGTGCCGCCACCAACTCGGCGTCGGTGAGGCACTCGACCCGCGCCGATCCCCGTTCATGCAGCAGGCAGGATAGCGCGGGAATCGTGCTGTCGTGGGCATGCCCCAGGAGCAACAGTGTTTTCATGATAACGAACGGTTAATGGGCTGGTCGTTGGCGAGCGGAGGCCCACCAACGAACAACGCCAATGCCTTACACCGTATCGGGGGCTTTGCTGTCGAAACTCCGTTTACCATCGGCGTCGAGTTCCTGCGCCTCGCCACCCTGATCGGCTTCCTGCCGGTAGGCACCCGCTACCAGATCGGGCCGAAGCGACTGACTGATAAACGGCTCCAGCGCGTTGAGCCGGCTTTCGATTGCCGTCAGGCGCGACATCGGATCGGCTGCGCTACCGCCGCCAAAATCACCACCGAGGCCACCACCGCCCAGATCGCCCGGTCGCCCATCGGCCAGTTTACCGTCGCCCGGTTTTTCGAACATCTCTTTATCCTTGTCCTTTTCTTTGATGGGCTTATCGGGCTGGAAATCTTTGCGGATCTCTTTGTCCTTGATGAGGTCTTTGTGGATCTCCTTGTCCTTGATAAGCTCTTTGTGAATCTCCTTATCTTTGATGACGTCTTTACGAACCTCTTTGATCTCCTTAAACTCTTTAACCACCTTGCAACGTACCTGGAAGCGGGCCGTCATGGTGGCGGCCGGGTCGCCAATGTTGCTGATCGTCACGCAGGTAGCCGTACCCGCGTAGGAGTTGGAGTTGGGCGTACTCGAGGCGCTGAAGGTCCGTTTGTTGGCACTGCCGGGGAAGGGGTCGCCCGCATCGCCCCGGTTGTGGCTCTGTTCGAGGTCGCGCAGCCCGTCGGCCTGCATGAGTGCTACTTTGTAGTGTGCCTCGTTGGTGTTGCTGCCTACGGCGTCGTCGATATGCCACACCAGTAGCCCGCCGTTGGGCAGGTGGTCGTCGAAGCCCGTTTTTTGCCGGTTTTCGACCAGAAAATATTCCGATCCCGCCGCGCCATTTTTCCAGAGCCGGTGCACTTTGAAGCTGCTTTTTACATCGGGGAGGCTCACATTAGCGTTGGCCGTCTGGTTCACAACCGATACCCACCCCTGTTGCAGCTTGCACCAGGCCGAGGGGTGCGCCGGTCGGTCGCCGGGGGTTGCGCCGTTCCAGCTGCCGCCGCCCATGAGGCACCAGTTGCCGATACCCTCGCCCGTGCCGACGCCGTCGTACAGATCGGGGAAGCCAAACAGCAGGTGGCCCAGTTCGTGCGCACAGACGCCGATCCGGCAGTTTTCGGGCACCGTCAGGAAGGCATAGATCGTTTTGCCGTCGGCGGCAAACGGGCTGGGCAACACCCATTTCACCGACCAGATGTCGGAGGCCGCCCCACTCTGCTCGGCACCGGTGCCCGCGTGAATGACAATAAACGCATCGATGTACCCATCGCCATCGTTGTCGTAATTACCAAAATTGATGAGCGGGTTGGCCAGTTGGGCGGCTTCCTGCGCCATCGTGCGGGAGTTGGGCAGGGCATTCCCCATCCCGGATGCCCCGTTGGCGTAGTAAGCCATCGGGTGGGAGAGCGTAACCGGACCCACGATTTCACCCTGAATATCGATCCGGTTGTTCGATACTTCGCGGTAGTATTCCCGCACACTACCCGTTGGCATAGCACCCAGTGAGAAAAACAGCTTGTTGTAATGGCTGGCTGGGTGCGCAATCGCCTTGTCGCTGAAGTTGACCAGCACAATGGCTACCCGAACGGTGCCTTGCAGGGGTGCCCGGTCGGCGGCGGCATTCTGCGCAACAGAGGCGGTAGTGCCCAGCGGAAACAGGGTGCCGGGGTAGATCAGGCCATCATCGCGCCCAACGGCGGTTTGCTCCTGAAAGTTGAGGTGGGCCGCCATCGGGGTTTCGCGCTTGCGGAGCTTTTCCAGTTCTTTGACGAGCTTTTCGCGCAACTCAGGTGAAGGCGGAACGGGCAGGCAGGTAAGGTCGGTTTGGGCGGCAGACGGCAAGGGCGTCTGGCCCAGCGGAGCGGTTTTTTTTAGGCGTTGCATAGTCGTAAGGGTACTGGTTGTGAACAGATTGGTTTAGCCGGTAGGCCACTGCAAACCTAGCTAACCACCAGACACCGATAAACCGCTGAACTACGCCATTACGAACGGGTTAATACCCTCATGATTAAGCGGTAAGGCGTGCAACTACTTATTTTATTTAACTGATAGTCAATGTATTAAGTGGTCGTTGTTTTTAGGGTTCGTACTGTCTTTTTAGGCACTGGTCGGTTTTCCGGGGCTACGGTGAGGCCCGTTCGGTTGAGGTAGATTAGTCCGCCTGCCACAGCAAGCATCAGGGCGGCCGTGCCTGTGGTCGTCCACCAGAAATAGGCGGCCGGAAACAATCGGTAGGTGGCCTCAACGATAAACGTAGTGTAGAGGCCCGCCACAGATGCACTCAGGCCGAAATAATGCCAGCGTAGCCAGTCGCGCAGGTACGTTCGGAACCAGACGGCGGCCATACCCCAGGTCAGGGCGAGGCAGCAGGCCACCGCCCCCCAATGGACAATGCCCCACCGGCCAAACAGGTGATAGATGCCGAAAGCGGTGGTCAGTACCACCAGCATGCTGCCCACGTACACATAGCCGATGAGCCGGTGCCGGGCGGTTCCCTTTGGTGCCCAAAGGATATAGCTACCCGCTAATAGGGCCAATAACGCAAAGGCAATGTGCAGCCAGCTAACGGGCGAAAGGATAATGAACCAAGGTCGCATAGTCAATACATCGCGCAGCCCGATCAATTGTTGACATTACCGGCTAATTAGTATAGTTTTTTGGTAGATTTTTAGGGTGTGGCCGTTAACAAATGCCGAAAGAGGGTGTTGCGGGAAGGTGAGCAACTGCCTACTTTCCCCGTAGCTTTGTGCAGATCATTTTGCGCCCGTTATGACGGCACTACCCGTTCGGTTTGATGTGTTTGCCCTGGTGATGTTGCTCGGGATTGTGCAGGCCGGGTTACTAGGCTTGTTTTTTCTGACGGGATCGCGTCGGCGGTTGCCGGCCAATCGGTATCTGGGCTGGCTCATGCTGGGGCTTGTACTGATCACCGGCGACGTGCTGCTGGGTTACACCAACTACATGTTTCGGGTGCTGGCCCTCAACGACAGCACCGAGCCGATCAACCTGCTGCTATCGCCCCTGTTTTACGGGTACGTTGTCAGCCGGCTGACCAACCGACCCCTGGCCCGATTCGGGTGGCACACGCTCCCGGCGGTGGCCTGGGCCGTTTATTCGCTAACCTGGCTCACGCAACCGGAGGCCTGCCAGTATAATGCCTATCTCGGCGCATTTCACCCCGAACTCCCCCAAATCAAAGCCAATTACAACGCGTTGGCCGACTATGACTGGCTGCGCGACTGGATCAACGAGTTTACGGTGCTGAGTCTGCTCGTGTACAGCCTGCTGTCGCTGGTGGCTGTGAGGCGGGCCTTTCGGGCGGAAGGATTGCGATTTTGGGAAACGGCGCCCGACCCACTGTCGTCGCTGCGGTTTCTGGTTATACTGCTGCTGCTGTTTCCGTTTCTGATCATCTGTACCAAACGGCTTTTCCCCGACGATCTGGGCGACTACCTGCTGGCCTGTTACCTGACCCTGATCATCTATTGCACCACCTTCTGGACGCTGGTCAGCCCGTCGGCACACCCCGAACCCGTGGCCGGTCCGACTACCCTGCCGCCGCCGCCCGACGAACTCCCGACTCGGCGCAAATACGAAAAATCGGCCCTGAGCGCTGAGCAGGAAACGGCCCTGCTGACCCGGCTGGAGCAGTTAACCACCACCGAACGTACCCACCTGCTGGCCGATGTGTCGCTGTCGGCACTGGCGCGGCAACTCAACACCAGCCCGCACCACCTTTCCCAGGTACTGAACAACCGGCTGGGCGTCTCGTTTTTCGACTGGCTGGCGCAGCACCGGGTTGCCGAAGCCCAGCGCCTGCTCGCCGACCCTGCCACTGCCCGGCTCAAAATCGACGAAATTGCCGAGCGGGTGGGGTACAATTCGCCCTCGGCGTTTCACACCGCTTTCAAGCGGCTGACCAACCAGACACCCGCGCAATTTCGGGAAGCCTTGCCCGGACCCGAAGCGCCTTCGGATCGGTAAAAAACTGCGCGCCGACCGGGACGAACTGCGAAATCGTCGGCAGATAGGGCAAAACGAAGGCTACAGGCGTGTTTTGGGCATCAATCAACGCACAATGACCATGACGCCTACTCCGGCCCAGTCCTCCGTTTCCTCCGATCCCCCGTTGGCCAATACCGCCCGCCGCTACGACCTCGACTGGCTGCGTATCGGGGCCATTCTCATCCTGTTGTTCTACCATACAGGCATGATCTACGTGTCGTGGGGCTGGCACATCAAAAGCACCGAGCACAGCCAGCCGATGGAGGAGGTGATGCGGTGGCTGCACCGGTGGCGGATGCCGCTGCTGTTTTTTATCTCGGGGGGCGGCACCTGGTTTGCGCTGCGTAAACGTACCTACGGCCGCTATGCCGGTGAACGGTTTCGGCGGCTGTTCATCCCCCTGGTGTTCGGCATGTTTGTGGTGGTGCCACCACAGATCTACATCGAATGGCTGTTTCGGGGACGATTTGCAGGCAGCTATCTCGACTTCTACCCGGAGGTTTTCCGGTTTCAATCGTATCGGGATGGTGGGCAGGGTGGTGCGTTTAGCTGGCACCATCTGTGGTTTATCTGTTACCTGTTTTTCTATTCGGTGCTCAGCATTCCGGTCTTTCGCTGGCTGAAAACCGACGCCGGCCAACGCACGACCGACCGGCTGGCTCGCCTCCTTAGCCGCCCCGGCGGTGCGCTGGCGCTGGTGGTGCCGCTCTGGCTAAATGATCTCGCGCTGGGCGGTTTCTTTCCCAATGAAACCCACGCCCTGATCGACGACTGGGCTTATTTTATGAAAAATCTGCTGCTGTTCTGGTATGGCTATGTGCTGGTGAGCCGCGTGGCGTTCTGGCAACTGCTGACGGACCAACGGCGTATTTTTCTGGCGGCGACGGTAGTTTGCACCGTTGTACTGTATGGCTGGCGGGCGCTACAAACCGACGAAGCCATTGAGGCGTCAGCGCTGACCCGGACACTTTACAGTGTCAACAGCATCGCGCTGACCTGGTTTTCTGTGCTGGCTACGGTGGGGTATGGTTATCGCTACCTGAATGTGAATAAGCCCATCCTGCCTTACCTGACGGAAGCGGTTTATCCGTTCTACATTCTGCACCAGACCGCCATCGTCGTGATTGGTTACTGGGCGCTGAAAACGCTGAATCTGGGCGTTTGGGGCGGCTTCTGGTTTATCAGTCTGGCCTCGCTGGCCAGTTGTGCCGCCCTGTACGTCACCCTCATTCGCCCCCTGAAACCGCTGCGCGTTGTGTTTGGGTTGAAGTGAGTTCAAGGTCCAACGTCCCAGGTTCAACGTTGGCTGGCGCGTCTTACTTAGGCGTCTACCAACGTTGAACTTTGGACATTGGACTTTGAACCTTGGCCCTTGGACTCATTTTCCCTGATTCAGCGTGCGGATGCGGCGGCTGAGGAGGCCGATGATGTTGCGCAGCACCTCGGGGCGCTCTTCCATCAGGTCGTAAAAATCGTCCTGGTCGATGCGGAACGCCAGCACGTCGCCCTGTGCGGTTACGGTAGCCGAGCGGGGTTCGGCATCCAGCAGGGCCAGTTCACCGAAGACATCGCCCCGGCCCAGTTCGGCCAGCAGGGTATCGCCGGTATACACACCCACCTGCCCGTCGAAGAGCACAAACAGGCTGGTGCCGATGTCGCCCTGCTGCACAATTGCCTCGCCATCGGTGAAGGTGACTTCTTTCATGATCGGGGCAATACTGGCCAGCACGTTGGCGGGTGTGTCTGAGAACAGACGGCTGTTTTTGAGCAGAAAAACCCGCTCGATGGTCGAAACCGTGGCGGTGTCGGTCGCGTGGTGCATGGGCGTTGGTTGGGGCGAATCGGGCTGGGTTGCGGCCTGCGCCATCAGCACAGTCCAGGTCGTGAACGTCTGGGTACGTTCGGTCAGAATATCGTCGAGGAGGGGCGTGGGGCTGGCGTCTGCGTGTGGGGCCAGTAGTTTGAGCCGGTCGGGGAGGGGCAGGGCGGTATCGGTCAGGGCGAGCAATGTAGCATACACCGACCGCGGACTTTTGGCCGACAGAATGAGGTTTTCGAGCAATTCGAGCGAATTGGCGCGCCGTTCGGTGGTCTGATGATACAGGCTCTGGCGGGCGTTCTGCACCGTCTGCCGGTCGGTAAGACCCATCAGCAACAGCAGCAACCGGTCGGTGACCACGGTGATTTCGTAGGTAAGCGCGCTGGCCAGTTCAGGGTACGTCGTGTCGGTAAGTCCCTGCAACAGGCGTTGCGCCAGCCGGGTCTCATCGGCCATCAGGCGATGGTAGAGAGGGGCGTGGGTGGGGTCGGGCGCATATTCTTTAAGCGCATTCAGCAAGGTGCCCCGTAGCGCAAAGGGGGCGTCGGTCAGGTATGTTAGCAACCACTGCCGACCGGCTTCGGTACCGACCCGCCCTGCCACGGCTGCCATGCGCCGAACGAGGGTCGTGTCTGCCGCCGTAAGCGATAGCCGAGGCATCAGCGGCAGGGCGTCGTCGCTCAGGGCAATCAGCGCTTCACTGGCCGGCTGCCAATAGCGTCGGTTGGCCAGAAAGCTGGCCAGTTGCGGTCGGCTGGCGGCGTACTGGGCAGCAGCAGGCAGGGCCGCTTCCACCAGCGTCGCGTCGGCCAGTGCGCGTTGCACAAACACCTCCTGCCCGGCCAGTGGCGTCGCTGCCAGACAGTGAAGCGCCGTGATCTGCTCGGCCGGGTCAGGGCTGTTTATCAACTGGATGAGGCTGTCTATGGCGGCCTTGTGAGCAGGTTGGCCTCGCAACGCGCCGATGATGGCCCCTTCACGGGCCAATCGGTCAGTAGTCGTGAGCAGGTGTTGGGCCGCTTCTTTTGTCGAGGCTGACGCCGCACCGTCAGCGGCTGCCTGGTGGGCGAGTTGTTCGGCAGCGTACCGGCGCAGGCTGGGGTCGGGGTCATGCCGGGCCAGTTCGGCCAGAATCGGCAGGTGATCGGCGCTGGTGTGGGTAAGCGCCAGCGCCTGCTGACGTACCTGTGCATCGGGGTGGCGCAGCAACGTACCCACATGGCGCTGCTGCTCCTCTGGGGGCAGGGTAGGTACGTAGTCCATCGCGTTCAGCACGTCGAGGGCATTGGGGCTGGCCAGCGCGGTTTCGATAAAGGCGTTGGCGGCCTGCGGCATGGCCAGTGAGTCGGGGGCGACAAACCGTCGGCTCAGAGCATCCTGTAATGTCAGGACATACCGGCGGTAGGTGCGCCGGGTCAGCAGCAGCAGGGCCAGTACCAGCAGCCCACCGCCTGCCAGCAGCCAGCCGTAGGTACGTTCGCCCAGCAGCGCAACCAGATACAGCGCTACACCCGCGAGGGTCATGCCCAGCGGTTCATAGAAGCCTTTGCCCAGTGTGTGGCCTTTCAGGCGTTGCTGCGGGGGCAGGGGCTGAAACAGCACCAGCAGCACCGGGTCGAAAATGGCCCGGCGAACCACTTCAAACCCCACATAGAGCAGGCTGTAATAGACTAGTTGTGCCTGATCGTTTTGAGCCTGCCCGGTCAGCAGCCCGTAGGCCAGCAGCCCGATACCGGCTACGGCGGGGAGCAGCGTCAGCGTGGCGGGAATGCCGAACCGATCCAGCGCGCGGCGCGAGAACAGGGCTTTCACGCCCATCGCCAGCAGATACGTGGCAGCCAGCACCCGGCCCAGCGCGCCCATCACGTCGCCCTGATCGTGAAATTTATGCTTTACGTTGACGAAAAATTCGTATTCGATACCCGCTGCCAGCATGGCTACCGGCACGAGTGTGAGACACACGGCGAAGATCAGCTCACTACCGCCAAAGAGCTGGTTGACCAGCGCCTTGATCGGGCGTTGTGTCGTGCGAATCGGGCGGGCGGTGGCTTCGACGTCGTGCAGGCGCAGGGTCTGGTTGGTGATCAGAAGGGCGGTTCCGTAACAGGCAAACGCCAGCAGCAGTAGCCACAGCAGCGGCCCGTGCCCGTGAATGAGCGCCGCCAGCATGGCCCCCAGGGCTTTGGCGGGCATATCGCCCGAACTGATCACCCCAAACAGCCGCTTGCTCTGCCGCACGTCGAATACCAGCGCCGATACAGCCCAGAATTCCAGATTAGTGAGCAGGTAGATGGCCCGGTAGCCCACCATGATTGTGATGGCCGTAACGACCGAATGCCCAAAAGCAACCAGTGCCCCGATGACGCCCGTCAGGATAATGACCGACCACAGCACTCGCGTGACCAGTTGCCGCAGGGCCAGATGATGCTCGAAATGGGCGTAGATTTTCCCGACGGCCATCATGCCCAGCCCAGAGGCGATGTAGGCAAGGGGCAGGTTGGTTTCGGGGTGGTTTTCGAGCAGCAGCAGCGTGGCGGCTACGTAGACCAGCACCGTACCGATGCCCAGCAGAAAATTATGCCCAAAAAACAGTCGGACGGTCGCTCCTTCATCGGAGCGAATGCCCAACGACTGATTGACCCGGTTTCGGGCGCGTGTCGTCACCATACGGCAAAGAAAACCAAAACCGGCTGATTCTGGGCCGTTTCATCAATTGGTAATAACCGAGTGACTTACCTTTTTGGGCAATCCCAAATAGAACGCGCAACTACAACACATCGATTATGAAAATACTGCGCCTGATCTGGGCAGTCTTACTGCCCGCCTCGCTGCTATTAAGCTGTGACCACCGCCTCGACGATCCCAGTCCGCTTGGGCAGTTCCGTTTGAAATCGGTTAGTTACAATGCGCGTACCGTGAACGGCATACCCCGCCAGCAACGGGGCTATCAGCTGACATACAATTCGAAGGGGTCAGTGATCAGTTATACGTTCAGTTATACGCAGGGAAACGGGTTGTTCTTTCAGCAATATCGTGTAGAACGGGATGCACAGGATCGGCCTGTGCAGGTGGTAACGGATTTATCAAACTCATTTATTGGCGAGTTTATGACGTACACGCATTCGCCCGACGCGCCGGTTAGTCAGATCACAACCTGGAACCGCGGGATAGACCCCACCGATCCCACCAAAAGAACCGATCAGGTGCTGCGTCGCTATGGGTACGTGTATACCGCACAGCAGGGTGTACTGGTGCCGCAGCCTGTAAAGCGGTTGTATCTGGAGTCGCAGCTCACCATCAACAATGCCCAGGAAGACTACACGTTTGTCAATGGCAATGCCGTCACCATCAATGGAACGACCTACACCTATGACGACAAGCCTAATCCCTATTATGGGTTACTGGGCTTCAACGGATTCATGGTCTTCTCTGAAAACCCACAACTGGCCCGCCCGGCCAATACGCCATTCGATAACAGCGACTACTTTGCCGATATACAGGTGAAGCTATTTAACCGAAATAATATCACCAACAATACCAAACAAATCACCTACAATGCCGATGGTCTGGTAACGCGCATCGAGTACACCAACGGCAACGTAGAGGAGTTTATTTACGAGCGGAAACCCTGAGCCTGCTCTCCAATATCAAGCGAAACAGTTGCGCCATTCCGTCGACGGAATGGCGCAACTGTTTACAAGCTACAGCGACCTTCCAGCCGCATCGGCTTGCGGCTTTGGGCCGAATGGCGTTTCTTTAGCCATTGATCCCCTTGCCACCTATGCCCCGTATCTGTTTTGTTTTGATTGGCTGGTTACTTTGCCGGTTGGCGGTTGCGCAGACCGTGACGGTCGAAAGCCTGCCCGACTCGGGGATATCGCTGCGAACAACCTGGGCGTTCCGGGCGGGCGATGACCCGGCCTGGAGCCAGCCCAGCCTGAACGACCGCGACTGGAAACCGATCGATCCGGCTCAACTGGTGGCCGATCTGCTCCCCCAACTGCCCGACCGGGTGGGCTGGCTTCGGCTCCGCGTGCGCGTTCCCAAGTCGATTCGTCCGCAGTCGTTTACCCTGCGGTGGCAACAAATGGCGGCGTCGGATCTGTTTGTCAATGGGCAGCTCCGGCGTCGAACAGGCGTATTCCCCACAGACGGCCAACCCATTCAGGCAACTAATCCGTTTCGTCGGCAGACGCTGGTCGTTACGCCCGACTCGACCGGGACACTAACGCTGGCCTTCCGATTTGCCGTGCAGGAAAGCGACCTGAGCGTTGGGCAGTATACGGCCCCAGACAGCCACCTGCTGCTAGCCCGGCTCTACCCGGCCGACGCCGACCTCACCGACTCGTTCAATATTCGCTGGCAACCCATTGCGGGGGCGTTTACGGCGGGGCTGTTTTTCGTGCTGTTTCTGTTGCACATGCTCTTCCGGTTCTATAACGCCGCCGACCGCACCAACGGCGCCACGGCGCTCGCCTGCTTTTGCTTCGGCATTGCGTTTCTGGCCATCGCCCAGTTGTTTACGCTGGTCGATTCGCAAACGGCCTATGCCCGCTGGACCCTGCTGGGTACGTTGGCCTACCCGGTTGGGTACGTTGCCCTGCTGACGGCCATCTACGCTATTTTCGAGAAGAAAATGAGCCTCAACTACGGCGTGGTGGTGGGGCTGGTGGGTTTGTGCGTGGTGCTGTTTTTTATGCGGCACGATAGTAATCTACTCTGGATCGAGTTTGGTCCGGCGTTGCTGGTAACGGCCGAATGCAGCCGGGTCATGCTCAAGGCGCGGCGGCAGTGGGGCGGCGAGTTCATCACGGCGGGTATGGTGGCCGCGCTGGTGCTGTTCTTCGTCTATTGCCTCTACAGCGTCGACGAACTGGCTTTTGTCCGGCCCATCGCGCTGACCCGTTTTCAGGTACAGATCATTTACAATACCGCGGTACTGTGCATTCCCCTGTCGATTTCGCTGTACGTAGCGCGGTCGTTTATTTACACCCAACGCCGGATGGCCGGGCAACTGCTCGAAGTGCAGCGGCTGTCGAAGCAGTCGTTTGAGCAGGAAAAAGAGCGGCAGCACCTGCTGGCGAGCCAGAAACAACGCCTCGAGCAACAGGTGGCCGAGCGCACGGCCCAACTCCAGCAGTCGCTCGATGAGTTGCGCACGACCCAGAATCAACTGGTGCAGAAAGAGAAAATGGCGTCGCTGGGTGAGTTGACGGCGGGCATCGCCCACGAGATCCAGAACCCGCTCAACTTCGTCAACAACTTCTCGGAGGTGTCGGTGGATCTGCTCCATGAGTTGCAGGAAGAACGCACCCGCCCCGCCCCCCAGCGCGACGCCGGGCTGGAAGAGGAGCTGCTGAGCGATCTGGTGCAGAACCTGAGCAAGATTCAGCACCACGGCCAGCGGGCCTCGGGCATCGTGCGCTCGATGTTGCAGCACTCGCGCAGCTCGACGGGTCAGCGGGAGCCTACCGATCTGAACGCGCTGGCCGAGGAGTACCTGCGGCTCTCTTACCACGGGCTTCGGGCCAAAGACAAGGCCTTCAACGCCAGCTTCGAGGCGGTGCTGGACCCGGGTCTGCCGCTGGTATCGGTGGTGGGTCAGGACATTGGTCGGGTGCTGCTGAACCTGTTCAACAACGCCTTCTATGCCGTCCAGCAGCGCAAACAGCAGGATGAACCCGGCTACCAGCCCGCCGTTCGGGTACGTACCCAGCGGCTTGGGTCGTCGGTAGAGATTCGGGTGCGCGACAATGGCACGGGTATCCCGCAGGCGGTACAGCAGAAAATTTTCCAGCCGTTTTTTACCACCAAACCCACCGGCAGCGGCACGGGGCTGGGACTGAGCTTGAGTTACGATATTATTACCAAAGCGCATGCCGGTACGTTACGCGTGGAGTCGTCTGACGAACGCCCTGATGCTTTTACCGAATTCGTGATTACGTTACCGATTTGATGAGTCTTCTGTTTTCTGTTCACTGTCCTCTGTTCACTGTCTTCTGTTGGCTGGCGCCAGATCAACTTGCGTAAGCCAACAGAAGACAGTGAACAGAGGACAGTGAACAGAAAACTGTATACAGCAAACCCATTGGTTCATGAACTTTCCTGTCCTTGGCGTCACGTTGTTTTTACTGTTTCAGGTACGTCAGTTCCTCAATACGAAGGAGCGGAAACCGACCTGGGACCGTTGGCTGACTTGGTCGGCCTACGGGCTGATTGGCCTGTTTGTGCTGGATCAGATTGGGGAAGCCAACGGTAAGTTTGAAGTTCGGGCTACCTGGGTGGCCTATGTGGTGCAGGCCTGGATCATTTACCTCACCTACATCGGATCGCGCCGTTACCCGCCTGCCCGTACCCTGCTGCTGGCGATGGTGCCGTTCTGGCTGGTGCTGGTGACCTACTCGCTGGTGAAACTGGCACTGCCAACGTCGGTTTTCAAGCCCTACAGTAACTTCTTCGAAAGCGCCTTGGGGTTTGGGTACGTATGGGTTTTCTCCATTTTCTTCTTCGCCTCCAAGCAACGAAAAACGTATCGTAAGGAAGTTGAAGAGCGCAAGGAAAAGGAAGAACAGGAACGTCGCGAACGGCATTTACTGGAAGAACTGGTGCAGGAACGTACCCAGGAGCTGACCCAGCAAAAAGCGGAACTGAGTCGCCAGAAAGAAGAACTTCAGGCCGCCCTCAACGAACTCCGCGCCACGCAGGACCAACTCGTGCAGCGCGAAAAGCTGGCGTCGCTGGGTGAGCTGACGGCGGGCATCGCCCACGAGATCCAGAACCCGCTCAACTTCGTCAACAACTTCTCGGAGGTGTCGGTGGACTTGCTCCACGAGTTGCAGGAAGAACGCACCCGCCCCGCCCCCCAGCGCGACGCCGGGCTGGAAGAGGAGCTGCTGAGCGATCTGGTGCAGAACCTGAGCAAGATTCAGCACCACGGCCAGCGGGCCTCGGGCATTGTGCGCTCGATGTTGCAGCACTCGCGCAGCTCGACGGGTCAGCGGGAGCCTACCGACCTGAACGCGCTGGCCGAGGAGTACCTGCGGCTTTCTTACCACGGTCTGCGGGCCAAAGACAAGGCCTTCAACGCCAGCTTCGAGGCGGTGCTGGACCCGGGTCTGCCGCTGGTGTCGGTGGTGGGTCAGGACATTGGCCGGGTGCTGCTGAACCTCTTCAACAACGCCTTCTACGCCGTCCAGCAGCGGCAGCAGGCCGAGCGCGAAAAAGACACGCTGGTGGGCCTGGCTTACCGGCCTTTTGTGAAAATTACGACCCAGCAAACACCGGTTGGCGTTGAGATTAAAGTTGCCGACAATGGCACCGGCGTGCCCGAAGACCTGCAACAGAAGATTTTTCAGCCGTTCTTTACCACCAAGCCCAGTGGCAGCGGTACCGGGCTGGGCCTGAGTTTGAGTTACGATATCATTACCAAAGGCCATAACGGCACCATGCAGGTCGAGAGCATCGAAGGCAAAGGCACTACCTTTACCATCCTGTTACCGGCGGTTTGACTGAGTTTTTAGTTTCGAGTTTGGCGTTTTCAGTTTGGCGTTGGCTGGCGAAAGCCTATCCCGGCATCAGCTAACTCCAAACTGAAAACGCCAAACTCGAAACTAAAAACTGAAAACACGAAACGATACCCCATGACGCATATCCTTGTTGTTGACGACGAAGCGGATGTTCAGCCGCTATTTGAGCAGCGGTTCCGGCGCGAAATCCGGAGTGGTGCCGTACACATGACCTTTGCCTCGTCGGGTGAAGAAGCCCTGACCATTTTCAACGAACGCCCCCACGAGGCCGTCCTGATCCTGTCGGACATCAATATGCCGGGCATGAGCGGACTGGAGCTGCTGCGGCACATCCGGCAGGTAAAGCCCGACCGCCCTCCCGTCGTGATGATGATCACGGCCTATGGCGACGAAGAAAGCAAGGAACAGGCGATGACGCTGGGTGCCGATGATTTTCTGGCTAAACCCCTCGATTTTGTCTCGCTGAAAGAAAAGCTGACGCAACTGGCTGTCTGATACCGGGCGGCGGTAGGTTGAGGCCCACAGGTAGGGATTACGGCCGGGTCGGCGGGGTAAATCAAGCCCACTGACCCGCTTTGTACGGTAGCGTTGTCCGCGCTTTCAGGATTTCCTTCTTATGAATGCCATTATTCTCGATAAGCCCGGTGCGTTCAGACGCATCGAAAAAGAACATCCCGGCAAGCCTGCCGCCGGCGAAGTGCTGCTGAAAATTAAGGCGTTGGGTGTTTGCGGAACCGACCTGCATGCCTACAAAGGACGCCAGCCCTTTTTCTCGTATCCCCGCATTCTGGGCCACGAAATTGCCGCCGAGGTCGTCGAACTGGGCGAGGGGGTGACCCATCTGTCGGTAGGGGATTTGTGCGCCGTCATGCCCTACCGGAACATCTCGACCGATCAGGCCGTGCAACTGGGCAAAACCCACTGCGGTCCCAATGTGCGGGTGCTGGGCGTTCATGAAGACGGGGCCATGCAGGAATACCTCATCTACCGGGCCAGTCAGGTATTTCCGGCCAACGGGCTGGCGCTGGAGCAAATCGCGGTGATCGAGCCGCTGGCCATTGGTAGCCACGCCATCGACCGCGGCATGGTGCAACCCAACGACATTGTGCTGGTAGTCGGCGCGGGCCCCATTGGCATTGCCGCCGTGATGATGGGGCAGCTGACCGCCGCCCGGATTGTGGCGCTCGACGTAAATCAGGCGAGGCTCGATTTTATCCGGCAAACGCTTCCCGGCGTCGATACGTTGGTGGTCAGCGATTCAGTCGTCGATGAGTTACAGGCCTTGCTGGGTGGTAAACTGCCAACGGTGGTGATCGACGCCACCGGTAACAAACAGTCGATGGAGCGGTGCGTGGAGTATGTCGCGCCGGGCGGTACGGTGGTGTATGTGGGGCTGTTTATCGGCGACCTGACGTTCCACGACCCGTATATCCAGATGAAAGAACTGACCATCCGGACCTCGCGGAACGCTTATCCCACCGACTTTACCAAGATTGTCCGGCTGCTCAGAGCAGGCTTGGTACGTGTGGACGGGTACGTTACCCACCGGCTGACCTTCGATACTCTGACCGACCAATTTACCTCGCTTTATGACCCTGATCAACAGGTGATCAAGGCCGTCGTGGCCTATGAGTAGAGAGGCTATAACTGCCCGGTGAACTGGGCGGGTGCGCGTGAGGTGTTGTCGCTAATAAACGCAGAGACGGGGTTCGGCAAAGGATGTTAAAACGCCTCTTTGCCGAACCCCGTCTCTGTGTTTATACCGCTCTTATTTCTTGCTGATGCGATACAGGCGACCCTGATCGGTGATGGCGTAGAGGGCACCATCTTTGCCCTGGGTGATGTCGCGGAACCGCTGTAGTTCGTCGGACAGCAGGCGTTCTTCACCCACCACCTTGTTGTTCTCGATCACCAGGCGAACCACGTGCATCCCGCTCAGCGAGCCGATAAACAGGTTGTTTTTCCATTCGGGGATCACGTCGCTCGAATAAAAGGTCATGCCACTGGGCGACACGCTTGGGTCCCAGTAATAAACCGGCTGTTCCAGGCCCTCTTTTTGCTGAATGGCGTCGCCAACTTTATCCCCGCTGTATTCGATGCCGTAGGTAATGGTGGGCCAGCCGTAGTTTTTGCCGGGTTTGATCAGGTTAAGCTCGTCGCCGCCGCGGGGGCCAAACTCGTTCTCCCACAGATCGCCCGTAACCGGGTGCAAGGCCAGTCCCTGCACGTTCCGGTGGCCATATGAATACAGTTCCGGGCGGGCGTCGGCTTGCCCCGCAAATGGGTTACCCGGTGCCGGTTTACCGTCTTTGGTGATCCGGATCACCTTGCCCAGTCCCGAATTAAGCTGTTGTGCCTGCGGGCGGGTAACCTTGTCGGAGCGTTCGCCGGTGCTGATCAGCAGGTTACCGTCGGGCGCAATCAGGATACGGCCGCCGTAGTGGAGTGTGCCTTTGTAGCCGGGTGTCGCGCGGTAAATCACCGTGGCTCCTTCGATGCTTTTATCGTTGGCAGCGAGTTTACCCTTGGCTACGGCCGTCAGGTTGCCTTCCGGGGTGGCATCTGAAAAGACCCAATAAACCATCCGGTTTTTGGCGAAATCAGGATCAACCCGAACACCCAGCAGACCACCCTGTCCGGCCGGGTTCACCTTCGGGAGGCCCGTAATGGCCTCGCTGACCTTGCCATCGGTGGTAACAAGGCGCATGGTGCCTTCCTTTTCAGTAACCAGCAGGCGACCGTCGGGTAGGGAGGTGATCCCCCACGGACTCTTGAGGGCTTCGGTCAGGACGGCGCTCTGGTAGCCGACCTTGGATTTAACGCCCGCTACACGCGTTTGACCAGCGAAGGCGGATTGGTAGGCCGAGTTGGGGTTTTTGGTTTCGACCGGTGCCAGTCCGCTGCCGGTTTGCGTCGACGCGGTTTGGCCACAGGCCGTAAAGGCCAGCGACGAGCCGGCCAGCATCATAAAAAGTCGATTTTTCATCGGTGTTTGCAGATAAACCGCTAAGGTAACGGCAAAACAAAAGAGTTGGACGAAGGGCTGCATTATAGCCTGTTCTGTAGCCCTGCCTGACCAGGCTACCTGCCAATCGCACACGTACCTGCTGATAATTATTCTAACTAACTATGATCTTACAAACATATATTAGTATAAAAAAGAGATCGTATTCAGGTAAACGACGGCAAGGTCTGCATTGACACTGTCGTTCTGGATCAGTAAACGCCACACATACAGTGATATACATTCATTCGGCACAAATAGCTTTACTATCAATTGCACGTTATGAAAAAGGGAATTCCGCAAACGGTGGCTTACTGGCTGCCAGCCAAGAGTGCTTTGTTTAACTGCTTCACCAACCAACCTGATTTCTATACCTTCATCAATGCAGCAGACTATGGCGATGACATTTTGCAAACCCTCTGCCAGCTTACCCCCAACTTTCTGCTGGTTGAGCCCGACCCGCGCTGCCATGAGTCGAGCATTGAGCTGGTCAGGCGCATACGTACCTGGCCTAAGCTGCCTGTTAAATGCGTAGTGCTGCTACCGAGCAGGGCGAGCTGGCTCAACGCCTTCGACGACCTGGATATTAGCGGTAAAGTGTGTTCCGACCACGTGAACGACGAACTGGTGAACTGCCTGAGCAAGGTTGCGGCCGGCTATCGGTTCCTGTCGCCCCAGTTCGGCGAACGAACTAAGACGAATACAAGTACGCTGGGGCTAACCGAGGGGAGGCTGACGAGCCGCGAGTCTGACATTATAGAACTGATTGAACTGGGCTACACCAACAAGGAGATTGCCGAGCGGCTGTTTATCAGTGTCAAGACGGTTGAGACCCACAAATTCAACGTGCTGCAAAAACTGGAGCTGCGGTCGATGGGGGAGTTGAGGCAATGGATGCGGGGAAAAGAGCCGCTGTCTAGGGGAATTCCCGTAGCCCGGTCGGCACAAAATCAGTGAAAGCCTGTATTGTACTATCTGTAGACTAGATAGACTTTTGTTGAGTAGTCAAACACTTAACGTATCGTCTATGAACATCTACAAAACAGGCCTGATCCGAGTGGGGGCCTATCTACTCCTTGGCGGGATGCTGACCATCCCCGTAAGCTGTGACCGCAACACCGATAACCCGGTCAGGCCCACGGCCACCACGAGCCGCAGCGGACGGCTGGATCAGGCGGGGTGCGGTGGTTTTACGAATGGTAAATTTCTGGGAACCTGGACGGTTACAGGCAGCCGGTTGCAGGTATTGATCAACGACAACAAGCAGTACGTTGCTCAGATCTTCGGAGAGAATGAGTTCTATATCCGGGGCCGGGAGTTCTTGCGGCGGGGCGATATCGCGGGAAAAGCGTACAGTGAAAGTGAGATCGCGTGTTTTGAAGGTGACCCCGGCGATCAGCAGGGCTTTAGCGTCAGCAGCTTCCAGCCGCCAGCGGGGTTTGAAGCCGGTCCGTCGCAAAACTCGTACCGGGTTAGCTGTAGCCCCCGTTTCAACCCGAATGCCAACAGTGGCGATCGCGTGGCTATTGCCTACTGGACATCGGGCAACGATCCGGTTGAGGCGCGCTTTTTCAGAGGGCGCTGGTGGGTCGTTCAGAATGTAAGCGATCAGTTTTATCGCGATGCGTTTATCATCCGCGGCCGGAATATGCTCATCCGCTCCGACGTGATCAACTTCAATGATCCGTGGGACATCGGCCGCCGTTACTGTTTCGGGGGGGAAGATACCGGCACCGGTGGGCTGGAGTCGCCCAGCAATTCGCCGTTTGAGTTAGTACCGGAAGGCTACACGAAAGGTACCTTCCCCGACGGGTCGCCTTATTTCGTGCACAACTAACCGACGAATCGGTACCCACAAAAAAGCCAGCTTTTCAACCGAAAAGCTGGCTTTTTTGTGGGTGGAAACCACCCCATCTGACCGGTTGGGGACGCCAGGTACGTTCCAGGTACGTTGCCTGCAAGCACTGTTTACCAAGGGCTTATTCCCGTCTCGGGATTGTTGTCGTCGCTGTAGAACTGCCCCGTTGGGCCATCGGCGTCCAGGGTAGCGGCTTTCATGACGCGGGCGGCGGCATCGGGGATGGTGCCGGGACCCGAATGATTGTTGAAATCGGTAGCCGTGTAGCCCGGATCGACGGCATTGACTTTAAAGGGCGTATCGCGCAGGTCATAAGCCAGCACAATGGTGTAGGCATTGAGGGCTGCTTTCGAGGCGACGTAGCTCGTCGGCTTCACCGCATGGTATTTCCAGGTCGGGTCGCTGTGCAGGGTGAGTGAACCCAGACCTGAAGTAACGTTGACGATACGCGGCTCCGGCGATTGCCTCAGCAGGTCCATAAAGGCCTGGGTTACGTCGATGACGCCAAAAAAGTTGGTGTCGAATACCTGTCGGAACACGTCGCTATCCGTCTCCAGTGACGTTTGTGGCATGGCGCCGTGAATACCGGCATTGTTGATCAGCACATCCAGAACCGGTGTTTTCTGGCCGATTACGTCGCGGGCGGTGTTGATCGAGGCCCTATCATCGACGTCGATCACGATGGCTTCCACCTGATCGAACCCGTCGGCCTGTAGCTGACTCACCGCCTGCTGTCCGTTTTGCGCATCCCGGCTACCCAGATACACGTAATAGCCCTGTTGCAACAATTGCCGGGCGGTTTCAAAGCCAATGCTTTTGTTGGCTCCTGTTATCAATACTGTTTTCATCATTGAGTGATTAACAGGACAAAGCTAGTGGGTACGTTACGCCCGGCTGGTACACATTCTACGGCATTACTGGTACATTTTACGGCTGGAATTGCGGTAGTCGGCGGGCGTCAGGCCGGTTTCACGTTTGAAGAAACGGTTGAAATACGAGGCATCGGCAAAGCCGAGATCAAAGGCGATTTCTTTCAGCGAATCATTGGTATGAAAGAGCAGGCGACGGGCCTCCAGCACGATCCGGTCATGAATATGCTTGATGGCTGGCTTGCCGCTCTGCTGTTTGACCACCTCGCTCAAATGCCCGGCCGACAGATGCAGCAGCGCGGCATAGTCGCTGACCTCATGCTGTTCGCGAAACCCTTCGTCAATTTTTGCCTGAAACGTCTTCAGCAGGAGCGTATCGGCCGACGGGGGCATATCCATACACTGCGTGGTGTACAGGCGACTCAGGTACGTTAGCAATACCGTGAGGTAGGCCGACAGCATGCGTTGCTGCCATTCGCCGGGGTGTTGGTATTCGGCGGTGATGTTGGTCAGCAGTGCTTCGACAACCGACACGTCGGCTTCCGAGAGCAAGAGTTCGTGAACGTTATAGGGGTTCTGAAGCAACGGCAGCTTGGTCAGCGACGCATTTTCCTGCAACGACAGAAATTCACGCGTGAAGGCAAGGCCTGTGCTCCACAGCTGTTTCATGCCCTCCTTGACAATGACCTGACTGGGGCCGGTAAAGTACACTGCGTTATCCCTGAGTACGTAGGGCGTCGTATCAATCCACTGACGACTGCCGGCCCGGCGAATAAAAACCAGCAAATAATGATCCTTGCGGTGCGGGATAAGCAGGTCGGCCTGATCGGGTAAACTACCCTGATAGGTATAGACACGAAACTGCGTACTGCCGGTTGCATCGGGCAGTAAGGGATAAACCGGTATGGGAGGGCGGAGACTAATGGCAGCCATTGGGTAAAGCTACAAGGATTTCGAGTTGACTACCCTATACGACAACCGGGCGTGATTGCCATACCGACAATTGACAGTTGAGGCCGCAACTCAGCAGTTCGGGTCTTCTCTGGGTACCGCACCGGCGGACCGGGTGCTCTTTTTGATGGCCCGTCCAACGGCTTCTTCATTGCCGTAGGACGCCGCGGTGTCGATCAGTCGATAGCCGGTAGCGATGGCATCCAGTACGCTGCGTTCGCACTCGGCAGGGTCGGGTACCTGAAATACCCCGAATCCCAGAATGGGCATTTCCACGCCATTGTTCAATACTACGTGTTGCATGTGTTGGGTACGTTGATGAAGCAAAGGTCAGGGCATTTCACCGCCCGAACGGTATATGGATTACGGGGATTACTACCAATATTCCGGATAGGAAGCGACTGCCGATTGGCAGGCTGGTAAAAGGGGTACTTTTGAGGTAGTTAACTGACGAATGATATGGATACCCTGCGGCGGTTCGAGACAATCAGCGATTACAACGTATTCAACAATCACGAGACGTTACACCCGCTCATCAGTGTCATTGACTTCTCGAAAGCAGCCCCTCGTACAGGCTCCGGCATGTATTTTGGCTTCTACGCCATTCTGCTGAAAGACGTCAAATGCGGGGATCTGGTCTATGGCCGACATACCTATGATTATCAGGAAGGCACGCTGGTGTTTCTGGCGCCGGGGCAGGTAGCAGGTATGAACAGCAACGGAGAAGTGTATCAGCCTAAAGGCCACGGGCTGGTCTTCCATGCCGATCTGATCCACGGCACCGCCCTGGGGCGGCATATGCAGGACTACACCTTTTTCAGTTACCAATCCAACGAAGCGCTGCACGTATCCAAACGGGAGCGGGAATTGGTGCTGGATTTCTTTGCGAAAATCGACTACGAATTGCAGCACGCCATCGACAAGCACAGCAAGAAGTTGATCGTCAATAGTATCGAGCTGTTTTTAAATTATTGCACCCGCTTTTATGATCGACAGTTCATTACCCGGAACCATGTCCATCAGGGTATTCTGGAGCGGTTTGAGCACTTGTTGAACGCCTACTTTCAAACCGATAGGCCCCAGGCGATCGGCTTGCCGTCGGTAGCGTACTGTGCGGGCGAAATGAATCTGTCGGCCAATTATTTTGGCGACCTGATCAAGAAAGAAACCGGCAAAACCGCGCAGGAGTACATCCAGGCGAAAGTGATCGATGTGGCTAAAGAACGCATCTTCGACCAGCGCAAATCGGTCAGTCAGATCGCGTATGAGTTAGGCTTTAAATACCCCCAGCATTTTATTCGGTCATTCAAACAACGGGTTGGCCAGTCGCCCAACGAATACCGCCGGGCTGCTGCCGACGGCCTCCCGGCTGAACTGAGTAGCGGGGTTCAGCACCCAAATTGACTACCTTTGGCTGTACGTATTCTGTAAGCCGAAGCTATGCAAAAACTGGTCTATTTCTCTGTGGTACTCTTGTTGGCAGGTGCCTGCCAGCGAGCGGCCGTTCCCACAAAAAAACGCGTTGTCATCACGGGCATCGACGCTGCTAAAAAGCCCGGCGATGACTTTTTTATGTACGCCAATGGCATCTGGAACGACACCGCCCAGATACCCGCCAGTCAGGCTGGCGTCGGAGCGTATTCGTTCATGAACTACCCACAGCGCATCCGGCTGCAAGCCATTCTGGATAGCGTATCGGCGGGGACGTACCCAGCCGGAAGTATCGAACAAAAAGTAGGCGATTTTTATGCGTCGGGCATGGATACCGTCGCGATCAACAAACGTGGGTATGAACCCATCCGGCCGTTACTTACCCGCATCGATGCCGTGGCGGATGTACAGTCGTTGCTGAAGTTAGTCGCCGACGAACAGAAAGTGGGCAACCGGTCGATCATCGGCTTCTACGTCGGGCCCGACAGTCGGCGCAGTTCGGTCAACATTGCGCAGTTTTCGCAAACCGGCATTGGCCTGCCCGAGCGTGACTATTATGTCAAGACCGATTCGTCGACCGCCTCGATTCAGCGGGCGTACCGCACCTACCTCACGCGCCTGTTTGAACTGACCGGGACGGACGCAACGACCGCCCAGAAAAACGCCGCCGTCGCCTATGCGATTGAAAAACAGCTGGCCGCTGCCCACAAAACAAACATCGAACGCCGCGACGTGAAGGCCAATTACAACAAACTGGCGGTTGCTGAGCTGGCGCAAAAACAGCCTACGCTGAACTGGCCAACGTTGATGACCAACCTGGGTGTAACGGCCGATTCGGTCAACGTGGCGCAACTGGGCTATTACGATAAGCTGAACACGATGCTGACGTCGGTGCCGCTCGACGAGTGGAAGGTGTATCTGAAAGCCCGCGCGCTCACCAACTACGCCACGTACCTGAGCCAGCCGTTTGTGGATGCCTCGTTTGCGTATGGCAAGATGCTGACCGGGCAGGCCGTTAAGAAGCCACGGGCCGAAGACATGACGCAGGCCGTCGACGGCTCGCTGGGCGAGGCACTGGCGCAGTTGTACGTGAAAAAGTATTTCCCGGAAGCCGCCAAGAAACGGATGGCCGTGCTGGTCGATAACCTCAAAAAAGCCTTCGAAGCCCGGATCAACAAACTGGAGTGGATGAGTGATTCGACCAAAAACCGGGCGAAAGAAAAGCTGTATGCGTTCAGCCAGAAAATTGGCTACCCCGATAAATGGCGGGACTACTCGCAGGTGACGGTCAACAGAAACACGTACTTCGAAAACCAGTTGTCGGCCAATAAGAACGATTACGTGCAAAGCGTGGCGAAAGTCGGCAAGCCGGTCGACCGGACGGAATGGCGCACCACGCCGCCCACGGTGACGGCCTACAACAATCCGCCGCTCAACGAGATTGTGTTTCCGGCGGGGATCCTGCAACCGCCCTACTTCGATGTCAACGCCGACGATGCGCTGAACTACGGGGGCATCGGCATGGTGATTGGCCACGAAATCACGCACTCGTTCGACGATCAGGGCGCGCAGTATGATAAAAATGGCAACGTAACCAACTGGTGGACTAAAGCCGATTACGCCAAGTTCAAGACACGTACCCAGCAGGTGATCGACCAGTACAACCAGTTTACCGTGCTGGATTCGGTGCACGTCAAAGGCGCGCTGACGGTGGGCGAAAACACGGCCGACATTGCCGGGGTCGCCATTGCCTACGACGCCTTTAAGTTGACTGAGCAGGGCAAAAGCACCGCGAAGCTGGACGGTTTCACGCCCGACCAGCGGTTCTTTATCTCGATTGCCCGGATCTGGCGCGTGAAAACCCGCAATGCCTACATGGGCATGTACGTCAACACGAACCCGCACTCACCGGCCAAGTGGCGCGTCAACGGCCCGCTGATGAACTTCACGCCGTTCTACAACGCCTTCAATGTGCAGCCTGGCGACAAGATGTACAAACCCGTACCAGACCGTATCACCGTCTGGTAAAGTGAGCGGCGGCTGTGTCTGGTCTGAGCGGTACTCGTTTTGACTACAAACCCCCTCAATTCGGCTACAGGTGGCTGATTGGGTAGCCTGACCTTTGAGGTATCATTTAACGCTACGTAAAACGCTATGATACCTCAAGAAAAGGCAGGCAATGGGCCTGTATCGTCATCAAAAGTCTGGTTCATCACAGGTACGTCCCGGGGGTTTGGCCGCGTTTGGGCCGAGGCCGCGCTCAAACGCGGCGATAAGGTGGCCGCTACCGCTCGCAATCTGGACAGTATTGCCGATCTAGCCGACACCTATGGCGAAAATGTACTGACGCTGGCGCTCGACGTAACCAAGCCTGAGCAGGTGAAATCCGCTGTAGAACAGGCCCACGCGCACTTTGGCCGGCTTGATATTGTGTTTAATAATGCCGGGTACTCCCTGGTTGGCACCATTGAAGAAGCCAGCGCGGAGGACATTCGCGCCTTATACGAAACCAACGTCATTGGCCCGGTTTCGGTGATTCAGGCGGCTTTGCCGTTGTTGAGAGCGCAGGGCGGCGGTCATATTCTGGGTACGTCGAGCAACCTGGGTCATGTAACGCTACCCGTGATCGGCTATTACTGTTCGTCGAAATGGGCCTTCGAAGCCATTCACGAAAGCCTGGCTACGGAAGTCAAGCCGTTTGGCATCAAGGTAACCATCATTGAACCGGGAGCCTATGCCACCGAGTTTGGCAGTCAGGAATCGCTGAAGTTTGCCAGCGGACTTGACGTCTACACGGACTTCAAAAATCAGTTCTTCGGGGATTTGCGATCTTTTGAGCGGGGTGACCCACAGGCAACACCCGACGCGCTTTTTGCCGTAGTCGACGCCGAACAGCCACCGCTCCGGTTCTTTCTGGGCAGCCACAATCTGCCCTGGGTACGTACCGCCTACGCGGAGCGAATGGCAACCTGGGAAGCCTGGGAAGCCGTCTCTAATGCCGCACAGGGGTAAGCCAACTGAAGAACCACAAGCGCAGAAAATCTGTAATTAAAGCAGCCACGATAACCGATAGGTAGTCTGCTATCGGTTATCCTTTTTTACGTGATGATCGATGAAAAAAGAGGAGAACGGCCCACATAAAATCGAATCGCTGGCCGATGCGCACCGGGCCTTTGGTTTACCGAAACCCAAGCATCCGTTGATCAGCCTGATCAATGGGGCCAATGACCCCGTAGCCATGAATGCATTACCCGGCTCGCATGTGCTGGGTTTCTACAAGATTTCGTACAAACCAAAACTGAGCGGCAAATTAAAGTACGGCCAGAGTTACTATGATTTTGACGAAGGTGGTTTATTGTTCGCGTCTCCGGGGCAGGTAATCGGCAGCAGTCAGGACGACGGCAGTATCTGTTCGCAGTATACGCTACTTATTCATCCCGATTTCTTTTTGGGCTACTCGCTGGCGAAAACCATAAAGCACTACGGCTTTTTTTCGTATTCGACCAACGAGACGCTACACCTGTCGGAAGAGGAAAAAGTGACGATCATTGACCTCTTCCACATGATCGAGAAGGAGTTGAACAGCCGGATCGACGATTTCAGCCAGAGTGTACTTATTGCTCAGATTGAGTTGCTGATGAGCTACGCCGATCGGTTTTACAAACGCCAGTTCCTTACCCGCAAAGCTGTAAACCACGATCTGTTACAAAAGCTGGAAAGCGTACTGGATCACTATTTCAACAATCAGGCGTCTCTAAGCCAAGGATTGCCAACGGTTAGCTACCTGGCCGAACACGTAAACCTGTCGCCCAGTTATCTGAGTGATATGCTGCGGTCACTGATCGGACAAAACGCCCAGCAGTACATTCATGACAAACTGATTGCTGCCGCGAAAGAAAAACTGTCGACCACTACGTTATCCGTCAGCGAAGTGGCCTATGAGCTGGGGTTTGAGCACTCGCAGTCGTTCAGCAAACTGTTCAAAACGAAAACAGCCCTCTCGCCCCTTGAATTCAGACGGTCGTTTAATTAAACCAACTGTCACCAATTCGTCCTGACTCGTTTCTATAGGAGCTGTTCGCAATCCAACGTGCAGGCTCGACCCTTTTAGTTTGCCGCTCAGCCTGACCCTCACCGTCGCGCTCGACTGCTGGCGCAGCAACGAAGGATTGTGGCACGCCAACCCACCGAGGAAAAGATAGAGATGAGTTCGTCAATATAGCTACCCCAAATGAAGCTATATTGACGAACTCGTTCGCTACTGATCTACCAAGCAATGCCCTTTCAGCCATCCAACCCCGATGAGTCGCCCGTAAGACTGCTCGTCGTGGAGGATGATATGATTATTGGGGCCAAAATCGCCCTGCTGTTGACCAGCCTGGGCTATGAGGTAACAGGAATAGTGGCGCGGGGCGAAGAGGCGCTGCACCATGCCGAAGCCAACCGCCCCGATATTGTATTGCTTGACGTGCAGTTGCGGGGCACGACCGATGGCATCGAAACGGCGCAGGCATTACATGAGCTTGGCGCCATTCCGGTCATCTTCGTGACGGCCAACACCGACGAGGCGACCTTCAATCGGGCAAAAGCCACTCATCCCTATGCCTTCATCGGCAAGCCCATCAACAACCTCGACTTGCAACGGGCGATTGAACTCACGCTGAGTTTACTGCCTGAACGTACCCAGCCGCCCACGGCCGACGTCTCCACGTCGCTGGAACAGAGCGAGGCCCCTTATGTATTGAACGACCGGATTTTTGTGCGTCACAAAGATCGCATGGTGCGTATCGCACTGGCCGATATTCTCTACCTTGAAGCCGATCGGAACTACTGCCATCTGTTCACTGCCGGGCAGCAGTATACCCTTACGACTCCACTCAAACTACTGGAAGCGAGCCTCCCTACGCAGCAGTTTCTTCGGGTGCACCGGTCGTATATGGTCAACCTGCTGCGGGTGGATGAGGTAGCTGAAAACCGCCTTACGGTAGGGGGCAAAACTGTTCCATTAGGCCACATCTACCGCGACGAACTGCTCCGCCGCATCCGCATGGTGTGACCGCTCAGTTACTCGTACAAATCGGCAAGGGGTTGGGATAACAAAACGGGACGTTCGTCCCGGCGGGGTTGCCTGCCAAAAATCTTTAAGGTTGGTTTACAGGGCTGCTCCGCTGGAGTAGCCTTTTTTTATCCAGACCCTTCTATGCCTATCCTGTCGCTCAAACCGCCCGCAGCCGAAGCCACACTTGTTTACAGCGACACCTAGGTGACCAATGACCTCGGCGTAGCGTTCAGGCCGGCGCGGGAAACGCTAGAGCAGGCCGTGTAAAAGGCTGGCTCAGGAATTTACCCAATCAATCCACATATATATACCCCAATGAAAACCCAACCCGCTCCGCCCACCCTGGCCCTTTTTGCCGCCCTTCTCCTATTTGCCGCCGGTTGCACTACCGCTCCCCAAAAAGCAGATGGGAAACCAGCGGCTCAATCCGATATACCGGAATATTTTCTGTTACGGCCCGACCTCGAGAAAGCGTATGGCTATTCCCATGCCGTTCGGATTGGCAATGAACTGAAAATATCGGGTGCGGTCAGTATGGACGAGAAAGGAAACCTGACGGCTAAAGGTGATCTGGGACAACAAATGAAAAATTGCTACGCCGATCTGGACAAAATTCTGAAGCACTATGGCTACACCTGGGACGACGTTGTGGTGGAGAATATTCTGACCACGAATATGCCCGAATTTGTGGAACAGTCGGCTTACCGAAATACGATCTACAAAAAGCAGTTTCCGACCGGGTCGTGGTTTGGCGTGAAGGAATTAGCACTGCCCGGCCAGTTGATTGAGATTGAGTTAGAAGCCTACAAGGTTAGGTAAACCCTTCCAGAACACATAGACGAGTTTTAGCCACTATGCCAAGATGACCTTTCCGCTTCCCTATACATCGGCAACCGCTGGCTCCCTCAGTTCAGCGCCTTCACTAATCAAAAGCCGCATCGAGTCCATCGACGTACTGCGGGGCCTGATTATGGTCATTATGGCGCTGGACCATACGCGCGATTTCTTTCACGCTCAGGCCAATGTCGACGACCCGCTCAATCTTGATACCACCACGCCGGTCCTATACGCCACCCGCTGGATTACCCATTTCTGCGCCCCTACGTTTGCCTTGCTATCGGGTACGTCCATCTACCTGCAGGGTTTACGAAAATCGCGCAGCGAGTTGAGTGTGTTCCTGCTGAAACGGGGTCTATGGCTCATTGTAGCCGAGGTACTCCTGATTGCACCAGCGTATACGTTTACCCTGTTTAATCCCATTACGCTGGTCGTTTTCTGGTCGCTGGGCATCAGCATGATGTTCATGGCCGGGCTGACGTGGCTACCGTTCCGGGCCATACTGGGCATTGGGTTAGTGATCGTTTTAGGCCATAATCTGCTGGATGCGGTGGAACAGGCACCGGGCTTTACGTCGGGTTTTTGGTGGGCGCTGTTTCACGGCGGCAGTCACCGTGTGTTTGACTACGCGCCTGGTCGGGTCATTGTGGTACTGTATCCGTTTCTTCCCTGGCTGGGGCTCATGATGCTGGGCTATTGCCTGGGCCGTTTGTTTGAGCCAGCGGTTGCCCCCACGAAGCGTCAACAGTGGCTGTTTTATCTCGGTGTCGGAGCCATTGGACTATTTGTGGGGCTGCGTTTGCTGAATGAATACGGCGACCCATTCCCCTGGAGCATCCAGAAAGACGGCCTTACCACGGTCTTCGTGTTCATGAAGGTGCATAAATACCCGCCATCGCTGCTGTACATGTGCATTACGGTAGGGCCGGGGCTGCTGGGACTGGCGTTGCTGGAGAAGGTACACAACCGCGTTACGGGTGTGCTGCGTACCTACGGACGAACGGCCTTTTTTTATTACACGCTCCATTTTTATGTGTTGCATACCCTACGCATGCTAGTCTTTTTTGCCGCTGGCCATACCATGACGGAGGCCGATAAAGCGTTTCAAACCATACCGATGCGGTTCGTGCTACCCGGCGATGGAGGCTACAATCTTGGGGTAGTTTATCTCATCTGGATAGCCGTTGTCGCGTCGTTGTATCCTTTATGTCTCTGGTTTGATGCCTACAAGACAACGCACAAAGAGCAGTGGTGGCTGAGCTATCTGTGATCAATCCATTCGGGATAAAACAACAGGAATTCGGGCGTAAAATCTGAACCCGTATGGCCCCGTTCCCCAATTCCGGATGATATAAGGAGGCAATTGGCGAGATAGCGGCAATATCCCAGCATTCCGCAAGACAAACAACGTGTAACCAAATAAGTCAATATGGCAGCAATCACAAAAAAAATACGCTTCGACAAATCAGGTTACTATTTTATCGGACTGCCAATATTGGTTTTATTATGATTTTGGAGCAGCTATTTTTCAAAACCATTTCCCGGAACAAACGACTATGACCTTTATTTTCATTTTCACGCTGTGATAATGACTTTATGGATTTTAGCATTATCGATCCGTGAATTAGTCCGTAAAGTCATTTCACTTGTGCCTAGCCAATAGACTCTATAACGGCATTAGTTACCCTGCTTGGCTTTACAGAATTACTCACGGATCAATATCAGTGAAATCCTGATCACATATAGTATTCGTGCGGTAGTAACATAGGGACTAGGGTAGCAAATCATTAGCCATCTGCCGCCATTTGCAACCATTTTTGGTCAAGTACAGCAGTATATTTAGAACCGGACGAAAGAAGTACTTGTGTTTGTGCTTGTCAGCCAAAAATGTTCAATAATTTGCTAAGCGGAAATTGACATTTGATATGTGCCTTTAGTGCTATATAATCAAATAGCATTCAAAATAGATTTTGTTTGTTTCATCCATTTCAAATTAATAAAAAACTCATGAAATATCCCCCAATTCAATCGCAAAACATTTATTTGGAATTTATTGATTCTGGTTACGTAAGCGGCGAGAAAATTACAAACTCGCTTAGCCATGTCTCCGAAATTAATACACAGTATTTTACGTCATTTCGTGAGCTACTCAAGGTTGGCATGAATGGCAGTATACAAGGCATGGGTTATAAACTTAGCGCTTACGCAAGTTCCGAAACAGAATTTGAAAATAATTATGCTAAGCAAACCAAAGATGAAGTAACTTCTGTTACGAACACAACTTATTCTGTTCCGCCAGGAGGAAAACTAGGAACCATCTTATACAAGATGAATTTTAAATTTGGAGGCAAAGTCGTCCCAGTTGTTGCTGAGTCTGTAACCGATTTTTGGACTAAGGATAATATTGTTGAATTCAAAAATAGGTTAGTTTCTCCGAGTTTTTTTGATTTATTGAAAAGACTTGACAGTAAAACATTTACTGACGAAATGGAAGCGATAATGTGTGCCGCTCCTCAACCTGTTCTCGCATTACCTGTAATAGGGAAGACATGTCATCATGTCAAATTTCTCGAAGAGCACGACGATAATTGCTCTGTTGATTCATCAAACTGTGTTAATTTAGATGGTACTAGTTACGTAGTTTGCTACCACCACGACTTTCAATGGATAGGTGGAGAAGGGTGTGATTGTAATCATATTGATAATGTTAATGTGCTTATTGTTCCTGAAAAAGAATTTGCTTAGGCTTATTATTGACCCGTGAATTAGTCTGTAAGCCTATGTCGCCTCCACACTGACGTTGGGCTGCCAGAAACCTATATTTTACCACTTGACTTTACATACTTACTCACGGATTAAAAAGCTTCGGTAGTTTTTGCGGTGTGTTATTTATCCGTGAATAAGTATGTAAAGTAGCCTGATTGTAAGTGCAAGCAGTTCAGCAAGGTATCAATAGCCACTATTGTCTTTACGAACTTATTCACGGATCAATAATCATTCAGCCGATTTTAATCAGAAAAAAGAAATTTTCTATTCATAAATTCATTAGCAAACTGAGTTACATATTAATGCCGCTATTGTTTCTTTCCGTTATTCTATTGAAGTATTTTCAACTTCAAAAACAGATGGAAATTGCAAATGAAGAAATTTCTTTGAGCAGACCTTTACCACATTTATTGCTACCGTTTAAAGACCTCTTAATTTTGGGTACCATGTATACCATTGCTATTGTGAATCGTCGATAAATTAACATCCACGCACGAGCAATGATAGCAACGGCATTGTATTTATAGAACCTGCTCTTTCTCGATTTTTTATTAAAATTACCGATAGTGTTCCTGTTGGATTCCTTACAACAATCGGGCTTATCTATACAATTTTAATCGCTTTAATGATTAACGAACGAAAACAGGAAAAAGGCAGATGGATTTTTCGCTTGTTCTTATCTTTTGTATTGTTATGCATTCCCTAATTATTTTTCAGGTACAAATCGAATTTTGAGAAACATTTGCAAAGTGGTTTGCAGGTTTACCTTTGACATAATTGTAGGTGAGAAAACTGCCGCTAACAGTGTATTGCCAAAAGCGGGGCTAAAGTGCTTTGATTGACCATTTGTGAAAATTCAACAGCTGTAATTCTATTGAATCGCTCGGGCGACCCCGTTTTGTGCTAAAAATCCCCGCCTTCGGCAATACCCAAACTGGTAGCTGCAAAGTTTCCACAGAATGTAAACAACCAAAACCTAGCCAGGAAATGGACACAAGTGAAAAAGTAAAAACAAGAGCTGTTGTCATTCCTGACGACTTGGAAGCCGTTAAAAAATTATGGTTTGATTATCTGGTTTGGGGTAACGACAAAATGCAGGAACTCTATGGCATCCATCCTCATAATCCCAAAGAAGCTGTTGAACAAGACATCCAACAGATTAATAAGTTTCAACCACCTTACGGACAGCTAATACTTGCTATTGATAAAGGTAACGTATGCGGGCTTGGCAGCCTAAAACGGATTAACCCCGACATCGGTGAAATAAAACGGATGTTCGTTGATCCAGGCAGTAGACGAATTGGGGCTGGGCGAGCTATCCTTGACCGACTTTTACTTGAAGCAAAAAAAGTCGGTTATAAAAAAATTCGGCTTGACAGTCCGAAGTTTATGGAAGCCGCTCACGCTTTATATAGAAGTTTTGGATTTCGTGATATTGACGCGTATCCGGAAATGGAAATCTCCGCGGAATTTAAAGACTACTTGTTGTTTATGGAATTAGATTTAACGATGAAAATCGACTCAATATGAAAAGGCGAAAATTAATTCAGTTGTTTCTTTCGATAGTACCGATTACAACGATCACGCCTTTTCTTACAAAGGCGCAAAAGAAACTCAGATTATTAAAAGGAGGATTTAAAGTAGAAGCGGATAAAGACCGATGGGATGAAAACACGATTTTTGGAAAGGAAAAAAATATGAAGTGTAAAGTTTCAGGTAAAGACACTAACAATAGTCTATATGTCGTAGAGGAAAATGACCCCGTAGATGTTGGCCCACCTTTACATATTCATCCTAATCAAGATGAAGTGTTCTTTATCACAAAAGGAAATTACCTTGTAAAAATTGGGGATGATGTATTTAATCTTAAAAGAGGCGACACTGCGTTTGCACCAAGAAATATCCCTCATTGTTTTCTTACAATTGGAGAAGGTCCTCACCAAATGATTCTCACCTACCAACCTGCGGGTAAAATGGAAGAGTTTTTTTACAATAGAAAAAATCCAGCATATACGGACGGAAAAACTATCGAGCAGCAATTTAAGGAACATGATATGGAGATTGTCGGCCCTAAACTCACTAAATAAAAACGACGCTTGACTTCTCGTTTCCAATGCTACTTTTTTCTGAAGAACAATAAAATCAATGCACCCACAAAACGTTGGGTTATCTAAGCTTGGATGAATTGGCTCAGAACAAGCTTTATGCACTGCAAATGTAAATCCGCGTTGTGCTTTGAAAAAGGAAGACTGAAAGTGGAAATTATTCAGGGACATTTTTTAAGTCAAACTTACCTGATTCAATACCTGAATAACTAATCGCTAAGTAGCTTTCTTTCGATTTAAATTAATAAATAAATTGAAAAAGAAATTATATTCTCTTTGCCCTTTTGTCAGCAACCTTGTTGGCGCCTGATTCATAGTCGAGTAAAACAAATAAGCCCAGCATATAATGCTGGGGATCGATCTCAAAACAGTCAAACCATCCAATCAAATCCATGAAACAACTCCTGATTTCGCTAGCTGCACTTTGGCTACTGGTTAGCCTCGGCCTGTCAGCCTCTGCACAGGCTCAGCAAACGTCAACGCCCCAACTCAAAAGTATTCACCTGTTCGATATGCCGGCCGGTGTAACGGAGGCCCAACTGTCGGCGTTGATTGGCGAGTTGAACACGATCATTACACGTCTGGGGTACAGTAACGCCGGATACACACTCTACAAAGTAGAGGGAGAAGGAGCCGACAAATACCGCTACTACTTCGAGGGTAATTGGCCCAATGCCGAAGCGTACCAGAAAATCCACGACGACAAATCGTTTCAGGACGCAGATAAAAAATTAGGTACAGTGTACGAGAAAATAAAAGCCGTTGAACTCTACCGTCGCTTAGTGAGAGTGCCCTAAATCAGTTAAACCAAACCCATGAAAATAAACCCATTTGCCCCCGTTCTGGCTCTTTTTGCCGCTCTGTTCCTGTCTGTTTGCACCATTGGCTGCAACCCAACTAAGCAGGAAACGACCACCGACGTACCTGTCATGACCGCCGGGAAGAAGCAGGCTATAGAGCAGGAAATTTCTGGCCTTGTGAAAGCATTCTTCCAACAGGTCGAAAAACTGGACATCGAAACGTGCATGACCTACTTTGAAAATACACCTGATTTTCAAGCCGTCAATCCCGATGGTACTCTGGGCGACTATGACGCGCTAAAAAAACTGAACGCGGACGGATTTAGCCAGATGAAGACGTTGAGGGTTGTACCACAGAAGGAAGTGATCCGGGTGTTGACCGACTCGCTGGTGCTTTATACGTTCTCGATGGAACAGGATGCAACGCTCAAAACCGGCCAGAAAATAAAGTTTGAACACGTAGCGGGAACGATGCTCTTCACCAAAATAAACGGCGCGTGGAAGGCGACATTCTACCACGAGTCTGCCGCTCCGCCTGTACTAGTAAAATAAGGACTGCTAAACATAAAATTATGAAAATCAATCTATTTACTACAATCCTGGCTGTTGCTGCCGTTTTGTCTGTCTGCGTTACCGGTTGCAACACTGCCGCCAAAACAACAGAAGCCACCACTGAGCAGGCAGCAGTTAAACCCGATATGGCCGCCATCAAAACGGAAATACAGGCCATCGAAACCGAATGGGCCAGCGCCACAACAGCCAGAGACATTGACAAAGTAATGGCTCTTTATGCAGACGATGCCATAGAAATGGCCGATGACGAACCCATGTGTGTGGGAAAGGCTGCTATCCGGCAGGTGTTGCTCAACAGTATGAAAGCGCGCAAGGCCGGGACCACGGTTTCGTACGAGACGATGGACGTGTACGGCGATGGCAACCTAGTGACCGAAGTCGGCAAGACAACGATTAAAGACACGGCTGGCAACGTAGTGAGTACCGGCAAATACATGGGTGTTTTTGAAAAACGTGATGGAAAATTCATCTGTATCCGCGATATCAACAACGAGGATCAGAAAGACAAGTGAAGTAGCTTAGGCCACTAAACAGGTCAACATGAATGGATACGTTGGTTTTGGGTGGCTCCTCCTCCTGCTATTGTGCCTGTCTGCACCAGACGGGCAGGCACAATCGACGGTGCTTTATTTCAACGAACCACCCAAAGAGACGCTGGGCCGCAACCGAAATCAACTAACCATTAACCGATTCTTTACCGATCGAGACGATTTTCTCTGGTTCGTCAGTTCGAATGGCATAAGCCGCTACGACGGCCATGAAATTGAGTCGATCCACTCGAATCCAATCGATCTGAATTCGTTATCGTCGGCACACGCGGTCGATATGATTCAGGATGAGCAGGGTAACTTCTGGATTACCACCCGCGATGGTGGCCTGAATGCCTATAATCCGCAAACCGGAACGATCACCCATTTCCGGCACGTACCCACCGATAAGGCCAGTCTGTCGTCCGACAATCTGCGGTTTCTGCAACGGGATGCGTCGGGGCAACTCTGGATCGGGAGCGATTGGGGCATGAATCGGTTCGACCCCAAAACAGGCCGTACTGTTCGGTTTTTGCCCAAACCTGGCCAGGCCGGGGAGCTACAGGGCAACCCGCTTTCACTTATCGTGGTTACGTCCAGCCAAATTTACGTCAGCACCACAGCCGGATTTGAGTATTATGACCTGGCTGGTAAGCAATGGCATTATTTGCCGCTAGAAGACAAACAGGGAATGTCTTCCAGCTCAACCGGTAGGCTGAGTACCTCTGGCAGTCTCTGTAAAGATCATCGGGGCCTGCTCTGGATGGGCGTTCCCAACCAGACCGGGCTGCGGGTATTCAATCCAGAAACCGGGCAACTGACGTCGTTCAACATACAGGCTGCCGGCGGGAAGGCAATTCCGTTTCCCAAAGTGATTCTAGAAGACCGGTTGGGGCGGCTTTGGCTCTGTTGCGAGAACGACATTTTCCGCATTTCGGCCGACCGGGCCGTGGTGGAGCACTGCACGCCGGTAGCCGTCGACAATCAGGAGCGGTTGTCCGAGTTTGTGACGATCTATGAAGATCGGCAGGGGCTGATCTGGCTGGAGCGACTGAGCGACAAAAATCCGCTCTTTTTCGACGCTCGTCAGGAACGCTACCCCAACATTCGGTTACCAACTTTGGGCGGCGTCAGGCCGTTGGCTACGGACCTACTACCCGACTCGAGCGGCCTGCTGTGGATCAGTACGGCCCTCGGTCTGATTCGCTACGATTCGAACCGGGGCGACACCCGGTTTGTGCTGAAAAGGCCCAACGTGCTTTCCTGTAGTGTACTGGCTGATGGCTATCTGCTGGTTATTTCGGAAGATGATGGCTTGTTTATTTTCAACAAAAAAACGGGCCGTTCGCTCCCGGTCCGGTTTCCGGCAGGGGAAGGGAAACCCATCCAGACCCCCATCTGCTCGGCCCTCGACCATGACGGCGATCTCTGGATTTCGACCTGGGGTTATGGACTTTTTCGCATCCCGAAGGGTGGTTTATCGCTGGAAACGGGGCTCATCAGCAGCTTTGAGCAATGGAAAAAGAACCCAGCCAACGCCAACAGTCTGCCTTCGAATAATCTGCAAAAAATTGCCGTCGATGCGCAGAATACCGTTTGGGTATGCGGGTCGGCCAACGGGCTGTGCCGGGTAAACAAACGTACCCGGCAGGTACAGCGGTATATGCTCCGGCAAGGCGACCCCTACGGATTGGCCAGCAACTACACCTACACTCCACTAATCGATAAGCAGGGCGACGTATGGGTGACGAGTGGGTACACTGCCCCATTACAGCGGTTATCAGCCAAAACGGGACGGTTCAAAAAGTATGGACTGTCTACCGGGTTTACGGATGATTACTTTGGCAATGCCACGCTGGACGAAACCGGCAAGATCTGGTTCAATCAGAATCAGGTGGTTTCCTGCATCGACCCCGTAACCGAGCAGGTATCCACGTTTCCGCAGTTTGTGGGGACCTCGCCCTATTCCACCCCCATTGCCGCTCAGCCCCTCACCGGCGAGATTTATTTCGGTTGCCAGAACAACCTGCGGCGGTTTAAGCCATCCCTTATTCAGAACGCCTCCCAGACACCGTCGCCTCTGCGGCTAGTAGCAGTGTCTTGTTTCGATGCCGATAAGACCCAAACGATGAGGCCCCTACCTCAACAATACTGGCGAACCAACAACCTGGCGTTGTCGTACCGGCAAAACACCCTTGAACTCCGATTTGCCCTGCTCGACTACCGCAACACCGCCAGTCGGGAGTATGCCTACGCCTTGAGTGGAGTCGATGAGCAACCGCAGTGGGTACGCATTGGCTCCAAACACTCCGTCGACTTTGCTCAATTGAAGCCGGGAACGTACCTGTTCCACCTGAAAGCCCGTAACACGGATGGCGTCTGGACCACCCTGGCGGCTCCTCTCCGCATTGGTATCAGCCCGCCCTGGTGGCAAACTCCCTGGGCCTATTTGGTATATGGGTTGTTGGCGGGGGTTGGGTTATGGTATCTGATGAAGGCCCGCCTCCGCGAGCAGGCCCGCGAACTGGCCCTGCACGAAGCCATGATTATCAGACAGCAACGCGATGAGATTGCGCTAAAAAACGCCCAGAATGAACTGCTGCTGAAAGAAATTCACCACCGCGTCAAGAACAATCTGGAGATTGTGTCGAGCCTGCTCGAACTCCAATCGGCCCAACTCAACGACCCTGTCGTGCAGGATGTGCTTCGAGCCAGCCAAAACCGGGTACAGAGCATGGGCATTTTGCATCAGCAACTCTATCAGGACCGCCACTTAGCCCTTATCGAGATGCGGACATACTTTCTCCGGTTAGGCGAAACGCTGCTCGATGCCTACAATGCCACTCAGCATGTTAGTATTGAGTGCTCTATGCCTGAATTGGCTATCGATGTCGATACAGCACTGTCGTTAGGGTTAATCGTCAACGAGTTGGTGAGCAATGCACTCAAATACGCCTTTCCCAATCAGCAGCCGGGCTGGGTACGTATCGAATTGAATGACCTCGGCGCGGACCACCTCCGGCTTGTCGTGGCCGACAACGGTGTGGGCAAAACCAACATCACGTCGCCGGGGACTGGCTTCGGCACGCAGTTGGTGGCTCTTCTCACCCGGCAACTCGACGGCAAATTGAGGCAAGATACCACACAAGGCACCGCACGAGGAATCAGCATCACCCTCGATTTTTCCCGCACCCGGTAACGTATATCCCCAACGAAACCGAATCTCAGAAAACTGAGACCAGGGCACCGAAGTGCCCTGGTCTCATAAAGCTACGGTACCATTACCCCTGAATCTTCTTGTCCAGTTCGGGCTTGAAGGGTTGGTTATAGAACCGTTTACCCCGGTTTTTATACAGGGCATTCGCCACCGCGCCAAAGACCGGCGGGAAGGGCGGCTCACCCAGGCCCGTTGGGTCGAGGTCGTTTTCGACGAAGTGCACCTCAATCTGTTTGGGGGCTTCGTTGTGCCGGATCAGCCGGTAGTTATGAAAATTGCTTTGTTCGGCTGCGCCGTTTTTGTGTGTCAGCGCCCCGTAAAAGGCATTGCCGATGCCATCGACCACGGCACCCTGCACCATGTTTTTGGCCGCATCGGGGTTCACGACGATGCCGCAGTCCATGGCGCTGAACACGCGCTCGACATACGGCTCGCCCTCGCGGGTGACCATATCAACCACGTGGGCGGCGTAGGAATTATGGCAGAAATAGGCCGCCACACCCCGGTTGTATTTTTCGTTACCGTCCTTGTTCCAGCCCGACTTGTCGCGCACCAGCGTGAGCACACCGGCGTAGCGGTCGGCGTCGTATTCGTTGTTTTTACCGACGGGGTTTTCCTTCGCCCGTTTCAGCAGATCCAGCCTGAACTCGATGGGGTCTTTGCCCATCGCTTCGGCCACTTCGTCTAGGAACGACTGCTCGGCGGCGGCGTTGAAATTGGAGCGCGGCGCCCGAAACGCACCAATGGTGATGTTCGACGGAATCTCCCAGCCTTCGGCCAGGTAGTTGTCTACGGCCCCGGCCGGGAAGCGGTTGGCGTGCACCGGATGCTCGGGAATGCCACCCCCTTTCACGTGGAAGGCAATCAGATTTTTGTTGGCATCCAGCGCCGCCCGGTACGTAGCTGTGTACATGGGCCGGTAGATGCCGTACGTCATGTCGTCTTCGCGGGTGTAGATTAGTTTAACGGGCGCTTTGGCCTGTTTAGAAATCACGGCAGCTTCGTAGAGGTATTGGCCATAGGCCCGCCGGCCAAACCCACCCCCCATGCGCGTCATCTGAATCTCGATCTTGTCGGCGGGCAGGTTCAGCAGTTTCGACAGGGTCGGCTCCACCCAACCCGGTGCCTGCAACGGTCCCGCCAGCAGGGCTTTTTCGGGCGTTACATGGGCGAAAAAATTCATCGGCTCCATGCAGTTGTGGGCCAGGAACGGGGCGTTATAGGTACGTTCGATAACCTGCGCTGCATTCTTGAACGCCGTTTCCGGGTCGCCATCTTTCCGCAGTTGCTGAGCTGGTTTGGTCGCCAGTTCCTGCATTTTTTCGAGCTGGGCAGTGGTGCTTTCCAGCCGGCCCGGTACCACAACTTCCCGTTTGCCGCCCCGGCCCATCATGGTGTCTTTACTATCACCAGCCGGTTCCCACTGAGCCACCAGCTTTTTGCGGGCGTTCATGACTTCCCAGGTGGTTTTGCCCACCACAACCAGTAAATCGTTGAATGTGCGGGTATCGAAACCACCCTGCTCGAAGCCGTCCGGGTACAGTTTCAGGCTGAACACGTCCTTGATACCCGGCATCTTGAGCGCCTGCGTAGCATCGAACGACTTCAATTTCATGCCAAACGCGGGCGGATGCTGAATCATGGCAATGAGCATCCCGTCGGCCCGATAGTCGAGTCCGAAGAGGGGTTTGCCGGTGACGATTTTCTGCCCTTCCACGTTTTTCTTGGACTTGCGCACGATCGAAAAGTCCTTCGGTGCTTTCAGCTTCATGCCTTTGGGCACGGGCAGCGTAGCAGCTTTGCTGGCTATCTCGCCGTACTTCGCCGATTTTCCGCTTGCGTGCGACAAAACACCCGCTTTGGTCGTGATTTCACCGACAGGTACGTTCCAGGTTTGGGCGGCGGCTTCGCACAACATTTGCCGGGCAGCGGCTCCGGCTTCGCGAAGGGGTTTCCAGTACATCCGGACCGAGTTGCTACCGCCCGTAAACTGAGGTCCCAGTTTCGCGTTGTCGTGCGGCCCCATCTCGACGACTACGGTCGACCAGTCGGCGTCCAGTTCTTCGGCCACCATCATCGGCAGCGATGTCATCACGTTCTGCCCAAACTCGGGGTTGGGGCACAGTAGTTTGATGACGTTGTCGGGCGTAATCTGAATGTAGCCGTTCAGTTGGGTCCACTGCGGCGGCAGGTTCAGCGCCTCCAGTTTGTCGGCGGCTTTGGCGCTGGTCAACCAACTGACATTGAGCATCAGGCCGCCACCGGTCAGCAGCGACGCTTTTAAAAACGAGCGCCGATTAACGGCGGGTTGGCTAGTCTTCATGGTTTGAGGTCATGGAATGGTCTTTCTCGGTACGTCATTACGGGGTGATCGGTCGCCAAAACAAGGCGTGACGACCAATGACCATGAATGACGCGTGATGACCTGATTTATTTCGTTGCCACGGATTTGATGGCGTCTTTGATGCGCAGGTACGTGCCACAACGGCAGATGTTGCCACTCATGGCGGCCTCGATGTCGGCGTCGGTTGGGTTAGGCGTGGTTTTGAGCAGGGACGCCGCGCTCATGATCTGCCCCGCCTGACAGTAGCCGCACTGCGCCACGTCGTGGTCGAGCCAGGCTTTCTGCACGGGGTGAAGACTGGCCGAACCGGCCGTTGCTGCCAGGCCTTCGATGGTGGTGACGGCGCCCTTGCCCACCACCGACACCGGCAACTGGCAGGAACGTACCGCGGTGCCGTCGAGATGTACCGTGCAGGCGCCGCACTGCGCGACCCCGCAGCCGTATTTGGTGCCGGGCAAGTCGAGATGATCGCGGAGCACCCACAGCAAGGGCGTAGCTGGATCGACGTCTACCCGCCTGATTTTTCCGTTAACCGTTAGATTGTACGTTGCCACTGTTGTCGGGTTTACTAGGTGATGGTCTATGCGTAGTTATAATAAGAGCGACTGATGGGCCGGAACTGCCTTTTAGACAAAAGGCGGCCGATACAAAAGTCTCATGGACAGGCCTATAAACGGGTATATAGATTACGGAAGTTACTACCAATTTTACTGATCTGGTAAAGGCTCCCGGCAATCCGTTTCATTGAGTCCGCACGAACGACTGCCCGGATTCCGAGGTACCTAGCTATTTACCAATTACGTGCTGACTCTATCATTATGCGGCGGGGATAGTTATCAGTGTATAGTAGCAACCATGGTGGTTGTTGACCATCTTCTGAATAGGCTCTCGTTTTATGAAACTACACTTTATCTGGTTCAGCTGTCTCATCTGCGTTTGCCTGTCAGGTGGAACGGCGGGTGCTCAGTCTGTGCCCCAGACGACCGCCGGCAACCCGGCGGTCGATACGCTACAGGCCAGTGGGGTGGCTACCAACGTGACGATGGCCCGGAGCCTGTCGTTGTCTCCTGATCATACTACGCTGCTCCAACTGATGGAGGCTTCCGGGCTTACCCGTCAGGCTGCGGGGAAGGCAGCATACACCGTGTTTGCACCCACCAACATGGCGTTCACCAGGGTTTCCGAGGCGGACCTGCGGGAGTTGTTGCTGCCGTCAAGTAAAAAAAGGCTGATCCGCTTTTTGGCTTACCATGTGGTAAAAGGACGGCTGACGTCCGACCAGCTCAGAGATGGCCAGACACTCACCAACCTGACAGGGCAACTATTAATCGTTCACAAGCAGGGCGATCGCATAACCGTAGCGGATGGTCGCGGCATTGTTGCCGACGTCATTGAGGCCAACATTCGGACGACCAACGGTGTCGTGTATTCGATCAATAACGTGTTGCAGCGGGGTACACAATAACTACTGACGCCTGGACGAAGTAACCTGAACTGATACCGGAATGCCATACTTATGATCACCCGCCTACGCCAGGCCTGGCAGTTGTTGCGCGAATCGCTCTGGTTCGTGCCAAGTTTATTGGTGCTGGGCGCGTTTGGGCTGGCTTATAGCCTGATTGTGTTTGACAGCCACACATCTTTTGATGGGGCCAAACAGTTTCCTTTACTCTTTGGGGTAGGCGCTGAAGGGTCAAGAGGGATGCTCACCGCCATTGCCGGGTCAATGCTCACCGTAGCGGCGCTGGCTTTTTCGCTCACTCTGTCGACCATTTCACAGATTAGCAGCCAGTATTCCCCCCGGGTGCTGCGTAATTTCATGCGCGATCGTGTCAATCAGATTGTCATGGGCTACTTCGTAGGGGTCTTTGCCTACTGCCTGATTGTGCTGGGGACGATTCGAGGCACCGATGAGCAGAAGTTCGTTCCGGCTACCGCCGTGCTGGCAGGATTGCTGCTGGCGCTGGGTGGAGTAGCCGCGCTGATTTTCTTTATTCATCACATCGCCGAGTCGCTCCAGACTGGCACCATTGTCCGGCATATCTTTCACGAGATGCGCAAGGCTATCGACCAGTTGTTCCCCGATCACGTCGGTGAACCTATCGATGAGCCGGCCGAAACCGACGCCGCGTTGCGTTACAGCGACGAAGAGGCTGGCTGGGAACCTGTGCTGTCCACAGAAACGGGATACCTGCAACGTATCGATACGGATGGGCTACTGCGCTGGGCTACCCAACACCGGGTCGTGCTGCGTATCGAGTGTAACATGGGGGCGTTTTTGAGCGAAGAAACGAAGCTCTTCAGTGTACGGAGCGGGATGGAGCGCCCGGACCCTGATGAAGCGGACTGGCCTGGCGATGTGCTTAGCTATGTGAGCGTTGGGCGACACCGTAACGTGGAACAGGACGTTGCATTCGGGATTCAGCAACTGGTTGACATTACACTCAAAGCCCTCTCTCCAGGTATCAACGACACCACTACTGCCATCATGGCGATCGACTACCTTGGGGCTACTGTGGGGCTGCTGGCCGAGCGTGAGTTTCCGGCCCGGCTACGCTCCGACGGCCAACACCTGCGAATTCTGGCCCGAACCAGTGACTTCAATGCCTACGTCCGGCTGGCTTTCGACCTGCCACGTATCAACGCAAAAGGCAACCATGCGGCGTTTCGGAGGTTATTACGCGCGTTGGCTGTAGTGGCTGATGCTGCCTGTTCGCCCGACCGAAAACCCGTGCTGGCCGAACAGGCCCAACTGCTGATAGCCTATGCGAATCAGACCTTGTCGACCGACTATGAGAAAGAGCAGGTACGCAGTTTGTATGACACCCTGAAAACAGCCTGGACCGACTAGCCAATTCTGTATGAAAGCGCATCCCAAACTAAGCGAGCTGCCCGCGTCGGCTATTTGTGGTAATGACATCAGTTCGTCTTGTCTGTACGTGTCTGCCCTCAGTATTCTTTACGCCGGCCAGTATGCCTGGGTGTCATTGTTGCTGGTGGGGGGGACGCTGTTTCTGTTTCGCAAGATTTACGGCGAGGTAGTGGGTGCTTTGCCGCTCAACGGCGGCGCTTACAACGTATTACTGAACTCGACCAATAAAACAGTAGCTTCTCTGGCAGCTTGCCTGACGATTCTGTCGTATGTAGCAACGAGTGTCATTTCGGCCAACGAAGCCATCCACTATGCCGCGTCTTTTAGCCACACGTTGCCCATCATCTGGGGGACCGTGGGTTTATTGACGCTGTTCTTTCTGCTCAATCTGCTCGGGTTGAAGGAGTCGGCCAAGGCTGCCGTAGTCATTTTCATTATTCATCTGGTCACCCTCTCACTGCTTTGCCTTGTATGCGGCTGGTATGTGCTGCAAAATGGCTTCGGGCAGTTCGTTGCTAATATGGCCACTCCCTCGCGCCACAGCCTGTCGTTTCAGTTATTTGCTGGTTTTTCGGCAGCCATGTTAGGTATCTCGGGGTTTGAAAGTTCTGCCAATTATGTGGAAGAGCAGAGCCGGGGGGTGTTTCCAAAGACGTTACGAAACATGTGGGTGATCGTAACGGTCTTTAACCCGCTTATTGCGCTGTTTGCGCTCAGCCTCCTGCCAATTGCTGAAGTAGACACCCATCAGCAATCGCTGCTGGCTTTCATGGGCAGACAGTCGGGGGGGGCATGGCTGGCTACGCTGGTATCGCTGGATGCGGTGTTGGTGCTGAGCGGCGCTGTACTGACCTCGTTTGTGGGCGTAAGCGGGCTGATCAGGCGCATGACACTCGACCGGATATTCCCGCAGGTGCTATTACACGAAAATAGCCGACAGGCACCCTATTACATTTTAACGCTGTTTTTTGTCCTTTGCGTGGCGGTCCTGCTAACGACCGGTGGCAATTTGCAGGCGCTGGCAGGCGTGTATGCACTTTCGTTCTTGGCAGTTATGGGGCTGTTTGGGCTGGGTAATCTACTGCTCAAGCTTCGGCGCAAACGACTGCCCCGGCCCGAAATAGCCCCGGTAAGCTGGGTACTGCTGGCGCTGCTAGCTGTTGGTACCGCTATGCTGGGCACTATCATGCTCAATCCGCAGTACGTCTGGGTGTTTGGCGAATATTTTATCCCGACGTTTTTGCTGGCACTGATCATGATGAACCGCTCGTTGCTGCTGAAGGGCCTGCTGTCTATAATCCTGTATCTGTTTCATCCCCTGAAACGAACCATTGAACGATTTACGCGCTGGACCAACCAGACGATTAACAGCATTAACGGCCAGGAATTTATCTTCTTTTCTAAAGGGGATGATATCGCTTCGCTGAACCGGGTGATGATCTACATCCAGGAAAATGAAGAAACGAACCGGCTCCGGATCGTGACCGTAGAAAACGAGCATTTTCAGGCACCGCCTAACCTGCATCGCGACATTGAGACCCTCGACCGGGCCTATCCCGACATTGCGATTACGTACATAAAAATTCAGGGGCACTTTGGGCCGAAGCTGATCGAAGAGTTGTGCGAAAAATGGAAGATACCCACCAATTTCATGTTCATCGGCTCACCGAGCCAGCGGTTTGAATACCGCGTTGAGGAATTGGGAGGTGTTCGGTTGATTATCTGACCGGCCATTCTGCAATACTACCTTGAACTGGATGGCCCACTCATTCGCTCATTACGGATTTCGGGATAAACGCTCCCCGCAGAAATTTGCCCAAATTGCTCCGGGAAGCTGTCTATCTGATGCTGGAGCATGCTGCGACAGCCAACACGCTAGACGAATGACGATACGATGATTGGGAAATCGATTTTTCTATGGGCGACTTCAGCTTTGATAACGCTATGGTTTTCAGAGTTTACGTTGGCGCAGAAGGTGGATGCCACGTATGAAAATGACCCTGCTGAACGGATTCAGGTAGCCCCTGAAGCTATTTTTACTAAGTTCCGCGAGGCTGGCATGAATCCCGTTGACCACAAGCTAACGCCAGCTCAAAAACAGAAGGTGAGCCGCGCATTTGCCCTGTTACCCCCATTACATCGGCAACTATTGAAACGGCATTTGCACAGCATCAGCTTTATGGACAACATGCCCAACACGGCATTGACGTCGCCCGTTGATGCCGGCGGCCTGCCCAGGCAGTTTACGATTACGTTTCGGGCCGGTTTACTGGACGAGACCATTTCAGAGTGGGCATCGGCCAAAGAGAATACGTGCTTTAAACAGGTAGATAAGGCTCGTTATACCGTGCGCGTTGAGGGGGGCAACATGGACGCAATCGTTTACGTGCTCATGCATGAGGCCACGCATATTGTCGACGCCGTGAAAGCGATTACTCCACGCGTTGACGCATCAACGTCAGTGGTTGAACCCACACGGTTCACGAAGGATATATGGCGCTTGATGAACGTACCTGCTGATACGTACCTGGATTCATTGTTGGAACAAACCCGTTTCCGAAGCGGAAAGACGGTGCCGGTCAGCGTGGCGCCGGAGGTGTATAGAAAGCTCTCGAAAACGCCGTTTCCTTCGTTATATGCCACCGCTGCCTGGTCTGAAGATATCGCCGAGCTGGCAACCATTTATCACCTCACGACCCGGTTGAATCAGCCTTTTCAAGTGATTGTCACTAAAGATAACGTCGAGGTCGCGAGGTTCGAACCCATGAAGAATTCGCTGGTTAAACAGCGATTGGGGCAACTAGCAGCTTTCTACGCGCCATGAGGCCACTAGTACACGTTGATGAAAACAGCCCTTACGCCAGGCAGATGGATCTGTTAAACAGATCAGCCAAGAATTGGCCATCCTTAGTTGCTTTTTTTGAGGCAACTAAGGATGATATAAAGTGGCTCCGGCGGGAATCGAACCCGCATCTAGCGTTTAGGAAACGCCTATTCTATCCGTTGAACTACAGTGCCAGTGAAATGCACAATGGATAATGGACGATGTACAATGGCAATGCAATCACTCATTATACATCGTTCACTATCCATTGTGCATTTTCACTGCAAAAATGGGCAAAACGGCCTAGTTCTCCAATTTTGGCGTGACTTCTTCCGCGTTGGGGCGGGCGCCGTCGCCGCCGAGGGTGGCCGTTTCGAGCAGGGGTACGTTCAGCCAGTTGGGATAGATCTGGAAGTGACGCTCCTTCACCATCTCGTAGAGCAACTCGCGCAGTTCTGACAAATTCTCGCCTGTTTGCGCCGACACGAACACGACGTGTTCGGCCTGCTTGGCCAGATTCATCCGCTTCAGGTACGTTAGCGCTGTCTTTCGCCGTTCGTCGGCGGGGACTTCGCCCTCCGTTTCGGCGTCGAACTCAGGCGCCCATTCTTCCTTCGGTACAAAGGCATCCATTTTGTTGAATACCAGCACCACCGGCTTGTCGGCCACACCCAGCTCGATCAGCGTTTTGTGCACCACGTCGATGTGCTCCTCAAACAAGGGATGCGACACGTCGACCACGTGCAGCAGAATGTCGGCTTCGCGCACCTCATCGAGCGTCGATTTAAACGACTCGATCAGCATCGTAGGCAGTTTGCGGATAAACCCAACGGTGTCGGTCAGCAGGAACGGAATGTTGCCCAGCGTGACCTTTCGCACCGTCGAATCGACCGTAGCAAACAGCTTGTTTTCGGCAAAGACGTCGGTTTTGGCCACGGACCGCATCAGCGTCGATTTACCCACGTTGGTATAGCCCACCAGGGCCACGCGCACGAGGCGGTCCCGCTCCTTGCGGCGCGTCTGACTCTGCTTATCGATTTTTTCCAGCTTCTCTTTCAGGAAGGCGATCCGGTCTTTCACGATCCGGCGGTCGGTTTCGAGCTCTTTCTCACCCGGCCCCCGCATCCCGGCGCCCCCTTTCTGGCGGCTCAAGTGGGTCCACATGCGCGTCAGGCGGGGGAAGATGTACTGGTATTGCGCCAGTTCGACCTGCACCCGCGACTGCGCCGTCTGCGCCCGCATCGAGAAGATGTTTAGAATCAGCAGGCTCCGGTCGAGCACCTTGATGTCCTTGAACTCGGCTTCGAGGTTACGTACCTGCGCGGGCGTGAGGTCGTCGTCGAAGATGATCGTATCGACCGGCTCGGCCAGCACATACGTCTGAATCTCTTCCAGTTTACCCTTGCCCACAAACGTGCGCACGTCGGGCCGTTCGAGTTTTTGGGTAAACGTTTTCTTCGTGACAATCCCCGACGTTTCGGCCAGAAAAGCCAGTTCGTCCAGGTATTCCTGTGTCTGCGAAGCGGTCTGTTTCTGCGTAGAAACGGCCACTAACACAGCGGTTTCGGGTTGTTTATGCGTTTCGATCATACTATATGGATAACAGTAGTTTGGAGGTTCCAGTTTGACGATTAGAGTTTCACGTTTAAGGTTTAACGTTTCGCGTTGGCTGGCGCAAGCTTATTCTGGGGCTAACCAACATGAAACCTTAAACGCGAAACTCCAAACGCCAAACTCGTTACACGTTCACCGTTCGCCAGCGGCCGCGGCGGAAGATCAGCACAGCGACGACCGCGAGGAGCGATTCGGCGATAGCCACCGACCAGAACACGCCCGACGGTCCCCAGCGGAGCACTTCGGCCAGCAGCCAGGCCAGTGGAATTTCAATAACCCAGAAGCACAAAATGTTCATTAGCATGGGCGACCGGGTATCGCCCGCGCCGTTGAGGGCCTGCGACACCACCATGCCGTAGGCCATGAACACGTACCCGAGGCAGAAAATCCGCAGGCTCTGCACACCAATGGCCAGTACGTCGGGTTGTTGGCTGAAGATACCGACCACCGATTCGGCGCCCAGATACAGCGCCAACCCCACTGGTGACAGAAACAGCAGGTTGCACAGGGCCGCCCGCCACACCGACGTCTCGGCGCGGTCGGGCTGGTTGGCGCCCAGGTTCTGCCCCACGAGTGTTGCTGCCGCATTGGCCATGCCCCACGACGGCAGAATCGTGAAGATGAAAATGCGGATAGCCACGGTGTAGCCCGCCACCACATCGCTGCCGAAGGTCGAGACGATGCGCGTCAGGAATACCCAACTGGCCGATCCGATCAAAAACTGACCGGTACCACCCGCTGCGAGATTCAGCAGGTTACGAATAACACCCCCATCCGGCGCTACTGAGGCCCAACTGATGTGCAACCGCCCTTTGGGGCCCGCCAACGCGTAGAGCTGATACAGCACACCCAGGCTGCGGCCCGTGGTGGTGGCCACCGCCGAGCCCATCACGCCCAGTTCGGGAATAGGCCCCCAGCCGAAGATGAAGATCGGGCAGAGTACGATGTTGATGCCGTTGGCGATCCAGAGGGAGCGCATGGCGGTGGCGGCATCGCCCGCGCCGCGTAACGAGCCACTAAGGGTATGCAGCAGCATGATGGCGGGTGCCGAGGCGAAAATGACGCGGGTGTATCCGGCCCCGCTGGCAACCAGCCCCGGATCGCCGCCCATAAGCCGTAGCAAATCAGGGGCAAACACTACACCGGGAATGCCCAGCACGACAGCCGCCGTCAGCGACACAAACAACACCTGACCAACGGCCCGGCTGGCTTCGTCGGCGTTGTTTTCGCCGACGCGCCGGGCTACCAGGGCCGTGGCCGCCGTGCTGAGGCCAATGGCGATGGAATAGACCAGCGTCAGCACTGACTCGGTCAGGCCTACCGTGGCGACGGCATTGGTACCCACGCGGGCAACGAAAAACACGTCGACGATCGCAAAGAGCGACTCCATGACCATTTCCAGAATCATGGGTACGGAGAGGAGGAAGATCGCCCGGTTGATGCTACCAGACGTCAAGTTGGCTTCTGAGCCGCGCAAGGCAGCCAGCAAGAGCCGAAAAAATCGGGACATTACAGAAAAGGAGAAAGAGGCCGCTCAGGAACGGCTACCGATGTGAAGGGAAGAAGAGAAAGGAAGACAGCACAAACGGCCACGGTTAGCGTGGGCGGGCGGTCAGGAAAGAAAGCTCGTTGTCGTTACCGAACCCGAGCGAGCGCAATCAGCTTCATCGGCATAGACGCAACGCAGCAGGGCGAAGCGTGTTTTGAACCGCAAAGGTAAGCAAGTTTCTTGTAAAATGATTTTTTTTGTTTGGTGTTTTCAGTTTGGAGTTGGCTGACATTAAGAGAGTTTAGAGTTTTCAGTTTGGAGTTTAGAGTTGGCTGGCGCAAGCTTATTCGGGCGCCAGCCAACTCTAAACTCCAAACTGAAAACTCAAAAACGCCATCTACTCCGTTTTCGCGTCGTCGTTGGTGATGCGCTTTTTGGGGCGTTGGGTTTTGGCTGATAGCTGCCCGAAGCGCCAGTTGACCGACAGCCGAATGTTGCGGTAGGCGTTTTCGTTGACGCCGTCGGTGATGAACGTGGCCGTGCGGAACTGGTTGACGATGGTGTTGTACTGCGCGAACGCGTTTTCAAGGTTCAGCGTCAGCACCACGCGTTGCTTTTTAAATTCCTTACGGGCAGCAAACGCGTAGTTGTAAAAACCCGAGGTACGTCCCTGCAACAGAATCCGGGCCGAATTATACGAGGCGTTGGCCTGCAAACTGATGTCGTTGGGCAGTGGCACCGACGTGTTAATCGTCACGCGGTAGCTCCAGTTGGAGTTCTGCACCTGTAAGGCCGCGCTGTTCAGCAGGTTGTAGTTGACGCCGATCGACCCATTGAGCTGCCAGTTGCGGTAGGGGCGACCCGACCCAAACAGATTAAGGCCGTAAGTGGCATTGCGGGCAATGTTCTGGTAGGTGGTGTACGAGACATTCGCCGTGTCGACGGTGGTCACGCGTTCGATGGCATTGTTGGTGAGCCGGGCAAAAATCATCGCGTTGAGATTCAGCCCTTTTTTGGTAAATGTGTTGTACGAAAGCTCCGCCGAATGAGCGAGTTCGGGATCAAGGTAGGGGTTGCCGAAGAACAGGTTCTTGGGGTCAGTCGAGTTGATGTATGGGTTGAGAAAATTGATCGATGGGCGCTGAATCCGTTGGCTGTAGTTGAACCGGATGCGCTGACTACCCGATAGCCGTTTCGACACCGAGACGTTGGGCAGCAGGTTGGTGTAGCGGTCGGCGAAGGTAGTTTTCGTCGAGACAAAATCAGCGTTGATGCGCGTCAGTTCGTAGCGGCTGCCGAGCGTGTATGTCCATTTTCGGGGTGTATTGATCCGAAACGACGCATAGCCCGACAGAATATGCTGCTGATAATCGAACTGATTGGCCCGACGTGGGTCGTCCCGGAAATCGGTGCTGTCGGTGGCGCTGTCGAGGCGGTAATCGCTGCCGACGTGGCGCAGTACGCTTTTAACGCCCACCTCCAGTTTCTGTTTGTTGGACTTGAACGGATGGTCGTAATCGGTCTGAATCGTCAGTTCGGTGGTGGTGTTCAGGTTGACGTTCCGCTCGCGGTAGTTGACCAGTTCCCCCTCGGGTAGCGGATACTGATCGAGCGAGTAGCGGCTGTCGTTGGCGTTGCGGTTCACCTGCGTCAGGAAGGTCAGCGTCTGTTCAGGCCGGGCAAACAGGTGGGTGTAGTTGATGTTGGCATCGACGCTGTTGGCTGCCGACGTATTATCGGAATACCGCCGAAACGGTTGTCGGGGTGTGGCCGACACGTAACGGGTATCGCGAATCGACGTACCTGATCGGTCGCTGCTGTTGACGCTGCCATCGAGCCCAAACTGATTCGTGGAGTCGAGTTCATAATCGAGATTGAACGAGCCGAATAGCGCGTTGCCACCGTTGCGGCTGCTGCTGCTCTGATACAGTTCACTCACCGAATCGGACGTACCCAGCGCCCGCCGCACCGACGACGACCGGTTGTAGTTGAGCGTGTAATTGCCGCCGCCGTAGGCCGTGAGTCCCCACTTGCCCGCCCGCATGTTCAGGTTGCCGCCGAGGTTGTCGGTACGGTTGCCAACGGTGCCGTTCAGGCCGCCGGTCATGCCTTCCAGGCGGCTTTTGGTGATGATGTTGATGACCCCCGCCGTGCCTTCGGCGTCGTATTTGGCCGAGGGTGCCGTAATTACTTCGACGGCTTTGATGGCGTCGGCCGGAATCATCTGCAACGCCTCGTTGATGCTGCGGGCCATAATGCTCGACGGCTTGTTGTTGACCAGCACCTTAATACTGGTACTGCCCTTAAGCTGAATGGTGCCGTCGGGGTCGACGGTGAGCAGCGGCGTTTTTTTCATCACGTCGATAGCCGTGCCGCCCGCGTTGGACGGGTCGTTACCTGCGTTGTAGACGAGCCGGTCTTCGCGGTCTTCGATCAGGTCGCGGCGGGCGGTTACCTGCACTTCGGCGAGCGTGTTGGCCGTTGACCGGAGCAGCAGCGGAGGCAGCGTTTGCTGGTAACTGTCGGGCGTCAGGGCCAGTGTATCGGTCGTCCGGTTGTCGTAGCCAACGAAACTCACGCGCAGCACGTACCGCCCCGGCAGCAGGTGATTCAGCGCGAAACTGCCCGTTCCGTCGGTGGTGACGCCGGTAAGCGGTTGGGCACTGCCGGGTCGAAACAGGGCCACTGTAGCAAATTCAACCGGTTTGCGGCTGGCTGAGTCGAGCACCGTACCCATCAGGCTTCCCACGTCGGCGGCCTGCATGGGGCTGGGCAACGCCACGGTATCGGGCTGAGCCCAGGCAATCGGGTTCGTTCCTAAAAGGCAGAGAATGAGTAAGGTGATCGGTAGAAAAGGCTTCATGCACGTTGAGTAAAGCAGAAACGGGAGGAAGCGCCCACACTGTCGAAAAGGCAGCGGCGAGGCAGGCGTACTATCAAAAAAAGCCTCCCTTAACCAAGGCAGGCTTTTCCGTACTTCTAACCTATGAATTATCGTTTACGAGAAAAAAAGGCTGATTGCCCCTTGGCTGCTGACCCGATTTGTCGTTCATACCCGACGCGTTTCCTGCTGAATTTTCGGCAACGGCGTTGAGCCACCGGGGTGCCTCTTTTCAGCGACCTGTTTATTGGCCGTTAAGACCTGTCGGGTAGTGGTCTCTGTACCCGCCGGATGGCGGCGATACGTACCTGAAACGGCAGGCTGATCGTCATTGCCGAATCGCACATTAGTCAACAAGCGTATTCATTTAGGCATCCAGGTGAATCAATAGGGGTTATTCGATGGTCACGACGGAGCCACGCCGGTGAATGTGGAGGCCGAACGATTCGGTGAGTAGGGAAAGAAGGAGGTCGGGGTTGTCGGCGGGAACGGTGGCCGTAAATGTCTGGCCCGCCAAGTCGGAGCGGCGCAGGCTGATCTGCCAGCCGTAGCTGTCTTCCAGGGCCGTGATGATGTCGCGGATGGGGGTCTGATCGAAGCGGAGTTGGCCGTCGCGCCAAGTGTCGTAACTATCGACGTCGACCTGCCGCTTCTGGAACCCCTTTGCGCTGGACGATACGTCGACGAGGTCGCCGGGCTGCATCAGCAGGCTTTCCTGGGCGCCCGGCCGGGTTAGTTTTACTTTGCCTTCGTTGAGGACGACCCGCGTTTTACCTCGTCGGGTGTTCACATCGAACTGCGTACCGAGCACTTCCACATTGGTCAGGTCGGTGTGCACGATAAAGCTGTCGGATGGCTTGGTCGGAGCCGTGGCCGAGGGGGCAGCGTGCCGGTGAACGGAAAAGAACGCTTCGCCCGATACCCACACCTCGCGGGGTTTGTCGGCGGTCCAGTCGTCGGTGTACGTCAGCGACGAATTGCGGTTGAGCGTTACGGTCGAGCCGTCGGGGAGGGTAACCTGCTTCGTCTCGGTATAGGCCGTTTCGATGGTGTGGCGGCTGGGTACGTTGATCGCGTACCAGGCCAGCCCAACCAGCAGCGCGCCTGTCAGCGACGCCGCCACCCGGAACCACGACTGCCGCCAGACGGGGAGCCGCAACACGGGCGTTTCGTCGGCTGGGATTCCCGCCGGATACTGCTGATCGTACTGGTGGCTCAGGGTAGCCCAGATGCGTTGCCGACTGGCGTCGGGCAGCGTGTGGGGGTGGATGGTAAAGTGCTCAATGGCCCAGGCAGCGTCTTCCATCGTGGCCTGTAACTCGGGATGCGCCGCTGCGAATCGGCGCCAGAATGCGTCGGTTTCGGGCGTAGGTTGTTGCACCCACGCCCTGAAATCGGCATCCATCAAAAAATCTTCGAAGCCGTATTCGCTGTAGTCGGGGACTTCCATTGACCTGTTATTGCTGTTATCAGGCCAAAACCGGGAATGCGCTAAATTATCCCTGATTAGGTACTATTTTTTACGATTTCGTCAGCAGAAGTACCAGCAACGACAGCGCTGCCCGGGCAGGCAGGTGTTTTCCCAGGCTGGCCAGAGCTTTATAAAGAACCTTATACGTCGATAACTGGCTGATTCCCATGACCTGCGCAATTTCGTCGTAGGGCAATTCGTCGTAGAATCGTAGGTAGATAACCTCCTTTTGCCGGGCGGGCAGGCGGTTCAATAGGCTCAGCAGATGACTCGATCGCTCTTCGCTCATGCGGTGCTCCAGCCACGACGGTTCGTGCGTAAACTCGACCCGGAAATCGGTGTCACGCTCGAGCAGCGGCAACGTTTGCTGATCGCGTGCGTCGAGCCGGCGAACGATGTCGCGGCGCAGCGCCCGGAAGAGGTAAAATTTGATCGAATCCGTCTCCGACAGGTTGTTGCCCCGCTCGAGTAACCGCAGAAAAAGCTCCTGAATGCAGTCTTCGGTGAACGCCTGATCGCCCGTGAAGCGGTAGCTGTAGTTGTACAGCACTGGCGCAAACGTTTCGTACAAGTAGGAAAATGCTGCCTTGTCGCCCGAGAGAGCCTGTTTCCAGAGGGCAGCGTCAGGCAGGGAAGCAAATTCACTTTTTCTCATAACGGACGGAATAACGTAGAGACCTGTAACTGGCTTATTCGGTGCCTATGCACCGGAAAGAAGCTGCTAAAATAAATACGTTTTATGCCGAACGAATACAACATTGATTGTAGCGTGGTTTTGTTGTGCTTTTTTTAAGAAATGGTGATGTGTTCATTGATGAGGAAGATCACCCATTAGGGCTGCACCACCGGGAACGAGGCAATGCGCAGGCGGGTAGTACCCATGGGCACAAGGGTCACGGTCTCAACGGGTTCGCCAGTGGCAACGGGGCTTTGGGGCAACACGCCACACAACCCATACTGATCGACCGTCCAGCCGGGAATCTTCCGGGCTTTTACCGTCAGCGTGACCGGAGCGGATTCGGGCGTAAACGGAAAGGCGGCCACCGGCCCTTTCTTGCGTGTCACCGTAAACGACTGCTCGGGTTGCGCCGCCAGCACCAACCCGTAGTTCCAGGCGGATTTGGGGAAGATTTCGTACGACGGCCACTTCGACTGATCGGCGTTGGGTTGCCATTTTGAGTCGCCGATAGCGGTTTTGCGGCTGTCTTCCGGCCGAACCTCCTGCTCGATCTTCAGCGAGTAAGTGAGCGGCCCGTGGTTGACGCTGACGCTGTTTTTGTTAGCGTCCCAGGTACGTACCTGTAGGCGCATGGGTAGGTCGAGCGTGATTTTATCGCCCGATTTCCAGGTGTCGGTCAGCACGATGTACTGACCGGGTTTGGCCACGGCTTTCACCGCCTGCCCGTTGATCCGCACCGTGGGGTTGTTGCACCAGGCCGGCACGCGCAGGTAGAGCGGAAAGGCCGTGGGGCGGACCGCCTGCACCGTCAGCCGAACCTGCTCCTCAAACGGGTAGCTGGTTTCCTGCTTGATCGTCACCGTTGACCCTTTGCCCACTTTAGCCGTCACCTCCGACGCATTGTAGAGCACTACCGCGAGGCCGTTATCGGGGGTAGCCATGTAGAGGTTTTCTGCGTAGTAGACCCAGCCGTTGGAGTGGTTATGCTGGCAACAGCGGCTGCTGAAGGGGTTCATCATCAGAAATGGCCCCTGGTTGTCGATACCGGGGTGATGGTTGGCGGCGTCGCTGCGCACCATGTTGGGGGCTGTCAGGTAGCGAAGCGAGCGATAGTCGGGCATGAATGCCGCTGGCAGGGTGTTGAACGCGACATCCTCGCAGTTGTCGGCCCAGAAGGGATCGCCCGTAAAGCGAAGCAACAACTCGTCGGAGGCCATCTGCTCGACCATGCCGCAGGTTTCAACTGCCTGCCGGGGATCGGTGTAGCCGGGTCGGCTGTTTTCGTCGCCACCCCACATGCCGCCGGGCACCTGTCCGTAGCGCTGTCGAACCAGTTCAAAGTTGCGGTAGGTGGCAGCCAGATCGCTTTGGTTGCCGCTTTGCAGGTAGTAAGTCGCCGGTTCGCGGAAACACTGCGCGATATTGACGTTGTGCCAGTTGGGCAGGTTGTCAGCCTGACGCCAGTTGGCGGTATTGCGGTGAATCTTCTGGGCAAACTCGAGCAGGAATGGCTCTTTAGTGCGGTTGTAGAGCCAGTACACGCTGTAGAGGTTATCGCCGCCCCGGCTGTTTTCCCAGTAATCTTCCAGGAACTGATCGTCGGGCAGGCTGTTTTGCCAGGTAAAATAGCGGCTCATCAGCGTCAGAATGCGCGGGTCGGGTTTTTGTTCGTAGCGCGATTGCAGGCAGAACAGCATGAGCATCTGCGCCCACAGGTCGCGTTTGCCATTACGCATCACGATAGGACCAAAATCGCCGTTGTCGCGTTGGCTGTTCATGGTGCCTTCGAGCCAGATATTGGTTTCGGCCAGCATATCGGGGCGGTTGAGCACGTAGGCCATGTCGCCGTAGCCCTTCAGCCAGTAGGGGAGCTCCTCCCAGCCGTAATCGCCTTTTCCGTCTTTATTGAGCCAGGCATTATTTTTTTTGGTGAGCCAGATACTGATCTGTCCCAGGTGACCGGCTAACCCGTTGGCCTGCCGGTTCAGGTTTTCGAGCAGCCAGCCTTTGGGTTGAATACTGCCGATCGGTAGTTTGATGAAATGGTCGGGTTTAAGTGGGGCCTGATTGCTGACGTAGTGCGCGTTACGACCACTAACGGCTGGCCGATCCACAACGCTCACAGTGGGCGACGCCGGGTGAACGGGTGGCAGTTGTGTAGTGGCAACCCCCGCCAACGCCAGCCACGGAATCAGATTTTTCATGGTCAAAATAGGATTTTTATGTAAAGCAGATTTTTACGCAGCCTATCCCTTTTTATCCGGAGAGAAATCAGATTCAATACCAATCTGGTATTCGTGTAGACGATTAATTCGAGTTTGTTGCTAATATGCCGAACTATTATGAACATATGCAGTTTTGTCGCCATGCAACACCTGAACCTATCCGATATCAGCGCTTATCTGCAAAAGACTTTGCTTGTCGACCGGTTTCCGGTGAGCGAACAGGGTGGTATCTATAGAGCATCGGACCGCCCGATCCGACGCCTTGGTCTGGCCCTCGACCCTTCGCCTCAACTCGCCGACTGGGTACGTTCCGAGCAGTTAGATGCCCTCTGGCTACACCGGCCCTGGCGTGCCGAACTGGATCAGCTCCCGGCTGATGTGGGGATTCTGACGCATCACCTGCCGTTCGACGAACACCTGACGATGGGGCAAAACCCCCAACTGGCGGATTTGATGGGCCTGATCAACGTGGCCGAGTTTGGTTATAAACGCGCTCCCGACGACCTGGGTAACCCCATGCCGCCCCGCCCGATCGGTATGATCGGCGACGCTTTGTTGCGCCCCTTCAGTGACTGGGTATCGTTTGTGGAACACGCGTTCACGGGTTTTGACCGGGCCGAGTGGGGCTACGACCCCATGCCAACGCGGGTGGTGGTGGCCGGCGTCATGAACAGCGAACTGATTCGGGAAGCGTATGAACGCGGCGCCAGCCTGTACCTCACGGGCGAATACCGCACGGGTGCCCAGGCCGCCGTGGAAGAGACGGGTATGGCCGTGATTGCTATTGGGCACCGCCGCACCGAAGAATGGGGCCTGCGAACGTTGAAGAAACTGCTGCGTCGGCAGTGGCGCGAACTCGAGGTGATCGTGGCTGCCGGTTCAGAAACGGCCCCGTAGCGTGAGCCCCGCCGCTGTGGTGGGGGTGCCGGGCTGCAGGTGCCACGAAACGCGCTGCTCTTGCCGAAGTGACCGGTTGTAATACTGTACTGCCCGCCGTACGTGCTGCCCCGGAATGTTAAGGCACCAACCGACACTAGTCAGGATGCCACCGCCCAGCAAAACAGCAAAGCCTGCTCCGAAGACGTTTTTGCGCTGATTGTCGGGGACGGTTACAGTCCCCGCCTGCTGACCACCGTATACAGTGCCACCGCTGTACCCGCAGGCGAAACCGGTTGGGCAGATGTATGGTTGCTGCATTGTGAATTTGCCATCGGCACCGGGCGCATTGGAGGCCATCATCACCGTCCCGACGATCATTCCCGCCACACCGCCCGCAATGAGCCAGCCACCCGTATGTCGGTTGCTAATGTAAGTGTTGATTTCCCGGATAGCGTCAGGATCGCCCGAAGCCTGTATGTAAGGCACCAAGTCGCGCGTTTTGATATCAAGCCCGTCGTACGTGTATTGTGGCCTGACCGTGGGGCCGTAGTAGCGATTGTAATACCCTGGGACAAGTTCAGTTTCGATTGGCTTCAGGTCCTGTCGCCGTAGCGTCTGGACGCTGTCAGGTTGAGCGAAAAGCAGGCTGGGCATTAGCAGCAGAAGTAAACAGAGCCGGTTCATAGTAGTACCTGTTTTAGGTGCGTAATGTAACAACTCTTTCTGTCTGGTATATTAAAATTTGACTAATATAGGGTTGGAATAGGATTAATTTAGTAAATGGGGCAACGGATAGCCCCTATCAGTTTAGTTGGCTGACTTCTTGGCTAACCCTTGTATCAGCTCCGAAAAATAAGCGCCGTTCTGCGGGCCAAACCAGTTCATGACGCGGGTTTCGTAGGCGTCTTTGTCGTAGTAGGCATCGGGGGTGATGTAGCCAACGTACCCACCGTTGAAACTCGTCACGATCAGGTCGAGGCCCTGTTGGCGGGCGGCCTGGGTGAGCGGCGGGAGCAGTTCGCCTGAAAAATCGCAGGGTGTTCCCACTAGCAGCACTGGCCCTAGCCGCAGGGCTTTCAGGTCAGAAGGGTAATCGCCGTAAACGGCATGAAACAGCCACGGCCGGATGCGCCAGTCGCCCACCACGCGGGGTGCCGGATCGCGCAGGGTAAGCGGTAGCGTAAGCAGACCCATCGTGCTGTCAGAAACGGCTTTGAACTGACTCAGTTCCGGTTTCAGGCGGGTAAGTAGCTCGCCTGCATAGTGGTCGATCAGCGGAATGTCTTTGCCTGTGGGTGGTCCCTTGGGGCCCATGCTCCCCACGGCGCCCGCCAAGAAGAGGGCAAAGCCGCCCGTTTCGCGCTCCAGCCCATCCACCAGCCGCCCAGGCCAGTCGCGGCTGAGGTATTGGCCACTGAAAATGTCGATCAGCGTAGCGTGGGCTGGGTACGTTGCCAGCGTGGCCGTCTGTCCGTTAGCCCGCCTGAGCTGCAACAGCCGGAAAAAGGGATCGACGGGTTTGGTATCGTCGAGCCGGTTATAGACAAATTGTGGCGCGCTGACTTCCCGGTATCCAACCGTCACGGGTTGCAGGTCGGCCTTGGCGCGGCGGATAGCGTCGAGGATGGTGTTGGTGATGTGGTCGACGACCCGCTGATCGTATGATCCGGAAAAGAGATTACCCACCACACCTGGTGCCCAGCCTCCGAGGCTGTTGTGGCTGTGGATGGCCCCGAAATACACCGATTCCCAGCGCAGGCCCACCTCGGGGAGGCGTTTGCGCAGTTGCTCGCTCACGGTTGGGGGTGTAATCAGCAGGTCGGAGGCGATGAGCGCCACCGGACCATTGCCATTATCGAACACCACGGCACGTACCCAGACCGAATCGGCAACGATGGTCCAGTGTCTGCCTTTGCGCACGCCATAGCCGCCCGTGGGGGTCGTGAAGGAGGGCGTCAGGTTCGCTTTGGCCCAGCCGGCCCGCAACGCCGTTTTGGGCGTGGGCAGCGCTGGTAAGGTGTTGAGGCGGGCGGTGGTTTGCCGGTAAAAATCGGTTTGCTGATAGGGGGTATGGTCGTTAGGCGAGAGGCTTACAGCCAGGAACAGGACGATCAGCAACAACAGGCCACCCAAAATTTTCAGCAACAGACGTAGAAACTTCATCGGTAGAAACGCGAAGCGCGCAAAGAGTGACGCAAAGGTCGCAAAGACAATGTTGAAAAACTTCGCGTCCTTTGCGATTCCCTTGGCGCGCTTCGCGTTTATAACTAAAAAGGATTCATTTTGGCAGACGGCTTAGTCATACGCTCAACGGGTTCCTGGTACGACGTTCGTAACCAGGACGGACATATTTATCGGGCCCGGCTGAAGGGCAAATTCAAGATTAAGGGGTTGAAAGTAACCAATCCCATTGCCGTGGGCGACCGGGTGCAGTTTGAGGTGGAAGACGAACTCGAAAACACCGCGGTGATTTTTGACATTGCCCCCCGCGACAATTACATCATCCGGCAGTCGGTGCACAAGACGGCGCACGGGCATATTCTGGCGGCCAATCTCGATCAGGCGGTGTTGCTGGCGACGCTCACCCTGCCGCGTACGTCGCTGGGGTTCATCGACCGCTTTCTGGTGACGGCCGAGGCCTTCCGCATCCCGACCACGATCGTTTTCAACAAAACCGATATTCTGAACGACGAAGGGCTCGAGTACCAGCGTGAGATTCAGGACATGTATGAGCAAATCGGCTACCCCACGCTGGCGACCTCGGCCACCGAAGGCGACGGTGTCGAGGCCTTCCGCGACCTGCTCGATGGCAAAATCACGCTGCTGTCGGGGCATTCGGGGGTGGGAAAGTCGTCGCTCGTGAACGCCATCGCGCCCGACCTCGATTTGCGGACCAACGAAGTGTCGACGTTTGCCAACAAGGGGGTACACACCACCACTTTCGCCGAGATGTTTGAACTGGCGCCAGGTACGTTCATCATCGACACGCCGGGCATCAAAGAGTTGGGCCTGATCGACACCGGCAAAGCCGAAATCGCCCACTACTTCCCCGAAATGCGCAACCGACTCAACCAGTGCCGGTTTCATAACTGCCTGCATATCAACGAGCCGGGCTGCGCGATAAAAGAAGCTGTCGCCGAAGGCGACATCGCCGAGTCCAGGTACGTTAGCTACTTCAGCATGATGGAAGGCGAAGACAACCGGAGATAAGAAATAGGTTCAACGTTCAAGGTTCGATGTCCAAGGTTAGCTGACGCATAAGTAATCGCGCATCAGCCAACCTTGGACATCGAACCTTGAACGTTGAACCTATTTCGGAAAGAGCTTGGCGTCGAGGCCGGGGATGATGCGGAGGGCGTTTTTGTAATACACCTTCTTCAGGACATCGTCGGGCAGGGCCATGCCATACATCCGCCAGAAAGCGTGGTACTTTTTGTGGTAGGGGAAATATTCGTCGTCGGTTTCGAGCACGCGGAAATACGTGGCGTATTCACTGGGTACCCAGCTATCTTTCCCAAACACGATGCGATCCTGATGCTTCACGAAAAAGTTGTGTGATGCCCGTGGCTGCCGCCCCAGTTCGGCAATAACGGCGCCAATCTCCACGATCATGTTGGGCATGGCTTGCATCAGGCTGTCGAGCTTGGTGAGGTCGTTGGGATACCAGCCCATGTGCGCCGCGATGAATGTCGTCTTAGGGTGCTTCCGAAAAATGTTGTGCTGCTCGGTGAGGAGCTGCTCCCACGAGGCCGTGTTGTTGGCCGAGCGCTTCCGGTTAGGGTGTAGCTTCAATTCCAGCCATCGCTCGTTGTAGCGGTCCATCGGGTCCCAGAAGGACTTCGGGTCGGCCGTGTGAATGATAACCGGGATACCCAGTTGGCCCGCTTTGGCCCAGATAGGATCGAGGCGGGGGTCGTCGACGGCTACCCGTTTGCCACTCGCATCTTTGGTGTCCATACCCAGATTCTTGTAAATCTTAAGGCCACAGGCCCCCGCTTTCACGTCGGCTTCGAGGCGCTTAACGGCCTCGTCGGTCCAACCGGGCTTACCGATGCCGTCGAACAGAATGTTGGTGAAGAGCACCAGCCGGGGCGTATTGGTTTTTTTGATGTTGGCTAGCGTCTGGCTCAGAAACTTGTCGCTTTCGGCGGCATCGCCCCAACCCCGCCCACTGAGGTTCACCATGATGCCCATGTTCAGGCTGTCCATCTGGTTCAGGAGGGGGCGCAGGTCGGCTTCACCCATATTCCATTGGTGGTTGTGCACGTCGATGAACGGGTATTTGGCCCGCATCCGTTTATGCTCGGAGACTTTCAGCGTCGAAACGGGGTCGTATTCTTCAAAACCCAACGGTAAATCGGCGGGTTTTTGCTGGGCGAGTAAAGGAGTGAAAGCGAGCGTACTAAGAGCAAGAGACCAGAGGAGGCGGCGATGAATCATGAGCAAGTCAGGCGGTGAAACAACAAACCGCTGGCCAGCAGGCGAGCGGTTCGTAAAGATACGTACCTGACCGATTCAACTTATGCTCAACCCAACTTTCCCGGTTAAGCTTCCGGCCATTCGTATTGGTTCGAACGGGTTAACGACAACGTACCTGACGAACCACCCGCCGAAGCAGGTGGCCCATCCGGTACGTTGCTATGGTGTGGATAGAAGAAGGCGTTAATCGGTCAGGTTGAAATAGGCTTTCACCGACGCATAGCTGTTGAAATCGACCGGTTTACCCTCGTTGGTCATGCGGCCGCCCTTGGTGCTGCCGTAAACCACCATGATCCGGTACTGAGGCGCATCTTTGACCAGGTCGCGGAAGGTGGTAGCGGGTTTCCCTACGAACTCCGGCATGGCCGTATACTTTTGGGTCGTCGCGTTCCAATCGCGGGTGTATATCTGAATGAATGGATAGAAGTAATTGACGCCCAGGAAATCATTGCCGATGTAGGTCTGGACGAAATTCTCGAAACTGGTGGCTGGCCGGCCCGGAATCGGCGAGTAGTTGTAAGCGTAGCCCTGATTGATCCGGTCGACCAGTTTGTATTCGGCGATAGACTGATCCCAGAACGGGTACTTGAACTTGTAGTACACATAAACCACGCCTTTATCGAAGGCCTCCTGCGTGAGCACGGTTTGCGCTGTGGCGTTGGTATTCAGGTAGGCAACGGTATTGTCGGATGCCCGCCCGAAGGCGTCGGTCTGCATGCTTTTCCAGTCGGTGTAAACCACGTTGGCATTGCCATCTTTACCCGCTGCGCCCGATACACCTTGCGGACCGGTGACCCCTGAAACGCCCTGCGGGCCGGTAGCCCCAGTGTCGCCTTTGGGACCCTGTGGACCGGCCGGTCCCACGTCGCCCTGATCCCCTTTGCAGGCATTCAGGCCACTAATCAGCAGCGCTGCGAGGCCATACGCCCCCAGCAAACGAGTCAACGTCGTTTTCATGTTAAGAGAAAAAAAAGTGTGGATAGATGAAAATGAACGAGACAAATGTACCGCCGGTGACATGGGCGACACCATACCGGGAAGTCAGTATTTTTCGGGAAGGTACAGAAGCAAACGCCAGCTCGTGACAGACTTGGTCAAGGCGAGCGAAAGGGCCTACCAGGCAAGCCCTAAAGTCGGCTTACTGCCTAAGGCTTGAGCAGGTAGATGGATCAGGAGAGTCGGGAAAGCGCGCTAAGCATCAAGGCGTTATTTTTCGGAAGGGGCCGTTTGGTCGGCTGGTTGCTGCGTGAGTTGTTCGGCCAGTGTGTGGTAGGGATGAGCAGTGTCGAGGCTGATCCGATTCAGGATGGGGCTGGCGAGCTCGGGTTGCTCATTCTTGAGATAAGCAAGGGCCAGAAACCAATCGGCTTTCTGGCGCAACGCCCCTGTCGACGTACCTACGGCTTCTTGCAGAGGGGCTATGGCCGCCGCCGGTTGTTGTTTGGCCAGGTACGTTAGGCCCAGAAAATAGTGGCGGTAAGGTTCGGTTTGGCGGTCCTGCGCCGGAATAGCCAACTGATCGATAACGGCGTCATACCGCCCGGTTTTATAAGCCTCGATGGCCGTAAGTAACTGCCGCCGTTCGGTCGGGGCTAGGTGCGCGGGAAGGCTTTTGGTGAGCTGTTCGTCGTTCTGGCGAAGGCTTTGCTCGGCGTAGGCAAGGCTGGCTGGCTCGGCAGGTTGTTGCAGGAAATAAAATCCAATACCCAGGCCCAGCACCACACTGGCCGCGGCGGCCCAACGGCCCCAGTTGGCACCCCAGCGCGGAGCCAGCACGGGAGTAGGCTCGGCGGCAACTGACTCGGGTTGTTCGGGACGGGCTTTGTAGCGCTCATGGGCCAGCCTGACGCGCTGCTCCACGGCCAGGCCGTGGAGACCCAGACGCAGCGAGCGGTGTAGGCTCACGTCGGCCTGTAACGCGTCGTCACTCGCCATTTCCTGCTCGAACGATTGGCGGTCGGTGGGAGACAGCTCCTGATTCAGGTACGCTTCGATCAGCTCAAATTGGGCTTGCGATGGCATTAGAGTCCCCGTTGCCGGGCGATTTGTTGGTAAATACGTTTCAATTGTTCGGTGCATTCATAGCGCTTCGACTTCACCGAGGTTTCCTTCATGCTCAAGCGTTCGGCGATCTCACGGAGCGATAACTCATCGATATAAAACCACTGCATCAACTGGCGGCAGCCTTCCCGAAGTTGCCCAAGAGACTGCCGCACCGCATCTACGGTTTCCTGGCGGGCCAGTTCGAGCAGGGCGTCGTCAGTGTCGGGCGTATCGACTTGCGCAGGCATGGCCGCATGGCGGCGCATCCGGGCTGAGTCGAGCTCGGTGAGCCACACTTTTTTGCAATAATCGAACAGAACAGTTGTCACTTTGGCCGTAGGCCGGTGTTCATACCGGCCCGATTCAAGGTTAAGAATAAAGTTAATGAGGCCTTTCTGAAACGAGTCTTCGGCGTCGGCGATGGTGCCACTGTTGTTGGTGACCCAGAACCGAAACGAAGGGAACAGGTTCGTATACAACCAGTCGTAGGCACTGGCATTACCGGCCTGAAGCGCTTCAAACAACACACGATCCGTCTCAAAGGCATGGGTAGGGGATGGCATACGACACTGGCTATTTCCGGCCACAAGAACAGGAAGCCCCGGCCCAATAGCAACTAAGCTATCCACCGTAGCGATCCTGTATCGGGCAGCGTTGAAAAAGGTAAGGACCGCGGGTTGACGACGGGTTGAGGGCATTCACTTTTTATGAACCCTAAACCCGCTCAGGGTTAGGGCTCTATCCAACGGTCGGCACCTAAACTGAAAATAGCCCACCGGTTTTGGCATAAATTCCCGTACTTTTACATCCCGTAACGACCAAACGGATTGTCAACCATGGCGGCTACGGGCTCCAAAACTTCAACGAAGTTCGCGAAATACATTTTTGTTACTGGCGGGGTAACATCATCACTCGGGAAAGGCATTATTGCCTCTTCTCTGGCCAAACTCCTGCAATCACGCGGTCTTTCGGTCACTATTCAGAAATTTGATCCCTACATCAACATCGACCCCGGTACGCTCAACCCGTACGAACACGGCGAATGTTATGTAACCGACGACGGGGCCGAAACGGACCTCGATCTGGGCCACTACGAGCGGTTCCTGAACACACCGACGTCGCAGGCCAACAACATCACTACCGGCCGTATCTACTACAACGTGATCACCCGCGAACGCAAAGGCGATTTCCTGGGAAAAACGGTGCAGGTGGTGCCCCACATTACTGACGAGATCAAGCGGAATCTGCGGCTACTGGGCGAATCGGGTGAGTACGACATTGTCATCACCGAGATTGGCGGGTGCGTGGGCGACATCGAGTCGCTGCCGTTTATCGAGGCGGTTCGGCAGTTTAAGTTCGAACTGGGCGAGCACAACACACTGGTGATTCACCTGACGCTGGTGCCGTATCTAAACTCGGCTGGTGAATTGAAAACCAAACCCACGCAACACTCGGTGAAGATGTTGCAGGAGGCGGGCGTGCAGCCCGATATTCTGGTTTGCCGTACCGAACATCCCCTGCCGCCCGATATCCGGCGGAAGATCGCGCAGTTCTGCAACGTGCAGGTTAGCTCGGTGATCGAGGCGATGGATGCCGAAACGATCTACGACGTACCGCTGCTGATGAAAAACGAGAAGCTCGATCAGCGGGTGTTGTATCTGCTCGACATCTACAACGATCAGGACTCGGACCTCGACGAGTGGCGGAACTTCCTGAAACGGTTGAAGAACCCCGTCGATGAGGTACGTATCGGGCTGGTGGGTAAGTACGTGGAGCTACACGATGCCTACAAGTCGATTGCTGAGTCGTTTATCCACGCCGGTTCGAAAAACGAATGCAAGGTGCACATCGACTGGATTCAGTCGGAGCATCTGGCCGACGAAGGGGCGGTAGAAGAACGCCTGCGTGACCTCGACGCGGTACTGGTGGCACCCGGTTTTGGCGAGCGGGGTATCGAAGGCAAAATCAACGCTATCCGGTACGTACGCGAGAACGGCGTTCCTTTCTTCGGGATTTGCCTCGGTATGCAGTGCGCCGTCATCGAGTATGCGCGCAACGTGCTGGGTCTGCCCGAAGCGCACTCCTACGAGATGAATCCGCAGACGCCCAACCCGGTCATCAACATGATGGAAGACCAGAAGAAGGTGGTCAACATGGGCGGAACCATGCGATTGGGGGCGTATGCCTGTAAAATCAAGAAAGAGTCGCTGTCGTATCAGGCCTATGGCAAGACAACCGTCAGCGAGCGCCACCGCCACCGCTACGAGTTCAACAGCGCCTACCTGGAGCAGTTTGAAAAAGGCGGCATGCGGGCCGTTGGGACCAATCCGGAGACGGGGCTGGTCGAGATTGTGGAGCTGCCGTCGCACCCCTGGTTTGTGGGTGTACAGTTCCACCCCGAGCTGAAAAGTACGGTCATGGCGCCGCAACCGCTCTTTGTTCAGTTCGTGAAAGCGGCAATGGCCTACGCCCAGCATAAACGTGCGTTTGAAGCGCCCGTTGGCAACGAGGCTGTTGTTGGTTAACCCACCCGATTGGCGTAATTTTGCGCGAAATTCAGTTTACAGTTTATGGTTTACAGTTTCCAGTTGCTGACGCCCCAACGCGCACAGCGCCGAGCTGCAAACTGTAAACTGCAGACTGCAAACTGTAAAAATGGATCGTAATCAACTTATTGGCCTCTTATTAATTCTGGCCATGTTTGTCGGCTACCAGTACCTGGTGCCGAAGCCGCCGCCGGAGAAGAAGCCGACGCAACAAACCAAAACCACCAAGCCGACGTCGGGGAGCGCCGCCACGGCCGCTGCCACCGCCCCGCTCGATTCGATAGCGGCCCGCACCCAGTTTGGGGCGTTTGCGGCCGCCGCCAACGGCGAAGCCCGCGATATCGTAATCGAAAACCCGGAGGTGAAGGTGACGTTCACCACCCTGGGTGGCCGCGTGAAGGAAGTACTGCTGAAAAAATACAAAACCTTCGACGGCAAGCCCCTGCTGCTGATCGACGCCAAAACCAGCGAAACGTCGGTGGTGCTACCGACCAAGTCGGGCTCGGTCGATCTGCACGAACTGTATTTCCAGACGGCTACCCAAAGTGGCACGGCATCAGGTCAGGCCATCACGTTCCGCGCCGAAATCGGGCCGGGGCAGTCGGTTGAGCAAACCTACACCGTTCCGGCGGCTGGGTACGTTATCGACTATGCACTCAAGACCAACGGCCTCGATGGCGTGTTGGGCAACGGCGATGTGCGGTTCCTGTGGGAAGACCGCATGCAGCAATACGAAAACGACCTGAAAAATAACCGGGTCGCCGCCACCATCAACTACCTGACGGCCGACGAAAACTTCGACAAACTGCCCGAGAATGAAAGCAGTAACGAAGCCGTTGTCGAAGAGCCTGTAAAGTGGTTTGCCATCAAGCACAAATACTTCCTGTCGGCGTTTATTGCGCAGGCTGGTCAGCTGACGAAGGCCAAATTCCAGACAACCGTTGACCCCGCCGACAGCAGCACGGTGAAAACGGCGCTGGCCGACGTAAGCATGCCGCTGGCCGACATCAAGGGTGGCAAAGGATCGTTCCGGTATTATTACGGCCCCAACGATTTCCAACTCATCAAAGAAGGCATCGCGCCGGAATTCGACCGGAACGTGTATCTGGGCTACTCGATTCTGAAGCCGATCAACAAATATTTCTTCGTGCCGATGTTCAACTTCTTCGAGAAGTTTATCGGTAACTACGGTATCCTGATCGTCTGCCTGGTGATCTTCGTGAAATTGCTGCTGACGCCCCTGACCTACAAATCGTATGTCAGCATGGCCAAGATGCGGGTGCTGGCTCCTGAAATCGAGGAGATCAAAGCGCGCGTTGGCGACGACATGACCAAGCAGCAGCAGGAGCAGATGAAGCTTTACTCCGAAGTCGGTGTATCGCCCCTGAGTGGCTGTATTCCGGTGCTGGCGACCATGCCGATTCTGCTGGCCCTGTTCCAGCTGTTTCCGAACCTGATCGAACTGCGGCAGAAAGCCTTCTTGTGGGCGCCTGACCTCTCGACCTACGATGCATTCATCAATCTCGGTACGAACATTCCGTTTGTGGGTAACCACATCAGCCTGTTCACGGTGATGATGACCGCGTCGAGCATCGCTTATGCCTATTACAACAACCAGACCACGCCGCAGCAGCCCGGTCCGGTAAACATGAAAGCGCTGAGCTATATTTTCCCGCTCATGTTCATGTTCGTGCTGAATTCCTTCCCGGCCGGCCTGACCTGGTATTACTTCGTCTCAAACGTGGTGACGATCGCTCAGCAATTGCTGATTCGCAACTTCGTCGATGAAGGAAAGATTAGGGTATTGCTCGACGAAAACCGGCAGAAAATTGCGGCCGGTGGCGGCAAGAAATCGAAGTTTCAGGAGATGCTGCAAAAGCAACTCGCCGCCGCTGAAGATGCGCGCAAGCAGGCCGAAGCCGCGAAGAAGAAAGCGAAGAAGTAATGAACGATGCATAATGTACGATGTACAATGACTTCATACGAGCAGATCATTGTGCATTGTACATCATACATTACGGTCCGCCGTTGCGGTTCATTCAAAAAGCAACGCCATGAGGCGTTGCTTTTTCACATAGTAAATGGTAGTAGCAATGCGTAAACAACAAGTTTGTTTTTTGATCGTGTGCCTGGCTGTATGGCTGCCGTTGATGGGGTTTGCCCAGAAAGATACGGAGCGGCGCTACCGGGCGGGTGTAAAAGCGGTGCAACTGGGGGAGTATGACCGGGCCCGTTCCGACCTGCAAGTGGTGATGCAGCGCGACGGTAGCTTCGCCCCGTTTGCCTATTACTACCACGCTGTTGCCTCGATCAGGCAGAAACGATATGAAGCCGCTCGGGCTACGCTGAAACAGCTGATCGACAAATACCCGAACTGGCTCAAAAAAGAAGAGGCTTATTATCTCGCGGCATCAGCGGCGTTCGAGCAGAGCCTGTTCGACGAAGCCTTTTCGTATACCAATCTCATCAGCGATCCGGATCTGCGCCGGGAAGTCGATCGGATGGAGGCCTTCTTTCTGCCCCGTATCGGCGACCTGAACCGGCTTAAAGCACTACAAAAGCAGTACCCGAATGATCGAACGCTGGCCCTTACGCTGGTTGAGCTGATCCAGCGCACGTCGTCGGAAAAGTCGGATCTCGAACTGTCGGATCGGCTGTCGAATCGGTTTGGTATTCCGTTGGCGACGCCCGCCCCGAGCCGGTCAACCGCGCCTGCTGCCGCCCCTGCCACCACGCCGGCACCCACCACGGCGGCCCGCCCCAAGAATAAAGGCTACTACAACGTCGGGGTTTTGTTCCCGTTTCGCGTTGACCGGTTGGGGGTGGGTGATCGGGTTCGGTCCAATCAGTACGTGTATGACCTGTATGAAGGCATGAAGCTCGCCAAGAGTAAACTGCTGGCCGAGGGCATCACGGTCAACCTGTTTGCCTACGACAGCGATAACGATACCGACGAAACGCTCGAACTGCTTAATAACGCTTCCTTCGCGCAGAATGACCTGCTGATTGGCCCCATCTATGCCGAGCCAAACAAGCTGGTGTCGGCGTTTGCCGTGCAGAATAACATCCCGTTGGTGAACCCCATCGCCACCAGCCGTGACCTGATTGCCAACCTGCCTAACGCCTATCTGGCCCAACCGTCGACTGTGCAGCAGGCTATCGAGACAGTGCGTTTTGTGAAAGACCTGAACGAGAATCGCCGGGCGGCGGTGTATTTCGGGGCGGCCCGTAAAGACTCGTTGCTGGCCTCGGCCTATCAGACCGAACTGAAAGCGCAGGGATTCCAGGTGGTCGATTTTCGGAAGCTGACGGGTAACGGCACCGACATGGCCGCCGCCATGCGGATCAACGACCTCAATCGGCCGGGGCATGTGTTTTTTGCCTCAAGCAACGACGACGACGGCCCGCGCATGTTGAGCGCCCTGAGCAGTCGGGGGGTGACGGGGCCGCTTATTGCCACGTACCCGGCGTTCGATTATTTCCGCAATTCGCTGTCGACGTTCACCCGGCGGGATTTATATCTGGTAGCGCCTGAGTTTATGGATATGAGCCGGGAGGCTACCGAGAGTTTCCAGGAAACGTACCTGAGCCGTCGAAACATCATTCCGTCGGTTTTTTCTGCCTGGGGCTATGATATGCTGCTGTTTTTCGGGCGGCAACTGGCAAAGAATGCATTGAAAAACCGGAGCAATCTGCAAACAGAGCCCGACAACGACTACGTGCTGTCGGGGTTCGATTACACCCGATCAAATGACAATCAGGTGGTCCCGATCGTGAAATTCGACGGTACCCGGTTTGTGAAAATTAATTAGTGAATGAGCGCCTGAGTGAATAATTGCGTAAAGCCATTCACCCATGCGCTCATTCGCTCATTCACTTTATGACGAGCGAACAACTTTTCGAAAAAGCCAAAACATTGATCCCCGGTGGGGTCAATTCACCTGTCCGGGCGTTTCGGGCGGTGGGCGGTACACCGCTGTTTATTAAATCGGCCAAGGGCGCGTACCTGACCGATGAAGACAATCGCCAATACATCGAGCTGATCAACTCGTGGGGACCGATGATTCTGGGCCACGCGTTTGAGCCAGTCGAACAGGCTGTACGCGATGCCATTCAGCATTCATTTTCGTTTGGTGCCCCCACCCGCAAAGAGGTCGAAATGGCCGAGCTGATTGTCAGCATGGTGCCGTCGGTCGAGAAGGTGCGGATGGTCAACTCGGGTACCGAAGCCACCATGGCCGCGATCCGGGTAGCGCGCGGCTTTACGGGGCGCGACAAGATTATCAAGTTTGAAGGCTGCTACCACGGCCACGGCGACTCGTTCCTGATTGCGGCGGGCAGCGGCGCCATGACGATGGGTACCCCCGATAGCCCCGGCGTGACGAAAGCCACCGCCCACGATACGCTCACGGCACCCTACAACAACCTGGCGTCCGTAGAAACGCTCATCGACGCCAACCCCAACCAGATCGCCTGCCTCATTCTGGAACCGGTGGTAGGGAATATGGGCTGTGTGTTGCCGGAACCCGGCTTTTTGCAGGGTATCCGCGACCTCTGCACTAAGCACGGTATCGTACTCATCTTCGATGAGGTCATGACAGGTTTCCGGCTGGCGAAAGGCGGCGCGCAGGAACGGTTCGGCATTACGCCTGACCTGACCACGATGGGTAAAATCATTGGTGGTGGCATGCCCGTTGGGGCCTACGGTGGCCGCACCGATATCATGAACATGGTATCGCCCGCCGGGCCGGTTTATCAGGCCGGTACGTTGTCGGGTAACCCCATTGCGATGTCGGCGGGGCTGGCCATGTTGCATTATCTCAACGATCACCCCGAGATATACGAACGCCTCGACACCATCGGGAAACGGCTGGGCGACGGCTTCCGGGCCAGCGCGGCCAAGCTGGGGCTGAACTACACCGTCAATCAGATTGGGTCGATGTTCACGCTCTTCATGACCGATAAGCCCGTTACCGACCTGACCTCAGCCAAAACATCCGATATTCCCCGCTTTGGTCGGTATTTTCACGCCATGCTCGAACGCGGCGTGTACCTGGCCCCGGCGCAGTACGAAAGCCTGTTCGTCTCCACCGCCCTCACCGACGACCTGGTTCAGCAGGTGATTCAGGCGAATGAAGAAAGCCTCAAGGAAGTAATGAACGATAAATGATAAACAAGGGGTGATCAGTGAAGGGCTTTACTGGCGTCAACTCACTAATTACCCCTTGTTTATCATTTATCGTTCGTTACGCCTAACACTCCATGTTTTTCTCCGTCGTTATCCCTGTCTATAACCGCCCCGACGAACTGGCTGACCTGCTGGACAGCCTGACCAGGCAAACCGTGTCTACGTTCGAGGTGCTGGTGGTAGAAGACGGGTCGACGGTGAAGGCTGATCAGGTAGTAGCGGCCTATCAGGACCGGCTTCAGGTACGTTACTTCGAGAAGCCCAACACGGGGCAGGGCTTCTCGCGAAATTATGGATTCGAGCGAGCCAAGGGCGATTACTTTGTTGTGTTCGACTCCGACGCCGTGATCCCGCCCGGCTATTTTGCGGCTGTGGCAACGTACCTGGAACATACCCCGCTCGATGCGTATGGTGGCCCCGACGCGGCGAGCCCGGACTTTTCGGCCACGCAGAAAGCCATCAGCTACGCCATGACGTCTGTGTTCACCACGGGCGGTATTCGCGGCAAAACACAGAATGCAGGCGGTACGTTTGTGCCCCGTTCGTTCAACATGGGTTTGTCGCGGCGGGTATTTGCTGAAACGGGCGGATTTGCCAAACGCGACATGGGCGAAGATATGGAACTGAGCACCCGCCTGCTCCGGCTTGGCTACCGCGTGGGCCTTATCCCCGACGCTTTTGTGTACCACAAACGGCGGGGTACGTTGGGCGCTTTTTTCCGGCAGATCACTCAGTTTGGACGTACGCGGGTGCAACTGAAGCGCCAATATGGCATTCCCATCAAAATCGTGCACCTGTTTCCGGTGGTATTTACGCTCGGCTGGCTAAGTTTACCGCTGTTAGCACTACTGTGGCCCCCGGTGGCTCTGTTGGGGCTGTGTGCCTACGGACTGTTTGCGGGTTTGGTACTGGCCGATGCCGCCCGACAGGAGCGCAGCCTGCGCGTGGGGTTGCTGAGCGTGGCAGCCTCGTTTACGCAGCTATCAGCCTACGGGTTAGGGTTTCTGGGCGAATGGACAGGCTGGTATGGTAAATGAGGGAAACGACGCTAAACACCTGATATAGTAACGAGTTAATACTACCATAACACTACCTGAACTGTTCGCTATGGCAAATCCAGCAAAGCCTCCTGGCCAACGATTGGTGAAACGCATGAGTGCCCGTACCAAATGGCTCATTCTGGCCCCGGTAGGTCTTTTGCTGATCGGGGCAGGGTTATGCGTGCTGGTGGGCGCAGGCTACGAAATGCAGGCGGGCGCGCCGTTTATGCGCTGGTTTCTGAAAGGCACCTACAGCCTGATTCTGGTCAACGGCGGAATTTCGATTTTTGGCTCGGCCATCCGGTTCCGCGTGATGCTCGACACCCGCCAACTGATCCGGCAGGAGCTGAAGCGGCAACGCAAGGATTTTAAGAAGTACAAAAAAGCCCCGTCGCCGAGGGGCAACGGGGCTACTTAACGCACTGATATAATCGGCTTAGGCAGCGGCCTTTTTCTCAGCAAAAGAGGCTTTGATTGCTTCTACATCAACGTTTTTGATGATCGGCTTGCGCAGCAATTGCTTGATGGCTTCCGTGGCGTTGTTAGAACGGGCACGGTTCTTACGGCCTTTCCGAAGTAGTTTGGTAACTCCCATTGTAGTATATCGTTAATTGTCGGTTCGAATTTTGAACCGCAAAAGTAAGGTTTTTTAGCTAGACGAACAACCAACAGTGTTGAAGGCACGCGGATGACGCGGATTTTGGGGATGACCGCGGATTGATGACTCTATAGATAGCGTTCTTACCGATTCGCGGTCATCCCCAAAATCCGCATCATCCGCACGGTTCGCCGCTGCGGTGCTATCCAGCGGTTACTTCTTCAAAAATTCGTTCGTCGCGTTTTTGAGCATGCCCGCTACCGAATTGAGGCAGAACAAGACGCCCCGGTCGATAAGCGCTTTGGCCTGATCGCCATTGGCGGCCGTGGTGCCCACTATTTTCCCTGCGGCTTTGATCTTCTCCACAACGCCCGCGATGGTTTTTTTTACTTCGTCGTGGCCGGGGCCGTCGTAATAGCCCATGCTCATGGCCAAATCGCGGGGACTGATCACAAACCCATCGACGCCCTCAACGGTCAGGAGTTCGTCGAGGTTGGCTACGGCTTCTGCATCTTCCAGTTGGGGCATCACCAGCGTCTGTTCGTTGGCGTACTGCACATATTCCCCCTGACTGATACTGCCCTGCAAGTACTCGGCAACCCGCACCGGACCCAGATTACGTTGGCCAAACGGAGGGTATTTGACCGCCGCAATTAGCGCATCCAGATCATCGGCGGTTTTAACGCCCGGCATCACGATACCCATCACGCCGGCGTCGAGGTACTGTAGCACCAGTTTGGGATCGTTGCTGCGGATCCGGGCCAGCGGCGTAATACCGCTGACTTCGCAGGCCCGCACAATATCCTGCACCTGTGCCGTCGTGATCGTGCTGTGTTCGCCGTCGATCAGGTAGTAATCCAGGCCCGAAAAGCCACAGATTTCGGCGATGGTTGGGTCTGCGCTGTTGGAAATAACGCCAAGCACCGCCTGGCCATTGAGCAATTTCGTTTTGGTTGCGTTTTCTCGCATGGGTATCGCTTGTGAATCGCCAAATGTAGCGGATTGGCGCGCATGCAACGTACCCAGACCCTCAAATTCGCCTTTTAGGCTCAGCAACTCAGGGATTGATCAGCTTGACGAGTCCGCTTCTTTCCTGAACGCCTTACGAACGGGTTTTACTAAAGTGAAACCTGTTTGATTTTTGGGCTGACAAAGATGGTCAGCCAGCTTCGGCGGGCCATTCTGAAAAAATACGGAGTCAGCAGAACAAGCGTAGGCACCAGCCCGATTAAGTAATAAGTCAAATCGACCTTCAGCCAGACGACGGCGATGAAAAACGTGATCAACGTCCAGGCCGTAAAGAAGGCGTAGCTGATAAACATCGAGGCCCAGTAAAAGCCGGGTTCGGGCATGTAGTTTTCACCGCAATTCGGGCAGTGGCTATGCATGTCGTCGAAGTGTCGGCTGAACGCGCTTTTTTCCACGAAGAAATCGCCCTCGTGGCACCGGGGACATTTGTTAAACACGACGCTGTAAAATCGACTGTCGGAAGCCATAGCTGTATATTTTTAGTGACCAAGCAGGCGGCTCGATCCGTATCGATCGGCCGTTGTTGATGGGACAAAACTAGCGTTGGCGTGAGGGCGATACCAGTAGAAACAAAGGCAGCTATGGTACAAATCAACGATGTCCGATAGCGGCTTGTTGATGCCGGAATTCAGCCGGTGTGCAGCCTGCGTATTTCCTGAAAAACCGAACGAAATACGATGGGTCCTCGAAGCCAAGTTGAAATCCAATCTCCTGCACAGATTGGGTCGTGTGGGTCAGCAAGCGTTGCGCTTCGATCAGGATGCGCTCATGCAATAGCTGACTGGCCTTTTTGCCCAGCATTTTCTGGCAGATGTGATTCAGGTGGTTAGGGGTAACGCCCATCTGATCCGCGTAGGCGCCGATGGTACGTACCTGCACAAACTGCTTTTCCAGCAACTCTTCAAATTGGCGGATTCGATCGTAATAATGCGAATCAGTGCCGGGTATCTGCTGGCCGTAGAGCCGGTTTGCCGATTCGAGAATGATATGCAGAAACGACAGAAAAACGTCGGCCCGATGGGGTTGCTGCTCGCTATACTCCCCATAAGCATACGAAAACAGCGTATTGAATCGGGTCGCCTGCTGGGTTACTTCCAACAGGGGCAGGTGCTGATGGGAGTGATAAAAAGGGTACTGGTGCAGCCGGTTGCCCCATTGCGAGCGAAAAAAGTTAGGCTCGAAAAACAGATTAAACCCGGTTGTGTTGGTGTCTAGTTGCCAGCTATGCACCTGCCCCGGTGTTAAAAAATAAAGCTGATGGGGCCGGATTGGGTACGTTTTAAAATCGATGGTATGCGTACCTCCGCCCTGATTGATCCACATGACCAGATAAAAGGTATGGGAATGCGACTGATCGATGTTTTTAAACTCACTAACCAGTTTTTCCAGCGGCGTCATGTAAAAGAGCTCACTGGATTTATGGTGAGGAAAGGAGCGGAGGTTGTAAACCGGTATGGCTGCTGGCATAAGCTCAAAAACGACGTACCTGGCGGTTTGTTAATCAACAAGGTAGCGAAACAAAAGCGGGTTGATAACTGAAGACCGCTCCAATTACCAACCCGCTTTATGCTGATTAAGTGAGGCGTTTACACACCTACCGCTTCCCGATGTACCAGTGCTTCGCGGTCGGGACCCGTCGACACGAAGGCAATGGGCAGATTCAGTTCGTTTTCGAGGTAGTTAACGTACCCAGCCAGTTCGGCAGGCATGGCGTCGAACGTGTGGATGCCATCGAGCGAAGTCTGCCAGCCGGGGAAGTCCTTGTAAATAGGCGTCACCTCGGTGTCGCAGAGATCATAAGGCAGTTTTTCGGTCAGCGTGCCGTCGGGCAATTGGTAATGCGTGCAGACGCGGATCGTGTCGAAGATATTGAGCACGTCTACCTTCATCATCACCAGTTGCGTAACGCCATTCAGCATGATCGCGTATTTCAGAGCAGGCAGATCGAGCCAGCCACACCGACGCGGGCGACCCGTCGTTGCGCCAAATTCACGCCCTTCCTGCCGCATCCGTTCGCCGGTTTCGTCGTTTAGTTCGGTGGGGAAGGGGCCGCTACCCACGCGGGTGCAGTAGGCTTTGAAAATACCGAACACTTCGCCGATTTGGCGGGGTGCCACGCCGAGACCCGTGCAGGCACCGGCCGTCATGGTATTCGACGAGGTTACGAACGGATACGAGCCAAAGTCGATGTCGAGCAGCGAACCCTGCGCTCCTTCAGCCAGCACTTTCTGTCCGTTCTGGAGAGCCTGATTGACTTCGTATTCGCTATCCGTCAGCGTAAAGGTTTTCAGGAACTCGACGGCCGAGAAAAAGTCTGTTTCGGCGGTGGGCAGTACCGACGCGTAATCGAAATCGTACCGGTCCAGAATGGTTTTGTGGGCGGCTACCAGCGTATCATACTTCTGCCGGAAATTGGGCGACAGCACATCGCCAACGCGCAGCCCCAGCCGGGCTACTTTGTCCTGATAGGTGGGGCCGATGCCGCGCAGCGTCGAGCCAATCTTGGCCGCGCCCTTGGCCTGTTCATAAGCCGCATCGAGTAACCGGTGCGTGGGAATGATGATCGACGCCTTTTTCGAGATGATCAGGTTCTGGGTGAGGGCCAGGTTGAACTTCGCCAGCCCGTCGATTTCCTTCCGGAACACAATCGGGTCGAGCACGACCCCGTTCCCGATAATATTGAGCGCTTCAGCCCGGAAAATACCAGACGGAATCTGGTGCAGCACGTGCTTGATACCGTCGAATTCGAGCGTGTGCCCAGCGTTGGGACCGCCCTGAAAGCGCGCGACCACCTGATACTGTGGCGCCAGAACGTCCACGATCTTACCCTTACCCTCGTCGCCCCACTGGAGGCCTAACAAAACGTCTATCATTGTTTATCAAAAAATCAGCCTGCGCGTTTCGATCCGCTCAGGCGTGTTGAACTGTAACATTATCGCCGTTACCCAACCCGTTGGGGTAAGCGGCTCAATAACAAAATCGCGTACTGCGAAATGATCATCCCATGAATCCGTTCGGGGATTGTAGAAATAGACAAACTCATCCGTCGGATCGTGGATTGTTCCGATATCAGCCCCTTTCGCTGCGTTACAATACATGCAGGCATAGGCCAGATTGTCGACTGAGTTTGTACCTCGATGCTTGATTGATCGGATGTGATCGATATGATGCGAATAATAACTCAGGTCTTTGTCGTCTGGCAGTAAGCAGTACTCACACTGGTAATTGGCTCGTTCGGCGACAAATTTCCGGGTATTCGCCGAGATATAATCACCGATTCTCGACATGCTTTTTTGCTTTGGCTTTAGCCAGCCGGATGATGCTCTCTACCTCCATATGATGATTGAGCTCTGCCCGCTCATCTGGAGAAAGCTGCCCGCTGCTGGAGAGCCGTAGCAGTTCACTGACGCGGTTTTGAGCCGCTTCTGATGGTTTAAACGCCAGGATTTGTTCCGGAGTCATACCAGCTACCATAAAATCGACAAGGTCAACGTAGGCATTCATCAGATAGAGTGGCTTCGTGAATTATCAAACCTCGGCCTGCGTGGCGGGTTCGCCCTGCCGGTCTTTGTTGCGGGCGGCTTCGTCGCGGTTTTCGCAGGGGTCGCGGCGGCAGGCGCCGTAGAAGATCAGCGAGTGATGCATGACATCGAACTTGAGCATATCGCCCACCATATTCTGGATGTTCTGCACGCGGGGGTCGCAAAACTCCATCACCTTGTGGCAATCCGTACAGATCAGGTGGTCGTGCTGCCGGTAGCCATACGATTTCTCGTATTGGGCCAGGTTCTTACCAAACTGATGCTTCGTCACCAGATCGCAGTCGACCAGGACGTCAAGGGTATTATAAACCGTTGCCCGGCTGACGCTGTAGTTCTTGTTTTTCATCGAGACATACAGCTCGTCGACGTCGAAATGGTCTTCGCGGTTATAAATCTCTTCCAGAATGGCAAAGCGTTCCGGCGTCTTGCGTAGCCCCTTGTTTTCGAGGTAAGCGCGCAAAATCGTCTTCGCCGATTCAATATTTGCTTGATTGGGTGCTGGCATAAGGCAAAAGTAACAGTTCAAGGTCCAAGGTCCAATGCTCAAGGTAGCTTCACGCTCAGACCGTCACCCTGGACGTTGGGCCTTGGACCTTGGACCTTGAACCCTTTTCAATCAAACCTCACCACATCGAAGACGCCGTCGACGGAGGCTAGCTTCCGCATGAGCGTTTCCAGGTGGCTGGTGTCATGCACGTATAACTTGATATTGCCCTCAAAAATGCCATCCTGCGAATCGATGGTCACCGAGCGCATGTTGATGTTCAATTCGTTGCTGATCACCCGCGTGACGTCGTTGACCAGGCCCATCCGGTCAGTGCCGGTAATGCGCAGGCCCGCCAGAAACGCCAGTTCCTGCTGCGAGGTCCACTTGGCCTTGATGATCCGGTTGCCGTGGTTCGACATCAGTTCGACGGCGTTGGGGCAGCTGACCCGGTGGATCTTGATCCCGTCGGTGACCGTCACGAAGCCAAACACATCGTCGCCCGCAATCGGGTTGCAGCATTTGGCCAGCGTGTAGTCGATCTTGTCCATGTCCTCGCCAATGAGGAGCATATCGGCATCGGAGCGTTCGCCGTGAATTTTCTTCAGCTCCTTACCCAGCGATTTGCCGTCCTGAAGGGTATCGGTATTGAGCTTGTTAGCGCGGTTTTCCTTCGCCTCTTTATCCGACTTGAACTTGTTCAGCTCTTTAACGTCGATATGCCCTTTCCCAAAGCGGTAATACAGGTCACTAGTGGTTTTTGAGCCGAAATACGCCCGAATCTGGTTGGTCAGCTCGTTGGTGACTTCCATGCGGAGAATCTTCAACCGCTTGCTGATCAGCTCTTTCCCATCGGAGATGTATTGTTTTTTCTCCTCTTTGATGAGGTCTTTAATCTTGGTCTTGGCTTTTGAGGTCACCACAAAACGAAGCCAGTCTTCATTGGGCTTCTGCTTGTTGCTCGTAATGACCTCTACCTGATCGCCGTTCTGCAAGACGTGGCTCAAGGGCACCAGCACATTGTTGACCTTCGCCGCCATGCATTTAGCGCCAATCTGCGTGTGGATGTCAAACGCAAAGTCGAGCGCCGTGGCCCCCCGCTGCAACACCTTCAATTCGCCTTTTGGCGTGAAGACGAAAACCTCTTCGCTGTACAGGTTGCTTCGGAAATCGTCGAGAAATTCGATGGCCGTGTCGCCTTTGTCGCCTTTCTCGGTGGCTTCGAGCATCTCACGTACCTGACCAATCCACGAGTCGAGGCCGGCCGCCGTGCGGGTGTCGTTGCCTTTGTATTTCCAGTGCGCGGCATACCCTTTCTCGGCAATTTCGTTCATCCGTTCGGTCCGGATCTGCACTTCTACCCATTGCCCCAATCGGCTCATCACCGTCGTGTGCAGCGACTCATAGCCGTTGGCCCGCGGCGTACTGATCCAGTCCTTCAGGCGCTCGGGGTTGGGCTTGTAATGGTCCGTCACGATGGAATAGGCCCGCCAGCAGGCTGCTTTTTCCTGCTCTAGCGGCACGTCGAGGATGATCCGGACCGCAAACAGGTCATAAATCTCCTCAAACGGTTTTTTCGATTTGCTCAGCTTATTCCAGATCGAATAAATCGACTTGGGGCGACCCTTGATGTAATAGGGGAGGCCCGAGGCAATCAGGTCATCTTCAATGGGTTTTATGAACGTACCTATGAAGCGATCGCGCGAGGTTTTGGTCTCGCGCAGTTTCTTGGCGACGTCTTTATACGCCTCCGGTTCTACATACTTCAGGTACAGGTCTTCCAGTTCCGACTTGATGGCGTTGAGGCCCAGCCGGTGCGCGAGGGGTGCATAGATGTAGATCGTCTCCGACGCAATCTTGAGCTGCTTGTCGCGGGGCATCGAGTCGAGCGTCCGCATGTTGTGCAGCCGGTCGGCGAGTTTGATCAGAATCACCCGCACGTCGTCGGAAAGCGTCAGCAGCATTTTGCGGAAGTTCTCGGCCTGCTGCGAGCTGCCGTATTCGAAAATGCCCGAAATCTTGGTCAGCCCATCGATGATCCGGGCCACTTTCTCGCCAAACGCCCGCTCAATGTCGGCAATGGTCGTGTCGGTATCTTCGACCACGTCGTGCAGCAGCGCCGCCACGATCGAGGTGGTGCCCAGCCCGATTTCTTCAACGGCAATTTGCGCCACCGCCAGCGGGTGGTAGATATAGGGTTCCCCCGACCGCCGACGCATGTTTTTGTGGGCTTCGGCCGAGGTATTAAAGGCCTTCTTGATCAGTTTGGCGTCATTATCTTTCAGATAAGGTTTCGCCGCCCGAAGCAACCGGCGGTAGCGCTTCAGGATTTCCTGTCGTTCCTGTTCTAGATCAATTACGGGTGCAGCGGTCGCATTCATCAGGGGTTGTTCCAAAAAGGTGGTGTCGTTGTACGTGTCAGTCAAGGTACATGATTAAAACAAAATGTGGGTACGCTTAGGTCGGAAAAAATGCGAAAGAAATGGATTTCCTGTCTAAGGGGCAATTTGCGCCGTGGGCTGCTTTACCAGGCGTATCAACCCTTTTCTGCGCTCCTCCGATGACCTACCGCGCCGGCTTCGTGATCTGCCTCCTGTTTACCCTGTCTGGCTGGGCGGAGGCACAGCCCAACCCCACTCAGGCCGATGCTGACCGGGCGTATGCGGCTTTTAATCAGGCCTTTTACAATCCCGAGGCGAAACTTTACTACGGCACCACCCAACGCGAAGGCGTAGCGGCCATCTGGACGCAGGCGATCTACTGGGATATGGCGATGGATGTGTACGAACGTACCCAGAGCCCGGCGCAGCAGCAGCGGATTACCGACCTGTATGAAGGCAACGGCAGGCAGTATGCGCAGTATGACTGGACGAATCACAAAGTCTGGTTTATCTACGACGATATGATGTGGTGGGTGATGGCCTTCGCCCGTGCCCACAAACTGACGCACAACCCAACGTACCTGCAACGGGCTGTTTCGGGGTTCAACCACGTCTGGGAGGGCTCGTACGACTCGGTCGACGGGGGCATGTTCTGGAATTTCAAGCATAGCGGTAAGAACGCCTGTATCAATTACCCCACCGTCATTGCCGCGCTACGCCTGTATGAGCTCACAAACGACACCACGTACCTGGGTAAAGCCAAACGGGTTTACGCCTGGGCGCGGGCCAACCTGTTTGAGCCGACGAGCGGGCGCGTGGCCGACCATAAAATCGGGAAGGGCCGACCCGGTTACGAAGATTACACTTACAACCAGGGCACCTGCATCGGGGCTGCGACTGGTCTCTACGCCATTACGCATGAGGCAACGTACCTGAACGACGCCAAACTCGCTGCCGACTACACCCGTGACCGGATGAGCCGCGACGGTATCCTGCCGGCCGAGGGCGATTTCAACGAACAGGGTATCCTGAAGGCCATTTTTGCGCAGTATATGGTGCCTCTGGCCACTACGTACAGGCAGCGTCAATACCTGCCCTGGCTAAGGAAAAACGCGCAACTGGGCTGGCAGAACCGCGATCGGCACCGCGACCTGACCCACCGCGACTACCGAATTCCCTGCCCAACGGGGCCGATCCAGTCGTACGAGGCAAGCAGTGTCGTGATGCTGATGCAACTGTTGAGTGCAAAACCCCGCAAGTGATCACACAAAAAAGCGAAATGCTTTGGTGAGTTGACTTTTTTAACTACTTTTGCAGGCCGAAAATAGGTCCTGCGGGCGTGGCGAAATTGGTAGACGTGCCAGACTTAGGATCTGGTGCCGCAAGGCATGGGGGTTCGAGTCCCTCCGCCCGTACAAGAGTCAATTGCGAATGAGCGAATCAGTGAATGAGTGAAAAATGATGGTCAAGGCCCTTTTCGCTCAATCACTAATTCGCTCATTCACTCATTTTAAACCAGTCTGAATCGTGGATATAGTTCTTGACAAAGCCAGCGAAACCAATGCATCGCTGATTATTACGCTTAAGCCCGAAGATTATCGGCCCGAAGTCGATAAGAAACTGAAGCAATATGGTAAGCAGGTGTCGCTGAAGGGGTTCCGTCCCGGCCACGTACCCGCTGCGGTAGTGCGGAAGATGTACGGCAAAGGCATTTTGGTTGACGAAATCAACAACCTTCTGAACAAGAGCCTCTCGAGCTACATCCGCGAGAATAAATTGCAGGTCGTGGGCGACCCCATGCCCAACCGTGACGAAGCGGACGCCATCGACTGGGACAACCAGGAAGATTATAAATTCAGCTACGAGCTGGGTCTGGCTTCTGACTTCGACGTCGATCTGGCGGCGCTGGGCAGCGTAAACCACTACACGATCGAGGCAGGTGATAAGGAAGTGGACGAAACTATCGAAAACCTCCGCAAGCAGTTCCACGCACACACGCATGCCGACGCCATTGCCGAAGGCGACACCGTATATGGTGAACTGAAGCAACTGACGGCTCCCGAAGGCGCAACGGCCTTTGAAACCAAAACGGCACTACCCCTCAATAAAATCGCAGCCGACGTGCTGGGTACGTTCATTGGCAAAGCCAAAGGCGAAACCGTAACGTTCGACATGGCGGCTGCCTTCCCCGACGAAAAAGACCGGGCACTGGCAACAGGCGTGAAGAAAGAAGAAACCGGCAACCTGACGGGCGAATTCACCTTCACGATCGAAGACATCACCCGCCACGAGCCCGCCGAACTGAACCAGGAGTTCTTCGACAAGGTGCTGGGTGTGGGTGCCGTATCCGACGAAACCGAGTTCCGCACGAAAGTGCGCGAGATCATGGGGCAGAACTACGCCCGTGAGTCGGACAACCTGCTGCGCCGCGACATCGAAGATGCGCTGCTCGATAACATCCTGATCAGCCTGCCCGACGATTTCCTGAAAAACTGGCTGCTGACGGTTAATGAAGGCAAATTCACGCCGGAGCAAATCGACGAGCAATACCCCGATTTCACGAAGTCGGCCAAGCTGCAACTCATCAAGAACAAGATCGCCGAGCAAGCCAACATCGACGTTAACTTCGAAGAGGTGATGGATTCGACTCGTCAGATGGTGCGCGATCAGTTCGGTTTCGCCGGTGATATGGGCGATGAGATGAAAGAAACCATTGACAAAATCGCCCGCAACTACCTGATGGACGAGAAAAACAACGGCCAGAACTACACCACGACGTTCAACCGGGTGTTCGATGACAAAGTGATCGACTATATCAAGTCGAACCTAACGGTAGTTGATCAGACGATTACGCTCGACGAGTTCCGCGACCGCGCCAACGCGCAGTAATTGCCGATCGTTGATAAATGTAAAAGGCCGGATGGGTTTACCATCCGGCCTTTTGTTTGCCGGAGCAGACTGTATCAAAAGCCGATCCGTTCGCGCTCGGGCTGCTGACTCGTCACGGCCCGTAGCAGTTCGAGGGCAACGCGCTCGTCGTAACGGCGTTTGTAATGATCGACTTCCAGCCGGAGTTTTTCCAGTTCGACCGCTTGCTTCTCGACCGTATTACGGAGCTTTTCTATCTCATTGGGCGCCAGCACCGTAGGCTCCAGTGCCGCCGGCTCGTCGCTGATCAGGGCTACCACCGACGTACCCAGCACCTGGGCAATTTGCCCCAGCCGGTTCAGCGTCAGTTCGGTTTTGCCGCGCTCCATGTCGCCATAGGCTGTCGTGGACAGATTGAGCAAATCGGCCATGTTTTCCTGCGACAAACCGCGTTGCAGGCGAGCGAGCCGGATGCGTTCGCCGGCAGGGGTGGGGGCGTTGAGGGGCTTCATATCAAGCAAAACTGAGCAAATCTCAAGCAAAAATGACAGGGTTTCTTGCCCCTAAGAACGCAACTTTGTAGCGGATAAGTTTTGAAACTTACCCATTAAGACCTTAGTTAGATTAGTAGGTTCAAGGTTCAACGTTTGCAATGCTTCCTCAATAGGCAATGCAACGGTAGACAGCGAGCCTTAAACCTTGGACGCAACTCCCTTTAATCACACACAATGCAGTACGGAGACGAATTTCGCAAATTTGCCGTCCACCACATGGGCCTCAATGGCCTGACGGTTGATGGCTATGTACGACACACAGTAGACAACATGACGCGGTCCGTGATTGAAGAACGGCCGATGAATTTCCGGGAGGTCGACGTGTTTTCGCGGCTGATGGCCGATCGGATCATCTTCATGGGTATGGGCGTCGACGACAACATCGCCAACATTATCGTGGCGCAGTTGCTCTTCCTCGAATCAGCCGATCCGCGCAAGGATATCCTGATGTATATCAACAGCCCCGGTGGCTCGGTGTATGCCGGCCTGGGTATTTACGACACCATGCAGTATGTGCGCCCCGATGTGGCCACGGTCTGCACCAGCCTGGCGGCCTCAATGGGCGCCGTGTTGCTGGCAGGTGGTGCGGCTGGCAAGCGCTCGGCGCTGCCCCACGCGCGGGTGATGATTCACCAGCCGTCGGGCGGGGCACAGGGCCAATCGGTCGATATCGAGATCACCGCACGTGAGATCGTGAAACTGCGCGAAGAGCTGTACCAGATTCTGGCCGATCACTCAGGCAAAACGATCGAACAAATCGAGAAAGACTCTGACCGTGACAAGTGGATGCGCGCCGAAGAAGCCAAAGAATACGGCCTCATCGACGAAGTCCTCCGCCGTGAACGGACACTGGGATAAGTCGGTGTGTAGTAATTAGTAGGTAGTAAATAGTTGGTCCGCCGTTGCGGAGGCTCACTCAGGTACGTTACCTGGCGAAGCCTCCGCAACGGCGGACCAACTGTTTATAGTGAGCACGAGTATCCGTCGTTCGACGATAAAACTGTCTCTGTCTAGCCGAATGGAGTTTCGAGAAACAGCTAAGCGTCCACTTCCTTTTTAATTGCTTAATAAGTTGCTCAGCTAAATTGACAGTATCTGCTCCTGCAAAAAACAAAGTGATGGTCGCGTTGGTGATCTAATTCCTTTCGCCGGTGATTTCAATCAGCGTCAACCAACTATTTTTTAGCTACAATTTTCATAAACAGTTTGACGTCGTCCGAAATAGTGCCATCGCCAGACTTAAGAAAGTGTTTTTCTGATCCATAACCGATACCCCAATCGGTTCGATCGATGGTTAGCGCGCCATTCATTTCGACAGTGCCATCCATTCCGTCCTTAAAATGCATTTTGGCTGGGAAAGTAATGGCCTTCGTAACTCCTTCCATAGTCAGATTTCCTGTAATTTGTATATTTCCTTCAGTTGTATTTTTTATGCTTCCGTCAGTTGGGATTTTTGTATGTCCATCGTTCCATGTTTCAACTTTTGTAATGACGAGTGCAGAAACGGGGAATTTTTTGACATCAAAAAATGCAGGTAATTTGTTGCGCGGGCGTTGATCATGATCATCAAATTTTTGTTCAATTGTAGTCATATCGATTTCAACGGTACCACCCACTAACTGCCTGTTTTCGATCGACAGTTCTCCTTTTAATAAATCGACGTCCCCTGTAGCGGAACCATCACCAAGAAACGTAACCCCGTCCCATCCACCAAGTAGCATAGAACCTTTCCATCTTATAATACTTTGCTTCGTATCTACGCTATATTTTTTCTGGCCTGCTTTATTATAAAAGTCCGTGATGGTCTTTCCATCATACCGATACACGCCGGTCGCATCGCCAAACCAAATACTACCATCGGTCGCTTCCGAAAGCCCATAGAAAGCCCTTCCTGACCTAATTCCGGTTACAATGGGCTTCGTACTATACAAGGACGTTGCATCATACCGGGAAAGTGCCTGCATATCCGGATTAGCAGGATTTACTGAACCAGTAGTCCAGATATTTCCTTTCTTATCTTGGATTATGGCATAAGCACCTCTCTCCGACGCCTTAGTAAAGCTATTGCCGTCATAGCGCCAGAGGCCACCGGTCTGGCTTACTTTAAAACCATTAAAGCCGCTAAGCCAAATATGACCTTTTCTATCTTCCAGTATGCTCCAAACGTCGAGAAAGGGTTCGCCTTTATGGGTTAACGTGGTGAACTTTTTTCCGTCAAAAACAAAGGCGTCGCCCCTTGTGCCAACCCATAATTTCCCTGTTTTATCTTCAATAATGGTGTGAATATCATTATTCCAACTTCCTTCTTTATAAAAAAGTGGGGCGTTCGGAGACGTAAAATTCTGAAACGATTTCCCATCGTGACGACTTAGGCCATCCCCAGTTCCAAACCAAATAATGCCGGCTTTGTCTTCATAAATAGACGTGACTGAATTATTGGCCAGGCCCTCCCTGGTTGTGAAATGTTGAATGCTTTTCCCATTGTCATAATAAACGCCTGAATCGGTGGAAGCGAACCAAAGGTTTCCGCGTCGATCTTCCAGGACATTCCAGAATCGATGTGAACCTAGTTTACTGGTAAGGTTAGTAAACGATGTTCCGTCGTAACGAAAAACATCACCAAGAGATGCGTTATTCGGTCCCGCGATCAAAATAGTGCCGTTTATGCCTTCTTTTATATTCCGAGCCATTATGTTAGGCCCGATGTCTTTAATTTCAGACTTGATGTTATTGTCTTTTGGTGCGTTTACTTGGTTTTGTCTGCAGGAAGTGAGAAAAACAGATAGGAAAAGTAAAGCATATACGCGGGCGTAGTTCATTATTTTTCTTTTTTTGATGCCAATGAATGCCGGCAAACCTATCAGTCTTTATGCTGAGATGTGTTGGAGGCTAGTAAAAGAATATTAACGAAACGTAAAAGTCGATTTTACAGCCTGTCGTGGTTTTTACGGCCAAGCAGGTCAGCGCCGAAAGCTAGCCCAACGATAAGAGCTGATCGGGATGGGGTAGGTAACTAGTAAGCCAGTCGCTGGTTGACGTAAAAACGAATAGTCTTTCCATCACTTCGACGATCAACCTACACCCATCGGGTCAAATAAACGCCAAAACGCGATCGACCCGCTTGCCGAGCGCTGACTTGCCGGTTCATGGCAAATAAAGTCAGATCCTCCACGCAGCCTTGGCTCGACAAGAGAAGGCTGATGAGCCCGTCTTCCGTTATCAGCATTAACTGGGTACGTTGGCAGACGCCTATCCCCTCCCGATAAGCATTACGAACCTGAGCCAAGCAGGTAAAGCGTCGTATAGTGACCGATCCCTGATTGCTACTCAGTAGTAACGTACCTAGGAATGATAGGTGTGTGGATCAAGCCCATAGGCATAGAGCTATCGAGAGCCCGAGCGAATCAGCATGAACGGCATCGGAGGATTTTAGATAGGGTGATTCCTCCAGCTTTCACTTTGCTTTCCTCGTTAAAAGACTCGACGTCGAAAAAGAGGTAAGCAGGAGTTTAGCCCGTTTGCACGAAAGCACGGAAGCGGCCGCTCGCACTGGCTGAGTTTGGAGCACGACCACGATCTGGTTGATGGTAGAGCCCTGCACTGATGTGACCCGTGATGACGCCCGTCTGACGGTCATGGGATGTGATGGTGATCGTTCCGTGACCATAACCGGTGCCATAGGGGGGACTTGTTTGATGGTAATATGCACTCCACAGTTTGCCCTCTTTGCCGGGCTCACTGGCCGAGATTAAATTTTCGCTATCCTCAGCTCGCATGGCATAGGTGCCAGGGCCATGGTAGTGTTCAAGACTGGCTCCTAAACCGCCGGGATGGTTCGGCTCTAATGGATCGCCAGCTTCTAAATAGATGTGCATGTACCCGCCTTCTGCGGCAGACACCCAGGTGTGGGGATTGGCAAACGTAGTCCCATTGATCTGAAAAGCATTATCGCCGACAACCGTCAGGTTGGCTACCAAGATAACTTTACGTCGGCTGTTGGTCTTTAGCTCAACGCTGATAGCGATGGGGTTAAGCCGCTGGGGTGGCACTCGGCTAGGGGCAAAGTACGTGGCTTTCTCCCCCTGACCTTGATAACCTAGATTGCCCTGGCGGTTGGTGGTTTGGTTGAGCGGGTCTTCCCCGTTGATCCGCCAGTTATCCACAAGCGCCCCCTCAACGGGCTCCCAGACATGCAGGGCTGCCAGCAGTGTATTGCGCTCGATGGACTCAAGCTCATCGCTATGGTTAGGTTGGAAGGCCACGGTTAAACCCATGGGCTGATTGACCACGACTTCATCGCCTGCATACTTAAGATAGAACTGAGCATAGTAGGCTACTGGTCGGCTCAAGTTGCGGGCGGTCCACTGCGTAGTCAACAACCGGTTGGCTTGGTCAAGCGTCATGCGCCCACCACCCAACCATTCACCCGTTTCCAGTTGTTCGGCCAGACCAATGGCGCTAGCCCCTGTGCCGTTCAACGCTTCATCGCTATACTGCCAACTGATGTCGATGGGTTTGTGAAGAAGCGTAGCTTTAGGTTCCAGCTCAAAAGCTGGGCCTATCCCACCTACCGCTGTATTTTGGAGAGGCTGCACCTTGATGACAGTGTTAGCGCTGAGCGCACCAGCCGGAAAGTGAAGTGTCAGGTGCTGATCAGGTAGGCTGATACTCCCCCCGGCCGGGCCTATGGTCTGGGTTACAGCGGCTCCTTGTGGCTGGCCCTTGGGAGTTTGCTGAGCGGGAAATGTCGGTTGTTCAACATCCGGTTTACTTGGCGTGGGTGACACAACAGGTTCGTGTTTGCAGCTCATTAGGCAGGCCCATACCGCCCCGATCAGGTAGTAAGTTGGTTTCATTGAGTTGTGGAGAGTATTAACTGGTTGAAATTATGTTCACGCCTATACACATCCGTTGACGAAGTAGGCTGCTACGTATCAAGATCAGGCAGTCGAGGGAAGCCTTGAATAGCCATCTTGCACGAGCGTACCGATAGCTTGAGCAAGCCGATCAGTGACTGAACAGCCACAAAGGTGAATACCGGATCAGGCCGACGGAGTCAGGGCTTTACTGAAGCGACTAAGCTGCCGACCAAAGCGGCAAAAGTGATGTATGAGCCAGCCCCTAGACTGATGATCAAGATCAGCGGGGAGCGCTGAGCGCCATTCATGCCCTATCACATAGATACCAACAGGCTTGGCGGCGGCTAAGAATCCAATGTGATTCCTACTGGGCAAACGAACGAATGCGACATCACTGCGGGCGCTATAGAGTAAATACTAGCCGTTGGTAAACTATTGGCTATTAAAGAGTTATAGAAATCGATCGTGATGTTGCTAGTGAGTAACAACGACGTGGGCAGCATAAACCCTCAGACGTGCTAACTCGTGTGCGCATACCTGGCACCAATGACGTAGCAACCAGAAGTGGAGCAACAACCGAACAAGCGTCGATGATCTCGAACGCCGAACGGCGTTGGTCTGCTGTCGAACGTACTTGCCCAGGTGTAACGAGTTATGTAAGAAAGAATAGACAAGGCAGCGATCCACTCGGTATGGGTGTTGCCAGCCTTGCAGGCTCACCGGCTCAATCGCCGGTCTGAATAGCAGATGCTGATTGGACTAACGCTTTCTATTCAGGCGGCTGGTACGCACTGAAAGTTCACAAGCTGTAGTCGAATGGGTGACTATGTGGAGGTTCTTGATTGGCAATTAACCAGCTTGTGTCTCGTAAGAATTCATTGCGTTGTCGACACGTCCTTAACTAGAGACCAATACATTCTTCTCGGTAAAATCAGTGTCTCGTGTATGTACCGCTTAGGCCTGATGAGCCTCCTTTATCGACCCATCCACTTTTTGAAATCAGTTGCCCGTTCACGGCTAACCAGTACGTCTTCGTGGGTGACAGGATTCAGAATTAGCTTAAGCTTATTGTTAAAATAAGGATGGATCTGCTGGACCGACTTTACGTGTACGATAAACTGCCGACTGGCCCGGAAAAATTGGGCCGGATCCAGCATCGTTTCCAGCTCGTCCAGCGTGTAGTCGACTGAGAACTTCTGCCCTTTCGCGGTGCGAAATAACGTTACCCGCTCCTCCGAATGAAAATAAGCAATCTCATTTACGTCGATGGGTATCCACTGTGACAAGTGCCGCACCAGAAATCGACGTCGGTATTCGGCAGGCTGCGTTTGCTGGCGCAGCTGCTGCATTAGGGCGTCGATGGCCTCCAGAGGCAGTGGAACGGCTTCGGACCGCTGGTGGAGCTGATGATATTTTTGCAAACTGGTGACCAACTCGGACTGCTTAATGGGCTTCAGCAGGTAGTCGATGCTATTGACTTTAAACGCCTTGATGGCGTATTCATCGTAGGAGGTCGTGAAAATGACCGGTGCCAGTACCCGTGTTTGGTCAAAGATTTCGAAGCTCTGCCCATCAGCGAGTTCGATGTCCATGAAAATTAGATCAAGAGATGGGTTTGTCTGGAGGTACGTTACCGTGGCTTCAACGCTGGGCGTAGTATGCACAACGTGTAGCTGCGGATCGGTTTCCGCGAGCATTTTGGCCAGCCGAAGAGCGGCTAACTCCTCGTCTTCAACGAGTAGAATATTCATGGAACAGTAGAATTTGAGCGATTCGTTGGGATTGGCTAAAGAACTGACGCGCTGGACCATCAGGCTGGAATCAGAGGGAGCGCTACGATAAACTGATTGATTTCCTCCCGGACAGAGGGCCTGGGCTGACCCAGCATCTCGTACTTGGCCAGAATGTTGGTTAGTCCCACCCCATTCGATACTACGCCCTGTTTTTTCTTCTGAATATTATTTTGAACGTGCAGGTTGGCCAGCTCGTCCGTCTGAATGGTAATTGTCAGGGGTTTATTGGCAAGTACTACGTTGTGTTTCACGGCGTTTTCAACCAGCAACTGTAAGGTCAGGGGCGGAAGCTGGAATGTCCGGAAACGCGGGTCGACCTGAATGTGCAGAGCAAAGCCCGCCCCGTAGCGCGTACGTAGCAAATGGGCGTACGAATAGATAAAATCCAGTTCTACTTCCAGGTTGGTCAGGTCCTGTTCGTTGGCGCGCAACACGTAGCGGTATACCGAACTCATCTCTTCGGTAAAGACTTCAGCTTTGCGAGGGTCTTCACCAATCAGCGTTAGCAACGTATTCAGGCTGTTGAACAGGAAATGCGGGTTGACCTGTTGCTTGAGCACGTCCATCTGCTGCTGCATGTGCAGTTGCTTGAGCTGGTATTCGCGCTGGGTACTTTGCCGCAGTTGATTATACGTAAAAATGGCTTCGTGGCATCCCGCTGAAGTAACGTTTGTAACGAAACAGATCATCAAGATCCAGGGAATCGTTTCGGGTTTATAGGGGTAGCCGAGTCGGTCATACATCCAGTAGACAAGTAGAATCGTGGTCATCATAAACCCTACGTACATCAGCATGGAGTACAGTAAGCGCTGCCCGAACTGATCCGGAGATCCGTACCGAAAGCGCATATACTTCATCCAGGTCGTCAACACGACAAACACAATAGCCCCCCATACATTAATAATTAAGGTGGCCCCGATAAACAACGACCGGTCTCGAAAATAAACCGGACCGAAGATGATGTAATTGGCAACGATGACAGCAGGATAGTTAAGCGAATAGACCAGGAAATCGAAGCGGTCAAATTTGGCCCACTGTTTCATTTGGAGAAGGAATAAGACTTAATCAAAGATATGTAACAGAGGCGGTTTGGCAGGTATGAAAAAGCTAAACCAACCAGACGGCCTGCGGGCTACTGGCTGGTTTTCTCCGGCCATTATCGGATGGTTACGTACCGGCGCTGCAAGTCGGCAGCGATCCCTTTTTTGATAGCCTGCTTGCCGAACCAGTGCAACAGGGGCTGCATCACGGACATCCACCCCGTCAGGTACGTGCCACTGATGAGCACCGTGTATCCCAGAGCGTACATACTTTTAGGCATACCCTGACCATTCGTTTGACCATCGCGCGCCAGGCCGTACATGATTTGAAGCGTCTGTTCGAAACCGGGGCAGCTTGGCGAAATCCGACACTGAAACCGGCAGGCCTGATTACTTTGGTTGAAAAACCGGTGTTTACTGTGAGCAGGGGCCGTTGCCGATTCCCCTGGCTTCAGGCGAACAACGTGGTCGCCAACTTGAATACTTAGTTCCCCCTCCAGGCAGGTGAACTCCTCCGAGAAGGCATCGTGGTAATGCAGGGGATTGCCTCCACCGGCGGCTAGACTCACTTCGACCAGGGTATAATAGCCGTTACTTTCTCGACTGGTTTCAAGAAAAACCACTTCGTCCTTCAAAATAGGGTTGGTGATGGTGCGTGAGTTGACCGACGCGGTGGCGGGTGCTTTTGTAGTTTGCATGAGCAGATTGTTTTGGTTTGATTGGACAAAGGTGTCCGGTGCCGGTGCCTTGACAGAGGGTCAAGCTACCGAAGCTGCACTTACGTCGACTGAAGCGTCGCGACAGCTACATCAACGTGTCAGTGATCAAACTACCCCCTGCATACCAGGCAACCCGGGGGGCGTCATCCGGTGGGTGACAAGCCGCTGCTGACGGCCGTTTTCCGATCTGCTCTTCGATTTGACGGGGAAAAAAGAGTGTGTGTTGGTTGGGTACGTCTTTGCTCAATTTCAGGCGGAATCTCTTCCGCTTCAGTAGACCATAGCCTCGGTACCCAAATCCACCCGCTCAATTTTGTGGCCGTCAGACGCATCGGCCGCTGCCCGGAAACGCCCCGCCGTTGAGCCGTCCTGAGACACCGAATCTTCTTTTTCAACCAAACAGATTAACTAATGACTACGCTCAGAACCCTGACGCTGGCCGCATGCGTCCTGCTTACTGCCTTGACCGGCACACTTTGCAGTTGTAAACATGGAGTGGCTCCGGACCCTACTAATCCAGACGATCCGGGAACTTCACCCATCGAAACCCCCTACACCGCCATCCCCGACGAGTACGTAGGCACTTGGTATTCCAGCCGTAACGACGGACCCCTGACCGACAACTGGGCTAACAAAACCTTCCAGGGTGAACAGGGATACGCTGAGTTTCGTACGATGGTCTTTACCAAAGACGGGAAGAATGCCGTTGAATACACCACGGAAGTATTCAATACCAGCACGGAAATCCGGCAGCGCTTTTACCGGATCGTCGGTACACTCGAGTACAAGACCAGCCCGACCTCGATTACCTTCCACGCCCAGAAAGGAACTATGCGCGTCTTCAGCAACCGCTCCTCGGGTTACCAGGAAAACCCGATTAGCCTGAACGAACTGCGCAGTTATCAGACAGTCTGGGAAAAGCCGCAGGCGACCAATATACCTAATGCCACGAACCTACTGACGGGCACCATTATCGATCAGCATGGACGCTACTCCGTGGAGTACAAGAAAGTAACCAGTGGCAGTGCGACGTCGCCTACCGGACTCCCGTCTACCTCGCCGATTACGGGCGGCAGTTCGGTAAAAATTGGCGACCTCTACTACCCTACGGTCAGCATCGGCAACCAGGAGTGGCTGGCCACCAACTACGCGGGCCCTGGTAGCCTGAAGGAAGCGGCCAAGCCTCAGTACGGCACCTTTATGCATTACAACGACCTGAAAAGCATACCCCTGCCTACCGGCTGGCGGGTTCCTTCCCGGCAGGATTACGAGAAACTGCTCCGGTCGCAAGGGCTGACCGTCTACGAGTGGGGCACCGACGGTGACGATCTAACCTCCAGACAGCTACTGGGTAAACTGATGGCGCCCAATGTCTGGATGAAACAGGACGGCTACGCCAACAACCAGTCGGGCTTCAACGCCATGCCGGCTGACGTGCGCCGACCCAGCGGCACGAATAACGGCGAAGGTGCCAACTGCGTGCTATGGATCGCCGACAAGACGAGTCAGGACGAGCCTATGGTGTTCAACCTGATCCAGATGCCCAGTCGCACCTACGCCCGTTTTACCCCCCAGGCCATCAGCTATTTTCCCGAACTGACCCCGGTTCGACTGGTTCGGGACAAGTAACAGATAAGAGTAACACCGACGAAAAACTTAACAACACATACTAATCTAGTAACAAGCACATGAAAGCTCATGCTTATTTTCTGGCCGGGTGGGTATGCCTAGCTAGCTTGACGAGTTGTCTGACACCTGTTGACCCGGCCTCCCCCGTCATTGTAGATCCCCAACCGCCGCTTGACCCGAGCGGGCTGGTCTGCTTAATTGGTGAGCCGAACGGGATGCCCGCTGTCAGCGCCACCGTGGGACCGGCGGGCGGCGCCCTCACAACTGAAGACGGCAGTGTTCGTATTCAGATTCCGGCAGGGGCGCTGCCTGGTGACGAAACGATTCAGATCGTTCCTATCGCCAACACCAACCCCACTGGAAAAGGAGCAGGCTACCGGCTGGAACCTCACGGCACGCAATTTGCCAAGCCCGTGAAGCTGACCTTTACCTACGATGAGGCCGATCTGGAGGCTAGTTTGGCTGAAGCCCTTCAGATTGCCTACCAGAATGAGCAGGGCGTCTGGATGGCCATGCCCGGCCTCGTGCTGGATAAACAGGCTAAAACGATCACCGTTGAAACTACCCACTTCAGCGATTGGACCTATTTTACGTCCGTTGTTCTGACGCCCCAGCGGTGCGGCATTCGGCCGGGTGAAACGCTGAAACTGGCGGTGCACACTACCCTGATTTTAGACGAGATGCTGGCACCTTTGGTCAAAGATGAACCCATCGTTCGCCTGCACGCCGACCAATCCGTACCCGTGGTAGCATGGGCCATCTCGGAGAAGATCGGACGGCTGGCGAGTACCGGGGCCGTCTCGACCAACACCTACACGACTCCGACTGGCATCGTTAAACCCACCCCCGTTACGGTGACGGCCCAGATCAAACCGAAGGGCAAGGGGTTGCTGCTGTTGCTGTCGTCGCTACTGATCATGCCCGAGGGCATTGCCTACCGTCTTGACGACGGCCCATGGATACACCGGTCGGGCACGGCGTTTCGAGCGGGCGGACGGCTTATATCGTTAGGGGGCGCAAAGCCTAGCTCCGGTGATAAAGACCTGGCCGTGGGTATCAACATCGACTGTTCCGATGGAGCCAGCAGCCTAAGCATACCCTGGAGTAGCGCCACCGCACTATTGTTTGCCTCCCCAGTGTCGGAATATCAGTCATACCATAGTTATTATGGACCCGGTGGCAACGTACGTATTAGCCCCGGCGGGGTTTACCTCTACGACATCCGGTATGCCCCTGATGGCTACGGGCTGAACGAAGTTATGTCGATGCACGGGGGATACTCGGTTCCTATTCTTGGCGCTTATGATTCTTATAAAGGCTACGTAGGTGCCCATCACTTTGAAGGCTATTTCAGTTATGGCGACATTAATCTATGAGCCCGGATGAAGCGGGTCTATACTTGCCTAACCTGCTAACCATCAATACGTACCAATCACCTTATTTGTAGTAAATGGGGCCTTCACTTCCGGGTGGAATGGGCGTATGTGGCCGATGATTGGGCAGGTAATCTTTTGCCGGTAGAGAAAAAGGCTAAAGGTCCGCTCTCACCTGATAACTCAGAGCAACGAACGGGTTTTGATGGAACGCGACGTGCGATCAGGGCCGCGACGGATAAGGCTGTACTGATGCCAATTCGAAATCAGTACAGCCACTGAGTGCACCGAAAACTTGGCGTGCTGCCTTGCCCGATAGTACCGCTAAATGGCACGCGGTAGAGGCTGACCACCGGGCAATAGTCAATCTGTCTACCCGCTATGATGGTGTTAAAAACGATGAGCGACGAGGGGCCTGGCTGGAGACGACGCTGGAGTCAGATCGGGCTCAGGAGACGTTGCGCCAACTGGGTTTCAATGAGGAGGTCTGGTTTTTGCCAATGGACAAATCGTCTGTGTGCATAAGAATTACTTCGGCATGCCAAATGCGGAGCCAGACGGTCGTTGCACCTTGGAGAACGCGACGATACGATTGTCCCTGAAGGTCGGTAAGAATAAACTCCAGATCGGATTAGCCAACTACTTTTACGGATGGGGGTTGATTGCCTTATTGGCCGATACGACCGGCCTGCGCTTCAGTGCTGCATGTTGCGGACGTAGACCTGATCTTAAGGTACTGCTATACAAAGCTACACCTATATCATTACCTTGACTAAACACCAGCCTTCCCTGTAGATGAACTGGCCGATTGTAAGCTATAGCCCTCACCATACCTCGGACTTAAGACGCATTTACTACCAAGCTCGCCAAACTGCTTTTCCGTGGGTGGACCCATCGAATTTCGGCTTACTGGATTTCGACCTGGCTACGCAAGATGAATCTATATTAGTCGCTATTTACCAACAGCACCCTATCGGGTTTGTTTCTTGGTGGCCACCCGACAACTTCATTCATTCTCTGTTTGTCGATCCTGCTTTCATAGGAAAAGGGGTAGGTAAATCGCTTTTACAGGCCTGTTTAACCCAACTAGGCCGACCCGCTACCCTTAAGTGCAAAGCGATGAATCAAAACGCTTTACAGTTTTACTATTCTCAAGGGTGGCTTCCAATCAGTGAAGCAACGGACGCCAATGGTCCTTATCTATTACTGGCACTCAGCCAGTGACACCACTACTGTCTTAGTGCAAAGTTACCTGCCCGGCGTTTCGACATTGATCTATATTTACCGTCTCGTAATCTCCCTCAGCAGGCGGGGAGGTTGGCCTTAGCATACTGCTCGAATGAGGCAGTCATATCTTCGTAAACTATTACCAATAGCGCACTCATGCTTGTCAGAAAGGAGAACCGGTTAATCAGCCTAAGCTATGGACCTCTTAGCGGACTTAACTTAAGTCACCTACTTTCGATGATTGCATTGCATAAGAGCATGCTTTCGATATAATCACGTCGTAAAAGTGGCCATGCTCAGCCTCATGTACTCAGGCAACTCGCTCAATTTGAAACATTGATTCGTGAGACGGCGATTTGCGACGAGATAAACTCAAGTTGATCATTGTGAAGTCTTGTGAACGAACCGTCTCACAAAACGGACGCTTTAAAAGTCTACCGCTGAGGCAGTTTTACAAACGCACGACGTTGGTACTACGTTTGTAAGATCAGGATTGTATACAAAATTGGTTAAATCTGTTACTTTTATTGTGTCTTGTTAAGCCAAAGCTTTCGAACATAACGTTTAATTATACAATAGAAAAAATGATTTCTGAGAGTGTTCTAAACCGACTAATTTATGATAAAGGTTTTGTAACAACTGAAGTAAGGGCTACTCTACCGGGTTGTAGAAGATGGGTAGCTATCTATCCTGCTTCTAACCATTCGCCAGTTGACAAAACAATCCCTGACCATCTCTACTCAGTCCTAGACTTTGAGCTGACGGAAGGATTAATGGACAAGTACTTTGGTGAAGAAGACAAACTCAACCAGAGAAGATATTACCTTAACAGCTTAGATGAAGTGAATAATTTATTAAATCAATTAGGTCTTAGTCAAGCTCAATTTACATACCCTTGGCGGTGTGATTATCCTCTTTAGCTTAACATATGGCCACTTATACAACAGCATGAAAGTATCGCTTTCTCAAAGTTCTTATGTGATTAACCTATTTGATTTGATCAATATTGAGGTCATTTCAGGGTTGCTCGAAGGCTTGTTAATTAAAGTTTCAGCTGCTATCCATAATGATAAATTAAGTGATTGGCAATTGGTTTTTAACTTAATTTATAATGGTGATATAACTGAGGTTAGAGTTTTTAAACGAACTAAATCTTATACTTCTGTTAAGGAAAAATGGATAACTATTCATATTCCTATACCAACTGATCAGGTTATATTTTGGGGTGTAGAAAAAAGTAAAATTGTTAGACTTGGTATAAGTGATAAGCGATATTATGTTGCTCTTAATAATGATTTCCTTCAATCAAATAGCTTAGAAGAACATTGTTATAAATCAGCAAAAGCGGGTATATTTTACACCATAATGAGTGGCTTAACTGTTTCAGGGCAGAGTATCCAAGTCGAGAAAGATTTTCAGGCCTAATTGTATTTTTACGATATGTGACAAGTTAAACAAAGTATTTTGAATATAATTTTCGTCTAATAAAATAACCATATTTATAGGAATCAAATTAGAAAAATATAATTTAAGGAGTAGAAGCCAAATTGTATTTTAATCAATCACCATATGTGCCAACGTTTCCGCAGAACGCTTTAGCGTGATTGGCGGCGATGCCTTGGAAGCTTCTGAAAAGGCTACTCTTCTCAGCAAACGCTCCAAAATGAGACGAGGGAGTTCTCATGATCTGCGTCTGATCTGCTCATCAATACAGGCGTTTTCGTGAGAGGCGTTCCTGTGAGTCAAAATAGCGGCCATGACTTTACGTTACTGAGCCCTGCTAGGTGTAGAACTGCTAAGAGTCAACAAATTAAGCGCCATCAAATAAGGCATGATAAAGGGAACAGCAGGAATAGACACTAGATACGTCGCAATCACTAGTGGTTCAATCGAAAAGGAAGGTAACACACTTAGTAAAGTGCCGAGTAGGGCGACGATTATATAGAGTCGGCAAGCGCTGGGCTTGAACCAGCCAGCCTGTTGTAACGCCCGCGCGAAAGCAGCCGTAGCCAAGTACCAAAGCGCTACCTCTATCCCGCTGATCCACGTAAAAAGAGCACGCATCGCCAGGTACCAATCTGGTCTTTTCGTTATTGAAGCAGCTGAAAAGTTGGAGAAGGACTCTGTCAAAAAACTACCCCAATAGGCCATATTGGCAATGAACAAAGGCAGAGCGACGCCCATGGCCAGCAAGCCAAGTAGCCAATAGTGTTTCTCCCCGCCTCGGCGGAGATCGTTGGCCAGCAAGGCAAACCCAGCCGTGATTAGCAGTCCGCCTGCGATCAGCAGCGCATAACGTATCTGTTGCTCGGTAGCGGTATTCACCCATTCGGGAATGGAGGTTGGGGGAGGGCCCATGCCAGCGAAAACGGTGAATCCAATCCAGGGAATAATGACCAACAGGGCAACGCTCCCGAGTTGTCTTTGCCCTGGATCAAGACTGGTGAAGCCCTGCTTCCCTAGTTCCCAGACGGCGATCACCATCAGGATAGCATGGGCCAGCCAGATGGGTAGATAAAGTTGGGGTTTGCTGTGGCCAAGCCCTAAGGCCACAGCAGCGGCTAAAAAAGGCACTAGGGTCAGGTAATATCGGCTGAGCGCTTGTCGACTGGTCATACTGAATCGGAGTGGACACGCCGACTAAGTTAGTGAGCTAATCTACAACTTATAGAGCAAATTGGTCTGACCAACATTTTCTCGTTAAAGGCTCCCATACGAGACGAACAACTAGTCCTATTTCACGCTTAGCTGCGCAATAGTTGCTTTTCCCTATCTTAACTCTTGGGCAGTAAGTAGATCGATGAAAAACCCAAACCATGAAAACGTATAAATCGAAAATAGGACTTGAGCTCGCGATTCCCTTGTCTGGTTTACTGGTTGGGTTGGGTAGCCTGATGGTCTACAAAGGGGTATGGCCAGGAGCAGCTATCATACTGGTGGTTTCCCTACTGATCCTGCACTTGTTTAGCACCACACGCTATAAACTGGACAAAAACACCCTTCACATACGAGCCGACTTTTTTTTCACCAGACGCTACCCATCATGTCCATCAAAAATATTAGCGAAACCCGAAACCCCATTAGCTCCCCGGCTCTTTCTCTAGATCGCCTGGAAATAGTCTATAATCGATTCGATAGCGTGCTCATTTCGCCTGCCGACAAGATAGACTTCATCGCTGAATTACTGCATCGAAAACCCGACATTGAAGTGGGGCTAAAAAACAGCGTCTAAGTGCAGGTCCTGAGGAAAGAGCTTAGGGTAACTTCACCGATAGGCGTTTCTGCCTACTTGAGACGAATGAGCGTTTATGTACTGGTTCACAATTGGGGCGATTTGTGAGATGAAATTTATGCAGTCTATCTACTGAATATGGATTACCCTTGATAAACAGACTAACTAATTAGGGAGTATGTCTAAATCAGAACTTACAGCTTGTTTTAAAATCACATCTCGCAAACGGTCTTCGTGTTCATCGCTCCATTGCCCTAAGGCGGCAATTACGGGGATCAACGTCTTGCCAAATTCGGTGAGGCTGTATTCTACTTTTGGTGGGACAACAGGATAAATTTTTCTCGTAACCAGTTCGTGGTCTTCCAGTTCTTTCAACTGAATAGTCAAAACTCTGCGGGAAGCATCGGGGATTTTGCGTTGTAGTTCGCTGGGCCGTTTATGACCCTCATTGATAAACCACAACAAACGGATTTTCCATTTGCCGTAAAGAACTTCACCGACCAAATCAAGACCACAGTTTAAGTTCGGTAGTATTTTTCGCTCGTACATATTGCAAAACTAAACGTATGTACCAATTTGTACAATAGGGGATAAATTTATCCCTATATGAATCGTAATGCCGTACTTGTCTAAACTTCCTTTACACCCCACTTTTGTCCTATAGTTAATACTTAAAAGCGGGGCAATAAAATGGATCAGTTTAATTTCAACAATGAGTTGTCGGGCAAGATTGCCTTGGTAACAGGAGGGACAAAAGGGGCCGGAAGAGCGATTGCAGAAAGACTTTTGCAAGCGGGTGCAACGGTCATTATTACCGCAAGAAACGCACCTGAAAAAGAAAATAGCCAATTGCATTTCATTCCTTCCGATTTAAGTAAGGCAGAAGGAGCACAACAGGTAATCAGCGAAGTGCTATCAACTTACGGAAGGCTGGACATCCTGGTCAACAACCTCGGTGGATCATCTACGCCTGCTGGCGGTTATGTCGCCCTAACGGATGACGATTGGGAATCGACGCTACAGGCTAACCTGTTGGCTCCAGTCCGGCTGGACAGAGGATTTCTGCCACAGATGATCGATCGAAAAAGTGGTGTCATCATTCACATCGCTTCGATCCAGGGCATATTGCCGCTTCACGATTCTACTTTGCCGTATGCTGCCGCAAAAGCAGGATTGAGAAACTACAGTAAAAGTTTATCGAACGAAGTTACCCCTAAGGGTGTGCGGGTACTGACTGTTTCGCCAGGATGGATCAATACAACAGCGTCAAAAGCGTGGCTGGGCGAGATTGCCAGAAATGCGAACAGTACAGTAGAAGAAGCGCAACAAGGTGTCATGGATGCCTTGGGTGGAATCCCTTATGGCAGGCCTGCCGAATCGGAAGAAGTAGCTGAGTTAGTAGGTTTTCTTGTTTCACCAAGAGCCAGTTATTTAACAGGGGCCGAATTTGTCATCGATGGCGGTACGGTACCAACAATTTAATACCCGTCAACAATAATAATATGAGCTTACCGAAAGTAATCACAGACTTAGTAATAGCACAAAACAACTTTGATAGCGTTGCCTATGCGAATTGTTTTTCCGAAACAGCTGTAGTTTTCGATGAGGGTAAAACGCACACTGGACGAGGAGAAATAGCGGATTGGATTGCCGATGCCAATGAGCGCTATAAGGCTACAATGAAGCCCGTCAGCTTTGAAGAAACAGAAAGCATTTTAAAGGCAGAATCTTCCGGAAATTTTCCCGGAAGCCCTATTGTATTGAGTTATCATCTAGAACTAGTTGATGACTCAATACAATCATTGAAAATCACCGGATAAGTGGGAACGGCTAATTTTAGCCGTTCCTTTTTTGCTCATAGCAAAAACTAAAGTAGATAATTGTGTCTCACAAAAGGCTCTCTCTGAGATACTCAAATTGCGGCCTCTTCGAGCCGACGAGCAAGCCTAAGGAGGTCAACAAGCATGTTCTTGTAAGCTCCCTCAACAGGCGGGGTAGGTTTTTCTTGACATACTGCTCGGATGAGGACGGTGGGTCCTTGAAAATCGGAGCCGATAACGTACCCAGGCTTATCAGAGAGGAAAAACGCCCGGTCTGCCGAGCCGGGCTATGAACCTCTTAGCGGACATAGATCAGCTCACCTACTTTCAATAAGTGCACGAGAGCATGTTTTCAATTTAATCACGTCGTAAAAAGGGTCATCGCTCAGCCTCCTGGACCCAAACAACTCTTTCAAACTGAGACGTTGAATTGTGACCGGACCGCTGGAGCGGACGGCGCTTTGCGACGAGGCCGATGTAAATAAGTAGCTGCGGACTCTCCGCCCCGACTTGCCAAAAAATCTGGTCTGAAGGCCAGACTTGAATGGGGCGTTATATATTCCTGTATGCTCACAACAGCAAAGAATTTCTGACGTACTAAAACTCGGTCGATCAGCAATAGCTTTAAATGCGGTTTCGGTACCTGTCTCTGAATTCTCAGTTTGAGTTTGACATACAGTGACTTTTCTGTTAAAGATGGCTCAAGCCAGAGTAGCTTTAGAAATGTCAACGCCGATGTAGTAACGAACAGCCATATGTGATGAAGGTGGAAGTTTGAAATAGGATATCCTCACTTGGTTACTCCGCCCCTTACTAATGGACCATTACGTCCGAATTTCCAGTTGAGATCTAGGCAAAGAAGACAAAACAGGGCCTGAATCTAAGTATAAAGTGAAACCTCGGCGGCTCTGTAGGGAAGCCTGCTTTGTTAAATTCAGCAGCCTTGTCGGATCTTAAAATTCTACCACACAGCAAACTTAAAGGACGTTCCTGTGTGAACTAGTCTGGTCTGCGACAGCGTCACCCTACCAGTACTAGTGCCGTACTTCCTCCCGGAACTGCCCCGATCGGGAGATTATTAACTGATTAATTAGGCTGATTCAAACAGTGCGCTATTTACCAACCACCCTATTCCCTTTCGACTACAACGTTTTGACTTTTGGCTACATCCGTTTTTTGAGGGTTGCTGAACTTTGCAACAACAAAAGACAAAACAATGGACATAGCAAACAGCACAATTCTGATTACAGGCGGAACCAGCGGCATTGGTTTAGAACTCGTCAAACAACTTAGCGGACAAGGCGCAACCATCATCGTCACAGGGCGTAGCCAAGACGCATTGACCCGAACAAAAGAACAATTTCCCGGTGTTCACAGCTTTCAAAGCGATGTAAGCAAACCGGAAGATATTGAACAGCTTTATAAAGACGTTACGCAACAGTTTCCCGCCTTGAATATGATAATCAATAATGCGGGCCTGATGCGGCTGATCGACTTACGGGATGCGAGCAAGGATCTGAACGATATAATTCGAGAGATCAACACGAATCTTTCTGGAACGATCCAAATGGTGCATCAATTTTTGCCACACCTATTGAAGCAACCATCAGCGGCCATCGTCAATGTTTCATCGGCTATTGCCTTCATGGCGTATTCCTCAGCCCCTGTCTACAGTGCATCAAAAGCAGGGGTTCACGCCTATACAAAAGCCCTTCGCTTACAACTTGAAGGCACCAGCGTCAAGGTATTTGAAGTGATCCCTCCTGGGGTTAACACCAATCTTCAGACTGACTGGGTGTTACAGCCCAATCCCAGCCAGATGATGGACGCCGACAAAATGGTACGTGAGACGGTGAAAGGATTAGCGAATGACACGTTAGAAATTAAACCGGGCCCTGTAAAGATGATAAAATTAGCGAGCCGAATTGCTCCCGATTTCATTGAGCGAAATCTGGGACACCGCGAGTTTGAAAAATTTAAACAATTATCGACTAAATGAAAAAATAATCTTTGTAGCAACGCTGCTATTGGTATAAGTTGGTGCTTTTACTCAACACCCACCTGCCGACAACCTCATTGGTGCTTGGATAAGCTACGGTTCGGATGTAGGGGTTAAGGTTGATATATCTCAGAAGGAAGAAAGAAGCTGGTGTAGGCTTCGATCCTGGTTGAAACGGATGGAAAACCGACTAACAAAGATGCCACTAATCCAGACCCAAAGCTACGTAGTTGATCCAGGCAGAATGTAGGTATGAAGATGGGGAATACATGGGCGGGAAATTATATAAACCGGATGGTGGAAGACCCTGTAGTCTGAAAGCAGCATTACAAAACAGTAATCAATTAGAAATTTGCGGTTACGCAGGTATTTTTCTCTTGGGCAAGCCATGAGAGTCAAACGGGCTCAGTAAACAGCCAAACAAGTCAACCGATGAAAATAATAAGCATAGTACTCATTTTAATTTCAGCATTCCTGAGCATAAAACACGGTTGGGATGCCTTCCAGCCAGCCAATGCTGAACAAACCAAAATGATGGCCGACTTAGGCATCAGCAAAACGGCCATGCCGTTTTTTGGTGTATTCTCCATCGTTATCGGACTGATGTTGCTTTTTCCGCAAACCTTCTTCATCAGTAATGTACTGAATGCCATAACCATTGTCCTGATTATGGCCTTGTCGCTGCGAGCTGGCAATACAACGATGGCATTGATTGAAATTCCATTTCTCGCCATGCCGCTGGTTTTGATTTGGTTGACGTACCCATTTAAATCCTAAGAACCTGCTTTACACCATGGCAACCCCGAAACCATATCGAATCGAATCGATTACGCAAATCCATCGGATGATGGGGCTTCCCAAACCACAACATCCCCTGATCGGCCTAATCGACCTAAAGGACCTTAGCCTTAAAGCGGACCCGGCTATCCATGCCGTTGTTTTTGATCTGTATGTAGTATCGCTCAAACGAGGTTGCGACAAACTGCTGTATGGCCAGCAGAAATACGACTTCGATGAGGGCTTGATGGCCTTCATGGCACCCGGTCAGATTCTACGGGGTGAGGAAAATGGCGTGCCACATCAGCTTGACGGTTGGATGCTGTTTATTCACCCCGACTTTCTGTGGAATACGCCACTTGCCAGAAAAATAAAACAGTACGAGTACTTCGACTACTCTGCCCACGAGGCTCTGTTCCTAGCCGACAAAGAAGAAACACTCATCAACGGCATTATCGATACGATCAAACAGGAGTACAATTCCAATGTCGATAAATTCAGCCAGGACGTAATCGTTGCTCATCTGGAAGTGCTGTTCACCTACGCACAACGATTTTACGAGCGTCAATTCATCACCCGCAAGATAATCAATAGCAAGCTATTAGAACGGTTAGACGATATGCTGACGGATTACTTCAACAGGGAGGACTTGACTTCCGAAGGGTTGCCTACAGTTCATCAGATTGCCGAAAAACTGAATGTCTCCACAAAATATTTGAGCAGTTTACTCAAGCAGCTTACCGGACAAACAACCCAGCAGCTCATCCACGAAAAACTGATTGCCAAAGCCAAAGAACGCCTGTCAACCACGGAATTGTCTGTCAGTGAGATTGCCTATGAATTAGGCTTCGAGCATTCGCAGTCTTTCAATAAGCTATTCAAAGCCAAGACCAATCAGAGTCCGTTGGCGTTCAGGGCTTCGTTTAACTGACCGCCCACTACCCAATTGGACGTATTCCACTAAAATTGCTTGACACAAACTGTGTACGATCCGTCTCTTAATACCATTCTTATTGAGACAAAGGAATCTTCAGTCGTAGAACTAGGCGCTTATTAAAAGGGCTTGAATATAAACAGCAATTGATTGATTCTCTTTGGGGTGTTTACACCAGCCGGGTGTACGCTTATAGTACTAGTAGAAAGCGCAAACCATTAGATCACGACCAAGTTGTTAGCAGGTAATCAAACCGCTAAGGCAATGTCGAACCAAGAACAAATCGAACAACTTATTCGAGGGCAAGAACAGGCCGTTCAACAGAAGAATATCGATGGTGCGATGGCTCACTATTCAATAGATGTTGTCTCGTTCGATGTGGTCAATACGTTACAAAAAGTAGGCATAGAGTCTTGCCGAAAACGATTAGAAAGCTGGCTGGATCAATTCCCAACGTCTTTTTCCTATGCGATTGAAACGCTTTCCGTTGTTGCCAACGACGAGCTTGGCTTTGGGTATTCCTTTAACCATGTAAACGGATTATTGGCGAATGGGGATGAGATTGATATGCGTTGGCGGTCAACGGTTTGTTTACGTAAAGAGCGTGCTCAGTGGCTGATTACTCATGAACACAGTTCGGTACCGTTTGATGGCCAGAGCGGTCAGGCGTTAATCAAGCTAGAAGCCTAAAGGCGTTGGGCTGGTAGTCCATAAAAGGCAATTCATTATGAACAACATCCCTTCTCCCGTTGCTTCCCTAGAACTGGCCCAAATCGGTTAGGTAGTCCCCGACATTCAGGCCGCTGTAAACTTTCCGACCAAGGCGTTAGGCATAAAGGGCTTTCCTGCACCTAGAGCATATCCGCGCCCATGATCTGAGCATGAGCTACTACGGTCAGCTCGTAGCGGGTGAGTGGCTAACGACCCAGACCTATAATGGAGGAAGCTTCATTGAGCTAATTCAGCCGCTGTCAGGTTAGAGCATGTTTCATGCCTGAAGAATAGCGTTCACTTCGCGGTGCGCCAAGCCGTCTTCGGGCCCATACCGCTGGACGGTGGCCGCAAAGTGTTGCGCCCGGACAAGCGAGCAGCAACCAACTACCAGAGCTAAAACCAGAAAATTATTTGTTTCAGCGGGTGCTCTTTTTAAGCCTGATTTTAGGAATGGGATGCTAATATAAGTGGTATCTCCTGCTGATCCGTATACCAAATGGGTATTGATCGACTGCTTGCTGGGCCCAAGAGATTCACCCCAGAAGCACAGGTAAAAGCACATGCGGTCAAGATCATGTATGGCAATAAGCTGAACATGATTGCTGAAATGGGTCAACTGTTACACATTATCCGGGCGACGATTTACAGCTATTTGGCTTGGCAAGAAGCGACTGGTAATTGACTAGGCCAATCCGGCTGATACTCCATATAATAGGCCTTCTATCATCAGAGATAAGTTGAAATGACGGCTCCCTGTCGTAATATTGTAGCTATCTGTTATCGCTTAGTACTATGCATTGCCTACTGGCGGTAGGCTGGTAAACTGAACAAACTAGTATCGTTGCGCCAGGGTACAATCCTTTAGCCCATTGTTGCATGAATAAATTACTCGACAGTATACGCCCAGTGGTCTTCCTGCTCCTTACGCCGGTGCTTCTCCTTTCATCCGCCGCGCCTGTAACCGCTCAGCTGGACAGCCTGGCCCACCAGCGGATGGCACAATTCATTCAGAAGGCAATTAATGAGGGAGACGCCAGCGCAATCTATGAGTTAACCGCCGCCAGCTTCCGCCAGAAGATGACACCAGCGCAATTCGCGGCCGGTATGAACAAGTTCAAAGTCAATACGGGCCAATGGATAGCCACAACATTCAGAACACAAAACGAGAGAGGGATCGACTACACCGCCGATTTTGAAGCAGGCCAACAACTGTTTTCCTTACGCCTTGATGCTCAGGGAAAAATTGAGCGAATCAACTTCGCCCTGATGGCTAAGGCTATTGACCCTAAACGAGAACTAGTGCCGAGTGATAATACGCTAAGAACCGAACGAGACACAGTGGTTGAACGACTGGTGCGCCCCTATATCCAGAAGGGCAATACGGCCGGGTTAGTGCTGGCGGTGATTGACCAAGGACGGCTTTATAAGTACAGCTACGGTCAGGTCGACAAGCGCCGCAATGAGCTGCCAACGTCAGCCACGCTCTTCGAGATCGGCTCTGTCTCCAAAACGTTCACCGCATTGTTACTAGCCCAACAGGTAGTGGCGGGTAACATGGCCCTTGATGACCCCATCAATCAGTATTTGCCTGACAGCGTTCCGTTTATAGGCGTCAAGAACAGTCCGGTCCGGCTGGTTCATCTGGCTAATCATACCTCGGGCTTCCCCCGGTTGCCGGCCAATATCTTCATGGGTAAAGTCGACCCGAAGAATCCCTATCAGCACTACACAATAGGCTCCCTTTATCGTTTTCTGATGAGCTATCGGGCCAGCTCCCAACCCGGCCAGACTTTTTCCTATTCGAACTACGCAGCGGGGTTGTTGGGTAGCCTTCTCGAACAGCGCCTGAAGGCGACGTATGAACAGCTGATTGTAACGCGGATCAGCCAGCCATTAGGTATGGCGCACACATTCGTTACTATACCGACCAAGTTGATGCAGACCTTTGCTCAAGGTTACAACGAACAAGGGGTCGCAACAAGCCCCTGGGACCTGGCATCGCTGCAAGGATCAGGGGCCATCCGCTCAACGCTGGATGACATGATTTTGTACGCCAAGGCGCAGCTGGGTACCAAGAACGGTATGGAGCGAGCAATCAATCTCAGCCACCTGCCCACTTTCAATGGTCCAGGTCAGGTCATGGGTCTAGGTTGGCGAATTGATCAGGCCAATCAACGTACCTGCTATCACCATTCCGGGGGCACGGGAGGGTTTCGCTCGTTTGTGGGGTTTGACAAGACCAGGCAGTTCGCCGTTGTCATTCTTTCTAATGCAGCCGATGACGTAACTGACATTGGTAAAGCCTTGCTTGGCCTATCAACTAGTAGACCTTAGTACAAATAAGACACTAGCCTAGTAAAAAGACCGTTCACCTCAAGATGTCACAGAGACATTGTAACGAGTTTATTCAACAGACGGGCACTGCTGTTCATCGTCTCGTTAAAGGCTCCACTTGCCAGACAACAAAACGACCATCGCATGGGATGTCCTACTTCTTCTGCTGAGATAGAAACGTAATCAATGAGGCAAACTCTTCGTAGGATAACGAATTCGCCAAGCCAGTCGGCATCATCGAGTTCTCCATCTCTTTACGAGAAGCCACCTCAGAAGTCTTGAGTGTGTAGACTTTTCCCGTAATATCACGCATGACGATTCGGTTAGCCGATTCTTCAGTGACAAAGCCCGTGTAGCTCTTATTGCTTTTTGTCGTGATGAACACCGTGGCGAAGCCCTGCGAGATGGATGCGTCCGGCTTGAGAATGGATTCGGCGATCTGCTCGCGGGTCATGATTGAACCAATCTGTCCCATGAACGGGCCTTTCATCGGGTCGTTCTTGTTGAGACTGTGGCAGGCAACACACCCCTGTTGGGCAAACAAGGTTTTGCCCAGACCCGCGTCTCCTTTGATGTTACCCATGGCCAGCATGACGTCCTCGATCGAAGACTCGCCAATCTGCCCTTTCTTATTTCGTATTTTTTCCAGGTCAACCTTGGGTTCTTCTTTGGCGATGGCGGTTTCTTCGACGCCAAACTCCGGGATTTCCAGCCGAAGACGGCTGTTCAGCTCAGTAAAAAACGGCTTTTGATCACTCTTTTTCCACGCCTCAATGAGCCAATTTTTGATCTGTGGTGACGAGGCCCACTCAATGGCGCGGTAGTAGGGACCGTGAGTATCGGGACGCGTGCTCCACCACCACGAACCATCGTAGTCGGCTTCTTTTTTGTAAAGCCGGGCTACAACTGTTAAGAGCTTCGTTTTCCAGGAAGCATCGGTTGTTTTGGCATAGGCCATCAGCAACCCGTTTACCGCTTTCGGATCATGCATGTACTGCAATGCCCACAGCGCCAGCGTCGATTGATTCGTGTTGAGGGCATTGACGCAGGCGTCGACAGCCTGCAAGTTGACCAGCGCCCGAACCGCTAGGTGCGCCGGAATAATGGCCGAATTGGGGGTGGCATGCGGACCTTCAGTGCCTGACGCGGGAGCCACGAACGAATCGGGCACACGTACCTGTAGTAAGGCTTGCGCTGCTTCGGGCTTGCCCAAGCGACCAAGGCCAATAATGGCCGCGGTCTGTACGCGGGGTGAGTATAGGGGGTAGTTCAAAAAAGAAAAAAGGCCAAATTTTGGACATTGATTATCAGTGAGTTGTGGAAAACCCAACGAGAAAGAATTTGATCGGCCTTGCATTGAGGTTGGATTTTTAGGGCCGAAAACGCCCCAATCAGCCCATTAGGTTGGATTGACCTTGCAGAAAACAGGGCTTTTAAAGCAAAATTTGGCCGAAAACCGGCCGTCAGGGTGTGGACAAGATCAGGCGGTTGCCTGGCGTGTCAAGCTGAAGATCGTCGCCCTGGCGTGAAACGCTGTATGTAGTACGCTGGTGCTGGCCGTAGGCGTCGACATCGATCGTCAGCGAGTCGCCTTTCATTGACCAGGTAAGGGGTATTGACATCTGTTATGAGTTCACGATTCACCGCAACCTGCCTCGCTAACAATAAGTTAGCGTCGGTCTTCCAGTCGCTCCACGCGCTGACACGGTGTGTCCCACCGCCAAAATGTTTTTTGCCGCATTTATATCGCGGTCGTGTTTACTGCTGCACTTGGGGCATTCCCACGCCCGCACGTTCAGGGGCATTTTAGCCTCAACGTGTCCGCAAGTCGAGCAGGTCTTGCTAGATGGATAAAAGCGGTCGATCACCACTAGCTCTTTACCGTACCAAGAACACTTGTAGGTGAGCATGTGCCGGAATGCGCCGAATGAGGCATCCGAAATATGCTTGGCTAGCTTGCGATTCTTAACCATGTTTCGCACGTGTAGGTCTTCGATGGCAATCCTGTCAAACCGCCGTACCAGCGTGGTAGTGACCTTATCTAAATGGTCTTTGCGGGTATTGGTAATCTTTTCCTGAATGCGGACTACTTTCAAGCGTTGGCGGTTACGCCGATTCGAGCCTTTGGTTCTTCGGCTTAAAATGCGTTGCGCCTTGGCGAGTTGTTTCTGATAGTTCTTGGTGTGGCGTGGATTGGCGATGGTTTCGCCGGTGGACAGGGTAGCTAAGTGACTGATGCCTAAGTCAATGCCTACGGATTGTCCTGTTTTGGCTAGATAGGTGGGGGTGGGTTCATCCAAAACTATAGTCACAAAATAGCGTCCTGTTCTGGTCTTGCTAATGGTGACGGTCGTAGGTTGCGAGGCAAAGGGACGTGACCAACGGACTTTAAGAGCGCCAATTTGAGCCAGTGAGAGTACACCCTTTTCGTATTTGAACGCTAGGGCTGTGAACTCTGCGCTTTGCTTACTGTATTTGTTTTTAAAACGAGGAAAGCCGCTACGCTTTGCAAACAAGTTTCTATATGCACTGTCCAAATGCCTGAGCGCCTGTTGAGTAGGAACAGAACGCACTTCATTTAACCAACTATACTCAGGCATCTTCTTGAGAATAGTTAGTGCAGCGCTGGACTGGGCAAAGTTGACTTTTTCGCCTCGCTCGTAAGCGTCCATGCGGTAACGAAGTCCCCAGTTGTACACATACCGCACGCACCCAAACACCTTAGCTAAGTGTTCTTGCTGGCTAGGTGTGGGATAGACGCGGTATGTGTAACGGACCTTCATGGATACTTAAGCCGTAGGGTGTTGGCGGTTGGCGTCAGGTTGGCCCTTCATTAATAGAGCGTTCAACAGGTAGTAGATCAATATGCCCGCCTCGGTGCGTAGCACATCGTCTTTGTCTTCGTGCAGGGCAAACCACGATACTTGCAACAAGCTATCTACCAACTGATTATAAATCATTTGGGGACTGTGACCGTTGGTGGCGATCTCAATGATGAGTTTATCTTTCTCAAAGCGTACCATCGTGCATAGGTGTTTACAGGGTTAGAGAAACGCACGGTGGGGGCAAGTGCCCCCTTACCGTGCGGACCCGTTCAGCAAATCATCTCAGTAGCAAGGGGATAGCTACGCTTGAAGCGGCAAGTCATGAGCCGCTAATGCTTCGAGCACCAGCGGGTCAATGCGGTCTAAAACCCGCGAAAGGGCGGCTTGTAGCTGAATCTCGCCCATTGTGGCGGAATAGCCGTAATACTGCCGGAAGTGAGGATTAGCCAGCGTCAGAGCGATGTTCTGTAGGGTGTCCACCTGCTGTTGCAGACTGGGAGCCGGTTGCTCAGTGGGGGTTGCTTGTAAAGCAATAGCGGGGTACTTTTGCACCGTGTTCATTTGGACTGTATGGTTTAAGTGAATCGCTTGCCCCTTCGCTGCTCTCTGCCAAGATTAGAAGCGTTGGGGCTTTTTGTTGCCGTTTGACTCTGTAAAGATAAGCAAAAGTAAATATATATCCTTACTTTTTTGTTAAAAAAATATCATCGCCTCCCGATAGTGATATTTAGCGGCTCTCCTAGAGCAACCGACAATTTATACAGAGTAGACACTGTAAGGTTTTGCTTGCCAGTCTCATACCCATTTATGGTGGCCTTTGTAACCTGCAACCGTTCGCCAAGTTCCTCTTGGGTTAACCCCTTCGCCTTACGGGCTTCGCGTATCAATGCGCCCACCTTTATTTTAATATCCTCCATTCCTTCGACTGTTCCGCCAGCAAAGATAGGAAATCGGTTGCCGGGGGCAGCGACTGCCTGCTACCGCTCGCTCACAACTCGCTTGCGATTAGTCAAGTCTACCTCTAATAGTGATCACCCTCTCAACCCCGTAGAGCTACGATGAACCGCTTCCCTCTAGTAGTAAACGCAATTATCTGCAAATACAGATTTTATATATTTTATTAAATCTAATTGTTTACTCTTCTTCTTCCTCTTCTTCATTATTAGTAAATGATGTCTCAACTGTTTTGTCAAACGTCAGCGAGTTGATAGTAGTCGACATGTTATTGGCATCTTTCTTCGCATCTTTCTCTTTAAGATATTCTTCGAGTAGTTTATCTTTATAGTATAGAGGACCGACAGAAATTTCATTAGTAACAATATTTTCGCTCAAAGCTGAGACAACCTCTTGTTTTACAGCCAGCGCTAGGTTACTAAATGAACTCCAGTCTAACGCAAGCCTTCTTATAGCAGTCAGGTTGTATCTAGTTTGATAGAAAGTGCCGTCTGATTTCAACAGATAGACATGATTAGATCTATGATTGTCATTAGTAATTATGCTGACAATATCTAAAGCCTCTAGGAGAGTGTCCCAAGTCAATTCCTGTACAATTATTTGATTAACGTTTTTATGCTTTGTGGAGATTAAGAACTCAATTAGTCTTCTATATCTTAATACCCCTCTACCTACATCTTTTGCCTGTCCTGTAGATATACTGCTCAGAATCAATGATTTGATGTCCTTAAGCTCTTCGGAAAAAGCTTCTAGTCTACGCGATTCTGATTTGATACGCCTTTGTTCAAAAAGAAGTTTTTGAAGCAATGCAGACCATTGTCTTCTGAGGAAATCCTCAATATCTGAGAGCTTATTAAATTCAATTACACTGTTGTTTTTAGAGCGAAGTCTAATGAAATTTATAAATTCAAAAATAAATACCGCTGAATCTTTTTTCTCTATTGATGGAAATTCTAAACTATCTAAAAAGCCTTTGTCTTTATTTTTTTCGTAAAATAAGTGATCATGCATAACTCTAGAATCAACAAATGTAAATATAGGTATATCGGATTCTATTGCCTTAAGAATTTCAAGTTGAGTTATAGAAATCTTATCAGTCCTATCTAGGAGTTTACTATTCTTAGATAGGCTTTTTAGACCCTCAATATCAAGTGAGTTCACGGCATTTGGAACAGCTGTACCCCCATACCTTGAACCTATAATTAGAATTACTACGTCAGCACTACTAATTTCTTGTACGCAGCTTTCATGAGTATGAGTCCTTGGATCAAACAGAACGTCGTTGTAATCACTCATGATTGGCTCGTGTCCCAAGGATTGCAAATAAGCCCTTAGTTGAGTTCTCAAAATGTTCAAATCGTAACAGGTCGATGAAACAAAAGCTTTTAACAGTGCCATATTAAGGTTCTAAAAGTATCGAATTATTATTGAAGACCGTTTTTTAGTATAAGACTGGCACCTCATATTTCTATCTTAACACAATCGCCCATCTGTTTGAATATACGGTGTGGATAAGATCAGGCGGTTGCCGGGTGTGTCGAGCCGTAGATCGCCATCTTGGCGCGAAACGGCATAGGCTGTGCGCTGGTGCTGACCAAATGCGTCGACATCGATAGTTAGTGAGTCGCCTTGCATTGACCAGGTAATGGGTAGTTTGCCCGTCATAGGCCCGGATTTGGCCTCTATCGTGCCATTTCCGCCCTTCTCAAAGCTAAATACACGGCCACCAGCGCCGATTGCTACCGCCATAGCCCTGAAACGTGGGTCTATGGCGTTTGTGTCTACAGACGCTTGGAATTGGCGTTCTGATAAGTCCTTCTCAGTTACGGGGCCGTTGGTACATGCGACCAGGGCAACGGGCAGCAAAGCAGCAAAGAATTTCATTGATCGAGCGTATTGGTAAACCCTGATAATGTATCCCTAATTCTTTCTAAAACGAATAGGGATACAAATGGGGATACAATTAGGTATACAGCCCATCTTAGAAATGTGCAAAATACATTTAGATATACTGTGGCATCCCGCGAGCCGGGTTCCTACTTCATCGACCCGCTACTGCTAAGGTCTCCATAGGCGTAAATTCGGGCATACCCTGCCCTAAAGATTGACTATGTATTTGCCTTGTGCTTCATGAAAGCGAAGCGGACAATATTCTGAGCGGCGAGCAAATCCCTGTCGTGCGTAACGTGGCAAACTGGGCAGGTCCAAGCCCGTTGTTTAAGTGAAAGTTCGGCGTATTTGTGACCGCATGGGCATTGCTTGCTAGTTGGTGCGAAACGGGCGGCTAGTAACAGGTTTTTACCATGCCACGCTGCTTTGTAGGTCAACTGGCGGCGGAACGTTCCAAACGAAGCGTCTTTCAAGTGGCGAGACAAAGAGCGTAGTTTGCCCATGCCCTCCACGTTCAAATCCTCGATACAAATCGTATCGAAACGGCGCATAAGGCTAGTGGTGGTCTTGTGCAGAAAGTCGGCCCGTTGGTTCGCCACTTTCTCATGTACCCGCGCTACTCGCACCCGCGCTTTGTCCCGGTTCTTGCTACCCTTCTGCTTTTTGCTCATGCGGCGTTGCACCCGGCGAAGGCGTTTGAGCGACTTATTCAGGTAGCGGGGGTTGGCGATCCGCTCGCCGTTAGAGAGTACGGCAAAGTCTTTGATACCCAAATCCACACCGATAGCTTGGTTCTCGCAAGGGGCGGGTTTGGGCGGTAAGGCTTGGTCTGTATCTACTTGACAGCAGGCGAAATAGTTGTCTGTAGGTGTTTTAACGATAGTGACCGACTTGATACTGCCAACCACAGGACGATGTATGATAATTTTTACGTATCCAATTTTTGGTATAAAAAGAGTGGCCTCGGCTTCGTTAATAAGCGAGCCGGTATCTAAAGTCGATGTGTAGCGAAACGTATTGGCGTTTCCTTTCTTCTTGAATGTGGGCTTGTTGGATATACCCTTATGATAACGTTCATATGCATTGTCAAGATTGAGCAAGGCATAGGTTAAAGAGCCTGAAAAGGCCGTTTTTAGCCAATGGTTCTCGCACTTAAGTGTAGTTAGTGCATGAGATAACTGCGACGTTGTGAGACACACGCGCTTTTCGGTTATTGCTCGCTCCTTTGTCTCAAGCGCCCAGTTGTAGACAAATCGAACTGCGCCAAAATGTTGGGCTAGTCGTTGTTTCTGTTGCGCAGTTGGTTCAAGCCGAAGGCGATAGGTTATCCAAGCGACATCATTCCTGTTTTTAGTCTTGAGGCCACACTTTACAGGTTGTAGCTCATCGGTGAAGGATAGATTACTGTTCACTAAACACTGGTATTCAGGTTTTAGCGAGTCGTATTTAATGAGTCGCCTACGCTTGTCGGCAGGGTCTTCGATAAGTTGCCAATGAGCCGCGCCGCGCTGATTTCCTTGTTTGATTGTCACCTTTGGTACGCCACAGACATCAGACATTTCTTGGAAAGTGACGTACCAACTGCCAGCTATATGTCTCATTGTATTTGCTTGGTCAGGGCTTGGCCTAATACGTAACTTAAAAACCCTGTGGCTTCCAGTGTAGCGGGGTGGTCTGTACCATGTTCGGCCACGAACCAGTTCAGCACAAACAGGCTTCGTAACAAGGCTAGGTACGTTTCCATTGCCTCCCCGTCGGCTACCTCAATCTCAATACGTAGGGTATTCTTCTCAAGCTGCACCATCTCTCAAGGTTAGTTTAGTGGATAAGCACACAGCGGGGGCGTGTAGCCCCCATGCCGTGCGGATTGCTCGTTCGTGATCATCTCAGTTGTAAGAGGGGTAGCTACGCTTGAGGTAGCAAATCATGTGCAGCTAGTGCTTCCACTACTAAAGGGTCTAATTCGGCTAATAGCTTGGTTAGGGCAGTCTGTAACTGATGAATACCGGCTTGGGCGGTATAGCCGTAATAATGCCGAAACGTTGGGTTTTGCAGTGTAAGGACTACATTCTGCAACGTTTCAACCTGCTGTTGCAGGGATTGAGCCGGGGCCGCTTGCGGAACTGGGCTTGCCAGAGTGGCAAGCAAAGGGTAAGTTTGCGCCGTGTTCATTTGGCTTCATGGTTAGATGTGACACTTGCCCCTTCGCTATGTTTTCCAGACAGCCAGCGTTGGGGCTTTTTGTTGACTTTCAACTCTGTAAAAGTAAAAACTTGATAACAAAATATCAAGTTAGAGGTCAAAATTTTTTAGCGCATCATTTTGTAGCTAAAACAAGTGTCGAGCCTATTGCCTCAAGGATTTTCTGTAACGAATCGAGTGTAAGGTTAGCCTTACCGGCTTCTATCCTACTGATACGGTGTTCGTCGGTCTTTAGCTTTTCGGCTACCTCCTTTTGGGTTAAGCCCTTTGCTTTACGCGCCTCGCGTATCAATGCGCCCACCTGCTGTTTAATATCCTCCATTCGTCCGGCTGTTCCATCGGCAAAGATAGCCCTCGACCTGAGCGGGGCAAGTGAGGCCCATTGCCGTTGACTAATTGATAATATCGACTTGGTCTCTGCGAGATATATAGACACTTGGAGTAGTAGCAATTGGCCAGTATTATATATTCACACCTCTAACTTTTACTATAGCAATGAAGCATTTTACAGGAACATTAGAAGAGCTAAAGACAGGAGTGGAATCCTGTGATCTCGTTGGCGTATGGCAAGAGGACCAAGCAGCAGGAAAGCATTGCTTTCGTGGTCAAACGGGTGAAATCCTTAACTGGTGGCCTAGTCGGGGGACACTACAATTTCAGGGAAAGAATTCTGACCATTTCCAGAGCCTTTTAAAGGAAAATTTGTCAGGACAAACACACGCACCCAAGACTACTCAGATAGTAGAGCAAGAGAAAATATTCATAGTACACGGTCATGATCGGGAAGCTCGTGAACAGTTGGAGCTTATCCTGATGAAGCTAGGCTTAGATCCGTTCGTTCTACAAAACGTTGATAGCGGTAGTCGAACTATAGTTGAAGCCCTAGAACAAAACATTTACAAGGGAGCCGCCCTAGGAATCATTTTGATGACACCTGATGACTATGGTTATACGAAAAAACAAACTGAAGCAGATAGACAACCAAGGGCACGTCAAAATGTCATTTTAGAAATGGGCATGGTCATGGCGTCAATAGGTCGTGATCGAATGATAATCCTTAAGAAAGGCGCGTTAGAACTGCCAACCGATACAGCAGGTATACAATACCACGAGTTCAATGACCATGTAAGGGAGATTGTACCTAAACTTGTTCAGCGTCTCCAACAACTTGGTTTTGAGATAGACCCGGCTAAAATTGCTCATGCGTCTTCATAACATATAGACGACTATAAGACACAGGTATACAGAAATGAATTTTAAGCTTGAGACTGAACCAGAAAGAAATTTTATAGGCCGTGAAGAAGAGCTAAAATGGCTTGATGAGCACCTCGTTAGAAGCAGGTCTTCTCCAACATTCATCAACGGTATAGGAGGAATAGGAAAGACCGCATTGATAAAGCGATGGCTTGTAACTAGGAGGCGAGATCCCCGCAATACGTTGTGGTTTGATGCTTCTAGGAACGTTGAGGGAAATGCATTAGAAAATGTTTTAATTCAACTACACGAACGACGTGAAGACTATTTACGTGGGCCTAGGTTAGCCATCGTTGTTGATGGTACTGATCATTGGAATCTAAGGCAGCATGAAGAGGCCACTGCTAAAATACTCAATTACAAGGCTGTATCATTTCTAGTTTTTATTCGAAGAGCGCCTTTACACGAGTACCCTTCACGGCTTCAACAGTTGTGGGTGAATCCACTATCAAACTCTGAATCCAGGGAATTATTAGAACACTACCTACCTAGCGGCTACCCAGAGAGCATTTTAGATGAAACGATACGAGTGGTTGGTGGGCAGCCATCCGCTTTATCAGCTCTTGCCGAGACTATCAACGTCCACGCCGATACAACCACTAGCAGTCCACTGTATGATCTATCGAAACATGTTTTAATTCCTGAAAAGGAGATAGTTGATGCTACCAGGCCAATAATTGTTACAGTAAATCAAGACTTGATTTCTTTGCTGAAGAAGCAACCATCTGACATACACCGGCTTACTCCTAGAGAATTTGAGGTTGTACTAGCGGATTTACTTGACGATATGGGTTGGGAGGTGAAGTTGACGAAACAGACGAGAGATGGTGGAGCTGACATACTCGCTTACTTAAATACGAATATTGGAAGGCTTCTGTGTTTAGTAGAAGCAAAGCACTATCGCGAAGATAGAAAAGTGGGGGTAGATCTAGTGCGGACTCTATACGGAACCCTGTGTGATGCTCAGGCCAATAGCGCAATGCTAGTAACAAGCTCGTCATTTACGTCTGACGCAAAAGTGTTCCAGAGGAAGCACGAATACCAACTAAAGCTACATGACTACGCTAATGTCGTGGAATGGATCCTGAATTTTGGTAAAAACAAGTTTTCGTAGGATTCGAATCGACCTGTACTTACCTCTCAACATAGTAGAGCTACGATGAACCGTTCTGACCTGCTAGTTTTTTAGTTTAGTTGATTCTCTACCTGAATTAGGGCTTATAAGCTCAGGCTGGTTGGCTTTTGACCGTGGAGCGACCTTTACATTATACAACGAATCTAGCTCTACGAGCTTTGCGCGTAAGACACTAAGCTCACTTTGACTTTGGCGATTGTCCCACCATTGAACCAACGAAAATACAAAGGCCAGTATAGCTACGACTCCCGATACCCAAGCTACTATGAGTGACCTTTTTGCGGACTGAGCGGCGTCTATCGTAGCATACGCACTACCTAAAGTAGCCCGACGCGCTTCCGCTTCCTGCTGTTCATTGTTAGCCTTCCATTTATCGAAACCGCCAGCCTCAAGCGCTTGATAGCCTTTTTCTGTAAGCCTTCTATTATCGGATTGTAGCAATCCATAAGCGGCCATTTTCCTTAAACTACTTGGGTACATCAGGCTGGCCTCTTCGCTAAGTAGCCCCAAATCACGGTTGGCTGCGAAGTCAGCAAGCATTTTATCGATCAACTCACTTTCTGACATTATACACGCTGATTTTAAGTAACTACTCATCTTATTCTATATGGTTAGTCAAGGAATCTGTTCGAGTTAGCGCTTTAACTTGCTCCACTTTCCTAGTTAATGACTGTTGACCTTGTGTTTTAAGTTGCTGTCTTATATCGTTGATTTCTTTCTCAACGGATTGGGAATCTAGATATTGAAGCACACTAATCGCAATCGGTATGATGGCGATTACGCCCGTTAGTAGGGCAATACGCGCCGACACTTTAGCAGATTTTGCGGCGTCATTGGTAGCCTTGGCGCTTTCTAGTGCGGCTTGATGAGCTTCGTCCTCTCTCTGTTTTATTGACGTCCGCCACTTGTCGAAACCACCTGCTTCCAGCACCTCGTACCCTCTCTGAGTCACTGTTTGGGACTGGTATCCGCCACGGATCAGTCCGTAAGCAACAGCTTTGTCTAATACAGCTCCTAAATTCTCGGGGTCCTCTTCTGAGAAAGACCAATTTTCGTAGTTGAGTGTATCGGTCAATAGCTGGTCAATAAGCTCAGAAGGTACCATGTCGTTTATTATAGATAGGGTTTACCAACTCCACATTAATCTGTGAAGCTAAGATTTAGGGACTATAGCTGTTACTAGTCCTTTCAGCTTGTCCATGAGGTCACCGGCAATCTTAGCACCATCGGCGACCTCTTTGCTAGACTCCTTTTCATCCTTGGGTTGAGCTACCCCTGGCAGGCCCCGCTCTGTCTTTATTAGGTCACTGACCATCTTCTGCATGTAGTCGTTGGTGCCAATCTCTTTGTCATCCATTGCAATCGACATAGCAAATATCTTCAGGTCGAGGTTTGTCTTCTCGTTATTCCAGTACTTAATGTCCTCCTGTTGACGCCGGTACTGAGCAAAGAAAAAGAAAGCTAACGCCTCAATCAGCAACGAGAAAGCGGCCCTTGGTAGTAGCTCCATAAGTTGTACGTGGTGATTTAGGAGACTATAAGCAAGCACAGCGATTGCCAACATAGATGTGTAGATGCCAATACTCAAGTTGCTCTTAGCTTGGGCAATCAAACGCCCAATCTCGCTACGGATTCGATTGCTTGTTGACTCGTAAAACTCGGTGACAGAACTAATTTCCGTACCCCTCAAGGACTTCTCGTTGTTTCCCTTTATTGTTTCTACCAGGCTATTGAGTGCCTCTATCTTGTCGGCAATTAACTCATTAGCGTTTTCAACGTCACCCGCTTCAAGGTACTTCTTAAGATCCTTGTCAACCTCAAGCTTCAAAACGTCTAAAACATCCTTCAGGTACTTCTCTTTGCGAAGTAGTAGCTGCCGTTCATCGGAGATTTTGACTGGTTCATTGTAGGGAACTCCGTTTTCATATGATTCATTCTGAGGACCGATCTTGGACACTGTTAATTCAAGAGAGCGGAACCCTTTAGGTAAAATGAAGTAAGGGAAGGTGCCAATCATGAACAATACAACTATGATTAGCCAAGCCCTTTGTCTATCCCAAGAAACCAAGAACGTATTGATGGTATCATATTTGGTAATCATACTTACGGTCCAAACTACCACGCTAGCCGCAACAAAAAGCGCTATAAGATTGACTTTCAGCTTCATATTATTATAAGTAAGAGGTGAGATAGATTGGCTACTAAAATAAGCGTGCAGGAAGAGTTTGTAACCTGCTTAGCAATTTACAAACTCTTCCTGCAACCATTATAACCTATAACGCTAAACACTTATGGGCGCTCCGTAATACCTATTAGGTAAGCGTTGTTCCTGATTCGGTAGCGCCTCCGTAGGTGCTAATCAAGCTATTTGCCCGAAGGGCAAACTAAGGACTATTTGCGGCCAAAATCCGCACCATGATCTATCAAAAGTCCGCTTCTGGCAGTGAACTACTACCTGATGACGCTACAGGCGATTGGCCTGCTGGCACATGGGCCAAACTGACCATCCCGCACCATAGCGGCCCCTTCACGCTGTATCTGCGCGAGTTTACCGAGACCGACGAAGCCGACCTCAAGCACCTTAACCCCAAAGACCGCAAGGAGCTAAACAAATACCTCGTGCGGCGACTGTTCATCGGCGGGGACAAACAGGCCATTGAGCGGCCCGAACTGCTGACCAAGGCGGCGCGGGGCTTTGCCCTGCTATACAAAGAAATGGTACGTGTGCAAAACGGGGAGCGGCCATGATGGACTACAATTTTCGGTTTCACCTAATCGACTTGGTAGGGCCAAAGCTGCTGGCTCTGCAAGGTCAGATGGACCGCACCAGGGGCCGCTTTGCTGGTCTGCAATCGTTGGCCGACCGACTCAACAACCGCTTTAGCTCCGCTTTTCGAGCGGCGGGCGGGGCCGTTGCCCGGCTGACCACCCAATTCGATAGGCTCCGTAATACCGGGGGGCGCTCGGTCGATAGTCTCAACATCAAACTGGACGCGCTGACCAAACGGCGCAACCTCTCGGTCAACCTCTCTGAGATTCGGGGGCTAAACCGGCAGATCGAAGACGCCGAAGCGCGAATGAACCGGCTGTCTACCATCGGGCGACGCGACGCGGGCGGCGGCGGTATGTTGAGTAAGTTGATGGGTGCGGCGGGCGGACTACTGCCGGGGATGGGTGTAGCCGGAGCGGTAGCCGGTGGGGTCAAGCTAGCCGGTATGGGTATGAACCGCGAACAGGTAAAGGTCGCTTTCGAGCAGTTCGTCGGAAAACAGGGCGTCGACCCACTCATGGGTCAACTGAACAAGTTCGCCGACGTCACGCCCTACAGCAACGAAGACGTGTACGGCTCAGCCCGGACGCTGCTTTCTGCGAAAGTCAACCCGGCTCAGCTTAATTCGGTGATGACTCAGATCGGTAACATGGCCGCTGTAAGCCAGAAGGATTTTGGTGAGTTATCGGCGGCTTATGGCAAGATCATGCAAAAAGGATTCATTGATGGCGGTGAACTACACCAGGAATTTGGTGGCACTGCCCTGATGGATCAATTGAAAAAGACGCTGAAGGTTGACGGCGAAGGGCTGTTTAAGATGGCCGAGAAACGCCAAATCCGATCCGCTGACGTGGCCACTGCTTTCGAGAATCTATCCGAAAAAGGTGAGCTGTATTCGGGTGGTCTCGACAAGCTCAGCCAAACTGCCGGGGGTAAGTGGAGTACGTTTCTGGGTACGTTAGAAAACAAGGTGACCGAGTGGGCTGAAAAGCTCAATCCGATACTGAGCAAAATCTTTGACTTTGGTACGGGGCTACTAGGTCAGATTGACCCGTTCTTAGCTAAGCTCGCGCCATTAAAGGAGGTGTTTGTTAACCTGTGGCAAGCCGGGGAGCCAATACGGAGCCTGTTTGCCGAGGTGGGACACGTGCTGTACTCAGTGGCCGAACGTATGGGCCTAGTAGGCGAGAACGGTACGGGGCTAACCGGCGTGGTTAACGGCATTGTCATGGTCAGTCGGTTACTCTCGCCTGTACTATGGAGCGTCTACAAGGTAGTCGAGCTAGTCGGTCGGGCGTTTTTGTGGGTGGCTACACCCATGATTGACGGCTTTGTGTGGGCAGCGAAAAAGGTAATGGAAACCGTTACGTGGCTCAACGACCATTTAGACACAATCAAGGCAACTCTGTATGGTTTGTTGGGGGGCTTCAAGAATATGTTCTCCGACATCGTGGGCATACTCACCGACATTTCGACGCTGAACTTTATCGGTTTGGGTGCGCGGCTGGCGTCTTCGTTCAAAGAGGGCTTTCAGGGGGGCATGGCTGATGCGGAGGCCATGCAGCGCAAGGCTGACCGGCTAGTTAAGTTGAGTAACCGCCGCACCGAGCGCAACGCTCGCATGGGGGTAAGTAATCCAACTGGACTTGGTGAGGCTGTCGGTGCAACTGTTGGAGGCGGTAAGGCTGACAAGCAATCGGTTGGCGACAAAGCGGGTCTATCGGCAACGCTAGGCGGCTCCAAATCAACGACCGTCAACATTCATCTAGAGGCACTGGTAAAGGGCTTAACCATGAACGTAGCGGACGCTAAGGTCGGTGTTGAGGAATTGAAGGATATGGTTATCGATGAACTTACCCGTATCCTAGCCGGTGCCCAGGCAGCAGCGCAATGAAGGCTTTTCTTTAGTGTTCAGTCTTTATTTGTTATATCGTCAGTGTTTTTAGGGTAAAAAATCGTAAAAACACTGACGATACGATAATGTCAGGTGCACTATTAGGACGTCCTTGTATTCTTGACGGCGGTTATTAACCTTAATCGATTTACTCAAGATCATTAGTGATTTGTTGATCGCCGAACGTTGAGTTCTGTCCAACTTGCGAGTTGGTGACATTGCCGTATATAACAATGTGCTGATGAGGTCTATTGCGTTCTTCGCAAAGTCGTTGCCACTCTTCAACACTTCCAACACGAAGGCATTCGCGACCCGCAACGGTCAGGTTGTAACTATGGGTTGATCTACCCTCACGTAGCAACCCCAAGTCGAGGCCAATATGTAGTGCGTCTACCTGATAGCGGGGGGTATCTTTTGATAGAGGGAAAAAGCCGAGCGTTTGCGTTTCGGTCAAAACCTCGATAACTGCTTCATTCTCTGTCATCTTTATTTATTATTAAAAAGACCTGTGTTATGCTCAATATAGAGTAGCGCCACCCCGCCAAGAATAGCGATAATGATGGGAATGAGGTACGTCTTCAAAAAAGTGGCCCAAGGACGTAGAGGCTTCTCGTTCGATTCTAAGGGGACCGGCGGTATCAACGAACCAAAGCTAGAATGCTGACCAATTTGAGAGTTAGTTACCGAGCCGCCGATGGTGATGTTGTGATTAGCTACCGGCGGCTGCTTTTTCTTGTACTTCTCATCTATCTTACCTAGCTCAGCTAGGTACTCGGTACCTTCCAGCGAGATACAGTAAGTGATGTCATACCCCCGCATACCCAAGGAGGTAATTACAGGATCGGCGGTCTCCTTGACCCACCCTTGGCTAACCAATTCGTCCATTAAGGACTTGAATACATCTAAACCACCTGGACTGCTTTCAAAAAAAAACTGCGTTAAGGAAACTGCATGATGATTCTTGTAAAGCTCATGAAGCAGAAAGATTAGCATCTCTTTCCGGTTCTCAAATCTACCTTTCACATTAGTCTGAGCGGGGCCGTCCATTGTCTCTATCGTTGTTTATAAGGTTAGAGGTTGGTTATGTAGTCAAACGTATTTTGATGAGGCCACTAAAACGGCTTATGCGTAAGGCTGCAATTGTCTGACTGTCTGAGAAATGAGCTTTACGTCGATCTCTTGCAACTCCCTAAAAAAATCCATTTGCCCGTTGGGTGAGTAGCCCCTAGGTTTTATGTCGATTTGATTGAAGCCTGCCGTCTCAAACATTTTCTTGACGAAATCAGCCAGATCGCGCGCCTTCGTCAGGTTGTAATCCGTGTAAGGACTAAGCTGTTGACTAAGAAAATCGAACAACGAGACCCGTATGCTCTCCAAGCTGTCAAGTATGGCCAATTTTTCTACCTTGGTCATTTTGCTGCTCGGCTTGTAATTCTTGACCTTGATAAACCGCTCAGTCAAGTCCTTATTATTCAACAAGTCCATTATGCTGTTTCGCCACTTGTCGAAGGCGTCACGGCGGTCATCTTCTTCTTTGTCGGCAAAGTAGAGGGTCTTATTCGTATTGTAGAAATCGATTTGGTTATCGATGTAGGTGCATAGTTTCACCATTTCCATTAGGCCTAACAGAGTTGATTGGCTTAACAGCTGATTGTTTTCGTAGCGGGCCTCAAGCGATAGTAGCCAGTGGACAAATTCCTTTTTGAACTTGCTGTTTGAGTCGATGGCGATAAGCTTGGCAAACTCAAAGCGAATCAGGTACTTCTCTTTTGGCCTGCCGCTCTTTGGTTCACCCGCTGGGGCTTTCTTGCTGGCATGAGCAAACCCGTTCCGGTTCAATAAGTCACCCAATGACTGAGGCTCGGATTCTGGCCCTTTAGCTTGAGCATCAGTCGCCAGAATATAGTCGAACAAATAGACAGGCTTAGTAAACGTCCTTTTTCCTTGGAAAAGGTACTCCCTGTCGAACCACGCCTTGAGGTTATTCGCATAGTTGTTGGGACTTAATTCTAGCTTGCTGTAGAGGTCATCAGACCATACGTAGCGCTCGCCGTTGTAGATGGTGACTGGTATAGGAGACATAGCTTCAGTGAGTTACCCTCAAAGGTAGCTATATTTTCCTAGTGACAGTAGGAAAACCATATAAAAAGATTAACGAAGCGTAGCCTCCTTTTGTACTTATCCAATTGACTTAAAACACCAATTCAAAGTATCGCTGTTGGCCGTAGTAGTGCAAGGTAAACTTGCGCAGAAACTCAGTACCCAACAATAAGCCAAACTGATACATGGTTGGCATGATCTGACACTTTTGCGTGAACGTATAGTCGGTATCGGCAAAGGTGAAGGTTATAGGATAAAGGGGCGTTTTTACCTCGCCCAACTGAGGGTTGCTGTATGTGTCAAACTCCTCACCCGGTGGCAAATTGAGCAGGTCAATCAGCCTAGGCGAAATCATGCAACGATATGCACCTGTGTCTAAGATAACCGGGATGTTCTCGATGGTTTGCCCCTCGTAGGTTAGGTGGGCTACCATCTCAGGGGTACCCCAAAATGAGCTAAGCGACCCGGTTATCATCCGACGGTTTGAGTCAGTTGATACTACCTCATCTTGCTCTTCATCATCGGGCAGTTGATTGCTCTCCATGTGCTGTCACGTAAAGAATAAAAGGTGTTGGTGTTTAGTGACAAAGGCTACGGTCTACGTACTCTTTGCGGCCTGAGTTCGTCCAGTAGTAACAGCCGCCGCGCGGGCCAAGGTGATACACCTGCTGAGCGCGGCGAACCGGAGCGGCGCGGGGTGTGTAGCTTGTACTAGGCGACGAATACGAATACACGGACGCTTTGCGCGAACTACTACTGCCGCTACTCTGGCGCGTTACCGGGCTGTCGGTTACCTCTACCTCACCCATACTAACCACCGGCTCGACTGGCTTTACCGGGGCGGGTTTAGGAGTAACCGTAGGCTGTTCTTTTGGGCGATCCGTGAGCACGATCAGCGTTTGCCGCAAGAGCACCTCGTTACTTTTCAGGTTTTCGACCTGCACATTCAGAGTAGCCAACTGGCTTCGGAGGTTGCCGTTTTCCTGTCGCAGGTCAGTTAGTTGAGTCTTGAGCGCGTTTAGCTCCTCCCGTAGGGTAAGGTAGTTTGTACGCATCTCCGTGTATCCGGCCTGTAGCTGTTCCCGCTCCTGAATAGCGGCGTATTGGGCCTCTTTGGCCTCTTGGGTTTGCTGGCGCTTTTGGTCACCGTAAGCGTCAACAGTGCGTTTGACCTCAACGACTTGACCAACGGCCTCAGGTATGCTACTGGGTGTTCGTATAGTAGAGTTAGGATGGGTAGCGGCAATCTTTTGCCCAAGTTGCATGCATGAGGTAAGGCCACACAGGGTAAGAAGGTACAGGTATTTCATAGGGTAGGAATATGATAGTACAACAGGATAGGCCCAATCGAGACTAACAACATGCTTGCTACACATCGGGAAAATCAAACAGAACTACCTGAGCGGTAGGATGCTTACCCGCTAGCATCGGCTCTCCGCCAATAACCCCACGAGTAGTAGTACAGACCAGATAAACCGTTCCTGCATCAAAAATGGCCATAACTGGTTCCTGGTTGGACGTGGATACTTCGCCTACGGTGTCGGTTATCCGCTTGCCATTGTGATCAAAGCTTATAGAGTAAATGCGCGAATCGTTGATGGTGTGGCCCTGCCCTTTCATAAAGGCTTTGATGCCTTGATAAACACTTTCTGCTCCATCCTCGGACCGAACGTATGGCACAAAGAATTTCATGTCTTTCTTGGTGATAAGCCTGCGCTTCACAGGCGAGACAAATAATATGATTAAGGTCTAATATAAACCCGCACCTTTAAATCGCCTTCCTCTCGGCTCAGGTCGTTTTCTATACCTCTAGGGTTTCTGACGTAACCATCAGGATCATAGACGAAACACAATAATATTTCGCAGTTTGGGTGACTTTGGTATCTCTCGATGTCAACGATCAATTGTTCTCCCAGTTCTTTTACAGTTAGGCTAGAACGGGTTTTTTTGACTTCAATTACAATCTTGAAATCCCTAAGCAGAAAGTCCATGCGGCTACTACTACCTGCATGGCTGGGCGTCCACTCTTCGGCCCGTATGTCATCGAAGTCAAGTAATAAGAGTGTGTGTAGCACATCCTGTACGTCATATTCATCCTTGATGTCAATCGTATCCCGGTTGCCGTGTCTGCTCCTTAATTGCCTAGCAACTAGATGAAACCTATCAAACAGCTTATATAGCAAGGCAATCGGGTCAATGGTCTGTTCAGCCTTGGGTTGCTTGAGCAAGCCTAGGTTGGCATCTTCCAGCAAAGATTCGAGAATCTTGATACCGGCCATTACTGATTTTTTAGAATGGCTTCGTAAGTCATTGCTAAATGAGATCAGGTACTGATTATCGTTTGACAAATTGTCTTGCAGATATTGTATTACCTGTAATTTCCAAAGCTTAAACTCTTGACTGTTAACATACTGGTCTGTATCAAACAAGAAAGATGACTGAGAGTCTTTTGTGTTTAAAACTTGTTGTCCCTTCTTAATAAGCTGTTCAAGCCTTTCGACGGTTAGCATTTTTTAGGCTAGTAAGTGAGATTATAGTTTTGTCCCTGAACAGTAGTACCGTACTATAGAGCCTGCTTCTCCTTAATGTAATTGATGAACGATGAGCAGACGACCAGCATGAATTTGGCATCTTCGTGGTTTACCTCGATGTCATTTTCTAACAGCGCGTGGCGTATGCCGCCGCTTTCGCTGGTAAATCCGTACAGAGAGGACAACGCATTCTTAAACCCTTTTTGGAGGCCGTGCTTGCGCTCGATTTCATTCAAGGCCTTGCCAAGGGTGGCCTTCTCATCCTTAAGCATGAGCTTGCAGTAAGCCTCCACTGCTGAAATGGATTCCTTCACCGAGTTGCGGTAGTCGGGCTGCTGCTTATTCGTTAGAAAGCTCAGTGCGGCGTCAAGGTGGACTTGAACCGGCTCTTGTTTGTCGGCATTAACGCTGGCCTGTTCAATAGCTTGAATCTCTTCGTCAGTTGTTACCTGGGCGATCCTGTTGTTGACAATCCGGTAAGCTGAATGCTCCATTCGTAAGATAGCATTGCACCGTACTTCAAAAACTCGGTTTTTCTCGCTTACTGCCAATTCAGCAATGAACTCAATAAAGTCGTATACCTTGTCCCAAGTGGACTTGTAAAACCACTCCCGAACAAGGGCTATCGTTTTTTCGCAGTTAATCCTTCTGGTATCATTGAACCATATTGTAGGGGCTTGGTCGATTGCGTATTTGAAAAACGATACCCATATAGCACGGCAAACGTTGCCCCTTTGTGACTCACGGTGATATTGGGTGTTATTATCAAGCGGTTCGAGAAAAAATTCTAGTACTGTGTTCCACAGTCCATTAAGCAAAGCCGAATCAATTGATTCAAGCTGCATAGCTTCCCGAACAGGGCTTTTCCCAATTCTTTGTGAAAATCGCATATGTATTGTAGTAGTGAACGACAACTAACAAGAATTATCAATTCTTGTTAGTTGACCCTTCCTATGAAATTCAGAACACCTTGATACATCAAATCGACTTGCTCTTTCGTGTATTCGACATACTTACCGTGGGCAGCTTTATTGCGTAAATCAAGCCAAGCCGTTACTTGTTTTTGGTCTAATGCATTGTATACTAAAGCCTTGGCTAAGTCTGCATTCAGTAAATCTGCCCGCTTAGGAACAGGCTTGCCGTCTTTGATGACGTATGTATCAACCCCGTTGTTTTGGGCTACTCGCCGTAAGTGTTCTTCCAGAACACTACCAATCATGACAGCGGCAGGGTCCTTGTAGCCTTCGGTGAGTAAGTGATCGGCCATGTCCATGAAGTCACTGAATACCTCGGCGGACACAATACCGGCTAGGTCATTGAGCCATCCATTATTGAGTGCCTCTTTAACAGAACTTATAATGGCCTTACCAGCTTCGACGTACTGATAGCGAGCCGATACACATCGATGAACGAACTGCTGATAGAAAGGATGTTTTTCGCCCACCAAGTCTGTCAGCAGCGAAAGTGATTTGACATAGAATGCCGTGAAATGACCTGGGTTATAGTGTCTGACGTTATCGCTATCAGTCGTACTATAAAAATCTAGAGTTTGAATACTGGCTTCAATATCTCCCAATCTTGCCTTGAACAAATCTAGCTTAGCCATAAACAACTCTGAATCAAGATTAAATAGCCTTTAAGGCAGATAAATACACCTGTTGTTTATCAGGATATTTCTACGGCTAGAAGCACAAGGGATACAGCCCGATCCGGAAAAATCCAATCCGCTACTTTTTTTCCTGCTGATTCAACATCCGCTCATAAGCCTCAATAGTTTTTTTCTGAGCGGCGATAATTTCTTGCTGGAGCTTGATTTTTTCTTCGAGATCGGGGTCAACCTGGTTCGTCTTGCCATAAGGCGACTGTGGCTCATTCAATGAATAGCCTGTCAGGGTTTTTCCGTACCCTTCAAAGAAGTAGGCGAGGGGCTTATTTACGGCACTAGCGATCTCGGTCAGCACTCCCACTTTCATGTCTTTCGCGCTTAGGCGTTCATCTAGCGATTGTGGCGTTATGCCTAAGCTACGCGCTACATCAGAGAGACGCGTGCCGGAGGCGACAATCTTTTCCTTTACGTATTGGCCGGTCATCAGGTTTTTTCTTGAAGAAAGTTGAGCGATCATTTGGATTGTATCAGGGTTTTTCTTTAAACTTGTCTCACAATTCTAGGACAAACGTACATGGAAACACTTGATGAAATCAAGAGGCACCTACGCCACGGCGACCACATACGCATCGCCATTGGCCTGTGTATGACGGTGGAAAACATGCGTAAGACGCTGCAACGGCCTACGGCCACGCGGTACGGTGCTGTAGTCGATGCCATGCGAACGCAAGCCGAAGAAAACATTCGCCTGGGCATTAGTCCGGTTCAGGTTCCTACTCCCGCCACCGTTTGACATCCTCCCCTATGCCTAAAGCTAGAAGATTCTCAGACTAAAATCCAGTCTAAGACGGTTCACACTTCACAGCAACCTGCCCCCAACCCTTCCAGGTTAGCTGGTCTTCCAGTCACTCCATGCGCTGACACGGTCTGCCCGACCGCCAGAATATTTTTCGCCGCGTTTAGGTCGCGGTCGTGTTGTGTATTACAAGTTGGACATTGCCACTGGCGAATACGCAAGGGCAACTCAGCAATGACGTAGCCACAACACGAACAAGTTTTGCTGCTAGGATAGAAACGATCAACTACTACTAGTCTTTTACCTCGCCATGCGCACTTATAAGCCAGCATGGTGCGGAATTGTCCAAACGAGGTATCGATGATGTGCTTAGCCAACTTGCGATTTTTGATCATACCACGCACATTGAGGTCTTCAATGGCGATGATATCAAAACGACGAACTAGTGAGGTCGTTACCTTGTCCAGATGGTCTTTGCGAGTAGCCGCGATCGTTTCGTGTAGCCGGGCTACTTTAACGCGCTGACGGTTCCACCGCCCTGAACCTTTGATTCTTCGGCTCAAGATACGGCTTGCTTTTGCCAGTCGCTTTTGGTGTTTTTTTGTATGGCGGGGATTGTTGATTGTTGAACCGTCAGAGAGTGTAGCTAGGTGGCTAATTCCCAAGTCAATCCCCACAGATTGGTCCGTCAAGGCGTACGGTGTAAGCACCTCATCTAAGCAGAGCGTTACATAGTATTTGCCCGTCTGGGTCTTGATGATGGTTACGGTAGAGGGTTTCGATGTAAAGGAGCGCGACCAGCGCACTTTCAAAGGGCCAATTTTGGCCAGTGATAGTACACTACCCTCGTATTTGAATGCTGATGCAGTGAATTCTGCCGACTGTCTATCTCGCTTGCTTTTGAAGTGAGGAAACTTACCCCGGCCTGCGAAAAAATTACCATATGCAGCGTCTAAATGCCTAAGTACCTGTTGAGTAGGGACGCAAGAAACCTCCTTAAGCCATTTGTATTCGGGTGCTTTCTTAAGTAAGGTGAGGGCAGCACTGGACTGTTTATAATTGATTTTTTCGCCCCGCTGGCGGGCGGCTATTCGTTGATCTAGTCCCCAATTATACACATACCGCACGCAGCCAAACACCTTAGCTAGCTCAGCTTGCTGGGCCGGAGTTGGATAGGTGCGGTATGTATAACGGACTTTCATGGATCTACTTGCTTATCGTGTCTTCAAACTGAGCCAACTGAGCGGGGTCTACCTCGCACAGGGCCGCCCCTAGGGTGTAGTGCAGCGTGGAGAGCGCCTCAAGCGTCACCTCGCTTTCCCCGGCGTGGTCGAGCACAAAGCGGCTCACGAGCATCAGGCTTTTCAACAGGGCCAAGTGGGTGGTAAGGGGAGCCAGCCCGGTGGGCTGCACCTCGATAATGATCTTTTCATTCTCAAAGCGTACCATCAGACATAGGTGTTTACAGGGTGAAAGAAACACACGGTGGGGGCAGGTGCCCCCGTACCGTGCGGACTCGTTCAACAGATCATCTCAGTAATAAGAGGGTGGCTACGCTTGAGGTAGCAGGTCGTGGGCGGCTAGGGCTTCCATGACTAAGGGGTCCATGCGGTCTAAAACCCGCGCCAGCGCGGCTTGCAGGTGAATCTCGCCCATGGTAGCGGAATAGCCGTAGTAGAGCCGGAAGTGAGGGTTGGACAGCGTCAGCACAATGTTCTGTAGCGTGTCTACCTGTTGTTGCAGGGTGGGCAGGGGTTGAGCCGCTGGCTCAAAGGGGCTTGCCAGAGTGGCAGGCCGGGCGTAAGTTTGCATGGTCTTACTGCGATAAGTGGTTTGACTCCGGCCCCTTCGCTTCTGTCCGCCAAGATTGAGAGCGTTGGGGCCTTCTTATTATTTAGCTTCTGTAAATATAAGCCATATTCTAATATATTCAAAGTTAAGTTGCAAAAAAAACTACGATAGACTCATTTTAAGGTTTAAGCCTATAGCCTTGACAATTTTGTTTATTGTTAATAGTGATAGGTTGGCCTGACCGCTTTCGTAACGGCTATACGTTCCTTCTGACACATTGAGTACATCAGCAACTTCTTTTTGAGTTAGCCCCTTTGATCTACGCGCTTCGCGAATCATTTCGCCAACTTGCTGCCTGATGTCGTCTTGATGGATTGTCATTGTGTTTGAGAGAAAGAGTAATAGATTGTACACCAAAGTTAAGAGGGGCTTTACTCTGTGTTGAGACTGAAGAAGAGAAGCAATGTGATCTCAAAGTTGTAACTGACTGACAATCAGCTTTAATATTTTTTTTATTTAACACTTACAACAGTCTATATTTATAACTTTTAACCACAGGCCTTTCACGTGATGAACAATTTAGTAAAAATAAAAATAGAACAAGCCATCAATGACAATTCGCACATCTTAGATTTGTCACATATGCACCTAGAAAAGATAGATTTCTTAGAGTACATGGATTATGATCTTTCTTCTATCAACTTTTTGAGCATAAGTAATAACAATCTAAAAAATATACCTAATAGCATAGCAAGGTTCAAAAACCTAGTTCAATTGATAATAAATGATAATGAGTTAATTGAGTTTCCTGAATATTTATATACAATGAGGAGTTTGAGAGAAATTGATGCAAGCTCCAACAAATTAACTTATATAAGTAAAGGCCTTGCAAGATTAACTAGACTGTCAGAGCTAGACTTGAGCCACAACTTATTGGAGTCACTACCTACCAATATGGAAAGGCTTTCTCTGCTTTATAATCTTAATTTACACGGAAATAAATTAGTAGATATACCGCCCGCATTATTTCGTATGAACAATCTTGGTGTTTTAAATTTGTCAAATAATAAAATAGAAAGACTACCTGTCAAGTTAGGAGACAAATCCCGAATTTTTGACCTAGATTTGTCCGATAATTTCCTGTGCGACTTGCCAGAAGATTTTAGTGGATTAAAAGTTCTGCGCAACTTAAATTTAAGCAATAATAAATTAGAATCAATACCAAATTCAATTTATGAACTCACCTATTTATCTGACCTTGATTTGGAAAAAAATAAATTAACTCACATAGACAGTAAGATTGATAATCTTAAAAATTTACAAGACTTAAATCTTGATTATAATCAAATAAAATCGCTTCCACCATCTATAGGCAACCTTAAAGAATTGCTGAGTCTTTCAATTAGCAATAATAATCTAACCAATGTGCCTGATTCTGTTTGCGGGCTATCAACACTGATTAATTTTAATCTTGGATATAATCACTTAGCAGAGCTACCAGCAAATTTAAAAAATTTGGGAAATCTGGGGACCTTCAATCTTCGAGGAAATAGATTAGAGTCTGAAATAGAACAGATTAGAGAGCTTAATAATCCTGATTTGATGATGGATTATAGAGATAATCCCTTTTTAGAGAAAGCATTAATGCGCTTGTATAAATTCACAAAAATATGGTCTGACATTCCTATGCACTTACGAGAAATTATAAAAGTATATTTTAGTGGATTTAATATATTTTACTCTCAAAGGACTCAAACATATATAGAATTTAATGTTACTAATACTAATGATGGTTTGTCATTCGAGATCGAAGTGAATGAGACTGTAGACCCAAATACAGTAGATAATCTGCTTAGTGAATATTACGGTATATTAAAAGAAAAAATCAGAGAAGGTGCTGAAACCGGGGTTGTCTACCCCCGGTCTTCAGATGATCCAGCGGACTTCTTTGCCCAAGTTCAAGCGACGAATTTTGCGCAAAATGCCTCAATTGTGAAGTTTAGAGTTAAAGAAAATATATCTGACAAAGACATTTTAAATCTTATCAATTTTACCATTGATAAGATGGAAAGCGATTTTAGATGCGCGTTACGGACTATCAGTAAGCAGTTGACAGAGGGGCAAGAATATAAACGATCTCACGCTCTTCTACAAGGTAAGATCGAAGCTCAGAATGAAGAGTTAACTAGCCGACGCATTGAGGCGAATGTAAGAGCAAGTCAACCTATAAACATTTCGGTTACGCAAACACAATCTGTGCATATTCAACATGATTCTGGGGATACATTAAGCGAAATAAGAAGATTGCTTGATCCTTATATAAGCGATTTTCAACGTCGTGAAGGTGCAGATTTACAAAAAGAGGTGGATAACGTATCCGAAAAAGTAGAGATACCTCAAAGCGAGAAAAAATCAATCGGCAAGCGTCTTAAGCGCTGGCTTGAAAATGTCAAAGAAGCAACTAAGACAGCAAAAGAGGCTGGTGCAGTTGGATCAGATGCCATTGAGAGTTTTAATAAGTTGAAAGACTATGCAACTAACGTCCTTGCTGACCCTAGTGTAATTGAGGCAATCGATAATATCAAACAAGCTTTTGAAAGTGCTTCCTAGTGCGATTCTTGTTTACCGGTGCTCTGAGTGGTTCACTCAGCTTGATTACTTTACAAAGTCATGACCTTTAAGCAGCAACGCCTTAGCCAGCGCAACCAGGCTATGCGTGAGCAGTACCAGGCGCGATTCGCTGAGGGTATGCGCTCAGAGGTAATCTACGCTGAGTTGTCGAGAAAGTACTTTCTGTCCTTAGATACGGTCCAGAAGATCATTTGGCAGCGGGGGCACTACCGGGCTATTCCTAGCGCTGCTTGATCTATTTTGATGACTGAGGCTAGTAAAAGCCATTAGCAAACCTGTCTCTACATACAGCAAATGCAAAAGCACCACAGGCTCTGTCTATGGTGCTTTTGCATTTGTAATACCCTCATAGACTCAGGTTTAACCGACTGTTAGTTGTCTTGTATACATGGCATTGCAGCCATAGAGACTGATGTGGTGCTAGTAGCCACCTACGACAACCTAGCATTAATACAATTATTGATTTTTATCAGTATTATGATTTATATTATCAGTGTTTTTATTTATGATTGTCTTGTTGATAATAGACAGAATAATGAGGACACTTCTTAAAATCAGAAGGCACTTACGAGGTAGCTACCAGCTACGGGTCACATCTAAGGTGGCTGTGCTAGTGGAAAACATACATAGCACCCTACCACGATCACTATCGTATTGCTGTGGAGAGGTCGTCAAGTTCGTGCGCAGAGCCGCTCAAACGAACGTCCTATTCGGACTTAGTCTCGCCAAAACGCCCACCGTATGAAAATTGTAGCCGACAACTGGTATGTGTCGTTCCGTGAGCTAGTTGAGCATTGCGACGTCGCTGAAGTGACCATCAAACAAGGTCACCAGCGCGGCTCAACCAACTGGCAACTGATCCCCGATCCGGACGATAAGCGTAAGCGCCTGATCCGGTATGACACCCTGGCCCCTCGGTATCAAGCCCTGGTCCGCAAGAACCTCTGCAAAGGGCTAGAACCCCACGAGGTTAAAATTGTCAAAGCGGACGCAGTTTTGAGCGAACGGTCGTTAAGTGAACTGCTCAATCTGGCAATCACTGATGGCTACAAACGCCTACAGGGACTTTACACCACGGATTGCTCCAAACGCAACAAGAGCCTGGCCAGAGCGGCGGCAATCGTGGAAACCATCGGCCGGTACGTGGTCGACAACCGGCTCGGCTGGAAGTCATACGGGCCATTCGAGGAAGCGGTTAAATGGCTGGAGGAAAACTGGAGCGACTATTCACGGTGGAAGGACGTACCCATGACCAAAATCCGGCTCAAGGAGAAGGTCATGCTTCGGATGGTTGGCACTGAGCGAATGCAGGAGTTGAACTCAGCACCCGGTCCGGTGGCGATCACCGAGGTGGTGGCGCTGAAACGCGAAGACAATCAGAACCGTGAAAAGTTCATCAACAGCTTTCCGCAACCCCTCGCCTGGGCGATGCAACTGGCGACGCTTGGCTCTGATCAGGGCGGCAACCCTAACTACTCGGACGCGCACATTATCCGGATCGTGTCGGAGTGCTGCGAGATGCAGGGCATCGACGTGCCAGCCCGGTCCTGGTTTACCAACCTGTTTGCCAAGCCGAACATCAAGCGGATTCGGTCGCAATACCGGTGGGAGAAAGGCTCACGCCACGCTACCAAGTACGAAAGCTACCGGCCTATTGAAGGGGCAACCCACGCGGGCGATTGCTGGATGATGGATGGCACCCGGATCAACTTCATTGATCATACGTCGCCCGATGGTAGTCAAGAGTCGCTATACATCGTGGTTGTTTACGACGTGTATTCGGGGGATGTGCTCGGCTGGACATGGTGCTACAATGAAGACCATGTCGCCTACGTAAACGCCCTTAAAATGGCAGTTCAGACGGCTGGTTATCTGCCGTTTGAGTTGGTTTTTGACAAGTTTCCGGGCCACAACACCGATCAGTGGGGCTATCAGGAGCGGGGCAAAAAACTAAACGGCGTATGCAAGCAACTCGACAAACGAGGCGTTCATCTGACTTGCACCGTCGAGGCGTCTGGTAAGGCACCGGTTGAACGCTGGATTTCAACCTTCCAAGATGTTTTCCTACAAAATTCGGCCTACTACTACGGCCAGGGTGTGAAGTCTAGCAACAAAGCAGCACACCGCACCTCGGATTATCTAAAGCAGATTACCCGCGTCGCCCGCGACGAAAACTTCGACTTCAATGCCGCCTGGCGCGAAGCTGAATACTGGTTGCAAGCCTACCGCCTGACGCCCTACGCGGACTATTCACGGTCAAAATCGATCCTCGACGTGTGCCCCAAACTTCGGCATGAGCAAAGCAAACGGCCCCTTTGTATCGAGGTACGTACCGAAGAGGTTGTAGACATTTTCTGGCTGACCAAACCTCTGCAAATCAACCGGGACATTATCAAAATGAGGGTGTTCGGCCAGGATGTTTTCTACCCGATTCAGCCAGAATATGCGACGCTAAAGCACTACGACGAGGTGTCAGTCCGCTACGATGAAACCGACCTGTCGGGCGTCTACGTGTTCAGCAAAACCGGCGAGTTTTTAGCCTATCTGGAGCAGGGGAGCAAGACGAAGCGGTACGGCATCGACAAGCCCAGGGCCAATAAAGAACGTTTGAGTTACATCGCGGGCCAACAGGCGATACAGGCCGATAAAGACACCGAACTGGCGCGCATGCGCGAAGGCGGTGACGACGTGCGCTTCCTGATGGGACCCCGTAACCCGAAAGCCCTGCGTGAGGCCGCTGAAAGCTCCCAGCGAGCCGAACTGGTCTCCGCTCAGATGAGCGCTCGTTACCCTAAGAAAACCCCGCAGATGGAACCTGTGGACATAGTAGTATTTAACGTGGAAGAGCTGGTAAGGGCGCAGTATTGATTGAGAGTCTTCCCTACCACTTTGAGAATAGGCTATCAACACATAGTTATAGTACAGCCTTGCCCAACCCGTGAGCAGTGCACCTCTCCCACAACTCCCCTTAAATTGGCTAAGGAATAAGTACAGTTTCAAAGTGACCAACCTGTATGCACAACTCATAATATACTATATTTTGATTGTATTATATCATTCAGAGTTATTCTATAAACGTAGCTTTGCACTTGAGTTAAATGATTGTGCTTTCACGAAGCAAGCCAGCATATGATGTATTACAGGAGAAAGGTTCTACTATCTATCCTTGAAGCTTTTGGAGGAGAACTAGGTAAGATAGACTTACAAAAGCTACTCTTAATCTATACGCGCTACCAACCTAAGCCATCCTACGACTTTCTGCCCCATTATTACGGTTGCTACTCGTTTCAATCTCACTATGACCTGAGAGCATTGAAGACGTACGGCTATATAAATGAGACCGACAAGCAGTGGAAACTCCTTAAAAAGGGTACGTATTCCTCACTTTTGAAAAAGCCCGACCAAGACTACCTTAAGTTTTTACGTAGACAATATGCTTCACACACTACTGATGATCTCATAAGGGCTACTTATCTATCAGAGCCCTATTACGCGATCAGAAGTACTATCGCACATAAAGTCCTCAATACTAGCGAACTAGATAGAATTAAGCGCTACAAGCCCCAGAAGTCAGGCATTAAGCTCTTTACGCTTGGCTATGAGGGGATATCCATAGAAACGTATTTTAACAAACTGATTACCAATGACATTAAAGTATTATGCGACGTTAGAAGGAATCCGCTCAGCCAAAAGGTTGGCTTCTCTAAATCAGAGCTAAAATACATTTGTGAGGCTATGGGCATAGCCTACGTGCACATCCCTCAACTAGGTATAGCAAGCGAAAAAAGGCAAAGCTTGGAATCGCAGAAGGACTACAATCTACTGTTTGAGGACTATGAAAAGAACCAGCTAATAAATCAATCAGAATATATAGAGCATATACTAAGCATATTACAAAAGGAAGAACGAATAGCATTAACTTGCTTTGAAGCTTCGTACTTACAGTGCCATCGTAGCAGGATCGCTAATGCGGTGACCAAGTTAAACGACTGGGAGTATGAGCTTATTCACATCTAACTCCTTTTGTAATGGCCCTGACCAGAGTCCTCATTGCGGTGAAGACCTATCCTTCAATTTCAACTACCTATGATGAACTAGTCTGCACGGCGGGTTTCCTAGAAGACGGCAGTTGGATACGCATCTATCCCATTCAGTTCAGAGACCTAGATTATTCGCAGCAGTATAAGCGATACGATTGGATTGAGATTGACCTAGTCAAGAACACCAAAGACTTTCGGCCAGAGAGTTATCGGCCAAGAACCATTGACGTTAACGCAACCACTGTTGGTCATATCGGTACCGAGAAGGATTGGCAGGAACGCAGGGAGATTGCCTTAAAAAATGTCTACACGAGCTTAGACGCGATGATTGCTGATGCTAAGGACAAAAGTAAGAATATGTCCTTGGCCGTTTTCAAGCCTACCAAGATTACAGGCTTTAAGATCAAGGCGGTAGACCGTGAGTGGGCCAAAAATAAGCGTGATCAGATGCAGCAAATGAACGTCTTTATTCAGCGGAAGTCCAGCAAAGAGCTTGTACGAAAGCTGCCCTACAAGTTCAGCTATGTATTTGAAGACGAAAATGGGAGAGAGAGCACGTTGATGATTGAAGACTGGGAGCTTGGTGCTCTGTTCTGGAAGTATGAGGATGAGCAGGAGGCTTGTCAAAAGGTCCAGCAGAAGTACTTCGATGACCTAGCAATGACTAAGGATATTCACTTTTTCATGGGCACTACGCTTGCCAATCATCACAAATCAATTAATCCCTTTATTATCATTGGCACGTTTCACCCGACATATCCCAAACCCCCCAAGGTATCACCTCAACTAAGTCTATTTTAATAGTAGTTACAGACGTATTGATATGAATAGATGCATATTCTGTCTTACTACGGACTCGACAAAGTTTAATACTATTGAGCATATATTACCGGAATCACTTGGTGGAGGAGATTGGGCAATTCTTCCGCCAGGTCTTTTTTGTGATAGTTGCCAAAATAGATTCGGCTCTGCAATTGAGCAACAAGCTCTAGGAGACTATCCCTTTGTCAACATGCGTACGATACTAGGGATACCCACAAAGAAGAAAAAAGCACCTTGGTTTAAGTACTGGGAAGGAGAATTACATTCTGGTGGCCAACCAGGCGTAATCTCGTATGAACCGAATGCGTTTTTTAGAAAGGCTTTTGAGTCAGGGCAGAAAACGCTAACAATCATACCAGCTATGACTGAAAAGCCAGACATGCTTCTACGGACGCTTTTAAAGATTGGCCTTGAGGTAATTGCAGCAAACGATAGAAGTATAGTATTTGAAGATCGCTTTGATCCGGCAAGGAATTATGCTCTAAAGGGTTTAAAAAATTTTCCTTGGTTTTATATTCAGAAGGAAAACACGAAACTACTAAATCTATATCTCAAGCGTGTTGAATGGGAGGATACGCATTGTTTTATGGACGTTCACTATGAGGACAATGGATTAGTCTACTTGCATATGAGAACATACTATCTTGAATTTATTGTCCCCTTAGTTGAAAATGTATCCTTAGAACAAGATGCGACTTTTAACGAGCCGGAAGAAAGACTAGTTGTGGTGTAGTTAGGGTATCGCTTTAGAAAGAAATTTGCTTGTCAGGCATAAAAGAAAACGAATATGGCAAAGAGCATAGTTGACCTACAAACTGCATTAGCAATTGCGTTAGCGAGTATCCCAGCCCTGCTCACGGTGTTATGGAGTATCTGGCAACATAACAAGAGAGTAGATGACCTTCGAGATCTTCTTCGGGCCGAAATTAAGAGCAGCGGAAGCGAAATCCTTTTGGCGGTTGAAGGTGCAAAGCAAAAGATTGAAACCATCTCTTCAAAAGTTACTGGCCTTGAAGAGGATATTAAAAGATCTTTAGCCGGTATTGATTCAATTAATCAAAACTCTAAAGAAGCTACCCGTTCTATTATTGAAAACGCCATTAAGCTACGCTCAGTTAGCAATGATATTTCTGAACAAAAAAGGGATAAAACAGAAATTAGGCAGAATCTTTCGAACTTTGAAAAAATAGTATCAGAGATGGAAAAGTCATTAAATGCAACACTCCGTGTGTTTGAATCGCGACTCTTAGAGATTGAAAAAGAGCACACTAAAAAGTTAGATGAGTATATTAGGGAGTTGAGAGATAAGAAATAAGTGAAGTCTTTTTATTGTTTTCGAAGGGTTATTCATGACCAATATTGGTACTCTTCCTCAATTCTATGTATTAACACCAGCAGTCGTTTCGCCAATTCCCATGAAGCAAATTTTAGACATCCTACAAAGTTCTATATTTCAGATACTTAGCGCCGTTACGGCTCTCCTTTCCTTCTGGGTTCTTGACTGGCCCAGCATCTGGCAGAAGCTCAATAAAGGCTTTAGGGTGACATTCTGGCAAGTCGCATTGATTGTTATAGCCTTCGTAATAACTTATATGCTTAAAGAAACTTCAAGCCAACAAATAAGCCCACAAAGGACAGTGCAAGACTATACCTTGGCCCCATCACCGATTGAGAGGGTTACCGGCAAAGACTTCGGCAGGGAATATGTTATAATCGACAACAAGCAATTTTACAAATGCAACTTTGACGGTACACAGCTCTCTTACCGGGGGGATGGCCCGGTTTACTTTAAAGATTGTACGATGAGTCAGCCCGATATAACCTTTGTGGGTAATGCGGGCCGAATGCTGGCTTTTCTTGCTGGCTGTTATAAAGCCGAAAGCCCTCTTGCAATAAAGATGGTAACGGACACTTTACTGTTTAACTTGAGGCAAGGGCGCGTCCTTTCACTTCCGCCTCCTGATTACATTAGACAGCAGTATCAGCCGACATTAATTATGCCTCACTTACTTCGACCTCACTGATTACTTAAGACAGGTTGATCAGTAAGGGTTGTCGGCTCCTACGCCAGCACACCCGACGGAGCGGAAGCGTCCAGCGGTTTGCCAAAGTTAAGGGCGGCAGTGACGGGCCTGTTGGGAGTTATGAGCAGTTCAATGTCGCTGTCAGAGGAGCCGCTAAAGGTGTACTGCTGGTTTTCCACCCCTGGCGTAAACGGAAACTCCCAGCTTTCGACAACCAGTTGGGTAATGCCCAGAGGGGCCAAGATCTCGCTCAGGATGTAGAGGGGTTGGCCCAGCCGTAGATGCCGGTCAAGCCGCTCGACATCCTCTTCCGGGTACGTATCCTCCTCACCCTGAAACAGACCCGATACGCTAATCTGGTAATCGTCTACGCTCCATTGCTCTTTGACCGTACCGGCCCGATTGGTTGAGGAGTTGACCTGTCGTTTGATGATGGTCTTTGAGGCCCGGATGCTGATGGTGGGTTCGATGGGCAGTGTCCAGTACTCGCCAGTTTGTTTCAGGCGAATGCCAACCGGACAGCGCATGACTATGCCGGTATGGGGAACGAGGGCAGTTTGCATTAGGATGTAGTTGGGTGGGATGGAAACGCATTACAGCAATTGTTGTAGCTCTGTGCGGTCGTTGTCGTAGGCGGCTTCGTCGTTAGGGTCGGCCCCCTTTCTAGGGCTGCTCAGGCTCAACCGCAAGCCCAGCCCTACGGTACGGCGTCCGCCGGTTTGGGCCGAAAACTCTGTCTTTACCGAACTGACGTAGAAACGGCCCGACCGATTGGGGTAGTCAGGATCGACAAGGTGGGCCGTGTAGCCGATGCCCACGAAAGGGATTAGCCATGTTTTGAGGCTTCCCCGGTAGCCATCGAAGGAGTGCTTCTTTAGCTCCTCGGCGGCAATTCGGTTCAGGGCTTTCTGGGATTCGATGTTAGGTCGTTTGAGGGTGATTTTTTCGCCACCATCAACGCCCGCCTCGCCCTTGGCTTTGCTTTTCTTGCCCCCGCCGATAATCTGGATTTTCACCTTTACATCCTCGGCCCGCACAAATTCCAGATCGTCGGATTCCTCCACGTTACGACTGAAATCGTAGTGGGCCTCGCCTAGCTTTTCGGTATAGCGAAGGTGGCAATGCAGCTTATCGCCCCGCACATAAATAGCTAGTCCTGACGATTCTTTCAGGCTCGACAGGGCTTGCAGGGCCGTTGCGTTAACGATGGTAAAGCTCTCGTATCGGACGCCTTTGGTGTCGCAAACCAACTCAAGTTTGCTGCCCGTTTTTTTGACCTGACTAACGATGTACATTAGAATCGTTACCAGCGAGACCTTTTTGAACTGCTTGTCGGCAATGGGTTTGCGTAGGCCGTAAGCCCCGTCTTCGCATTCAATGACAAAGGGCGCATTGGGCTTTAGGGCGGTCACGTACCCAATGAACTCCGTTACCGGATACCCATCATAGCCCAAGGCAACAGTTACCCGGTCACCACGCTTGATTTTGTCCTCAATGGCAAAGGCTTTGTTGTGCTGTTTGGTGGGCAGGCTGATGCGGCAAAAGTCTGCGATCTGCTCAACCGAGGTTTCGATGGTGACTGATTCGACCGCACTAAGTTTGTAGTCACCAATGAGGATGTCGTGGCAAAGTGTATAGGCCATAGCGGCGAGGCGGGTCTGGGGTGCTGGGAGGGCGATAAAGGCGATCGAGCAAAAACGGCCCGTAGGCGGGCTATTTATAGCCGGAGCAGTACTTGGTCGTTTGGCATACATTCGCCTTGTGGCGAAGAATTTAAACACTATCTAAATGCCCTTGCGGGCTTTGCGCCTCGCCCTATCAATGCTTTTATAGATGAATACCGAAAAAGTATTGATAGGGCGAGGCAAGTACTGATCGTTTAAAGAGAATAACTTATTGGGCCGCCGCCCCGGCACTGGCACCAGCCAGAGCGCGGGTCAACTCATCGACCACCATGTTCTTTAACTGCTCAACCCCAACGGTTGCGTCCGCTACGTGCATGGTCAGGCCCTTAACCAAGGCTTCGAGGTTGATGGTGATGTTAGTGGATTTCGTGCCACCTGTTGTGGCTGACACCCCCGCCTTATCGCCAAGCGTGCCGCCGCCCTTAGTACCATCCGGGCCTTGACTCATGCGCCCTGCCATCAAGGCGGGCTTGCTGGCAGTTAATCGGGCATTGCGCTCATTACGCCGGTTGAGCGTAGCCACTTTGCGCTGCATCGCCTCGGCATCAGCCATGCCCCCCTGAAAACCCTCCTTGAAGGAGGTCGCCAGCCGCGCACCTAAGCTGATGAAGTTCAGCGTCGAAATGTCGGTGAGTATGCCCACGATGTCGGAGAACATATTCTTAAAGCCCCCCAACAAACCATACAGAGTTGCCTTGATTGTGTCTAAATGGTCGTTGAGCCACGTAACGGTTTCCATGACCTTTTTCGCTGCCCACACAAAGCCGTCAATCATGGGTGTAGCCACCCACAAAAACGCCCGACCGACTAGCTCAATCACTTTGTAGACGCCCCATAATACAGGCGAGAGTAACCGACTGACCATGACAATGCCGTTGACCACGCCGGTCAATCCTGTACCGTTCTCGCCCACTAGGCCCATGCGTTCAGCTACTGAGTAAAGCACCTTACCTACCTCACTGAATAGACTACGAATCGGCTCTCCGGCTTGCCACAGGTTAACAAACACCTCCTTTAACGGCTGGAGCTTTTCGAGCATCGGGTCGATCTTGCTCAGCAGGTCCGTGCCGAAGTCAAAGAGCTTGCCGAGCATCGGGTTCAGCCCTTCCGCCCAGGTGGCGAATTTGTTCTCCAGTGTACCGAGGAAGGTCGACCATTTGCCGCCCGCCGTTTGGCTGAGCTTGTCGAGACCACCCGAATACAGCTCACCTTTTTCGGATAGATTCTCGATAGCAGTGGCCACGTCAGCGGATCGGATTTGGCGTTTCTCGGCCATCTTAAACAGCCCTTCGCCGTCAACCTTCAGCGTCTTTTTCAACTGGTCCATCAAGGCCGTGCCGCCAAATTCTTGGTGTAACTCGCCGCCGTCGATAAAGCCCTTTTGCATGATCTTGCCATAAGCCGCCGATAACTCACCAAAATCCTTCTGGCTTACAGCGGCCATGTTACCGATCTGAGTCATCACCGAATTAAGCTGAGCCGGGTTGACTTTCGCGGAAAGCAGCGTCCGGGCTGAGCCGTACACGTCCTCATTCGAGTACGGGGTCACGTCGGCGAACTTGTTCAGTTGGCCCATCAGCGGGTCAACCCCAGCCTTACCCACGAATTGCTCGAAAGCGACCTTCGTCTGCTCTCTGTCCATGCCCATACCGGCTAGCTTGACCCCACCGGCTACCGCTCCGGCCACGCCCAACCCCGGCAGTAGCCCACCCGCCGCACCCATGAGTTTACTCAACATACCGCCGCCGCCCGCGTCGCGCCGCCCGATGGTAGACAGCCGGTTCATTCGCGCTTCGGCGTCTTCGATCTGCCGGTTTAGCCCCCGAATCTCAGAGAGGTTGACCGACAGGTTGCGCCGTTTGGTCAGCGCGTCCAGTTTGGTGTTGAGACTATCGACCGAGCGCCCCCCGGTATTTCGGAGCCTATCGAATTGGGCAGTCAGCCGGGAAACGGCCCCACCCGCCGCTCGAAAAGCGGAGCTAAAGCGGTTGTTGAGTCGGTCGGCCAACGATTGCAAGCCAGCAAAGCGGCTACCCATGCGGCCCGTCACCTGGTCAGATTCAGCTTGTATAGCCAGCAAGGTCGGTGAGATGCGATTCACCAACTGAAAGACAATCTCGTAGTTCATGGCCGATGCTGGTTTTGCAAGCGTACCATTTCTTTGTACATCAGGGCAAAGCCCCGCGCCGCCTTGGTCAGCAGTTCGGGCCGCTCAATGGCTTGCTTATCCCCGCCGATGAACAGCAGCCGCACGAGGTGCTTGTTCAGCTCCTTTTGGTTCTTGGGGTTGAGATACTCAATTTCAACCTCATCCGCCTCGGTAAACTCACGCAGATACAGCGTGAAGGGGCCGCTCTGGTGAGGTATTTTCAGTTCGGCCCATGTGCCTGCGGGCCAATCGCTCGTAACCTCAACAGGTAGCAACTCGCTACCGGAGGCGGACTTTTGATAAATCATGGTGCGGATTTTGGCCGCAAGTAGTCTCCTACCTTGCCCTTCGGGCAAGTGGCTTGAGTAGGGATGGTCGCCCGCTCCGTAGCGCCTCCGTAGCGCTTACCCTAAACGGATACAATCGTGCTTGCGCTACAAGTCAGTGAATTCACTGTAGCTATGTATGGCTTTATTATAGACGCCCTATTGCTATCACGGACCTAATTGCAATGTGTCTGAAATACGTTTTACAGCGTACTAAGCACCTACTCAAATGTTATGTATAAACAATTACTATAAATGGTACTATTAAATATTCATTTACCAAAAAACCAGCACTTTTTGCATTTTGGCGCTCAAATCCTGTCAAACGTCGAATAATTTGGTCAAATAACGGAAGATTATTACCAATCATCGAAAAGAGCTATTAAGCCTTAGTGCGAAGGGTACTTTTAAATCAAGAAAACGGCCAATCGTTTTCTGAAACAGTACGGCTCTCTTCGTATGAAGACCAACCCAAAACTGGTAGGACGTAATCGGAAGTTACGTCCTACCACCATCAAACCTTCGTTTTCTGTCAGATGGTTTGATATAGTTCGGATTGTATTGCTAGTAGTGGACATCGTTGACAGACACCGCCACTAAGAGCGAACGTTGGGGGCCTGCATCCAATGCAGGCCCCTTGCTATGTAACAAAGAAACAAGAAATCGATCAATAAACATCGTAAAGTCTACTCATACTAGTTAAGACACGAATGCCCAGTGTCGGTAGTTAGCCAACGGCAATAAGCCACCCTTGCCCCGCACAGGCCGAGGGCTATCTTTGCCGGTGGAACAGCCAAAAGGATGGAGGACATTAAAGCAAAGGTGGGCGCACTAATACGCGAAGCGCGTAAGCAGAAAGGATTGACCCAAAAAGAGCTAGGTGAGATATTGGGTCTATCCCAAAGCACCATAGGAGAATATGAGGGTGGCAAGCAAAACCTAACTATCGAGACACTCGACAAAATATCCGCAGCACTCGGTGGTGCTATTTTTATTGACAGAAAATAATTGCTGTTTTTTGCTTCTTTTTATCGGATATATCCGATATATAACTACCTTTACAGAGTCAAACGGCAACAAAAAGCCCCAACGCTTCCAATCTTGGCAGAACAGAGCGAAGGGGCAGACATCAAACCACTTATCGCAGTAAGACCATGCAAACTTACGCCCGGCTGTCCACTTCGACAAGCCCCCTTGAGCCAGCGGCTCAAACCCTGCCCACCCTGCAACAGCAGGTGGACACGCTTCAGAACATTGTGCTGACACTGCAAAATCCCTATTTCCGGCAGTATTACGGCTACAGCGCCACGATGGGCGAGATTCACCTGCAAGCTGCCCTGGCGCGGGTATTGTCCCACATCGACCCGCTGGTCCTGGAAGCTCTGGCCGCTCACGACTTGCTACCTCAAGCGTAGCTACCTCCTTGTTACTTGAGATGATTGGTTGAACGAGTCCACACGGTAAGGGGCGTCCTGCCCCCGCCGTGTGCTTTACTCACCCTGTAAACACCTATTCGAGATGGTACGCTTTGAGAACGAAAAGATCATTATCGAGGTGCAGCCCACCGGGCTGGCTCCCCTCACCACCCACTTGGCCCTGTTGAAAAGCCTGATGCTCGTGAGCCGCTTTGTAATTGACCACGCCACAGAAAGCGAGGTAACGATGGAGGCCCTCTCCACACTGCACTACACCCTAGGGGCGGCCCTGTGCGAGGTAGATCCCGCTCAGTTGGCACGGTTTGAAGACACGATAACCAAGTAAAAGGCCATGCTCCAGGTCAAGACATACCGCTACAAGCTCCGGCCCACCCGCGCCCAACAACAGACGTTGGGCCAGTGGCTAGGCGCGTGTCGATATATTTATAACCTGACGCTGGACTATAAGAAGACTCTCTGGGAGCAGTGTCGAGTCAATATAGGTAAGTACGAAATTCAAAAGGAGTTGACTGTTCTAGTCAAAGATTTTTCCTGGATGGAGTCGGTTTACTCCGCAACTCGAATTGACGTGACTGACCGGGTATTCACTGCTTATGATAATTTTTTTAAGCACGGAAAAGGCTTTCCCCAATTTGCCCGTAAAGGAGAGTATCAGTCTTTTACCTTCAAGCAGGATGTTAAGATCGACGCGACCCATGTTCAATTGCCCAAGTTGGGCAAGGTGCGCTATCGTAATTCACAGCCTTGCCTGGGTAAAATCAAACGAGCGACGGTTCGGGAGTGTATAGACGGCTGGTACGTCTCATTGGTGGTAGAAACCAACATCGAACCCCTACCCCTCATTAATAAACACATTGGTATTGACGTAGGCATCAAGTCGCTACTAGTCACTTCCGAAGGCGAGACCATTGTCAACCCTAAACACTTCTACAAAGCCGAGCGTAAACTAAAACGCCTACAGCGGTCAGTCAGCCGCAAAAAGAAGGGTGGCAATAACCGCAAGAAGGCGGTGCAGAAACTAGCCCGTCACCACCAACGGGTAGCCAATACCCGCAAAGACTTTCAGCATAAGCTAACGACCCGGCTGATTCGCGAGAACCAAGCGATTGCGATTGAGTCGTTGAGGATTCAAAACATGCTGGCCAACCACCAGTTGGCCAAAGCTATTTCTGATGCGGGATGGTACAGCCTCACGCAGATGCTGACCTATAAGGCCAAGTGGTACGGGCGAACCCTAGAGAGGGTTAGTGCCCGGTATACTTCGCAGGATTGTTCTACCTGCGGCTACCGCAACACTGACCTGACGTTAGCTGTTCGGGCGTGGGTCTGTCCGAGTTGTGGCACCACGCACGACCGGGACATAAACGCAGCAAAGAATATAAAGAGTAAGGCGGCAGGGAGTGCCGTGTCAGCCTGGGAGGCATACGCGCCGGTTACGGCAGTAACCCAGGAATCGTTTACGCAGCCAGCATAGCTGGCTAGTTTGACGAACTCCAAGCGGTCCCATCGGGAAATAAATCAAAACCTAACTTCATTGTCCACGTCGCAATCATGCGTGGTGCCATAGCGTGTTACACGTCATGATATAATTATCAGTACAAGTACTGTTTACAATATACAGCGCTCTTGCGTTTAGAACCCGTTTAAATTCTTCACCACGCTACGAACGCCTCAAAAACGATATAGTGCTCACCTGAGCCATTTTAGCCATCCTACGGGCGCTTTTGAGAGTGCTTGATTATCATACCTGGTTACCTGTACGCAATGTCTAAAGGCTATATCTAGACAATCTCAATTTATACACTCAATAAAAGCACTGATTAAATAAAGATAATTCTTTATTTAATCAGTGCTTTTATTGAGTTTTGTATATTATCAGTGTTCTAATCTACAGAGGTAGAATATACGATTCGCTGGGACCGCGAAACCCGAAAGCCCTGCGTGAAGCTGCCGAAAGCAGCCAACGGATCGACCTGGTTTCGGCTCAGATGGAAGCTCGGTATCGAAAGAAAACGCCTGACCCGATCCCGATCGAGATCGCCACGTTCGACGCCAATGCCCTGGCACGAGGGCAGTATTAGCTAGCAACTTTTAAACCCAAATACACACATGCAAACCACAGGAAGTGATGACCAATTCGTGCAACTGTACAAAATCCTACGAGCGCACGGCATCGATGCCATCGACACGTTGGACGCGGCCCAACTGGAGGCGGCAAAGCAGCTCCTTGAAGCCCGGATCATGCTCTACGAAGAGAAGCTCCGGGGTAACAATTTCAAGCAAGTGGCCGAAGAATACCGCGCCGATTTGAGCTGGTTTCGCAAAGTGCTCGACGCGGTTAGTACCCGTTTAGAGACCCTTGCCGCCGCCGTTTAAACGGCGTTTAAACGCTTACTAGTACGCTTAACAATACATCGAGATGATTACGAACGAACAAAAATCAACCATTCAAGCGGCCGTCAAACGGGAGTACCAAACTCTCGGAAGCTGGTCGAAAGTCGCCACCAAAACCGGCGCATCTACATCAACGCTCAGCCGGGCGATGATGGACTCAACGTTGTGGCACGAAATATCGGACACGATGTGGCTACGCGTGGCCAGCGCCCTGGGGGTGGCCATTCATGCCGCCGAGTGGGCAATCGCCAAAACGCTGAACACTCAGATTGTTAGTCAGGTACTGTCGGACGCTCAAAACGAGGCCATGTTCATGGCGATCTCGGAGAAGGCGGGATCGGGCAAAACCGCCTCGATCAATCACTACAAGGCCAACGATCAGGAGGGCATGGTGTTCGTGCTCCAGTGCGAAGAATGGCACAAGCGGCCGTTTCTTTTCAAGCTGAGCGAAACCCTGGGCGTGGCTACGCGGGCCGATATGAACGTCGACGCCCTGACTGATGGGGTGGTAAAGTTTTTCAAGCGCAAAGCAAAGGACGGCCGACCACTGCTAGTGCTCGATGAGGCCGATAAGCTGCGGCCAGCGGCGCTCCGGTTCCTCATTGTGCTCTACAACCGGCTCGAAGATGAGATCGGCCTGGTGGTGGCCGGAACCGAGTTTCTGAAGCGGCATATCCAGGCGGGTGTAAAGCGCGCCCACAAAGGATATGACGAGATCGACAGCCGTCTCGGACGCACTTACATCGAATTAGTTGGCGCACAGTACAATGATGTGGTGGCCATTTGCCAGGCAAACGGCTTGGCTGACACATCAGCGATCGGACGGGTATGGGACGAGTGCAAGCCAGAGCAGCGGTCAATCGAGGTGCCTGATGAGAAGAGTCAAACAGGCAAAACGAAGAAGTATATCCAGGTCGTGGACGATCTGCGTCGCGTGAAACGGATTGTCAAGCGTGAACGTCTGGCTCTGTCGCGCAATGGCTACTAACCGCTTCAAGGTGAAGGTCTACCTCAAGGAGGAAGTCAATCGCACCAAAGGCCAACCGCCTGTAAAAGTGACGCGCTGGACTTACATGCTGGCACACAGCCGGGAAGAGATCAGTAGGGTGAAAACCAACGACGGCGTGATCATCATCTACCGCTACTTCGGACGATACGCGAACGGTGCACAGTGGAAACTACGCGACATCGACGCCTTCGTCAACCTGGTCGACGCGGTATTTCAAGGACGCTATAAAGTGCATGACAGGCCCATCAACGCGGGCCTGGCGCACAAAGACGATAACGAGTAACTCCCCAATCCAATCCCAATGAAAACGCTAAAACTGCAAACTGACATCGAAGTACGCGTCGTTATGGCCGCGCTGGAGCAAACGCGCCAGGATATGGGTGCGATCCTGCTGAATCCGGGCCTCAACTGCCTACAGGCAGCCAGTTACGGCATGACTCAGGACGTCGCCCACCAGTTGATCGAGCGCCTCTCTGAGCAACCTGTAATGATCGACGTAGAAGCCCTCAAAAAGGTAATAGTTGAGATGGGTAGCAAGGCTTACGAATTTCAATTGATGCCGGATCAGTATCGGGCCTACATTCCGCCAGTTGGCCACGAGCTTCTGCTTGGGCACATCGATCAGTTGGATCGGTCAGGGCTGGAAGAGTTTCTCGGTCATCAGTCCTATTTCACCAACTACGCTACAGCCCGACTCGATCAGATGAAGATCGAGGCTGAGCACGAGCAGACCCGCGCCATATGGGGCGGGGTTGGCCCGCTCCGGCCAGTTAACTCGATAGTCGCCGAAGAAAATGCAGCCCTCGCCCGTCGCGGCGTTAGCGACTCCGGCCGTGCTGACTAGGCAGATCGTATTGAAGGGCAACCGGCAAATCCTATTCAGATGGGAAGAGGTCGAGGGCCAAACGCAAACAGCCTACTACTACCCTGCGCCAGATGCTGATCTGGCCGGGGTGGTCGAGTGGCTTACCAGTGTCCCCTTCGTACATCCTGCAAAACTGGTCGACGGCGCAAGGCCCGCGCTCTCAGGTGATTCGTATGGCCCTTCGGCCGTCTATCGACTGGTCGTCTCGAAGCGGCAAGACGGCCAGTACCGTGTCACACGCTACGACAAAAACGGCAACGGCGACGGCGTCGAGATCGTCGGTAAAGAGCAACTCCGAGGCCGGATCAACGCCCGGCTCCGGCAAATCGAAATCGAAACAGGCTTTCAACCAATCAACTAACCAATACCCCAATGACTGAATACGAAAAATTAGAAAAGCTCGGCAAGGATGTGACGAAGCTGTTTAAGGACGCTGGCTTCGACCAATTTGTGGTGATGGGCCACAACTGCCAGAAAGACCAGGTGTGGATCGGTCGGTCAAGCCAGATGTGCAACTTCACTCGGACCGTCAACACGGTGGTCGAGTCTATCAATGCGAGTGCCGGTGGTATGAATCTGATGAACAACCAATCTCAAAACTGACCATGAATCCAAGCAAAGCACAACTCAGAAAGCTGGCTGAAAAGATCGCCGATTATAACTCCCGGAACGCCTCTAAAATCCTCATGGATCGGCAAGTTGAGACGATGAAAAAAGAGCTTGAGGCGACAAAGGCCGAGATCATTCAGATGGTCGAGCCGTATGCCGATCAGTTCATCGATGGCGAGTGGATCGTGCTCGATCCGGATGCCGCCAACCGGGTGGGTACGTTGAAAGCCAAGTTTAGCAGCCCCAAACTAGTCCTGGCTGACTCGGAAAAGAAGCCTTCCGACGCTCAAGTCGCTAAGCTGGTGAAGGCCATACCAAAGCGGTACGTGGGCGTCAAATTGAACCTGGCCCAAATGCGCGAGTCGATGGAGACCGACGAAGCGTTAGCCAAAGCCCTCACTGAAGTCGGCGTCACGGTGGTCCGCTCTGTCGAGTACGAGGTCAAGTTATGAAGCGTAAGCCTTGTGCAAAAAAGATTGCGTACAGCAACGCACAGGAAGCTATAAACGCGGCTGTGAACTATCAGGAGCAGCACGGGAACAGTAAGCCCAATCGCCACTACAAATGCCCCCACTGCTACAAATGGCATTTGACATCGAAGGGTAACAGGCAACTGATAGGAATCAAGGCTGAAAAACCTAATCCAACAGCCGACTACTGGAAGCATCGACTCGGAGTGAAAGACGAGTAACGGGCGCGTGACGCGACGGCGGGGATGGTCTTTGGGGTTCGACTCCCCACCCGCCGCAATGGCAATAGTGCCAGATTCTAAACCAGTTCAGCCACATGGCTAAGCAGCAAACACCTCCACCGGCTCCGGCCGCTACTCCAGAGACGGCTCCCGCCACAACGGGAACCGTTTCTCAGCCCTCAAAAACGGGTACGTTTCAGGTAAACCACGTCGACGGCGGCTCGGCGCACCTGGGCAGTCTTCAGGCCGTCGACGGTCGGCCGACCGATCTACTCGGCGCAATGAGCCTCAACAGTGCCGACGACGGCTTCTTCGTGTCAGGCTCCAGCTACACGGTGACCGTTACGAAGAACGCACCCAATCAGATGGTGTAGGTTTTACCGCGACGGGGGCATCAGCTCCCGTCGCTCTTATCAAACAACGAGATGATCCTGAAGAACAAACCAACTCAAACCGTGACCCTAATGCGCTGTGTGCGCTGTGGTCACACCCTGCTGATCGCCTTGCCGATCAAGCTGTCTAACCCGCTCTACGGCGCGGAATCTGCTCACGTTTGCAAACCCTTATACCCATGAAAGAGCAAATTATCAGTATGATCCGGGCCGAGCGCGCCCGGCAAATTCAGAAGTGGGGCCATCAGGATCAGCCACTTTTTGTCTGGCTGCTTATTCTACAAGAAGAGCTAGGCGAAGCGGCCAAAGCCATGCTAGAAGAAAAGCAGATCGATGAGATCGTTGCCGAACTGGTGCAGGTAACTACGGTGGCGATCCAGATTGCAGAGGAGTTTGTCAAAGGCGACAACAAAATGGAATGGCTCATCGAGAAGCGTTTCAAAGTGATTTACCACGACGTGTCTGTGGAAAGTGCCTTTATGAAACTGTGCGAGGGAGTCGGCAAACTTGCCAGCGTCATCCATCGGAATGAATGGGATTATACCACCTTCAATTTCCTGAGCTACATCATTGAAAAAGGGGCTACGACCATTCATGAACTAATGAAAAAGCAGGATGAAAAATAACCCCAACGAACCGCGCACCCTCTGGCAGAACAACCGCTTTCATCAACTCATCCAACAGTGCAAGCTGGAGAAAGATGAGAAGGAGGAACTCGTGTATCTGGTCAGCGGGGAACGTACCCGCACCAGCGCCGAGCTGACCTTCCACGAGATGGATAAGGCCATCAAACGCCTGGAAGGCCCGATCAGCAAGTCGATCAAGAAAATGCGGGCCAAGATTTACGGGCTATACCGCGACATCGCCGAACTGCCGCCAATGGAGGAATACACGTTCCAACAAAAGGACTTCGACGCAGTGAATAGCTTCCTGGTCAGATGCTTCAAACTGAAGCTCCATGAACTCGACTACAAGACGCTGACCAAAGCCGTCACGGCAATGGAGAAGTGGCATAAATGGGGAATTGACAAAGCAGTTAAACGCATCTTAAACGATCAGCAACAATGATACTAATTAGCATTCTCACCCTCGCCGGTGCCTTTATGATGGGCTTTCTCGGTGGTTATCTCTATCGGGCACGAGATCAGCGCAAGTACGGCCCTTATGACAGCTATCATTCAGACAAAACGCCATGATCTACTTAGCTATAATAGGCATCGGCATCGCGCTGGTGATCTACGGATTATTGATGGTCTATCTGTGGATCGAGCAAAGGCGGCTGAAAAAAGCCCTTGATCATCAAAACGACGTTTGGGGCCAGATTTGGGCCAACATGCAAAGCAAACTGACGAGTTATACCGAACTATAAATCAAGTATTTACACATGAAAGCATTAGGGAATTACGTTGTTGTGTGGTTAATTGTACTACTCTTTTTACTCAGCACACAATCAATGACACCTCAACAACTGCGTCTCCACCAGCGCAACGAGGCAATCCGCTCTAAATACTTTTCGCGGCATGACAAAGGGTTTCGCAACGAGATCATCGTGGCTGACCTGGCAATGGAGTTTTTCCTGTCGTTGGACACCGTGCAGAAAATCGTTTGGCAGCGCGGCCACTACCGCCAGCGCGAGTCGACTGTGGCCACTCAACAAACCTTACAGGCATGATCACGAAAATCTACGCCCTGTCGAGTGACAGGTATGTGGGGAAGGTGATCCTCAAGTATGGCGGTCGCGATGAGTTGCGCGAGTTCAGTAATCAGGCCGAGCTTTCGGATATGCAACTCGACTGGTTTAAGCAGATGTTACCCATGTCGCACATGCAGTTTCAGGCGTTTCTCACGCAATATCCGAACGCCTTTAAAGTGAATGTGATCCCGCCCGATCTGAGCTTCGAGGTCTTTTGGGAAGCCTACAACAAGAAGGTTAAGAAGGCCCGGACGCAACGGTTGTGGGAGGCCATGAATGACTCGGAGCGGATCGCCTGTTTGAACTCACTGTCGGGCTATCACTATTATCTCGACAAAAAGAAGATCGCCAAATGTTATCCCGATACGTACCTGCGGGATAAACGGTGGCTCGAAGATTACGTCGCGCTGGCCAAACAGCGTTAACGTTCATTAGTATAAGTTGTTTGACAAAAAAGCCCGTCGGCAATGCTGACGGGCTTTTTCAATACATGAGATGATTTGAATGAACAAATCGGGACAAAGCTACGCCTCGTTGAGTTCGCTCAGTTCAATGGCCACTAAAATGAGCGCCTGGGCGCAAAGCAGCGACTGAGTTACCCAGGTGGGCGCGGTGGTCAACGAGGCCAGGATCGGCGCAACCAGCCCCTTTTGAGCCAGGATCAGGATGCCGTAGAATTTTCTCGACATCCGAAAGCATTTGGGCAGTGGATTCATGGTGGATAGGGTGGCGTTTAGCGTAAATAACCTTTAACGTCGACACTCCAGGTCTGAGTCGTTCCCTGTGCGGGGCCGGTGATGTTCAGCTTGAGAGGCTTGCCACTGTTGATCCAACGCCGGGCCGCGATTGGCGTCAGGGTGTAGGTGCCTTCCTGAAACGTCAGGCCGGTCAGAGTTTGCGACGCAAACTGGTCGTTGGTGCTGTTGTCCTGCCCCACCTCGACCGTCGCTGGAGCGGTGATGGCGGTGCTGACGTTAGCCCGGATCACAATCTCGGTAATCACTGCCAATCGGGTCGAGGGCACCGTGTAGATCGTGGTCACGCCCGTCGTGGTGCCGCTGATCCCTGACACCGTCGCCAATACACGAGGCTGGGTGGCTGGGCTGATCCAGCTTGTGCCGTCCGCGACAACCGGGCCGGTGGGTACGTTTACCGCGTTGGCCGTCGCTACGAACGAGTTACCGGCTGTCGTGGCCACGATGGCAGGATCGATAGGCAGATCGAGCGTCACGGCGTTGATCACCTCCGAACCGGAGCGCACGACGGCCGAGTTGTTCCAACCAGTCCATCCGCTCCCTTTGATGATGAGTGAGGCACCGCCAAACACGTAAAAGGGGTTGTTCTGCGTGCCATTCAGGGTGAGATTGGTGTAGTTGACCCGGACGTTAGCGTTCGACTGTACGATGCGGTTCATGCCGTTCAGCGTCAAGTTCGACAGGTTCAGCGTGGTGGTTACCGATGTGCCAGCGGTCGACTCAAAAAGCCGCTTCATCGTGTTACAGGTCGAGCCGTCGACGTTAATGACGCTTACCGATCCTGGTCCCTCGACCAGTGCGGCGGTGCTGTAATCAAGGCCCGTAAAATCGCTGTTCCGCACATTGATGGTGCCGACTGTCGTGCTGCCTGGAGCGTTGATAACGGGTACGGTAGTGACCACCGTGTTGGTGACTACGTTGTTAAGCGTCATCTGGTCGACGCGCCCATACAGTCCGGCCATTGGTACGCGAAGGGTAAGGCGCGCGTTGTTGATGGCCAGTTGTCGGATACGGCTCGACAGGGCTGACATGCCCAGGACACCGCGCTCAGTGACGCGCGGGCTGTTGATGATCAGATTGTCGACGGTCGCATCCGTATCAACCACCACCAGGTTGTCGGCCGCACCCGTCAGACTGGCAATGTCTGAGACAAAAAGCTGTTCAATGTGGCACGTACCGTACACGTTCCCGCCGCCGAGGCCCGGATCGCGGCTATCCCGCGCGGCCAGCACCACGTTTCCCTTCGCTGTGGCGCGGGCAATATGCACCTTGCCAATGTTCTGGTGGCGAATCTGGATCGAGCCAACGGCGTCCTCGATGGCCAGGTCGTCAATGCGGCCCGTCGTGTAGGCACCGTCACCGGTGGTCACGGCGGGAATGCCGACAGCCCGCTGAATGACGTTCCGGACTATGACGTTACGGAGGGTATCCGAAACGACCCCAAACGTGAGTGCTCTGGTGTTGTTAAGGCCAACTACGCCGTCCACATAAAACCCATCGATAGTGCCTTTCGAGTCGTTTAACAGATCATAATCCTGCGTAGTAACTCCGACAATGTCGTCGCCAAACTCGCCGATCACGTCATGCACAAACGCGTTTTTGCCCGGACCCGTGAAGTGCAGACAGTCGCTTCCGGTCTTGCCTCTGATGTGCTCAGCCACCACGTTGGTATAATTCGCAAAACTGGCGGCATATTTGGATATGTTGGCCGGGGTGTAAAAGGTTACGTAGCTCAGGGTTACGTTGTCGCAAGCCCGGAAAAAGAGGGTGTGGTTCTCATTGCCCACGCCACCATTGACGCCCCTATCAAACGTTGTGTTTCGGATCGTCAGGAAGGACGTGCGTCCAGTACCGCTTACTCCTGCGCGGGTGCGAAGCATGTTGTTACTCGTGTTGGGCAGGGATCGGAAGTAGGCACCGCTGATCGTCGTATTGCTGCCTGCGATCAGATACCCGTTAGTGCCACCATAGGCATACGTCGTATTAACTGGTCCCTGCAAGGTGCCGCCACCAATCGCCTCGATGTAAGCCAGGCATCGGTTTAGAGCGGCCAGGTCGTTGGTGCTATTATCACCCTTTGCGCCGAAAATTTCGGGCGCAAAGACGTTGTTTGCGACACGCCGTTTGTAGCAGTACAGGCCGTTGGGGGCTGTGCTCATGTAACCCTGGCCGATGGTGGTGCTGAGCGCGCCGGTGGGAATGCGTTCCCAGGTGGAGCCGTCGTAATAGATGTACAACTCGGTCCGGGTCTGGAGCGCCGCAATGCTGTTTACCTGGGGCAGAAGTACCCGGCTGATGTCGCTCACCTTTGCCGTATCCGCTTTCGTGCCCATCTGAAAGATGGTGGCATAACTCGCGTCGTTGGCGAATACGCTGACGTTTGTCGGCTTTCCCGTCAGGTCGGCGTAGACTCCCGACGTAGCCACGGGCTTAAGCCCGTCGATGGTGCTGGCGGGCTGAGTGCCGGTGTGGTTGGCCCGTTGAGTGGCGTCCACGTTGGGCACCAGCGGCAAACCGACTTGCGCCTTTGTCACACCGTGCGGATTTAGGATGTTGTTGGCGTGACCGAGCAGGTTGGCGCTGGTGGTGTTGAGCTGCGTCTGAAACGAGTTATTCAATCCGTTCTGCGTACTCAGGTAGTTGTTAAACGACAACAAATCCAGTTTAAGCGCAAGCCGGTTGCCCACCCAGGCGGTGGTTGGGATCGGCTGCGTCACGGTGGTTGTTCGGCTCCGGTAGGTGATCAGCCCGTCAGGCGTTTCGTTGCCGAATTGAGCCAGGCATTGCACACTAATGCACAGGCAGAAAAGCAATTTGATGTACTTCGTCATTGGGTGGATAGATTGAAAAATTAAAGCAATTGAGTTAAGAATTTCAGGCAGCGGCCGTCCGGTTGTTTGATGCACCACACGTCGGTCTCGTCGCCTTCCACGTCGCTGGCCACGACAAACAGGGTGGTCCGCTCGACGGGAATTTCCCGTACCGCCTGAATGGTCGGCGCGTTGCCGAAGCCGATGTTCAGGCTGGCGGCGATTGATTGGGCAAGGAGTGCGGCCTGTTGCGCCAGGCTGGCCTGAAGCTCCGCGTTCTGGAGGGCGATGTTGGCTTCCTCGGCGCTGGTCTGAGCTGCGATCCGGGTGGCTGACGCTTGGGCGATGTCAGTATTGACTAAAGCCGTCACGTCGGCGTCGACTAGCCAGGACGTTCGACGGGGTGCGTCGGCCCACATCGACGGTGTCAGTGGGCTACTGATCCGGAACAGCCCGCGCCAGAACACTTTGAGGATGTACACGCCGGTTTCGATGGTGGCGGTCTGCTCAGCCGAAAAGGTGAACGTCACGTCGCCGGTGCCTTCCTGCGGTGCCTCTTTGGTAGGCCGAAGGCTCTCCTCCTCCTCGGCCGGTGAGTAGCGGTGGTATACACCGGCCGTCACGTCGTCGGGAATGCCCCATTTGAAGCGAAGCGCCAGCGTCCAGGCGTTACCAGGAAAGAAAACGAATTCACTCGTTTGTTGCTGTTGGCACATCGTTAGGGTCGGGTTTGACGCGTTTGACGAAAGGCGACTGGAGCTGGTAATAGTGCCTTAGTAGGTAGCGGCCCAAAAAGAACAGCCCAGCCAATAGAAGTAAACCCAGGCCAATGGCGATCCACATAAACTTGTTGGCCCGACGACGGTTGTTATCGGCTTGCTGATGATACTGCTCAGCCAGCTCCTGGTATTTTGGATCGACGCCCCATTTCTCAGTGACGGTTTTGACCATGACCAGCGTGTCTTTTTCGGCTCCAGCGCAATCGGCCAAGACGGTCGTGTTGGTTGGCTCCCGGATGATCGTGACGGTGGCTCGGCCTTGCGTCTGTTTTTGCGTCAGTGGCGTCGTCGCGGTGGGCACGACTAGACTGGTCGAGTCGGCTGGTACGGCCACCGTGATAAGCTGGTAGGTGGTGTCGACGTGCGTGGTTTGAAAGCGGGCTTTCGCTCGGTTATAGAGCGATGTACAGCCCGACAGGCAACCGGCAATCAGGATATAGCTGGCTAGGCTGAGTAGAGTGGCCACGAGGCCGAAGCCCCATTTGGGTGTGGTTTTCACGCGGTGGGTGGATTGGTGGAGGTGGACATAAACGCGGTGACGTGCGGAGTCAGGGAGACGTAGTTATACGACGGGCCTGACTTGAAGGCAACCTCGAAGGTTTCCTCCACGACGAAGAACGAACCAGATGAATACTCTCTCGTAGTGAGCCGACTCATCACGCCGGGCACACTCAGGATCGTGGCGCGCACCCGATCCGCGATGGTCAGCTTCGCCAGGTTATCCTGAGCGGTGGGGTGACTGATGTGGGTGGCGGTGGGCAGGGTGAGCACCGTCTTCGTGGTGACGGTGCCCTTGCCGAGTTGATTGCGGCCTGCTAGTTGGCTCCAGGTGAGATCGGTCTGGCCAATAAGCAGGGCGGGCGGGATCAACGAGTTGAACTTGTCCGGGTTGTCGAGCTGACCTTTGTCGAGGTCGACCCATTTGAGACCCGGCACGTCTAAACAGGCGTTGCCGAGCAAGAGGTAGGTGGATAGCATTTAACTGTTGTTTAAAATACGCTGGAAGTCACGGTCGAACTTGGCGACGATCTTGTCGTCGAGGGCTTTCGATGGCCCCATAAATTGACGTTGCGGCATGACATTGTCGCCCTCGTTGTGGCGCTTCGCATACGGCCGGTCGCTGCTAAAGACCACGTCCTCATCGCCGTCATTGCGCGCCGTGATGCTGTTGCCCAACTTGCCGGTGTCGGTCAGGATCGGCGGAAGGTTGCCGTTTTTCTTCCGCTTCTGATCCTTGCGGGCATTGGTGATGTCGGGCCACTTTTCGAGCGTTTCGTCGGTGAAACCTTCGTTCCGGAAGGACTCTTTAAAGTGCTTGGTGCCCTCGACCCGAACCACCGTTCGCGCGTGGTTCTCGATGTAGTTGCTGATCCGACCAGCCAGGGCCGCGAACAACTTGTCATTGTTCATCGTCCATCAGCTTTTCACCTTCCTCATCGATGGCCTTGCGCTCCTTGTCGGTCAGGCTGTCGCTGTATGGGTGGGTTTTCGAGAATAGCTCACCGGTTTTGCCCACGTTGTGATCGAGACCAGGCGCGGCCTTTGGCGCTTTGCCCGGTACGTCGGTCACCTCATCGTCGGTCTGCTCGACGCCGCACATGCAGTTATACTCCGAGGGCGGGAAGTGATGCACCCAGAAGTCGTCATCCACCGGCCGCACCACGTGGTAGAAGGGCTTATGCTCATCTCTGGGCGTGGCCGCGCGCGACGGCGTATAGATGAGGTTGGGGTACACGTCGACCTCGGCCTCGAAGGCTTTCCACCGGCTGGCGTTATAGGCGCTATTGACGGCCGTGTTATACTCGACCTGGAGCCACGTCTGATTGTAGGCACCGGCGACGGGTTGGGCGGCTTCCTGGAATTGCTTCCAGGTGCGGAGCTTGCCTTTGTCGTCGGCCAGGAGCGCGGCCAGATCGATCCGTTGGCGGTACGTCTTGCGGGCAGCAAACCAGGCGGCTGATTTGCGTAGCTGTTGCACGAAGTCCCAATTCGGATCGCCGGTTTTCACCTTGCCGAAACCGGCCGTGATGGCATGGTCGAGGGCGTCGAAAGTGAGCCGGAATAGATTCGGCTCGACCAATCCCTCGAAGCCGTCAAACAGGTTCTTCAGCGCGGCCCGTACCAGCTTCTTGATATTGAGAAAGCGCGGCAACTCATTCTCACCAGCGGCCAGGTGCAAATGATGCCCCAAGTACAGCGTGTGGAGGTCGGCCCCGAATGAGCTAAGCTGGCTCAGCTCATCGGGGCCTAGCGAAAATTTGCAAACGGATCAGAGCCGAACACCTTTCTAAACCAGTCGGTTGCTCTGGCCTTCAGCTCCTCGAAGCTCGGCGCGCTGTTTTCCTGCTTGCCCTTCGCTGGCTTCTCCTTCTTGTTGGGCTGCTCAGCCGCGTCCTCTTCTTCGGGATCGTCTTCCCCTTGCTGGCCCTTGCCTGGCTCCTTCTTCTTTGCCGTCTTGTCAAATTCGACGTGATACTCTTCGGCGAAATACTCCTGCGTCAGTGGGCCGACTTCCTTGTGAATCTTCAAATCGCCGTCGAGGCGATCCTTCCAGGCAACGCTTTCCTCTTCGTCGGCAAACTGGAAGTTTCCATCGGCCGGAATGCCCTGCGCGATAAGCATGGGTTTAACAAGGCTTTCCAGTACCAGGATCACGAACTGGCGATCGGACATGCCCACACGGTCACCCACGCGCTCGTGAACCTCCGACTGGCTTAATGACGATCCTGAGTCTGTGGTCATGGTCTGCCCTACAAACAGCTTGCTTAGCTCCTTGTCAAAGTGATCGATGGCCATGCTGTACGTGGTGGCCGATGCGGTCTGGTAGTTGCCCATCACCTCCATGTTAGCGCCTTCCGGAATGATCGAGTAGCCTGCGCGGCCCTGCTCATTGGCCATCCGCTCAAGTTGCGCTTTCTGCTCGATGGATGAGTAGGTGTACTTGCGGTGGGGTTGCCCGAAAATCTCGTTAAAGCTGCTCCAGTCGGAGACGTTGCCCCGCTTGAGCAGCACCAGCGGCGCGGCCTTAAGCAGCTTGCCCAGGTCGTCGGGGTTGCCCACGCCCAGGTACAGGTTGGTGTACGGGGGCTGCGTGTAGTCGGTGCCGTCGAAGGAGCCGGGCTGTTCGACCACGATCCCGAACTGCGGCACCACGTGCGCGCGCGGAACCAAGTCGACGGCCGGGCCTCTGGGCGCGGTGAAGTCAGCCCGGATCAGGCTATACCCATACGCCACACTGTCGATGATGTGACCGAGCAGCGCCAGAAAGCCCAGACTGTTGATCAGGGCGTTGATCTGCTCGTTGGGTTTGCCGTCCTTCTGGAAGAGCAGCGCCGAGGTCGTGATCGCCAGGCGACGCTGTTCCATGACTGAGGTCAGGTGGCCGTCGAGCGTGATGTCGTCGTAGAGATCATACAGCAACTTCCGGTTGGGGCTGAGTATGCTTTCTGCCGACTGGAGCGCGGCTTTCCAGCGCCCTAAATCTTTCGGGGTGCGGTCGAGTGTCCGAAGCTGAATCCCGAAATCGTTAACGACGATCTGCTTGGTATTGGCGACGGCGGCTGGCTTTTGCTTCGCTTTGTTACGGTTCTTGGCCATTTTTCAAAACAGGCCGACAGGGCGGCGATTGATTAGCGGGTGGGTACTTGGACTAGTTGTGTACCGTTTGCCTGTTGTCGGGCGTTTTAAACGGCACTTAAACGGGGTAGGGGTTAAAGCACGTCGGAGAGTTGGACGCGTTTCTTGCCCGAACCCCACGCAATGGCCCCTGCACCCTCGGCGGGTAGCTCGGTCGGAACCATCGGGACGCCAGGCAAGGCGCTCTCCCCTTTCTGGATCAGGCGTAGGATGGCGATGGCCTGATCGTAGCGTTTCTCCCGGTGCTCCGGGATTGTTTCCTGAAGAGCGTACAGGTGGTAGATCGCCAGATCGCGCGCCAGGCCGAGCAGAAATTCGTGTCGCGCTTCGCCGACCTTTTCCAGTTCCGGCCGGATCAAATACCGGTTGGCCAGGTACGTCTCGATCTCACCTTCAGCCCTGGCGAGTTGCATCCGGATGATGGTCTCGGAATAGTTGGCAATGGCTCCGGCGATTTCGGGGTAGAGCGAGGCCGATAGGTCTTGACGGGTCAGAAACATATTAGTAGCGGGTGTTACGCCGGTAGGAGCCATAGACAGCACCGGCCGACGTGCGGTTTTTTTCGTTGGTCTTGAACACGGCTCCCTCCCAGGCATCCGGGCCGTCGTCGTGGCCAGTGGGGAAGTTGAGGAGCTGATCGGTAAAGGCCCGGTGATCCGGGTCACGTTTGAGGGCTTCGTTGATGCGGACGACCTTGCGCTCAAACAGCGGCGAGGTGCCCTCGATCCGGGCGTACTTGTCGGGCTTGTCGCGTTTGTCTTCGCGCACCGGCAGCATGAACCCGGCCGTGATGGAGTGCTCGGTGTAGTCCTCCATGATCAGGTCTTGCAGGAAGTTGGCTTCCATCCAGTGATCGATCAGCTTCGCGCCTTTCTCCTTCAGCCGGGCATCCATGTCATAGTGCGCCTGCACCATCGCCGTGCGGGTGGCCTGACGTACCCATAGATCAAGGATGTCGTAATACTTGCCCACTTTGCCCACCGCGACGATGGCCTTGAAGTCGCTTTTCTTCGTAGCCTTGAAGCTCGGATCGACGTACACGACGATGCTCTGATAGACAGACAGGTCGGGCATGGGCGCGTAGAACAGCCAGTCCCGTTTGAAGACCTTGCCCTCGACAATGTGCTTGTGGAAGTATTCGCGCTGAGCAGATCGGTAGCCAATTTTCTCGAACTGCTTCTCCAGCTTTTTGCGGGTGAACCGCGACGGCCAGGCGGGTTTACCCTCTTCGCTCTGATCTTCGGCGTGGGTCTTCGGGTCTTCCAGGGCGTAGACCTTGACGCGGGTCACGGCCGGGTTGACCGGATCATCCTCCTCGACGTCGCCGACCAGGTGCGCCAGGATACTCGCCTGGTGGATGCGGTTGCCCACCAGTAGGAACCGGCCTTGCGTCCCGTCGAAGCACCCCATCAAATCCTCACGCACCCAGGCAACGGCCTCCTCGACGCGCTCCTGATTCTTGCAAATCTCCTTATCATCGATGTCGTCACAGATGATCAGGTTGGGGCGGCGTTCGCCTTTCCGGGTGCCACGCGGTGACTGGCCACGACCATACGCCCAGAAGCCGATCCCGGCTTTGGTGCTGAAGCTACCCTCGGCCCAATCGCCGTGCGTCTTCTGCTCACCGAAGTCCGCGATAAACTTGGCGTTGCCTTCGAGCTGAACCTGAATATCGATCAGGAGTTGGGTGGCTTTCTTCTCGTTCTGGCTGGCCACGATCACGCCGTCGAGTTCACCCTTCGCCAACAGATATAGGACGATAAAGACGTTGGCGAAGACCGATTTGGCATGGCCGCGTGGCCACTCCAGGGCGGCAAAGATGTCCGGGTCGTTGATGATCAACTCGGCCGCTTTGTTGTGAAACCAACCGAACCGCACCCGCTTTTTGGTCTTGCGGTCGGTCATGTAGTTGGGACAATAGTACCAACAGAACGCCTCGAAGTTACCAGGTGCCAGGAGCATGGCGATCCGCTTTTGGCGGTCGGCGGTGGACTCCTTCGGATCGGCTCCGGGCTGCGCGGTCTGAATGACCAGGGCGGCGCTGTGATACTCAGCCAGCGCCTTTTTGTCTTTGGCAGTTAGCTGGCTCATTCGGCGGCTTGGGTGGCTAAAAACTCGTTGGTGTAGGGCACCAGCTCACGCGCCAGGTCCGGGTTCTGTGCGGCCACAAACTGAATGATCTCTTTGACCAGGTTGACGACGGCGGCATAGGCCATGTCTTTCCCTTTGATCTGAGCGTACATCTTCGACAGGGCATCGACCTGCCCTTTGTCGAGCGGCTGAAACGTACCCGCCGAGCGGTTGGTCTTAACGTGTTCCCGGAGCACGTCGACGGCGTACTCGATGACCTCTAGGAGGCCATTTTCGAGGCTTTGCTTCAGGGCACGGCCCTCGGCGCGCTCTTCCCGCCAGCCGTTTCTCTTCACCCAATTCGATACGGTGGTTTCGCTCACGCCGAGCGTCGAGGCAATCTTCTGCCCGGACACATCGAGCATGTAGAGCAGTTTTCCAGCCTCCTGGAGTTGGGCACTAGTCATTGATTCGTCGGTGGGATATGGGTCAAAATTGCCCATTAGACAGACGATCGGCCACTCGCATGGGTAGGGATAGTCGCCCATTTCGGAGCGCCTACGGAGTCGCTGATGCTTACTCCGGAAGGGCTACTCGACCCGGTTGGCGTGGGCCGAACCGCGCCCAAACTTTGGGTCAGTTAGCGGGCTTTCCGTACCCATCCACACCGTTCATTCCCTATTACCAATGGCCTTCTGCGTCAGTGACGAATCAGTCAACTCACACGGCTTCCGCGTCCTCCAAAGTGGCGCGGACACCGAAGCGTTTGAACGCAACCCCATCATGCTGTACATGCACCAGCGTGGAAAGGTCATTGGTAAATGGGAAAATCTACGGTGGGAAGACGGCAAGCTGTACGTCGATGAAGTGTTCGACCTGGATGATACATCCGAAGGAGGCGGCAAAGAAATCGGCGGCAAAGTAGAGCGCGGGTTCCTACGCGCGGCCAGCATCGGCCTGGTGGTAATCGAGTCCGCTTGGGACGACGCGCTTCAGTGTCCCGTCGTCACCAAATGGCGACTTCAGGAGATCAGCATTGTCGACGTGGGCAGCAACAGCAACGCCCTTCAATTGTACGACCAGGCTGGTGAACCGCTGGGCGAAATGCAGCTCTCGGCCCTGCTCAACAAGTATCGGCCCCCGGCCACATCCACACGCACACAATCCCAAACAACCACAATGGAACTTGCCACCGTCCTGACGGCGCTCGGCCTGGCTGCGACTGCCAGTGACACCGACGTCCTCAACATGGCCGCGAAAGCGGCGGGCTACGATGCCCTGAAAATTGAGCACGACAAGCTGCTGAAAACGCAAAAGGAGACGCTCGAACTGGAAGCGAAAACCTTAGTCGATCAGGCTCACGTCGAGAAACGCATCACGGCTGAACAGAAGCCGATTTACATGAATCTGTTCGCGGCCGACCATGCCAACGCCAAGCTGGCTCTGGAGGCACTCCCCAAACCCAAAGACCTGGTCGCGCTGGCCGCAAACGGCGGTGCTGCTGCTCAGGGAGATGACGCTACACGGGAAGCTGACAAAAAGCGGTTTCACGAACTCGACAAATCGGGTGGGCTAATGAAGCTGGCTCAGACCGACCGCCCCACGTTCGAGCGGCTGTATGAAGCCGCGCATGGCGTAAAGCCAACCAACGTGCAGGTGTAGCCTTGGCTGCTTCTGCGATCACCTCCAGTGCCTAGTACGCGTACCACACCACACCACACCGTAACATAATCATGGCATTACAGCCGGAAATCTGGGTTGCCCAGCTTGTAGAGAATTTCTACAAGGACAACGAGTTTATGCAGCATGCGACTCCTCATGACGAGTTCGTGCTGGAGGGCAAGGTCGTCCACCTGGCACAGGCGGGAAGCCCGTCAGGCGTGTCGGTTAACCGCACGTCGCTGCCCGCGACTATCTCGGAGCGTACCGACACCGAGACCACGTATGTGATCGATGAGCTGACCAGCGACCCCGTCCTGATCCGCAACATCGACGTCATTCAGCTCTCGTATGATAAGCGCCAGTCGATCATCTCGAACGACATGGCCAACATCAAAGAGAAAGGGGCTGAAAACCTGCTCTCACGTTGGGTCGCCAACCTGAACGCCAACAACATCATCCGCACCACTGGCGCGGCGAGGTCGTCAGCCATTACCGGCGCTACGGGCAACCGGAAGGCGTTCGATAAGTCGACCATGTTTGCGATGAAGGTGAAATTCGATAAGGATAAAGTGCCTGCGGCTAATCGCAAGTGCCTGCTTTATCCGGATCAGATCGACGCCCTGCTTCAGGACAAAGACCTGGCCGTCAACTTCGTCAAATACGCCGATCTGGCGGCTGGTATCGTCGGCCGGGTGGCCGGGTTCGACATCTTCATGCGTGATACGGTGCTGCGCTTCAGCAACGACGCCACGCCGGTGGTGAAGTCACCGTCGTCGGTGGTTGCCACTGACGAAAACGCGGGCGCACTCTTCTGGCATCCCTCATGTGTAGCCCGCGCAATGGGTGACGTGAAGATGTTCGAGCGCCTGAACGATCCCACCATGTACGGCGACGTGTACAGCTTCCTGCTGATGTTCGGCGGTCGCGGTCTGCGTGCTGACGGCAAAGGCATCGGCGCGGTTGTCGAAGCCGCATCGGCTTAATAAAGGGGTTTCATGAGGTCGCTATTGGACCGGCTCGGCTGAGCCGGTCCAATGCTTAACCAACTAATCGCACACACATGGCACTGCCTGACGTACTTATTAACCTCCAGAATGGAGGTCTCGGCCGGATCGCTTTCGCAGATGATCGCGTGGTGGGTCTGGTGCTGAACGGGACGCCCCGCGCGCCGTTCATGGTCCGCTCGATGGATGACTACTTTGACATCGTCAACCCGACCCGCGTCGTCCAAACTTCCTATGGTCTCTACTGGCAACAACAGGTGCAAGACTTTTTCCTTGCTGCTGGTGAGGGGGCTGAGTTGTGGGTGATGATTGTTGATCCTACCGTTTCGCTGGCTGACTTATTTACCGGCACGACCATCACTACGTTGATGGAGGCGGCTGAAGGGCGGCTCAATGTCATCGGGGTTAGCCGGTTGTTGGAAGCCGAAACGCCGACCCTGACCGAAGGGCTTCACCCTGATACGCTGGCGGGTATGGATGAGGCGTTCGCCTGGGCGGAAGCGCAAAACACGCTACATCGACCGTGCCGGATTCTGCTCGACGGTAAGTTTCTCGACCCTGCGCTGGCCAACCTGCGAAACCTTAAGACCCACACGTTTAACCGCGTGGGTGTGGTAGTTGGCACCAACCGGGCGGGTCGTAACGCGGCAATGGGATTGGCCCTGGGGAGCATTGCTGCCATACCAGTCCACCAGAATCTTGGCCGATTCCGAAATGGTTCGCTGCCAATCTCGGAAGCTTACACGACCAATAACATTGCCGTGAAGGCCAACAGCACACAGGCCGTTACGCTCGATCAGAAGGGGTACATCTTCCTCCGGAAGTACCCGAATCAAGCCGGGTATTATTGGGTGGGTGACCACATGGCTTGCGCCGATACTGACGACTTCAACAGCCTGGCCAATGGCCGCGTGGCGGATAAAGTCGCCCGGCTGCTGTACACGAACCTGTTGCCTGAACTGCTCGACAACGTACCTGTCGACACCGAGACCGGTAAGATTCCCGCGACCTGGGTGAAGAACCTTCAGGGTAAGCTCGACCGGGCCATTAGCCTGGGTATGATCACCAACGGCGAGAGCGAGATCAGTGGGGTCACCACCTTCATCGATCCGGCTCAGGACATCCTGGCACTCTCTAAACTGGAGGTTACGTGCCGCGTGACGCCCCTCGGCCTGGCGCGCGACATCGTCGTAACTCTTGGTTTCTACAACCCTAACGCCTAACGATCATGCCACAATTTAATAGTGAACAATACTCTTGGTCGAGCGTGACGGTGCAGATCGGCAGCGACATCATCGTGGAGTGCCAGGGCATCAGCTACAAGACCAATCAGGAGAAGGGCTTCGTGTACGGTAAGGGCAATAATCCCCTCTCGATCCAGCGCGGCAACAAGTCCAACGAGGGTAGCGTGAAGGTGCTCCAGAACACGCTCGAACGCCTGATCCAGAAAGCGCCCAACAAAGACCTGAATGATTACCGGGGTCTGACCTGCTCGATCAGCTACGAGGCCGAAGACGGCCGCACGGTGGTCGACAACATCCTCGGTATGGAGTTCACCGACGTCGAGAAGGCCATCGAGCAGGGCAAGACCTTCATGGAGGTCGACTTGCCCTTCATCTTCCTGCAAATGAAGTACGACGTGTAATTATGAGAAAATTCTGGAAATCGTTCGATTCATCGAACCTGCCTTTAATCATCTTCAGCATTGTCGCCAGCGCGGTCATGCTCTATCCGGATGCACTGATCCTCAAGCGGACGATGCTGTTAATCGAGAAGGCGTGGGACGCGCTTGAGCCGAAGCAGATTTCCGTGATTTTCTTCAGCCTATTGGCCAGCGTCCTGGCATCACGTCAGGATGCTGGTCTGGGCTTCGGCTTCTGGCACCGCGTCAGTAACATCATCTCCGGGTTCGCCGGGGCATCGCTGGTAGGGATGGGCCTCCTGGAAACCGGTTGCCCGCAATGGCTGGCCACTGGCCTTTCTTACCTGGCTGGCCACTGTGCGAACCGAATCATCAACGCCGTCATCACGGCAGCCAAACAGGCTGAAGGCGATCCGATTGACTTCGCTAAGCGAGTCATCGCCTTAGTCTGGTTCTGGAAAAATCCGAACTCCTAATGGGCGTTTCACGCGACATCAAACAGTGCGTACCCCTCCTTCAAACGGTATGGAAGTACGTCAGTGAACACTATCCGAAACGGTATCCCGAAGCGCCTCGACTGATCCTGGTCGAGACGTTTCGGAGCCTGGCCGTGCAGGAAGCCTACTACGCTCAGGGCCGCAAGTCTCAGGCCCAAATCAACAAGCTGCGCGAAGCGGCGGGCCTGTACCTGCTCGATGCCGACGAGGCCAAGCGGATCATCACCAAAAAGCAGCCCGGCACCAGCAATCACGGTGCCGTCGACGCCAATGGCCAACCGGCGAGTCGGGCCTTCGACGTGGGCTTCGTGGATAAGGAAGGCAAAATGGATTGGTCGGAGCGTAATTATCAGCGCGTGGCCACCATCATCCGGGAAGCCTTTCCAGCCGTGACCTGGGGAGCCGATTGGGACCAAGACGGTCAGACCAGCGACGAGAAATTCATTGACATGCCTCACTTCGAGGTCTAGTGCCTGGCGTTTAAACGCCGTTTAAACAGTTCGTTTCCACACCCCAATAAGTTAAATCCAATGCCTAAGCAGCAACCCAACGACCTGACGGTCGAGCAACTCAAAGAAAAGTACGGCGAGGTTCATCAGATTTCGGTCGAACGCAAGCCCGTCAAGTACGACCCCTACAAAGCGCCTACGGCCGACGACGAGGAGATTGAAGACGCCGTCGTTGCCTACATCCGCAAGCCGAATGACCGCGAACTCGGCCACGCCATGTCGAAGCTCCCGGCCATCATCGAGGCGGGGAAAGTGATCGTAAAGAACTGCTTTGTCGGCGGCGATGAAGCGATCCTCAATGAACCGGCGCTGCTGACGGCGGCGGCGCTGCAATGCGTCGAGCTGCTTGAAACCCGGAACGCCCGGATAAAAAAGCTCTAGACGACTGGCCTCCGATCACGGACCAGTCGGGCGGTGGGCTTACCGCAATGGGTGCCCAAATCCGCTACCTGTTTAAGATCGATCCGGATACGCTCGATGAGGTCGAGTTCGTCCGGCTCTGGCGCGAAGCCGATTACATCATCAAGTCATTCAAGCTGATTACGGCTGACCCAAAAAAGTAATGAACTACGAGTTCCTCTTCAAGCTGCGCGATCTGATCAGCCCGGCCCTGATGCAAGTTCAGGGCCGGTTTGATGGTGTCCTGGGCCGAATGCGGAACGGGATGTCGCGCTTTCAGGGCATGATCAGCCGCTCGGCGACGACCATCGGCCAGTTGCGCGATAAGCTGATGGGCCTCGGCTCGGCCAACCGCACCATCGACGGCCTGAACAAACGTCTCGATGAACTGACCAAACGCCGCGATGTGACCACCTCCTGGTCGGGGCTTCGCACTCTAAACCGGCAGATCGAGCAGACCGAAAAGAAGCTGGAGCGAATGCGGTCCGTTGGAAGGACGGACGGCGAGAAAGGCTGGTTCGGGAACATGATGGGCAAGGCCGCGCCGTTTTTGGGTGCGGCGGCGCTCGGTGCAGGTGCGATCTCGTTTGCTCAGTCGGGCATGGATCGGGAGCAGACGAAGGTTGCGTTCGAGCAGTTCGTCGGCAAACAGGGCGTCGACCCGCTCATGGGGCAGCTCAACAAGTTCGCCGACGTGACACCCTACAGCAATGAGGATGTGTACGGCTCAGCCCGGACGCTCCTTTCGGCGAAGGTCAACCCGGCTCAGCTTAATTCGGTGATGACTCAGATCGGCAACATGGCCGCTGTAAGCCAGAAGGATTTTGGTGAGTTATCGGCGGCTTATGGCAAAATCTTGCAGAAGGGGTTCATTGACGGCGGCGAGCTTCACCAGGAATTTGGTGGTACTGCCTTGATGGACCAGTTGAAAAAGACCCTGAAGGTTGACGGCGAAGGGCTGTTTAAGATGGCCGAGAAACGCCAAATCAGAGCCGCCGATGTGGCCACCGCTATCGAGAATCTATCCGAAAAAGGTGAGCTGTATTCCGGTGGTCTCGACAAGCTCAGCCAAACGGCGGGCGGCAAATGGTCGACCTTCCTGGGTACGCTGGAGAACAAGTTCGCCACCTGGGCGGAAGGCTTGAACCCGATGCTCGGCAAGCTCTTCGACTTCGGTACGGACCTACTGAGCAAGATCGATCCGATGCTGGAGAAGCTCCAGCCCGTCTTTGCGGTCATCCGCGACGGCATGATGCAGGTCTGGGATGCCACCGCTCCCCTGCGTGATCTGTTCGGCCAATTGTGGGATGTGATCGTGAACCTCTTTGCTGCCTTCGGCAACCTGACGGGTGGCGCGTCGGGTCTCTCGACGGTTTTCGACATCCTCTCGGCCGTAGTCTGGACGATCTCGACCGCGCTGAAGTACGTGGGCCAGTTGGTTCTCTGGCTGGCCGACTCGTGGATCGTGAAGCTGATCGGCGTTGTCTGGCTGTGCGTCCGGGCCTGGTCGGCCTTAAACGTGGCGATGGCTGCGAACCCGATTGGTCTGACCGTCGTCGCCCTGGCGGCGCTAATCGCCGGGCTGAAATACGCCTGGGACCATGTCGAAGGGTTCCGGCGCGCGATCCTGACGTTGTGGGAAGTGGCCAAATCGATCTTCAGCCGCCTGGGTCAATTGATGCTGGCGGGCATGACGATGGATATCCCCAAAATCATCAGCCTGGTCGCCGACGCCTGGAAAGAAGGGACAGCGAAGGGTGGCGCTGCTTACCGGGCCGATCACGAGGAGCGGTTCGGGAAACTGGCCGACCGGCGCGCTGGGCGCAACAAACGCTTGGCCGAGGTCAACCCGACCGGTGTCGGTGCGGCGGCGGGTAAAGGGGCGGCGGGTGCGGCGGGTGGTGGCGGTACAGTAGGCGACAAAGCGGGCCTCTCAGCCACGACGGGCGGCACCAAATCAACGACCGTTAACATCCACCTGGAGGCACTGGTGAAGGGCTTGACCATGAACGTGGCCGACGCCAAAGTGGGCGTCGAGGAGCTGAAGAACATGGTCATCGATGAATTAACCCGCGTTCTGGCCGGTAGCCAGGCAGCGGCGCAATGAAGAGCGAGGTAATTGTTCCGTCGACCGGCATGGTCATGCAGTGCCCGGTGTCGATCTCGATCAAACGCGACGGCTCCGATGCCTGGACATTGCCCCTTGAACCCACCGTCAGCGTCAGCGGTGGGGCCACCATCGTGCGACGCCAGGTCAACTCAGCCGCTGGCCGGGTGGGCAGCGTCAAGGAGGAATGGAGCCAGAACGATCCGCAAATCAGCGTGTCGGGTGTCCTGATTGGCGAAGGCGAGTATCCCGAAACCGACGTCGCGGACCTGAAGAAAATGCTCACGTCGGGCGTCAACCTGCAAATCCGCTGCGTGTTGCTCGACACGCTCGGCATTACCCAAATGACCGTCGAGAGCTGGGATTTTCCCGCCACGTCGGGCCTTGAAAATCAGACCTACACCTTCAGCGGCTACGCTGATACGGACTTTGAGCTTTTAATCTAACCAATCCACAATCCAATGAAACGCTTCCTAGTCATCGGCACCATCGGTGCCACTCTGGCCGTCTCTCACCTTGCCACCGCTGCTATGTTTAAAATGACGCACGAGATCACGATTGGGTCTCACAAGCTGTCGGCCGTCGAGTCGGTCGTTGTCGAGTCGTCAACTGAGTTGCTGGCCGACGAAGCCACGATCACCATTCCGGCCAAATACCTCAACCAGGCGCTGGCCATCGAGTCACAGATTAAGCGCGGCGACGCGGTCACGATCCGGCTTGGTTACGACGGGCAAAACCCCGTCCGGTTTACCGGGTTCGTGACGGCGCTGAAGCCGAACGCGCCTTTTGTGATTAAGTGCCAGGATGGAGCCTACCTGCTCCGGAAGGGCATACCCGACAAGACCTTCAAAAAGTGCAGCGTCCGTCAGGTGCTCGATTACGTGGTCGACCAGGTCAACAAACAGGGTGAACAAAGCCTGACGGTTGTTGGCGACGCCGGGCAAATGCAGCTCGACTCCTTTACCATCGTCTCGGCCACCGGCATCCAGGTGCTGGAGAAGCTCAAAGACCTCGGCCTGGCGCTCTATTGCAAAGGCAACGAGGTGCGGTGCCACCTGCGCTATACCGAGAAAACCGGCGACGTCCGCTACGACTTTACCCGGAACGTGGAGACCAGCGACGATCTGGAGTTCGTCCGGGCCGACGACATCAAGGTCAAAGTCGAGGTGATCGGCGGCGGTAAGAAGAAGAAAGGCAAGGCCGAAGGTGGCCAGGATGGCGGCGAGAAGGTAACGCTCCACAAACCCAATGTGAGCGACACGGCCACGCTGAACAAGATCGTCAAGGAGGAGCTGAAGAAACGATCGTTCGACGGGTTTCGCGGGTCGCTGAAGACCTGGCTCGTGCCGTTCGTGGAGGTCGGCTACACCGCGCGCCTGGCTGATCCTAGTTATCCGGATCGTGCCGGTGCCTACTATGTGACGTCCGTGAAAACCGAGTTCAGTTCGTCGGGTGGGCGGTGTACCGTTGGCCTGGGCATCAAGGTCTCCTAACCAAACAAAATTCTGAACAGATCCGTCGGCCGGCCGAGGATATCCAAATAATCTATGGAACGTGAAGCCAACCTAGTCGGCGCATTCAAAGGGCTGGTGCCTCCGGCTCCTATTCAGGTACGTCCCGCGACGGTGGTTTCTGTCGAGGGACGTACCTGTACGGTCGACATTGTGGGCACGGACTTGACGTCGGTCGACGGCGTGAACCTGTGCGCCGACGAGGAAGGCGAGGAGGGGCTACTACTGACGCCGAAGGTCGGGAGCCTGGTGTACGTGGCCATGCTGGAAAACTCATCGGGTTCGCTGTTCGTGTGCCTGGCCACTGAACTCGAAAGCCTCGACGCCACGATTGGCAAAGCCTCGATCCACCTGGAGGCCGACGAAACGACGGTGCAGCATGATCAGGCCGTGATCCGGTTGTCGGGTGGCGTGGTCACCATCGAGAACAACACCACTAACCTGGCCAGTCTATGCGCCGATCTGCTCGGCATTCTGGAATCGTTTCAGGTCGTTTGCGCCTCGCCAGGCGCGCCATCGCCATCGGTGTTTCCGGCCACGCTGGCCAAGATCACGACCCTCAAAGCCAAGTTTAAGCAGCTTTTAAAATGAAAGACCTCCAACTCATCGATGGCGAGGTGACCATCGTCGGCGGCGCGATCCAGGCGCACGACAGTGTCCAGCGCCACCGGGTCGATCTGCTTCGCTTTAATAAGGGCGATAACGTATTCTTTCCTACGCTCGGCGTGGGGATCATGAGCTACCTCAACGATAACGAGACGCTGCCCGGCGTCGGCGGCGCGCTCCGATCCGAGTGCAACCGCGACGGGATCACCCCACCGCGCAAGGTCGACGTCGTCGGCCAAACGATTACCCTCTATGACTAGCAGCTACACCGTGCAGGAAGGCCAGAGCCTGGCCAACATCGCCGTCGAAGTATACGGCGACGTGGCGGGCGTGTTCTGGCTGCTGGCCGACAACCGCGACCTCAAGCATCTGTCGGATCGGCTGTTTGCCGGTCAGGTACTCACGCTTCGGGCCGATGTGCTCAATACCCGCGCCCGGACGTACCTGGCCGACTTTGCCCCCTTCGCCACCATCGAGGACATCGACAAGCCAGTCGGTATCGGTTACTGGCGGATCGGGGAATTTCCAATTTCTTAATTAGCCACACCCATGCGTACCGAAGCACAGATTATCGCCGAGCAGGATGCTGTCCAGGCCACTATACCCGAACTGGCCACGCTCGACACCAACTCATCCACCGGGTTCTTTCCGTACCTGAAGAAAATGTTTGCCCTGCTGACGATGGCGCTCGAAGCCCTGATCGATCAGTTGGGCGCTGACCTGACGGCTGAGCTGGATGCCAAACAGGTGGGCTCGTTAACCTGGTACGTCGCTCAGGCCAAAGCGTTCCAGTATGGGGAACGTACCCAGGTCATTGGCGGTCGCGTGGGTTACGCCACCGTTGATGCCACCAAACAGATCGTTAAACAGTCCGCTGCCGTCGAGGAAGGTGGCAGGCTCACCATCAAGGCCGTGAAGGCGGGCGGCGGTGGGCTGATCCCGTTGACGGCCGATGAACAGACTGCTTTTGCCGAGTACATGGGTCTGGTCAAATACGCCGGGGTTCAGCTCTCGATCCTGTCGCTCTTCGCCGAAGAGTTGGGCTTGGACATCAACGTAAAGATCGACCGTCAGGTGCTGGCTCCCAACGGGGCGCTGCTCAAAGACTCGGCCCGGTTCCCGGTGCTGGAGGGCATCGCCACGTACCTGGCGGCGTTGCCCTTCGATTCGGTGCTCTCCTGGACGCTGCTCACCGACTACATGCAGACGGTGCCAGGCGTGGTCGACTTCGTGATCGTTCAGGCCCGGAGCCGCGCTGGTCAGGCCAACGACCCGATCAATGGCCTGACGTGGGTGCCCTTCGTCGGCTCTTACACGTCGCGGTCTGGTCACATGCGCCTGGTTGCCGCTGAATCTACCATCCGTTACGCCTAGCCCATGTTCGATCTAATCAGTTTTATCCGGCAATACCTACCGCCGACGTGGCGGAAATCGCGCACCATCGCGATGATTCAGGTCTTGCTTTCTCCGATCACCACGCTGTTCACCCGCGCTCAGGTGCTTTCTGAGACGCTCCTGTTCAAGGCCGGTGCCGGTGGTCAGGTGGCCACGCTGGAGTATGCCCTGAACCTAGCCGCTGGCCTGGACAGTGGCGTGATCTACATTGTCGACGGCAACTTCATCGACCACGAGTTTCAGATCGTTGTACCCGCGACGCTGTCGGCCAACGTGATCAGCCAGCTTCGTGACACGGTCGACGCGCTGAAGCTGCCGTCCAAACGGTACAAGGTTGTCACCGAGATCGAGTGGGGGGGCGGCGGCGATCCGGGCACCGGTGGCACCGACTTCGCCTTCCGGCCAGGTTATCCACGCATCGAAAACGGTCAGATCATTGTCGGCCTGGAGCCGGGTGGTGAGTTCGAGATCGGCTTCAGCCGGGAAGGGGTGGCGCTGGCGACGCTGCCCTATACGCTGTACACGGCCCTCGATGAGATCGTCTGGCCGAACGACTCGGCGTTGTCTGATGGCCTGTATAAAGTAACGGTGCGCGGCCTTGTCGTGACGCCGACGTCGGGTGAGATCGTGGCCACCATTACGGTCGGTTCGGGCCGGGTGTGTGACCTGGCATTTGACGACTCGACCAACGGCGGTATTTCGTTTTATGCGAACGCGATCGGAGCGGCGAACACCGACGCCACCCGCCAGGTCGAAATGTACCTCCGCTATTACAGCGCCTACCCGAACCTGGCACCGTTTGCCTACATCGTGCAGAAATCCGATGGCGCGTCGGTGGTCACCCGTCAAGGCTTCACCACCAACCCAATCCGGGAAACGATCACCCTGGCACCTGGCAACTACCGTGTGCGGGGCCGCGACAAAGATGGGTGTATGACCTCCTGGAAAGAGTTCACCGTGCCGGTGTATGCGCCAGAGGTCTGCGATTTGGCTTGGGCTTTGAACAATCCGCTTCAGGTCGTGCGCTCAGCCAGTGGCCACAATGTGACCGTCCGGGTGACGTCGACCCGGTCGGGCATTGCCCCGTATACGGTGCGGATTCGCGATAGTTCAAACAACGTCCTGCAAGCAACGGAAGTGACCACGATGCCCGCCACGGTGGCCGTGCCTTCATCCATCAGCGGCGGACTGACCATCGAAGTGAGCGACGCAAAGGGCTGTTTGGCAACAGCTCGGCCGCTGTTTTTTCCGGCAAACAGTGCCGTGAAAGGGGCGTTCAACCGCTACGGGCCGTCACGCGGGATCATGTTTTATCTCAACCCACCCGACGACGCGGGCTGGTCGGTGACGCTAATCGGGCCGAGTGGCAACGTGCTGGCTAACCTGGGCGGCGAGCGACTGATGACTCAGGTCGTGAACGAGGTGTTCCTGAATCAGTTCTGGACGCGGATGTACCAGTACAACCCTCCAGGTGGCACCACGCCGGTGGAGGCCGGTACGTACCAGATCGTATTCACGCGACAGGCTGAACCCCGCGATACGATCACCTATAGCCAGACGCTAACCAATGACAATACCAGCGGTGAGTTGACCAATGCCCCAACGCAACCACCTCCAGGCGAGGAGGAGTTGACGAGCCGCACCTTCACCGGCCGCGTCGAAATGGGCTGGCAAACCGACCCCAACTACCTGAACGTGGTGCCGGTGCTTGGCAACGATGGCATCGTGCGGGTGACGAACTCGGCCAGCTTTAGCGTGCCCGGCGACCGGCTGCTCAAGTACGTCGTCAACGGTGGGGTGCTGGACTCACTGTCAGGTTGGCAAGGGCTACCCGGTGAGCCGACCCTGATCCTGATGCTGTTTGTCCGGCCGTCTGATCCTGATTATACAGAGCGCGGCAATTCATCTATCCACATCGAGAGTTCTTTCACCGTATACTAATGACTGTAGTCGCTAAAGTGTTGCATTACCCGGAATTGTCGTATGGCCAGCTCTCGCAAGGCCATACGCTCCGGACGACCTTGCCACCTGGTAAGAAATTGATTTATACGCCACCGCTGAACCTGAACCCGCAAGAGTATTTAGCGGCCGGTGCCACCGCGATCAATGTCAATGATGGGGTCGTGGGGACGAACTTTAATATCGGCTCGGAGCTTCGCGGCGTGTGTGGTAACTCGGATTTTATCCGGGAATATGGCATCAACGTATTGGGGGGGAAATGGCTGAAAGATTGGACCGAGCAGGAGGTTCGGGACTGTGCCCGTCGTCACCTGTCTAATCCCGTTCAACTGAAGAAGGAATGGACGAGCCAGGCGGGTGAAGCGTATGGCGAAAACATCCCCTTTGGTCTGGCTGATGGCTCCTGGCAGAAACGAGTACTCGAAGAGGAGACAGCCAAGATTCTGGATTCGTATGGCTATAATTATTGGAGCCAGTACCGGGGCGTGGTGCTGACGCGTTCGTTTACGACTGACTTCGACAAAAACGCCATCGAGGTGCTTCGGCCGGGCTTCACAAACACCGCTGAGGCGCTTCGGCTTTGTCGGATGTCGACGGCCGACGACTACTTCTGGGAAGCCTGGAAATTCCGGAGGGCTATCATTACCAGCTACTACTCCGGGAATATCAATCCTCAGAAGTTTTTCGCGGGTCATTTGACCGACATAGCTCTCTATCGTCAGGCTTGTATCGAGTTAGGCGCGAAAGCCGTCGCCAACGACGTGCTCGGCTTTGGCTGGTATGGCGAATACCAGACAATGGACCAGGACGTCTGGCATGTTACGTATATAGTAACCGGCTATCCCGATGGTGGCTTCTCGCTACATACGCGCCCGCCACGTTACCCCATGCCGGTGAACGTGGGGCTGGCCTTGATCGACCTACTGTTACTGACGGGTTTGTTTGCCTGGGAGTCGACCTTGATGGTAGGCACTAATAAGAACTACATCTACCCTAACAATAGGGACATCGGCAATGCAGGGCGTTATTATGGCGGCTCAAATCCGGCGTTTTCTGAAGGGACAGCCTACTGGCAACCTTCCCACAACGCCGGATATGCTCCTCATCCATTAGGCTATCAGGATGCCCCGCTGGTTGCCGGAAAGTGGCTGTCGATTGCCTACCGACACGCGGGTTTAGGGAATATTCGCTGGTGCCGGGGGAAACGCTCCAGCTCTAACAATTTCTTCAGCAACGATCCGTCGTATGTGATCGATCGCTACCAACAAGATCAGCCCTGGTTTCTGGAGGGTGGCAATGGCTCAAAAGGCTGGCTCCTGGTCCTCGACTTTTCGGGCACCTACGGCGAGATCAGGGATTGGGACATCGATACGTCGCTAGGTATTACATCAATTCGTCACGCGTCGGGTACATCCCGGCTCTATCTCCTTAACTAATATGGCTGTTGTAAGCAGAGCCACGCTCTACACCATCTTCGGGGTGCTCGGCAAGATTCCCGGCGCTCAGGACTTCAAAAACTGGCTGGACTCCTACGTCCACAAAGACGAATTGGCCGAAGTGAACGCGGCCACCATCAACCGCAAGATCACTGCCTACGATCAGGGTTTGCGAACCGAATCGAACGCGCTGTTTGTGTCGACCCTTGGTGATATGCTGAAGGCTTTCGCTCAGTGGCCACGCGGTCAACGCCTGATCGATTTTATCACGTCGGCGGGCTTGGATTGGTCGAAGATCAACAACCGTCCGGCAGCGGTGGCCCTGCGCTGGAATGAGCAGATCGTCTCCGTCGACCCGACCTCGACGGCGTTCGGTGCCATCGGCTCGTACCGGCCGAGCGACTTCACCGTCACCAAATGGCTGCTTAGCGAAGTGGCGGCACGTACCACCGGCACGATGGTGATCATCGACATGCAGGTGTCGCGCAAGCTCACCGGTGCCACCACTGAGACGAACTCAGTCGTCACCCCTGCAATGGTGGTCGACGTCATTACGAAAGTCAAGATCGGGGTTAACCCATCTGTTAACTTAACTTAGGTCATGGAAACCAGAATTTTGATTGTCAATAAAGACGGCTTCTTCTCGGCATTGCCCTCCGAGGCCGAATACCTGGAAGGTGGTTACCTCGACCACGCCAGCATGTTTCTTACCTATAAAATTGTCGTCAGCCCGGACGATTTTATGATGATTCACGCCCTTCGCAATGACTTGATCATCATTGGCCCGGACCTGCCCATCAAACACCCGGAGCAGATCATCGACGTCGACCATCAGTATGTCGAGCTGAAGCCCTACGGTGCGGACGCCTGGTCGTTCCAGCGCGTGACGATTCCGGAAGCGGCTTACCTGGCTGAAGCCAAACGCGGCCGACTAAGTCAGTTGGCGAATGAGGAGGGTAAAGGCTTCAGCGTAACGACGCCGCTGTTTGGGGAAGCCCGCACGTTTGACAGCGCGACGCTGGCCGGACTTCGTTCGTGGGTGGTGCCCGATGGCCAGACGATCAACTTGCCGTCAACGCGTCAGGGCATGACCTCGGTCGATCCCTACAATCAGGAGCAGATCACGCAACTGATAGCCCTGTATGATCAGGAGCGGGCAACCTTCCATAACAGCTTAATGGCGCGGGTTGGTCAGGTTCACCAGGCCACGTCGCGGGCCGAGTTAGCCGTCATTTAAACGGCGTTTAAGGGGTCGTTAAAAATAGCCAGTCGAACCTTTGGTCGGCTGGCTATTTGCTTTGTAATATGCATTCAGTTTCATCTAAAACATCCACACGTAACATGACACAGACTGCCACACCCCCACCCGTCCGCTACTACGGCGGCAAAACGCGGATGCTGAAGCATCTGCTCCCACTGATCCCGAAGCATCGCACCTACGTCGAGGCGTTTGTCGGCGGCGGCTCTCTCTACTGGTCGAAGGAGCCGAGCGACTTCGAGGTGCTCAATGATACCAACCGCCAGGTACTGGATTTCTATAGAGCGATTAAGTATGATTTCAAGTCGCTGGCCAACTTGATCGATCAGACCTTTCACAGCCGCCATCAGTACAACGAGTCGAAAGAGGTCTATAATGATGAAGAGGCCACGACCCTCGATATGGCTTGGGCGGTGTGGGTACAGGCAAACCAGGGCTTTGCAGGTATTATGAACCACTCTTGGGGTTATAGTCGGGATGCGTCCTCAACCCTAGCGGTTTACAACAAGAAGAAGCGGTTTATTGATGCCTACCAGCAACGCATGAAGCACACGACCATCGAGTGCCGCGACGCGCTGAAGGTGATCGAGGTCTTTGACTCACCCAACACGTTTATCTACCTCGACCCTCCCTACGTCAGCAGCGACCAGGGCCACTATGGCGGGTATACTGAGCAAGACTTCCGCAACCTGCTCGACAGGTGTGCGACGATGCAGGGCAAGTTCTTGCTGAGCAGCTACCCGGAGTCGATCCTAAAGGAGTACCGCGAACGCTACGGCTGGCAGACTCGTGACATTGAGCAGACGTTGGCCGTGACGGGTAAGCGCACAGGACCAGCCAAGAAAAAGGTCGAGTGCTTGACTTGGAATTACGACCTGAAGCAGGTGTAGCTATGTTTTCACCGCTAGTAAAGAGAAACGCCCGGACCAGTAATGGTCCGGGCGTTTTGTATGGGTAGTTGACCTTATGCAGCGTATTCGTAACCGGCCTTGTGCAGAATGCTGGCGTCGCGGTTTGACAACACCCAAAATTTGCCGTTATCGCCAAGTACCGTGGCCCATTTTGAAGGTTGATGGCATCCGTAGATGTAAGTCTGAGCGGCGGCGGGTGATGAAAATTCGGCGCGGAGGCTACGGGTGGCGGTGATCTGCTGAGCGGTCATTGTCTGTGCGTTTTAGTATGTCTAAGGTACGTCGGACACGCCGCGACACCTCATCAATTCTCACACATTGATCGTGTGGCCCTGACACGCCGGGCGTTCGTAAACCTCGACGCCACCAGGCATCTGGTAGGTCTCAGTATAGTCGGGTTTCGTCTTCCTGCGCCGCTTCACGCATCCGCACTTGGTGCAGGTCGTTTGTTCGCCCCATGCCGGTTTGCCGTCCCATTTGTGGCGTTCGTGGCCAGGCACCACGCGCGGCGGTTTGGCCTCGAAGAGGTGAAAGGTGCCGAGTTCGGGTGTGTAGTAGAAGCTCATCTTAGTAGGTGCTCATGCTCGGTTCCTGCGTACCGAACTGCCAACATAATTTTTAACGCATTGGAACCGCTGAGAGCCGCATTCTTAATTGCTTCGGCTAGTCCTTCGGGCGATCCGTATCGTTCGTGTTCTTGCTCGAAAATGCTAAGGATGCCGTTTACCTCAACCTCAGTAAAGAGTTTGCCTAGCATAGCACCTAACTCTTGCCTCGCTACTAATAGGCTTCTTTGCTTTGCATCATAGTCCTGACCCATTATCATCCTACTGATTGCGGCCAAGTCTTCCCGTGTAAACATGCGGCGCTCCGTGTTCATCGTTTCCCGGCGTTGTGGTTAAAGGCCCTGGTGGGTTTGTGGAACGCGGGTTCGGCTGAGGCTATCGTTGTGATAGGTAGTCGAACGACGATCATAAACCATTCTACCGCCATGAACGCCGTCTTGCCGGTGACGTCTTCAACGATGGCCGTGTCGTTGATAACCTGCTTTAGCTTGTAAATCCCAACACCGCCAACCGGCGACCAAACGAGTTGATCTTCCTTGATCTGGCCACCCATCCGAACATACTGCGCTAAACTTATCTGTGCCTCTATTGTGGCATCAGGATCGACGGGTGGTCGACGTGGCTCCATGCGGATGTTTTCGTAAGTGCCGAAGTAAGGGTCGTCACTGGATAAGTGATGGACGACCTCTTCGTTGATGTTTATAGGTCTCATCGTACAATCACTTCTTCGCGTTCAACATCTAAAGAACGTAATATGGGATGTCCCATAAACTTGCCCGGTGGATTGATAAGCGACAGATTAAACCGGGCTTTTGAGTCGTGTACTAATTCCTCCCAGGCTTCGGGGTGCATAACTATCGTCTCAGTCGGAAGGCCCCGATTCCTCCTCTCTCTAATGGCAAACCATATTGACTCTGCAATGCTCATTGCTACTGTTTTTCTGTTAGACGAAGCTGAAAACTAAAATCCGTGCCACCCAAAGTGCCACCACCACCAGATACTTCCAGCTTTCGCCCATCATCTTGCATCAATCTGTACAATCGTTTCAATACAGTCCCGCCGAGGTTTTTGTTGTCACCTGAGCAGACCAGGTAAGGCTCTCCAGTATGTTCACTAAGCACTATCTTGATTGTCGTGTTGTCCATGCTTTAGCTTGGGTAAAAAAAGATCGTCGTTCTGACGTCAATTTAAACGACTCTTAAGGCGAAAGGCAAATCGGCGCTCCAGTTCGAGACCTTCATTTGTGCAGGTTGGCGGGATGCGCTGAAGGGGCAAAATTGGACTGGCGAGGAAGGTGGCAAATCTTCGATCTGAGCGATTTGACCATTATTCTCTTAGAAAAGCAGGGCAAAAAAAAGATCGCTAAACAGCGATCAACTTAAACGGGTCTCCGTCGAAAAAGTCATTTTTGGGCCTTTTTTTGGTGTGGATAACTCTTGTCCAAGAAAGTTGATCAGCTTGTCCGGATTCGCGGGAAAGTGCAAAATCGGGTTTTAATGATTCTTTCTTTTTGGAAGTGTAATTCTTTCTTTTTCGTTTTGTGATTAATATGAGGAACTGGTCAGGCCGGCCAGGAATGGCTCTAGCGGTACGGACGCTGCAAGTGCCTTGCGGTCGGCCAGAGCGCGGAGCGCATATTCCTGCATCGTTTCGTCAGCCGTTAGTTTGACCAGATTAGGGATTCCGGCATTACCAGCTGACTGCGCATACGTATACATGGCCGCAATGCGACCCGGTAGGGCTAACCGTTTATCGGCAGCAATCGGCCAAACTGTTTTCGGTACGTTGGCATCGGCTCGGTTCAACAATTCCTGTTGAGCCGCCAGCCGGGCTACGGCGCTGTTTGAGCGCAGCAACTGGGCCAGTTTTTTGACCGACATTTTCTTGACGTTGCTAAAAGGTACGTATGTCCAGTCCTTCGGAACGGCCCGGGCTACGTACCCTTTACCAGCGTTGCCGGTGTAGCCAGCGCCGTCCCAGGCGGCTAGGTACATCCGCCCGGAGCCATCAATATCGACGTCGGTGATCTGAGGGAGTTTGATGAAGGCTTCCTCTTTTTGCGCAAAGCTGGCTCCGTCGCTTGTCACCCGGTGCAGGTAAAGCTGGTTGCGGCCCCAATCAGCCATCATCGGTACATGGTTGTATTTTTCGGGCCACGAAGGTTCATCCATGTAGAGCGAGCCAGTGCCAGATCCTCCACCCACATCGACTAGCGCTGGAATGATTTCGTTAGTAAAATGCTTAAACAGAACGGGATAGCCGTACTCGCCCGACTGAATGTGGTGTGAGAATCGAATATTCCAGCCTCCTCCGTCATTGGTGTTGTCGCGGGTAAACGTATTCATGTACGGATCGATGGCTATGTCGTAGATGTTTCGGGTACCGTGCGTGTATACCTCCATTTCGGTCCCGTCGGGCTGCACCCGGACGATACCGCCCCCTAGCATAGTCAGTTCGTTACCCGTCCGATCAACTGCCTTGTGAAACCCAAAATCGCCCACCGCAATATACACCCAGCCATCAATGCCCATCCGAATGCCATTGGTAGCGTGGTCTGTACCGCGCTTCTGGATAAAGTTTACGTTGCTGATATGCTGAATCAGGGGCTTGGACGGTCCATCGGCGACCCCATCCTGGTTTTTATCCTCAAAAACGACCAGATCCATGCCGGTCGCTTTTTTCGTTTCCGGCGAAAAGGTGGTGTGCAACACCAGTAACTGATCGCCCAGCGGCAAAATCCCCCGTGGGTTATCGACCTGAGCGAATTCCGTGTGGCTGTCCATCCGCCCATCGTTGTCTGCATCGATGAGCCGCACAATGCTTCCTTTACCGGGCTCTTTGCCCAGCGATCCCATTTTATCGACGCCCACATACACTTCGCCCGTAGGCGCCACGGCTAAACAAGCCGGGCTGGGCGTTAGCGATGGGCCTGCGAAGGCGTTCAACAGTAACTCATCGGGCCAACTGGCCGCTTTCAATAATGTATCAGGGCCTTGCCGAAATAGCGATCCATTCATTCGGAAGGAAGATGACTCTTTGGTTATCATTCCAGCCATTACCCCGAGGGTTGCCGCCCCTACTACTATTGCCCGTAACCTCATTGATTTTGATCCAGTGAACCTGCTTACGTAAGTAACACTAGGCGCATTACCTACTTGATAAGCATGGTGTAAATGTTCCTTTTTTCCCACTTATCGATTGATACCGATCTTAAAAACCTCTTTTTAAGCGACGAATGGCTGCGCTGTTGTGCTAACAGACGTACCTGGCACTAGCCAATCAAACTGGGTTAACTCATCCACTTCCGGATGATCTGGGCGAGGGGTTTGAACTCGATCAGGAAGCCGTCGTGGCCGTAGAGCGACTTGATTTCTTCGTACACCGCGTTGGGAATGTGGCGCGCCATAAACTGCTGTTCCGACGGCGGAAACAGAATGTCGGAATGAATACCGACCACCAGCGTGCGGGCTTCGATAAGGCCCAGTGCGTTGAGGATACTGCCCCGGTTGCGCCCCACGTTGTGCGAATCCATGGCTTTAGTAAGCAGCCAATACGTGAAGGCGTTGAAGCGGCTCACCAGTTTTTCGCCCTGGTATTGCTGGTAGCCCGCCGCTTTGTAATTATCCGTCTGCTCGTTGTTGTCGAGCGCCTGCGTAAAAGCGTAGGTTTCGTAGGTCCGGTAGGAGATAAGCGCCATCGACCGGGCCGCTTTCAGGCCTGCCTGACCCGCCTCAGGTACGTTGTCGGCCCAGGTAGGATCGGCTTGCAGGGCCATGCGTTGCGCTTCGTTAAAGGCAATGCCCCAGGGCGAAAACACGGCGTTGGTCGCAATCAGGATCAGGTTCTGAATAAGTTTGGGCTGCATGATGGCCCATTCAACGGCCTGTTGCCCACCCACCGAGCCGCCCACGCAGGTGTGAATCTGCTCGATGCCCAGCTCCTGCCGTAGCAGGTCCAGCGCCCCCACCATGTCGCGGATCGTCAGCGTGGGGAAATCATGGAAATAAGGTTTGCCGGTCAGCGGGTTTTCTGATAACGGTCCCGTTGAGCCGTAGCAGCCTCCGAGTACATTGGCGCACACGATAAAATACTGCGCCGGGTCGTAGAACTTACCCGGCCCGACCAGCCCGCTCCACCAGTCGCCGGGGTCGGCGTTGCCGGTGAGGGCGTGGCAAATCCAGACGACGTTGCTGCCATCCGCATTAAGGGTGCCGCGGGTAGTGTAGCCCAGCCGAAAGCCCGGCAGGGTGTCGCCCAACTCTAACGAATACGAAAACTTATAGTCGAAGTACTGCAAGGGAAGAAAGGTTGCAGTTTGAGGTTTGAGGTTTATGGTTTGACGTTGGGTTGCAGCTAGTTTAGCAGAACGTCAAACCATAAACCTCAGACCTCAAACTAAACAGAAACGGCGTCCTTTACGCTGGCGAAGGCCTGCGCGAAATCGGCTTTGATGTCGTCAATATGTTCAATGCCAACCGAAACGCGCAACAGACCCGGCTCAACGCCCGCCGCCGTTTGGTCGTCGGTCGAGAGTTGGGAGTGGGTTGTGCTGGCCGGATGGATAATCAGCGTTTTGGCGTCGCCTACGTTGGCCAGGTGGCTCACCATCTTCAGCGAGTTGACCACCTGATCGCCCGCGTCGCGACCAGCTTTGAGCTTGAAGGCCAACACGCCACCCGCGCCGCGCGTGAGGTATTTCTGCGCCAGCGCATGGTATTGATTGTCGGGCAGGCCGGGGTAATTAACGTACTCGACCTCGTCCTGCTCCTGAAGCCACTGCGCCAGCGCGAGTGCGTTTTCGCAGGTACGTTCGGCCCGGAGCGAAAGCGTTTCCAATCCCTGAATCAGCAGCCAGCTGTTAAACGGGCTTTGCGACGGCCCCCAGTCGCGCAGGCCTTCGACCCGGGCACGGATGATAAACTGGATGTTGCCGAAGGGTCCTCCGAAACCGAACACATCGTTCAGCACCATGCCGTGGTAACTGGGTGATGGCTCGGTAAACTGCGGGTATTTGCCATTGCCCCAGTTATACGTACCGGCATCGACAATGACGCCGCCCATGGTGGTGCCGTGGCCGCCGATCCACTTGGTAGCCGACTCCACCAGAATGTGCGCGCCGTGTTTGATGGGTGCACAGATGGCCCCGCCCGCCCCGAAGGTATTGTCGACGATCAGCGGAAGGTCGTATTTGTTGGCCAGCGCGGCAAACGCCTCGAAATCGGGGATGCTGAAGCTGGGGTTGCCAATGGTTTCGAGGTAAATAGCTTTGGTCCGCTCGTCGATCAGCGGTTCAAAACTCGACGGATCGTCGCCGTTGGCAAAGCGCGCTTCCACGCCGATATTCCGAAACGAATTCTTGAACTGATTGTACGAGCCACCATACAGAAACGACGTCGTTACGAAGTTGTCGCCAACGGTTGTGATGTTGTTGATTGCCAGAAACTGCGCCGAGTGGCCCGATGCCGTGGCCAGGGCCGCTACTCCACCTTCCAGCGCCGCGACGCGCTTTTCAAACACGTCGGTGGTGGGGTTCATCAGGCGGGTGTAGATGTTGCCAAACTCCTGCAAGGCAAAGAGCCGGGCACCGTGGGCCGAGTCGTTGAACTGGTAGGCCGTGGTTTGGTAGAGAGGCACGGCCCGCGAATGCGTTACCGCGTCTATTTCCTGTCCTGCGTGCAGTTGCAGGGTTTCAAATCTGGGTTGAGAAGTCATACGAATGCTGCTATATGTGAAAAGAAAACGAGTAAGAGGTGCGTTGCGCCAGATGGACGGCGTACGCAGAGGCGCTGATGACTCATGAAGAGCAACAGGCGGGAGGTGACGGATCAGTAGCCCGGTTGGGGCATTCGTCGGCAGCAGTGAGTGAGCATGTCGGTATGTTGGTTTATATCTCCCAGCAGCACCATGCTGTGGGCAGGATGTAGCACCTTGCCATTGGGTAGGTTGCCTGAGGTTCGCAGAGCCTGGTCTCTCCCCTCATCTGTATAAATCAACGGGTGCCTGTATCGCCCGAACGGGCAGCACCATATTGACTTGAAGCTGCAAGTATACGGCTGAAATCCGGTTTGCACAACGAAACGGGGCGGGCGCGTTTCGCGTTTATGGGGTAACGGTTCGCGTTGGTGCCTGCGGATAAACGGCACGGCGACGACCGTTCGACGTCAATCCTTTTCGTATGGCTTCCACCGGAACAATAGGCTTGCTACTGGCCATTATCACATCCCTGATTACGTTTAGCGCGTTTCGGCGCCCCTCGGTATTCGAGCGCTACGCCTTTACCGTCGATGGCATTCTGACGCATCGCGAATACAGTCGGCTCATTTCCGCCGGGTTTGTGCACGTCGACTGGCGGCATCTGTTTTTCAACATGTATGCGCTGCTGTCATTTGCGGGCACGGTCGAGTGGGTCGTGGGGCTCTGGAAAGTGCTCGTTCTTTATCTGGGCAGCCTGATCGGTGGCAACCTGCTGTCGCTCTACATTCACCGCAACGACAGTTCGTACCGGGCCGTTGGTGCGTCGGGGGCGGTCGCCGGGCTCATTTTCGCAACCATCGTCTTGTATCCCGGCCTGTCGATCAGTCCGCTGTTTTTACCGTTTCGGATGCCCGCCTGGGTGTTTGGCCTGGTTTATACGCTGTTCTCGATCTACGGGCTTAAATCACTGAACGATAACATCGGGCACGATGCCCACCTGGGCGGGGCGCTGGCCGGTATCTTCACCATCTGCCTGCTCGATACCGACGTCGTGCGCGTCAACTGGCCCTTTGTGCTGTTGCTGACAGCCCCGACGCTGGTGTTCCTGTTTTTTATCATTAAACGCCCCGACTGGCTCTATATCCGTGGCTTTTCGCTCAGCCGGCATGAGCCCGAATCAAAAGACGAACGGTACAACCGGGCTAAATTTCAACGGCAACAGGAGATTGACCGGATTTTGGACAAAATCAACGAACACGGCATGGGTAGCCTCACCGAGCAGGAGCGGAGGTTACTAAAAGGGGATTAAAATTTCTGAGCGAATGGTTGGCTATTATGAGCTAACGGTCAGTTAGTTAAGTATAAACAGTGTGGTGGGTATTCCCCAATTATGTGGAACGTGCACCACATTTTTTCAGTTGAAAATTTGGTCGTACGGGCCGATGGGCATAGTTTCGTTGCAGCAACCCCAACGAAATAGCCTTTTCTATGTGTAAAAGATTGCTGGTTACGGTGCCCGCCGTACTCGTTTTTGGAATTGCCAATGCCCAACCTCTGCACGATTATTCACGCGATACCATCCGTGTAACGGCCCAATGGAGCCACAGCGCAGAAACCCCTGCTAACCACCGTGCTGTTGACGCCCGCCTCACGCGTGCAAACACTATTGTCAGCGCATCCCCGATTGCCCAGATGGCAGTATTGCCCACGGCCATCCAGAAACAGGTAGCGCTGGCCAAACAAACGGAAGCAGCCCCCGAGGTGGTTGCGCCTGAAGCCGACGAAAGCTACGATATACCAGTTATCCAAAATCTGTTGGGGTTTGCCCGTAAGCACCTGTCATCGCGGTATCGGTCGGGTGGCACCTCGCCGAGTGGCTTCGACTGTTCGGGTTTTGTGCGGTACTGCTTCACAAAATTCGGGGTGAGTCTGCCTCATTCGAGCGCCGCACAGGCCGGCATCGGTGCCAAAATTGACCGTGAGTTTGCCAAGCCCGGCGATCTGATCTTCTTCAACGGGCATGCGGCGAGTAAGTCGCGCGTTGGGCATGTGGGCATCATCACTGAGGTGATCAATGACCAGATCAAGTTTATCCATTCGGCCAGCAGCGGCGGGGTGAAATTCGACTTCCTGAACGCCGATTATTACCGCAAACGCTTCGTGACCATCCGGCGGGTAGCCCACATGGTTGCCAACAAATAAGCCACAAGCCATACCTTTGCAGGGCCGTTGCTGATCAGCACGGCCCTTTTTTGTTGGGTATGCCCCTGAATACAACCCCTTCGTTCCGGCCCACGGCCTACCTGCCAAACGGGCATTTGCAAACGGTGATTCCGTCGCTGTTTCGCAAGATTCCGGTCAGGTACGTTCGGACGCGGCTGGAAACGAATGACCACGACTTTCTGGATGTTGACTTATGCCGACAGCATTCTGCCGATGAGGTGGGTACGTCCCCGCCGGGCGGCGCGCCGCTCGTGATTATTTCGCACGGGCTGGAAGGCGACTCTACTCGGCAGTACATGGCCGGGATGGTTCGTGAACTGACGCGAGTGGGCTTCGATTGCATGGCCTGGCATTACCGGTCGTGCAGCGGTGAAATGAACCGACTGCCCCGTTTTTATCATATCGGCGAAACCGGCGATCTGCAAACGGTGATCGATCACGCGCTGGGGCTGGGCTACCGGCAGATCAGCCTCGTGGGGTTCAGTGCCGGGGGTAACATTACGCTCAAATACCTGGGCGAACGCGGCGCGGCGGTTGATGGAGCGATCCGGCGGGCTGTAGCGATTTCGGTGCCGCTCGATCTGCTGACCACCGCCGACCGGCTGGAGAAGTGGGACAGCATGGTCTACAACATCCGGTTTCAGCGGACGCTGAAAGAAAAAATCAGGCAGAAAGCGCCCCTGCTACCCGACACCATCCGCAACGTGGATATGGCCAAAATCCGCTCGCTCCGGCAGTTCGACGACCTCATTACGGCCCCGCTGCACGGCTTCGGTAACGCCGATACCTACTATCGGGTAAACAGCTCGCTGGGTTTTCTGACGAAAATAACCGTGCCTACGTTGGTCATAAACGCCCGGAATGATCCATTTTTGTCGTCGGAATGCTTCCCGGAGGCCCTGGCTAAGGAACTGACCTCGGTCTGGATGGAGTTTCCTGAACAGGGCGGTCATTGCGGGTTTACCACCAATGAGGGCCTTCAGGCGCCCACCTACGCCGAGAAACGTACCGCCGCGTTTCTGACACAGTAACACTTCACCATACAGACAACAGCGGTTTGCTTGACGAGAGAACAGATTGGCACGACGTAAAACCCGCCCCAATACCTTGTTCATCTGGTCGACTGAGCCCATCGTGAGACTAAGTTTTCTGTAATCTTTTTCTGTATGTTAACGCAATCGCCAACACTGGAATCGACGGCATCGGCCCCCGATCAGACGTATTACATCATTGATTTCGACAGCACATTCACGAAGGTGGAAGCCCTCGACGTGCTGGGGGAAATCTCGCTGTCGGGACGGCCCGATCGCGACGATGTACTCGATCAGATCCGAACCATCACCGACCGGGGCATGGCGGGCGAACTCTCGTTGGCCCAATCGATTCAGCAGCGGCTTAAACTGCTCAACGCGCACCGCGACCAACTCCCCGCGCTGGTCGAACGCCTCTCGACGATGGTGTCCGACTCGTTTCAGCGCAACCGGGTATTCCTGACCGAACACGCCGATCGGATTTTTATCGTGTCGAGCGGCTTCAAGGAGTTCATTGTACCCATCGTGACGGCACTGGGTATCAAGGCCGAAAACGTTTATGCCAATACCTTCCAGTTTGATGAGTCGGGTAGCATTGTCGGTTGCGACGAGACGAACCCGCTATCGCAGGACAAAGGCAAGGTGAAGCTGATCCGGGAATTGAATTTCGACGGCGACGTGTATGTGATCGGCGACGGCTATACCGACTACGAAATCCGCGAGTCGGGGCTGGCCAACCGGTTTTATGCCTTTACCGAAAACGTGGTGCGCCCGTCGGTGGTGGCCAAAGCCGACCACATCGCCGCTTCACTGGACGAGTTTTTATTCGACAACAAATTGAGCCGTAGCCAATCGTATCCCAAGAGCCGCATCAAGGTGCTGCTGCTCGAAAACGTGCACCCCATCGCGCTGGCCCTGTTCGAGAAAGAGGGGTTTATTCTGGACGTGCGGAAAGGAGCCCTCGACGAAGACGAACTGATCGAGGCGCTTCAGGGCGTGCATATCCTCGGTATTCGTTCGAAAACCAACGTAACGCGCCGCGTGCTCGACAACGCGCCCAAGCTCATGACGATCGGGGCGTTCTGCATCGGCACCAACCAGATTGATCTGACGGCCGCCACCGAAAAAGGCATTGCGGTCTTCAACGCGCCGTACAGCAACACCCGCTCGGTGGTGGAACTGGCCGTGGGCGAGATGATCATGCTCATCCGGAACATCGTGCCGAAGAGCAACAAAATGCACGAGGGCATCTGGGATAAATCGGCGACAAACAGCTTCGAGGTGCGCGGCAAAAAGCTGGGTCTGGTAGGCTACGGCAACATTGGCACGCAACTATCGGTAGTGGCCGAGGCGCTGGGCATGGAGGTTTACTTCTACGACATCGTGGATAAACTGGCCCTTGGTAACGCCCGAAAATGTGGGTCGCTCGACGAACTGCTGGCCGTTTCAGACGTGATTACGCTGCATACCGATGGTCGGAAGGAAAACAAGAACCTGATTGGCGCCCGCGAATTCGGCCTGATGAAGCAGGGCGTAATTTTCCTGAACCTGTCGCGGGGGCATATCGTCGACGTACCTGCGTTGGTAGACGCCATTAAATCGGGCAAAGTAGCCGGGGCCGGTGTCGACGTGTTCCCCTACGAGCCCAAGACCAACAACGAAGAGTTTATCAATGAGTTGCGCGGCCTGCCCAACGTGATCCTGACGCCGCACATTGGTGGCAGCACCGAAGAAGCGCAGGCCAACATCGGGCAGTTTGTACCAACCAAATTACTGGCTTACATGAATAACGGCAGCACCTACGGAAGCGTCAACTTCCCGGAGCTTCAACTGCCGTTGCTGCATGATTCGCACCGGCTGCTGCACATTCACGCCAACGTACCTGGCATTCTGGCGAAAATGAACAACATCTTCGCCAAGTATCACATCAATATTCAAGGGCAGTACCTGAAAACCAACGAAACGATTGGGTACGTTATCTCCGACATTTCGAAGGAGTACGCCGACGAAGTGGTACAGGAACTGAAAGACATCGACAATACCATTCGGTTCCGGTTATTGTATTAACATAAGTCTTGACAGTCAGTAGAAATAGAAGTTCCGAGTCTGGAAAGTCTGTATAGGTATTGCTTACACGAAGCAGATGCATAGACAACTTACCAGACTTTGGACTCTGCTATACGGCTTTCCAGACTATTCATCTTATGAGCAACACCTACTTTACACCCGGTCCGGCTGAGCTGTACCCGACATTTACCCAACACCTGCAAACGGCCATGAACGAGCAGATCGGGTCGATTTCGCACCGGAGTCAGCGGTTTCGGGATATCTATAAGTATACCGACGAGCAGCTACGCACGCTGCTGACGATTCCGGCTACGCACGACATCTACTTCATGGGGTCGGCGTCGGAGGTGTGGGAGCGGATGCTGCTCAACTGCGTGGAGCATGAGAGTTTTCACATGGTGAATGGCTCCTTTTCGCGGAAGTTTTACGACTATGCCCAGAGTCTGCGCAAGTTTGCCTACATCGCCGAGAAACCCTTTGGCGAAGGCTTCGACGCGGCCGATGTCGACGTACCTGAATATGCCGAACTGGTCGCATTAGCGCACAACGAGACATCGTCGGGCGTGCAGATGCGGCCCACGGAGATTCATAAGCTGAAGCGGAAATACAGCAAGAAGCTGTTCTGCGTTGATATGGTATCGTCGGCACCTTACCCTGATCTGGATTATGGCCTGATCGATTCGGCGTTTTTCTCGGTGCAAAAAGCGTTTGGGATGCCCGCCGGGCTGGGCGTCTGGATCGTGTCGGAAACCTGTCTGGAAAAAGCCGAACGCCTGCAACAATACGATTCGATGACGATCGGGGCGCATCATACGCTGCCGGTGTTGCACAAACATTACCAGACGTTTGAGACGCCAGCCACGCCTAACGTACTGTATATCTACTTGTTAGGTAAAATTGCGGCTGACCTCAACAAGATCGGAGCTGGTGCCGTTCGGAAGCAGACCGAAGAAAAGGCCCGGCAGATTTACAAGTTTCTGGAGCAGACGGATGGCTACGACCCGTTCGTGAAGGAGGAGCGCCACCGCTCGCAAACGGTGATCGTGGCCAACACAACGCGCCCAGCCAACGAAGTAATCAGTGCGGTGAAAGAAGCCGGTATGGTCGTGGGGAGTGGCTACGGGAAGCACAAAGACAGTCAGATTCGGATCGCCAATTTTCCCGCTACGTCGGCGGAGCAAGTCGGTAAACTGCTCGATCGGCTGAAGCAGGTCGGGTAAAGAAGCGTTCGTTCGGAGATCAGCGTCCAGCGCTGAAGGTGAGTTGTCGGGGCCGGATGGCGCTCGTCAAAACAGCCTTCGGCGCTGGACGTTGCTCGTTAAAGCCGTCCTGCCTGCCAAACCAAACGCAACTTACTCGGTTTATAGGGCAGAAGTGCTTACTCAACGAACCAATGAAAACGATTTTCTACACAGCTGCTTTAGTAGCGGCTTGCCTGGGTACGTCGGTTGCTCAGACCAACTCACCCACCGACTCATCGCGCTCGAACCGGCAGAGTGACCGGCCGCTGATCGACGAGCAAACCCGCGAGAATGTGCGCGAGAAAGCGCAGGACGTTAAGCAAGACGTCAATCAGGCGGCCGACAAAGCCAAGGTGCGGATCCGGGAGGAATATGAAGTGAGCCGCTCGTATCAGGAGCGCAACCAACTGACCTGGTTTCAGAAAGGCAGCACTATGGCGGGCGCCTCGTTAGGCTTCGGTACGGGGTCGGGCAGCGGTACGTACCTGGCTTTTTCGCCCAAGGTTGGGTATTTTTTCCAGCAGGGCCTGATTGCCGGTTTGCAAATGAGCTTCGATAGTCGGCTGAATACAAGCTACAAGGCGACTCAGACGGGTGTTTTTCTGCGGTACTATCCGTGGCGCACCCGCATCAGCGGCTTTGGTGGTGTATCATACAACATTGGCCGGGAACGGTCGAGCAACATCGGTGCTGATCAAAAAGCAACGTACAGCAGCGTAGCGCTGGAAATTGGTACGATGCTCTGGCTGCGCCGCAACCTCGGCGCCGAACTTGCCCTCGAGAGCAACTACTTCAACCAGGCCGATGCCCTGGCAGGCCGCAACAAAGGTGGCCGTTTCCGGTTCGGCGTAAATTACTTCTTCGGTCGTACCAATCGGTAGGGTGACTGAACAATGTATAATGTACGATGTACAATGAACAATGTACAGTGGCATTCGCGCTAGCGGTCCGCCCCATTGTGCATTGTTCATCGCAGTCCGCCGCTGCGGTGCATTGTATATCAAACACGCAACGTTTATGAATCAGAAGAAAGGAATCGGGAAAACGGCCCTGATCACCGGGGCATCGAGCGGGATTGGTCAGGAATTGGCCAAACTGTTTGCGCAGGATGGCTATAACCTTGTGCTAGTAGCACGCAGTGTGGAAACCCTGCACCGGCTGGGCGAAGTCTTCGAGATGAACTATGGCACCGAGGAAGTGCTGGTTATCGAGAAAGACCTCTCGGAGGAAGACGCCGCCCGCGATGTCTACGAGCAGGTCAAAGCCAAAGGCATCACGGTCGACGTGCTGGTCAACGACGCTGGGGTGTCGACTTACGGCAAGTTTGCTACGGAAACCGACTGGGAGACAGAAAAATCGCTCATTCACCTCAATGTGCTCACGACCACGCTGTTGACCAAGCTGTATCTGAACGATATGGTGGCCCGCAACGAAGGTAAGATTCTGAACCTGGCCTCGCTGGTGTCGATCACGCCGTTCCCGTTGCAGGCTGTATATGCCGCCACGAAATCCTACGTCTGGAACCTCACGCAGTCGTTGGTGAACGAGCTGAAAGACACCAACGTAACCGTAACGGCCCTGATGCCCAACGCTACCGATACCGACTTCTTCAATAAAGCGGGCGCCTCGGATACGCTGGTCACGGAGATGCTCGATGACCCCGCGATGGTGGCGAAGGACGGTTACGACGCACTGATGGCCGGCAAGCCCAAGGTGGTGCCGGGCGGCATCAAGAACAAAGCCTTCGAGGTAATGGCCTACACCATGCCGCAGGAGATGCTGGCGAGCCAGATGCGGAAGTTCAACACGCCGAAGCAGCAGGTGAAAGAAGAGGCCAAATCGTCGGGGCTGGCCATCGGTATCGGGCTGGCGGCGGTGGCGCTTACGGGCATTGCCCTGGCAGCCCTGTATCGCAACGCTTCGTGGGCCGATAAGCTACAGGCGCAATACCAGTACGGCAAAGCCAAATACAAAGCGGGTAAAGCCTACGATCAGGTAAAACACGCCGTGAGCGAGGTGCTAGCCTAAAAGCAATGGTCGACGCGGGCGTTCTGTAAACGAGCGGTTTAAACCACCCGTTTACAGAACGCCCGCGTTGGTTTTAAACCTGTACTTTTGTCATTTCCCATCTGGTAACTTCTCTATGAACGCTACTTTACCGGCCGCTTTCCGGCACCCGTACGCCTTTGATCAGGCCTACAAAAAATCCGTTGCTTACTTCTCGATGGAGTTTGCCATCGATCAGGCCCTGAAAACCTATTCGGGCGGGCTGGGCTTTCTGGCCGGGTCGCACATGAAAAGCGCCTATGACCTGAAGCAGAACCTCATCGGTATCGGCATGCTCTGGAAGCAGGGGTATTACGATCAGGTACGTCGGGCCGACAATGCCATGGACGTGCAGTTTCGGGAGAAGATCTACTCGTTTCTGGAGGATACGGGCGCGCACTTCACCATCCATATTTTTGGTCGGCCTGTCTGGGTACGTGCCTACTACCTCAATCCGAAGCATTTCAACACGGTGCCCATGTTCTTCCTGACTACCGACGTAGATGGCAACGACGAACAGACGCGCGCGATTTCGTACCGGCTTTATGACAACGACCCGACGCTGAAAGTCGCGCAGTGCATGGTGCTGGGCCTGGGTGGTGCCAAATTTCTGGACGAAATCAACTACAGCCCCGAGGTGTATCACCTCAACGAAGCCCACGCGCTGTCGGCTATTTTTCATCTGTACCGAACCTTCAACGGTGTGAAAGACGAAATCACCAAACGGCTTATTTTCACGACCCACACGCCGGAAGAGGCAGGTAACGAAAAGCACAACATTCATTTTCTGGAAAATCTGGGCTTCTTCAATGGCCTGACGCTCGATCAGGTTGGTGAACTGACGGGTATTCGGGAAGATATCTTCAACCATTCGCTGGCGGTGTTGCGGGTAGCCCGCCGAGCCAATGGCGTATCGAAACTGCACGGCGAAGTTGCGCGCGAGATGTGGGCGCATTACCCAGGTACGTGTGAGATTACGCACGTGACCAACGCACAAAACCAGCGGTACTGGGCCGATGCTCAACTGGCTGATGCCCAGCAGCAACGCGACGCCGATCAGATGGACATTCGGAAACGGACCATGAAGCAGTTGTTGCTCGACGTCGTGGCCGATCAGGTCGGGAAACTCTTCGACCCGGCCGTGCTGACGATCGTCTGGGCGCGCCGGTTTGCCGCCTATAAACGACCTGAGCTGCTGCTGTCTGACTACGAGCGCTTTACGCGGTTGCTCAATAATCCCGACTACCCCGTGCAGATCATTTGGGCGGGAAAACCGTATCCGTTTGATGAGGGCGCGAAGCAGAACTTCAACAAGTTGTTCTACCGCAGTCACCTGCACCCCAACATGGCGGTGCTGACGGGCTACGAATTGCGGCTGTCGAAAATTCTGAAAGACGGGGCCGACGTGTGGCTGAATACGCCCATTGTACCGCGCGAAGCGTCGGGCACGAGTGGCATGACGGCGGCGATGAACGGCGCCATCAACCTCTCGACCAACGACGGCTGGATCTCGGAGTTTGCCAAACCGAATGAGAACAGCTTCATCGTACCCCTGGCCGACCGCAACGCTACCGCCGACGTTCGCGATGCCCACGATTGCGCGGGGCTTTATGACCTGCTGGAACAACAGATTTTGCCCCTATACTACGACCGGCCCGCCGAATGGCAGGGGATGGTGGCCCGTAGCATGACCGACGTAAACGCCTTCTTCGGCGCCGACCGGATGGCGCGGGAATACTACGAACGGGTCTATGTGTAGATAAGTCAGTGGCGGCTTGTACGCAAAAACTGCGTATACTGCGTTATGACACGTTTGTTTACTGCCCCACCCACAGCGCCGCTGGATCAGCTCGATTCACCGGCGCTGCTGGTTTATCCTGATATCATCGCCGCGAATATCGATGCGGTACTTGCCCTGACAGCCACCCCAACCGGTAACTGCCTGCGAGCGCACATCAAGACCGTGAAATGCCCCGAAATTGCGGTTCTGGCCATTCAGAAGGGGATCAATAAGTTTAAATGCAGCACCATTGCCGAAGCCGAACTACTGGGCCGGGCGGGCGCTCCCGATGTGTTGCTGAATATGCAGTTGAGCGCCATAAAAGCGCAGCGATTCGCTCAGGTACGTCAGGCGTTTCCAGCAACGACGTTCGCCAGCCTGATCGACAACGTACCCAGTGCCCAACTCCTGTCTGACTTGTTTGCCGATGCGCCACTGAACGTGTACATCGACGTAAACGTGGGCATGAACCGCACGGGTATCGCGCCCGCTAACGTACCTGCGCTGATCGAGGCCATAAAGGAACTGCCGGGTATCCGCCTCGTTGGGCTGCACGGGTACGACGGCCACGTGCATGACCCGGAGGTGGCAGTCCGTCAAGCCAAAACCGACGCGATTTATGCCCAGTTGCGACCGTTGCAGCTACTGGCGTCTGACCGACTCGGCAGAACGATTACGTTGGTGCTGGGCGGGTCGCCGTCGTTTCGGTTCTATGCCGGCAAGCCCGATGTCGAATGCAGCCCAGGTACGTTCTTTTTGTGGGATGCGGGCTACGGCGGGTCGTATCCGGATCTGCCGTTCCAGCCCGCCGCGTTCATCCTCACCCGCGTTTTGTCGATTGTCGATGAGCACACCCTGTGCTTTGATTTGGGTAGCAAAGCCGTCGCGGCCGACCCACCACTGCCACGGGTTGTATTTCCTCAGGTAGCGGCATACGAGGTCATCAGGCAGTCGGAAGAGCACCTCAACGTGCGCGTGCCCGACAGTGCCGATTATCAGGTCGGGCAGGCGTTTCTGGCCATTCCGATGCACGTTTGCCCCACGGTGAACCTCTACGAGCGGGTTGTTCCGGTCGTCGATGGGCAGCCGGGCGAACCCTGGCGCATTGTCGCCCGCGATCGAATGATCACCATGTAGCTCCTTTTATCAGCGAATAATGGGCAACGGATGCGTATGTTGTGCAGACCAACCCGGCGTACAGCGTACTTTTGCCGACGAATTGCTGCCCGCGGGTACTACCCGCCGTGCTTTTTTTACATGACGATCTGGTACGTAATTGATTTGGTTGGTACGAGTGTCTTTGCTATTTCGGGCGTGTTGTCGGCCCTGGGCAAGAAAATGTACCACGACATTGTCGCGCTCTTTTTTGTCGGTTTTCTCACCGCCGTCGGGGGCGGCACGGTGCGTGACGTCATCATGGGCGCCTACCCGATCGCCTGGATTCGCGACCCCAATTACCTGATCGTGATTGCCGCCAACGTGATCGTGGCTGTTTTCTTCCGAAAATGGTGGCGAAGCGCGCTCCACCGGCCTCTGTTGCTTTTCGATACCATCGGCATCGGCCTGTTTACCATCTTGGGTATGCAGAAAGCCCTGACGGCTGGCGTAAATGACTGGGCGTCTATTCTGCTGGGCATTATCTCGGCTCTTTTCGGCGGTGTGATTCGGGATACGCTGGTCAACGACTTACCCCTGATCTTGGACCGGCAATTGTATGTAACACCCTGTCTCTTCGGCGCGCTGCTGTACCTCCTTAACCGATCAATGGGTATGGACCCGACCCTGAACGTGATTATATCGGTAGGCCTGATTACGCTGTTCCGCCTGTTGGCTATCCGGAACGACTGGACGCTGCCCCGTATCCAGGATTGACGTGTAGCTGCCCCTAATTGACTCACTTATGCCAAAACGCTTTCTTGTTGACGCTCACCTCGATCTGTCGACCAACGCCATTGCGCTGAATCGGGACCTGACCCAGCCTGTTCACGCCATTCGGGCCAACGAAATCCGGCTGGGCTGGACCGACACACCCGACCGGGGCAAAGGCACGGTGGCGCTGCCCGAACTACGGGCGGGCAACATCGGGCTGGTGTTTGCCACCATGATCGCCCGCGTGACTGAACCCGGCTGGCCCGCACAGGCAACGCGCCTGCCGGGCTGGCATTCGCCTCAACAGGCCTATGCCGACGCGCAGGCGCAGCGCTGCTGGTACGAACAGATGGAAGCCCTCGGTGAGATGGTGCCGATACGTACCCGGGCTGATCTGGTGCAGCACCTGGCGCTTTGGCAGGACGACGCCAACCCCGACGCGAAGAAACCCATCGGCTATATACTGGCGCTGGAAGGGGCCGACTCTATCGTGTCGGTCGAGTACCTGCATCGCTACTACGAACAGGGGCTGCGCTCGATTGGGATTTCGCATTTCGGGCCGGGCCGCTACGCCGCCGGGACGCATTCCGACGGCAGTGGCCTCACTCGGCTGGGCATCGACCTGCTGACCGAAATGAATCGTCTGCCCATGCTGCTCGATCTCACGCACCTGACGGATAGGGGCTTTTTCGAGGCGTTGGATGTGTTTGGGGGCGCTGTCATTGCCAGTCATCAGAATTGCCGCAGCATCATTCTCGGTGAGCGGCAATTCTCTGACGAGCAACTCAAGCGGATCATCGAACGCGGCGGCGTGATTGGCGGGGCGCTGGATGCCTGGATGCTGTATCCCAACTACCGGCAGGCGCAGCAATCCCCGCAGGCGCTGGGCATCAACCTCGAAAAGCTGGTCGATCATTTCGACCATATCTGCCAACTGGCCGGATCAAGCGATCACATCGGCTTTGGTAGCGATCTGGACGGTCTGTTTGGCACGGAGCAGTCGCCCTACGACCTGGATACCATCGCCGACCTGCAACAGTTCGAGGCTATCCTGCAACGACGCGGCTACACCGACGCCGATCTCGACAAGATTTTCCATAAAAACTGGGTGAACCTGCTGAGCCGGGTGCTGGAGTAAAGCGTTTTTTGTCATCCCGACGCATGAGAGATCTTAAAGCATCCTTACCCTCAAGCTGAGAAACCCCAAGACCCCTCATGCGTCGGAATGACAACGATTTGCTATTTATTTCGTCAGCAGCGCTCGTGCTTGTTGCTCATCCTGCTGAAGTTGCTCGACGAGCGCAGGCAGGCCATTGAATTTCTGTTCGGGACGCAAAAACGCGCGGAATTGCAGCGTCATGTGCTCGCCGTAAATGTCTTTATCGAAATCGAAAATGTAGGTTTCGATCGTCTGATGCTCTCCTGCCACCGTCGGCCGGAAGCCAATATTGAGCATACCGCCGTAGGTACGTCCGCCTTGTTCCACATCCACAGCATACACGCCGTTGGCGGGAATCAGCTTCACGGGATCATCGACTTGCAAATTGGCCGTTGGGAAACCGATGGTGCGCCCCAGTTGACGCCCTTTTACGATAGTGCCCGTCAGCGAGTAGGGGCGGCCCAGAAAGCGCGTAGCCGCTGCTACATTGCCCTCGCTGAGCGCCGCCCGGATTTTCGACGAGCTGATGCCCACCGCTTCAATATCCTGACGGGGAATTTCTTCAACTTCAAAGCCAAATTCGGCCTGATGCGCCCGGATGTAATCGAAACCACCCTCGCGGTCGCGGCCAAAGCGATGGTCATAGCCAATTACGAGCTTGCGCGTCCCGATGCAATCGATCAGAATCTGGCGGATAAACTCTTCCGAGGTCAGCTGCGAAAACGAACGGGTAAACGGAATCACGATCAGGTGGTCAACGCCGGCCTGTTCGAGAAGGTCAATTTTTTCCTCAAGCGATGACAGCAGCCGCAGATCCTGACTATCGTTGGACACCACTGTGCGCGGGTGAGGCCAGAAGGTCATCACCACCGACTGCCCGTCGGGATGACTGCGGGCGACTTCGTTGAGCCGTTGCAGAATTTTCTGATGCCCCAGGTGCACGCCGTCGAACGTACCACTGGTAACGACCGCGTAGGGGAGGGGAGACAAACTGTCAATGCCGCGATGGACAAGCATAGGTTGAAGGTCATTGAAGGCCAACTGACCATCAATGACTCGTTAAATAGTCATCAATAAACCCGTTCACCGTTTGGGCGTCTTTCACGTCGAAATCGCCGATGCGGGTGCGGCGAAGGGCCGACATGTACGCGCCGTTGTTAAGCAGGAGCCCCAGATCGCGCACCAGGCTGCGAATGTACGTGCCTTTCGAACAGACAATGCGGAAGTCGATCGTCGGGAAATCGTCGGTCAGTACGTTGAAAACGCTCACCGTGACGGTCCGGCTTTTGATCCCGCCTTCCACCTGATCGGCCGTTTCGCCGCGTCGGGCGCGTTCGTAGAGCCGCTCGCCGTTGACGCGTACCGCCGAATAGATGGGCGGAATCTGCTGAATGGTGCCGGTGAGTTGGGCGGCGGCGTCACGTACCATATCGGGTGTAATGCCTGATACGTCGAACTCAGCGTCGAAGTCGGTTTCCAGGTCAACAGAAGGGGTGGTTTTGCCTAGCACCAACGTACCTGTGTATTCTTTTTCCTGTGCCTGATAGCTGTCGATCTGCTTGGTCATTTTGCCCGTGCAGAGAATCAGCAGCCCCGTTGCCAGCGGGTCAAGCGTACCGGCATGCCCAATCTTCTTGAACTTACAGGCCCGTCGCAACTTGTTCACCACGTCGAACGACGTCCATTCACGCGGTTTGTCAATCAGAATCAGCTGGCCGGGATCGGTTTGTTCCGTCATAAAAAGAGAAGAACGCAAAGGCGCAAAGGGAGCGCGAAGGGCGCAATGACTATTATTTCTTCTGGTCGATACCCTTCGCTTACTTTGCGATACCCTTTGTGCCTTTGCGTTCAAATGAATAATCACAAAATATCAATCTTCACGCCGGCGGCGACCAGCCCCAGAATGGCCAGGCCAACGATGATGCGGTAGTAGCCGAATACCTTAAAACCATACTTGTTGAGGAAACCGACAAAGCCGCGAATGGCCAGTAGTCCTACCACAAAGGCAATGGCGTTACCGATGAACAACGTCTGAAAATCGGCCGGCTGAAGGAGTTTGTAGGTTTTCAGGAGCTTGTAACCCGAAGCAGCTGCCATTGTAGGAACCGCCAGAAAAAACGAGAACTCGGCCGCCTGTTGCCGGGTAAGGCCCTGCGTCATACCCCCAATGATGGTAGCCGCTGAGCGCGATACGCCGGGGATCATGGCGATGCACTGGAAGAACCCCACCTTGAGCGATTCCGGGAAAGTAATGTCGTAGTCGCGGGTTACGTTTTTCTCGATAAGTCGGTCGATGAAGATCAGCACGATGCCACCCAGCACCAGCGAAATAGCCACAACGACCACATTTTCGAGCAAACTATCGATGAAATCGTTGAGCAGAAAACCAATAACCGCTGCGGGCAGAAAGGCCACAAACAGTTTCAGGTAAAAATCAAGCTGCCCCGAAATCGGGCCGAGCATCCGCCGGATACCATCGGGCAGGGCGTTGTACCAAACCATGTCTTCGCGGGTGCGGGTGTCGCGCAGGAAGCGGCGGTAATACAGCACCAGCACCGACAGGATGCAGCCAAACTGAATATCGACGGTGTATAGCTTGGTGAATTCGTTGCCACTGATTCCCGCCAGCGACGAGTAGATGATCATGTGGCCGGTCGATGAGACAGGTAAAAACTCGGTCAGGCCCTCGATGATGGCCAGCATAATAGCATGAAACAGACTCATGGAAGCAGCGAAAGTGAGCCGCAAAGCTACGAGAAGATTTAAACGCAAAGGCGCAAAGGGGGCGCGAAGAACGCGAAGAGTCATTTTCTAAGAAAACTCTTCGCGTTCTTCGC
>NZ_JBGGWD010000008.1:0-270968 GCF_041321105.1 Fibrella musci | reverse complement strand
GTTGGCTGACGCAAACAGAATATGCGTCAGCCAACTTCGAACCTTGGACTTTAGACTTTAAACGCTATTTCTTAACCGCCACTACTTTCGGGGCAAGGAACATGATCATGCGCTTGCCTTCGAGTTTAGGCTCCTGTTCGATCTTGCCGACCTCTTCCAGTCCTTTCGAGAAGCGCTCCAGAATCTGAAGGCCGCGGTCTTTGAAGACGATCGAACGACCCACGAAGTGGACGTAGGCTTTCACCTTGGCGCCTTCTTTCAAGAATTGCAGGGCGTGCTTGAGTTTGAACTCGAAATCGTGGTCGTCGGTGTTAGGGCCGAACCGGATCTCTTTGATCACGACCTTCTGGGCGTTGGCCTTAATCTCTTTCTGCTTCTTCTTCTGTTCGTATTTGAACTTCGAATAGTCGATTACGCGGCAGACCGGCGGGGTGGCGTTGGGCGAAATCTCCACCAAATCCAGACTCTGCGCTTTGGCCATTGTTAAGGCCTGCTGAATGCCGTAAATGCCCTGTTCAACGTTCTCGCCGACAACCCGCACCTCACGAGCCTGGATGCGTTCATTAATTCGGTAGGGTTCTTCCACCACGCGCCGGGGTGGTCTCCGCTGGGGTAATGCCATGTGTTGGGGTTAATGTAAAACTTTCGTTTTCTAAACGCACGAAATATATAAAAGTTTGGCAATGATAAGTTCACCACGGAGATACGGAGTACACAGAGTTACTTTTTGTTCGCTTTAACTCTGTGTACTCTATATCTCCGTGGTAGACCCACTTATACTTTCACCTGTTCCTGAAAGAACGCGGTAAAGTCACTGACGCTCATACTGCCGAGGTCACCCTCGCCTTTGCGCCGCACCGATACTTTGCCTTCGGCCTGCTCCTTCTCGCCCACGATCAGCATGAACGGTACTTTAGCCACTTCCGCATCGCGGATTTTGCGGCCGATTTTCTCGTCGCGCAGATCCACGAAACCACGGATATCAGCCTCCTGAAGAGTCAGGAACAAATCGTTGGCGTAGTCTTCGTATTTTTCTGAAATGGGCAGAATGGCAATCTGATCGGGTGAGAGCCAAAGCGGGAAATTGCCCGCCGTATTCTCAATCAGGATGGCCACGAACCGTTCCATCGACCCAAACGGGGCGCGGTGGATCATCACGGGGCGGTGTTTCTGATTGTCGGCACCGGTATATTCCAGTTCGAAGCGCTCGGGCAGGTTGTAGTCGACCTGAATCGTCCCCAGCTGCCACTTCCGGCCCAGCGCATCGCGCACCATGAAGTCGAGTTTGGGGCCATAAAAGGCGGCCTCCCCTTTCTCCATAACGATGGGCAACCCTTTCTCGTTCGCCGCGTCGATAATCGCCTGTTCGGCCTTGTCCCAGTTTTCGTCCGACCCGATGTACTTGGTTTTGTTGTCGGGGTCGCGCAACGACACCTGCGCGCTGTAGTCGGAGAAGCCCAGCGCCTTGAACACATACAGCACCAGGTCGATCACTTTCTTGAACTCATCGCTTACCTGATCGGGGCGGCAGAAGATGTGGGCGTCGTCCTGCGTAAAACCACGTACCCGCGTCAGGCCGTGCAGCTCACCCGACTGCTCATAACGGTATACCGTCCCGAACTCAGCCAAGCGCAGCGGCAAGTCGCGGTACGAGCGCGGCTTAGTCTTATAGATTTCGCAGTGGTGCGGGCAGTTCATCGGCTTCAGTAGGAACTCCTCACCCACGTCGGGCGTCAGAATAGGCTTGAACGAATCTTCACCATATTTCTCCCAGTGGCCCGAGGTCACGTAAAGTTGCTTGCTACCGATGTGCGGCGTTACCACGGGCGAGTACCCGGCACGTACCTGCGCCCGGCGGAGGAAGTTTTCGAGCCGTTCGCGCACGACGGCACCTTTCGGCAACCAGAGCGGCAACCCCTGCCCCACTTTCTCCGAGAAGGCAAACAGTTCGAGTTCCTTACCCAGCTTGCGGTGGTCGCGCTTTTTGGCTTCCTCCAGCAGAGTCAGGTAATCGTCGAGTTCTTTCTGTTTCGGGAAGGTGATGGCGTAGATGCGCGTCAGCATCTTGTTCTTTTCGTCGCCGCGCCAGTAGGCCCCGGCCACGTTCATCAGCTTGGCCGCTTTGATGAAACCCGTGTTCGGGATGTGCGGACCCCGGCAGAGGTCAGTAAACCCGCCCTGCGTGTAGAACGTGATGCTGCCGTCTTCCAGCCCCTGCAACAGATCGATTTTGTAAGGATCACCTTTCTCGTCGAAATACGCAATGGCATCGGCTTTCGAAACAGCCTTCCGTACGTAGGCGTTCTTCTGCCGGGCCAGCTCGAGCATTTTATCCTCTACCTTCTTAAACTCCTCCTGCGAGAAGTGCCGACCTTCAAAGTCGACATCGTAGTAAAAGCCGTTTTCGATGGGGGGGCCAATGGCGAATTTGATGCCGGGGTAGAGCGCTTCCAGGGCCTCGGCCATCAGGTGAGCCGACGAGTGCCAGAACGTCGATTTACCTTCCACGTCGTTCCAGGTCAGCAACTGCACCGGCACCGCCGAACCATCGGCAGGTACGTCGATGGGCAGGGTGGCATCCTGTACTTTTCCGTTCACTTTGGCGGCCAGCACGTTGCGGGCCAGGCCTTCACTGATGCTCAGGGCTACGTCGAGACTCGACGCCCCGGCGGGGTATTCGCGGATGCTACCATCGGGCAGCGCCACGCTCAGTTGTACATCTTGAGTAGTCATATTTTGAAGAAGTTCAAGGTTCAATGGCCAACGTTCAACGTGGGCTGACGCGTCGGTGATTCGTGAGCAAGACCACATTGAACCTTGGTCATTGAACCTTGAACCTCATGTTAATCAATCGTTCTAATCTTAATCGAGTCGCCCATCGATTGGATACGGGTTCGGGGTTGGATGGGAGCAATCCGGATCCGGTTGGTGTCAAGTATACGCCCGCTGGGCGTTCGGTCGGGTAACAGACCCGTTTCATTGTCAGTATTAGGAATCAGGTAGTCGCCGTAGCCAGCGGCCATCTGTTGCCGGCGCTGCACCCGCCACAAGCCAGCCTGTGCGGCCGGGTCATACGGGTCTTTCTGCAACACAGCTGTATATTGCGCCTGTGCCCGGTCCCACTGGTAGGTCATTTCGAGGCCGTGTGCGACGAAATAATCGATACGCGGGAAGTCGGCTTTCCGCTTTTGCACCTGCTCGTAGTTGGTCAGCGCCGCGCCGTAATTCCGGAACCGCTCAAAGATCAGACCAGCCTGGAAATAAGCCTGCACAAAGTTGGGATCGAGTCGTACGGTTTTCTGATACGACATCAACGCACTGTCGGCCCGGCCCGCCGACTGGTAGATCATACCCCGCTGAAACAGTAGTTCGGCGTTGATCGGGAAGTACTGCATGGCCCGCTCGTTGTACACCAGCGCCGTATTCAGATCCCCCAACGACCGATATACCGCCGTCAGCTGGTTGTAGGTGGGCAGAAAACGCGGTTTCAGTTGCAGCGCTTGCTGGTAATCGGCGAGAGCCCGAACGGTATCGCCTGTTTTGGCCGCCATCAGTCCGTTGTAAAAGTGCGCTTCGCCGTCGTACGGGGCCATTTGCAGGGCCTTCGCTACATAGAGGCGCGCTTTAGGATACTGCGTTTGCTGTTGGAGCACATCACCCATGAGCGTATACAACTCCGGCGACGTAGCGCCTAGAATTTCAGCCCGTTGGGCGTCGTCAAACGCCTTGTCGGGTTTGTTCAGCGCCCGCAACACCTGCGCCCGTACGACGTAGAAAAACCCGGTGTTGTTGTTTCGCGAGATAGCTTCGTTAATATCCTCCAAAGCGTCGGCGATGCGGCCCATCGAGAGCAAAAGCATGGCCCGTTTGGCATAGGCCGTGGCCGACGATGACTGGCTGATGGCCCGGTCGAGCGCGCGGAGTGTGTTCTGCGCCGACGTACTATCGGAAGCCTGGGGAAGGGGTGGGATGCGCGATAGTCGCCGGTCGCCGCTGCTACACGCCGCCAGAAGGCCTACCCCCAAAAGGATCAATATGTATCGCAAAATGTCCCCAAAGCGAAAGCTAGTTCAACGTTCAAGGTCTAATGTCTAAAGTTATGTATCCAGCAGCGAAATAACGTTGAACCTTAGACCTTGAACGTTGAACCTATTTTTTTACAAAGTTACAGAAGAAAACCGAGAGAAAACGCCCAGTGGCAGCCGTTTCTGCCGCGAATCAGTCAGGAATAGCTCGCCCGATTGGTAGTTGGGAAGCCGGTTAGTGGCCGCCGCCCCTTCCGGTACGTTGCCAAAGTGCTGCACCATGAGGTTGTCGAGGATGATGGCTGAGAACCCCAGCGAGTAGAGGTTGATGATGAAGAAAAAATCGCGCCGGTCGAGCAGGGCCGCACAGGTACGTAGCAGGTCGTTGAGCTGTTCTTCCAGTACCCACTTTTCGCCATCGGGGCCGCGTCCGTAAGCGGGCGGGTCCAGAATGAGGCCGTTGTAGGTGTTGCCACGCCGTTCTTCGCGCCGCACGAATTTCACGGCATCTTCGACCACCCAGCGGATGTTGTCGAGGCGGCTCATCTCCATGTTTTCCCGCGACCACGAGATCACCGGCTTCACGGCGTCGACGTGCGTGACATCGGCACCGGCCTGCCGGGCGGCCAGCGACGCCCCGCCCGTATAAGCGAAGAGGTTCAGTACGCGGGGCCGCTCGACGGGCATCGCTTTTACCGTATCGTGGATGTACGTCCAGTTCACGGCCTGTTCGGGAAAAATACCGACGTGTTTGAACGCCGTGAGTGCCAGCTTAAAGGTCAGGTCCAGTTCCTGCTGTCGGAAATTGACCGTCCATGGGTCCTGAATGGGCTTGAGTCGTTGCCAGTCGCCGCGCTCAGGCGACTGCCGGTCGCGCCGGAACGTGGCGTGGGCCAGCCGTTCCCACTCCCCTTCCGAGAGCGAGCAGTCCCAGATCGCCTGTGGTTCGGGCCGGGCCAGTATATACTGACCAAACCGTTCCAGTTTCATAAAATCGCCCGAGTCGATCAGTTCGTAATCGGCCCAGGCCGATGGTGTGAGGAGCGTCATAAGGTGAATGTACAATGAACAATGTACGATGCACAATGAGTCTGCTCAGGTAGCAGGAGGTTCATCAACAGCGCTTAATTGTGCATCGTACATTGTTCATTGTACATTCTTCTTTACTAAAAGCACCACATTCTCCACATGGTGCGTGTGGGGGAACATGTCGACGGGCTGCACGGCTTCGACGCGGTAGGCTTCATCGAGCCAGGCCAGGTCGCGGGCCTGCGTGGCCGTGTTGCAGCTGATGTAGACAATCTTCTGTGGGGCCGCTTTGATCAGTTGTCGAACCACGGCCTCGTCCATACCCGCGCGCGGCGGGTCGGTGATAACCACATCGGGGTGACCATGCTGAGCGAAGAACTCCTCCGTCAACAGGTTTTTCATGTCGCCCGCGTGGAATGAGGCGTTACTGATTCCGTTGACCTCAGCGTTCACCCCAGCATCGGCGACCGCAGCTTCTACGTACTCGATCCCGACAACGTACCTGGCCTGCCGAGCCACAAACAGGGCGATGGTGCCGGTGCCCGTGTAGAGGTCGTAAACCAGCTCGTTGCCCGTTAGCCCGGCCATGTCGCGGGCTACGCTGTAGAGCGCAAACGCCTGCTTGGCATTGGTCTGGTAAAACGATTTGGCATTGACCCGAAACGTCAGCAACTGATTTTCTCCGGACGTACCTGCATCGAACGTACCTGAGCCCGACGTACCCACACCGGCATCCATCGTTTCTTCGATGTAGGGCGTACCGGCGTAGTTGATTACTTCCTGATCGCCGTAGTTGTCGTTCTTCTTCGTATTGATGATGTAGTTCAACGACGTAATCTGCGGGAAGCGGTCGAGCAGGTGGTCGAGCAGCGCGGCGAGCGTTTGCGGATGGTCCTGCGCCACCTGTAGCGTCACCATCACCTGCCCGGTGGTATCGGCCGTGCGGATGATGAGCGTGCGGAGGTAGCCCTCATGCGTTTTGAGGTTATAGGCCGCCAGGTTATTGGCAAACAGATAATCGGATACGGCCAGCCGGATATCGTTGGACGGATCGGGCTGGAGGTAGCAATGCCGGATGGGCAGTACCTTGTCGAAGCGACCGGGTACGTGGAATCCCACGGCGCGCGGATCCATGCGTTCGGTGGTCTGGACTTCGGCCTGCGTGAGCCAACGCCCGTCGGCAATGGTGAATTCCAACTTATTGCGGTAATACTGGGTCGGTTCAGCGGCAAGAATCGGCTGAATGGACGCGGGACCGCCGCTGGGCAACGGAACCTTGGCAATACGCGTAAGGTGATCAACGACCTGCTGCTGTTTGAACCGCAGTTGCTCCCCATACTGGATATGTTGCCATTTGCAGCCACCGCATGTGCCGAAGTGTTCGCAAAACGGCTGGGTACGTACCGGCGAGGGCGTCACCACCCGTTCGACGAGGGCTTCGCGGTACTGTTTTTTCTGATTGAAAACCCGGATGTCGACCACATCGCCGGGTGCAGGCATCGGATGGCCCGGTCGGCCTTCCACAAAAATGACCCCGTCGTCGGTACGGATCAGGCACTTGCCTTCCGCTGCTACGTCGGTTATGGTCAACCCCGCGAGGAGTTGGGGTTGTTTATGGTGTTTTTTACGCATTTACCTGAGTTTGATGTTTGTCGTTTACCGTTTGACGTTGCTATTCCGGCAAAGCAAGGCCAACGTTAAACGTCGAACGACAAACATCAAACGTCTATATTAAACTGCTAAATTAAGCAGCCTTTTCGGCAAGGGCTGTACCCAACCCAACTTGTATGCCTCAACTTTACATGAAAGCGCTTCGTCGGCTTCTGTTTTTCAGCGTAGTAAGCCTATTACCCCTCGTTGGTTTTGCCACGCACATTGTCGGCGGCGAAATTGAACTGCTCTACCTCGGCCCCAACAGTGCTTACTCGCACCGGCTCAACCTGAATCTGTATTTCGATCAGAACAACGGCAACCCCGGTGCCGAAGATGCCGTGATGACACTGGGCATTTTTCGCAAACGTGACAACGCCTTACTAGCCAGCATCGACCTGCCCCGCCTGGGTTCATCGCAGGTAGCCTATTCCATTCCCAGTTGCGCCACGGCCATCCAGAGCACCCGCCTCATCCGGTACGGCATCGACGTGACGCTGCGCCCTGAGTCCTTCAACGACCCCGGTGGCTACTATGTAAGCTGGGAACGCTGCTGCCGCAACGGAACCATCAATAACCTCATTACCCCCGGCGACGCGGGTTCGGTGTTTTACCTGGAGTTCCCGGCGGTACTGCAAAACAACCAGACCTTTGCCAACTCCTCGCCCGTTTTCAACACAGTTAAAGGCGACTACATCTGCCTGAACCGACCGTTTACGTTTGATTTCGGCGCCCGCGATGCCGATGGTGATAGTCTGGTGTATACGATGGTAACACCCTATAACGGCTACAGCACGGCCGCCGTACCCTACCCCGCTCGCCCCACCAGTCCCGATCTGACCGGAGTGTTCAGGGCCGCGCCCTATCCCCTTGTGCGCTGGGCCAATGGTTATTCCGAAACGAACGCCATACCGGGCATCAGTCCCCTGAAAGTAGACGCCAAAACCGGCCTGTTGAGCGTAACGGCCGATCGGGTTGGTCTTTTTGTGTTTTCGGTGGAAGTGGTCGAATACCGCAAAGGCGTGGCTATTGGCCGGGTACGTCGCGACTTCCAGCTACGCGTGATTGACTGCCCCCGCAACGATGCGCCCGTGCTGCTGATGAAAGCGCCGGGCAGTAAGGAATATTACAAAGCCGGTACGGTCATTCAACTGAAAGATACCGATCAGGCCTGCCTGAACCTGTTCCTGACCGACCCCAACGCCAACCAGCGGATCAGTGTCACCAACGGGAGCGGCGCCTTGTCGGGCCTGGCGATTACGCCGGGCGTGGTTAGTTCGGGCAATGGACGAGACACCACCTCGACGCAGTTCTGTTTCGATGCCTGCGCGCTGTATAATAATGGCAACCCCGTGACGCTGCGCATTCAGGCCACCGACGACGGCTGTCCGCAGGGCATTACCACCAACCTCGACGTGCTTGTGCAGGTGATGTCTACGCCCGGCGTGAAGCCCGTAGCCAGCACCGATCTGCGCGGTAGCCAGACAACGATTTCGGTGGGTTCGTCGCTCACGTTCAATGCGTTTGGCAAAGATCCGCAAAATGGCACTGTATCGATTCAGGCTGTTGGTCGGGGGTTTGCGCTGGGCAGTGCGGGCATGACCTTCGCCCCTACCTCGGGTACCGGTACCGTGCAGCAGCCGTTCCGCTGGAATCCAACCTGTTCGCAGGCCTCGCAGTCAGAATACGTGGTCGATTTTATTGCTACCAAACGAGCCTGTAACGTCGAACGGCGCGACACCACCACCGTGAGGCTCACCGCGCAGGGACCAGCCAGCCAGCCGCCGACGATACGGACCTCGCTGCCCGGCCGGGTGGTGGAGCTAACCGTTGTACCGAACGATACGGCGTCGGGCGCGGTTCGGTTTACCGTCTTTGGCAATGATCCCGACAAAGCCGACAGCCTACGGCTGACGGGCGCGGGCCGGGGGTTCAGTCTGACGCAGGCGGGCATGGCCTTTACCAACAAAAATGGCCGTCCTGAACTGCAATCGCCGTTTTCGTGGCAGGCCACTTGCGCTGTCTTGCAGGGTCGGCGCGAAGCCACTTTCACGCTCGATTTTGCCAATACTGACGGCAGTTGCCAGGCCAAAAACACCGATACGACCAGTGTAGTGCTCAAGTTGAAAACGCCCGAAGTCAACTACGGCGACCTGAAAGTGCCCAATACGTTTACGCCCAACAACGACGGGAAAAACGATTATTTCGGGCTGATGAACGTACCTATCGAAAACTGCTACGAGAAGTTTGAGCGGGTCGAGGTCTACAACCGATGGGGCGTTCAGGTATTCACCTCTACCGACAAGGGTTTCCGCTGGTACGGCCCAGACTTCCCCGTTGGGCTCTACTACTATACCGTCGTATTCGGCCGACAGACGGTAAAAGGCACGTTGATGCTGGTCAAGTAGTCGTCTACCGGCGGTTGCCAGTACCTTCGAGGCTACGCCACTGAGTAGGTAAGCGGCATTCCTGACGCGGTCTGGCCTATGACTTCCGGCAATCAGCCCTACCTTTGGGCCTCGTACAAACCACGTAATCACATGGCACAGGCACAAGCTGGCGACACCGTTCAGGTTCACTACACAGGTACGTTGACCGACGGCACCTTATTCGATTCGTCGCAGGGACGTAGCCCATTAGAATTTACGCTCGGCAGCGGGCAGGTCATCAAAGGATTCGATGATGGCATCACGGGCATGGCTGTCGGTGATCACAAAACCATCCATATTCCCGTCGAAGAGGCCTACGGCCCGGCGCACGAAGAGATGGTCTTCACGCTCGACCGCTCCGATATCCCCGACGACATTCCCCTCGAAGTGGGCATGACGCTCAACATGCACGAAGACGGTAACCCCCAACCCGTGCCCGTGATCGTCCGCGCCCTGAGCGACGATTCGGTCGTGCTCGACGCCAACCACCCCCTTGCCGGGCAGGACCTAACGTTTGAGATCGAACTGGTTGGCATTAAGTAAGTCAATAAGAACTAAGTGCGGAGTCTGGAAAGTCGGTTTGGTGAACGCGAAAGCAACACGTACCTAACTTTCCGGGCTCCGCACTCATTTCTTCCAGACTTTCCAGACCTTCCGGTTGTTGTATCGGGTATGGATACGACACCGTTCAACGTGGGGTACGCCTGCATCAACCTGACGTTGCAGGTCAACGAACACATCACCACTACCCGGGGAATGATCAAAAAAACATTCGCCGAGAAAGGGCTGCAATACGCGTCGCAGTTGGCCCTGCAAAACGTACAGGATTTACTAAAAGTAGTCGACTGGAATCTTCAGCACGGGTTTCAGCTCTTCCGCATTTCATCCGACATCTTTCCCTGGGCGTCGGAATACCGCATCGATCAACTGCCTGACTTCTTTGAAATTCGGGCTGTACTGGAAGACATCGGTGCGCGGCCTATCCGGCTCACCTGCCACCCGGGGCCATTCAATCACCTAGCCGGGCAGGGCAAAGTGCTCGAGAACACCGTCACCGATTTGGAATACCAGTCGTCGGTGTTCGACCTGATGGGCCTGACGCCGTCGCATTGGAACAAGATCAACATTCACGCCGGCGGCACCTACGGCGACAAGACCGGTACGTTGGCCCGGTTTGCCCAAAACTTTCGCGAGCGGCTGTCGGAAAACCTCCGCGCCCGACTCACCGTCGAGAACGACGACCGGCTCAATCTGTATACGGTTCAGGACCTGACGTACCTGCACGAGCAGATTGGCACGCCCATCGTGTTCGATTACTTCCACCACAGCCTGAACCCCGGTGACCAAACGCAGGAAGAAGCCTTTCTGACGGCCTACCACACTTGGGATGTGCGCCCCGTTTTCCACTATTCCGATTCGCGGCGCGACTACGAAGACCCCAAAGCCCGTCGCGAAGCCCACGCCGACTGGCTTTATAACCCCGTCAATACATACGGCAAAGAGGTCGATATTGTCTTTGAATCGAAGATGAAGGAGCTATCGATCCTGCGAATCCGAGGCGACGTACCTGACTACTCACTCAAACTACAGAAGCTCATCCAGCAAACCGCCGCCACCGCCGACGAGTAGCGATTTACTCCTCGGCTTTGGCCCGGATGTAATCGGTGACTGCTTCGTTAAGTTCGTCGGCATAGGGGTGGCCGCTCCGATAAATCAACCCGCAGTACGTATACGCATTGTCGGTATAAGCATGCTTTTGATAGCCGTTGCCAAACTCCGCAAACCAGCGGTCGAACAGCAAACTACGCTGCCGTTGCCGCCCATCCATCATATCACAGACGTAAACTAGGATCAAGTCGGGAGCACGCTCGAAGCATAACGTGATCCCACGCACAATGGTCGTGTGCAATTGTTGATCAGTTCTGGGGGCTACCCTACTTTGTGGGTTATTCAGCGGACGGAAACCCACCATCTTGACTAGATGGGCAAAAGAAACATCAGGTAAGTAACCTGCGCCGTCTGTCAGATAAATTTGGTACTGTATCCCAAACTTTGTAGTAAAATAGATGTCCTCACCGTCAACGGTGATCGGGTAACTCGTTGATTTTAACAATCTTGACACCAGTAAAATTTTTCAGCGTACCGTGTTCGTCCAGGTGCTTGTTGATGGCTTCCTTATCGGCTTTCATACGTTGAATCATTTTCCCGAAGTCATTGACTACTTTCTCCTTCGTTTCCATACTGACAGTTGCTACTAGTATCGTTACTCACAAATATACAACGTTCTGACTACCAGCAAAGTTTTCGGGTGTCGTCACGGCCCTACACGTTGAACCAGTACGACAGCTTGATGACGAGCGCGCGGTTTTTGCTGGTCAGCGAGCCGGGAAAGTAGTTCTCCTGATATACCACAAACAGATCTGAGACGGGCGCATAACGCCATTGCAGGCGCGTGTTAAGCAGCGTGTTGGCCGTCTGGTTATTGACCTGCACGGTGGTAGTCCAGAATAGTTTACGCGTGAAGGTGAGGTCGAGGCGGGGGCCAACGAGCAGGTACGTTGCCGATTTGTAGGGCTCGGGCAGGCGAATGGCATTAAACTCGCTATACACGCTCAGTGACCCGTAGGGCTGAAATCGATACTGTACCTGCGCCGTCAGGCTGGTGTTTTTGCCGTTGAAGTAGCCACCGCTCCACCCTTCCAGGCTCACGTTGACGAGCTTACGCCGATCGGAGTTATAAAAGCCAAACAGCCCCCGGATGTTGTAGCCGGTATTCTCGGCGAGTTCGCGGCCGTCGGAGTTGGTCGGGTCGTAAGGGAAGAACAGGTACGTATAGTGGTTGTAGTACCCCAGCCCCCCTTCGGCGGTGCTGCGAAACTGCACGTTATAGCCAATATTCCATTCACGGTCGGTCAGGCGCGCCGTGCCGGATGGGGTTAGCGTGCGGATCAGCATTAGGTCGGTAAAGGGTCCGTGTGACACCACAGCCCGGCTGCCTTTGGTGTAGAACGTACCCGATAGCTCGGGGGTGAAGCGCCAGTAGCCCCGCCGGTTTACAAAGCCAATGTCATTGATCTTGTACTGACTGCCCACATACTCCTGCGTCCAGGTGGCGGTGAGGTTACGGCTCGTATAAACGAGATTCAGGCCGTGCGTGTAGGCATCCTTGTCGATGTTTACGCCGTTGCGGCGTTCGCCCGGCTGATCGGCCCGGAAAGCACGGGTGTAAAATAGCTTGCCACTCCAGCGGTTGTCGGCCGTTTGCAGGTTGTATTCCAGGCCACCCAGTCGCGTATAGCGCAGGCTGTCGGGTACGTTGCTGCGCGAATCGCCCAAGCCCTGCCGATTTACGAAGATGCCCGAAATGTTCGATCGCCCGAAGATCTGCCGCTGCACCACAGCCATCGTATAGTTCTGGCCCGCGATGCCGCGTTCAGGCTGGTTGGCCGTTTGGGTATTGAGCAGCCCCACGCGCCAGTCTTTGCCCACTTTACCGCTCAGCCGGGCGCCGTAGAGCAACGGGTTCTGCACAATCACGCCCGTGGTGGTATCGTAGCTGATACCGATGCGTCGACTGAAAAAGGGGCGGTTCTGCTCAAAACCGAAATTGGCAAAGAGGTCCTGATTTTCGATGAAAAACTGCCGCCGTTCGGGGTAGAAGATTTCGAATCGGCTGAGGTTGGTTACCTGCTGATCGGCCTCCACGTTGGAGAAATCGGGGTTCACGGTCAGATCGAGGTTCAGCGAAGGCGTCAAACCGAATTTAGCGTCGAAGCCAATTCCGCCCGCAAACGTGCGCGCCCCCGTGCTGCCATCGGTGGCCCCGCGCAACTCGCCCAGGTTGTCGCTGTAGCGGGCCGCCACATACGGAATGAGCGAAATGTTAGGGCCGGGGTCGGGTAGTGGCGTTTCGAACCGGACCGTATCGGCAAAGGCAAGCGCCGAGATCCGGTAGGCCACGGGTACGCGCCGCCACGAGATCCGCTGGTTATTCTTCAGGTCGTGCCGGGCGAAGTTCATCAGGAACCACGACGTGCCTTTGCGGTAGCGAAAGCTTTTAAACGGAATCACCAGTTCGGCCTGATACCGGTCGTTGAAGACGCGCACCGCCGACCGCCACTTGTTGTCCCATTCCGCCGCCACGCGTTCGCCGTTGAAGATCTGTCCCTCGCGCTCAACGCCATAGGGCGTTACGTTGAAGGTGAAGCCGTTGATCCGGTCGCCAAACGGGTCGAGGTACACCGTGAAATTATCGTTCTGGTCCCACTCAAAATCGCGTTTCAATGAACTGGCCGTGTAGCGCCGTTCGGGGTTTTTGTCGTAACAGATCACCGCCACGTACAAGTGCTGGGCGTCGTAGGTCAGGCGTACCTCGGTGTGGTTGTAGGCCCGCGCCGTGTCGTTCGGAAAGTTCTGGATAAAGTTCGATGCCACCCTAGCCGTTTGCCAGGTACGTTCCGTCAGAAGGCCGTCGAGTTGAATTAGTGTGTCGGCAGGCGACACATGCAGGGTTTGGGCGCAGAGGGTGAGGCCACTCAGCCAAAAGCCTAGTAATGCCAGTAAACGTTGAATCATGGGGCAAAAATAGCGACCCCGCTCACGTGGCACCTGCCGGTAAGGATGAGCGGTTAGACCGGGCAATTATCGGGCGCCCTTTCCCAATGGCCGAAACAGGGGCCACCCCAACTTTTTTGACTATTTTTGTGGTTTATCAGACAGACACAACCCCCGTTCTTTCAGCGTGAAACATATTCGGAATTTCTGCATTATCGCCCACATCGACCACGGTAAAAGCACCTTAGCTGACCGGCTGCTGGAGTTTACCAAGACCGTCGGTGCCCGCGATATGCAGGCCCAATTACTCGACGATATGGACCTGGAGCGTGAGCGTGGCATCACCATCAAGAGCCACGCCATCCAGATGGATTACTTTCATAACGGCGAGAAGTATACCCTCAACCTCATCGATACGCCGGGCCACGTCGATTTCAGCTACGAAGTGTCGCGGTCGATTGCGGCCTGCGAAGGCGCGTTGCTGCTGGTCGATGCCTCGCAGGGTACCGAAGCCCAGACGATCTCGAACCTGTACCTGGCGATGAATAACAATTTGGTTATCATCCCGGTCCTGAACAAGATTGACCTGCCCGGTGCCATGCCCGAGGAGATCAAAGACGAGATGGTGGACCTGCTCGGCTGTGAGCGCGACGAGATTATCCCCGCCTCGGGCAAAGAGGGCATCGGCGTTCCGGAGATTCTGGCGGCGATTGTGGAGCGGATTCCGCCCCCGAAAGGTGATCCCGCAGCCCCCCTGCAAGCCCTTATTTTCGATTCGCAGTTCAACTCCTACCGGGGTATCGAGGTTATCTTCCGGGTCAAAAATGGCTCGATCCGAAAAGGGCAGAAGGTAAAGTTCATGAACACCGGCAAGGAATATTTTGCCGATGAGATTGGCACTCTCCGCCTGTCGCAGGAACCCAAAGACACCATCGAGTGCGGCGACGTGGGATACCTCATTTCGGGTATCAAAGTGGCGAAAGAAGTAAAGGTGGGTGATACCATCACGAGCTTCGAGACGCCCGCCAAAGACGCGATTCAGGGATTCTCGGAAGTGAAACCGATGGTCTTTGCGGGTATTTATCCGGTCGACACGAGCGAGTTTGAAGAACTGCGCGAGGCGATGGAGAAACTACAACTCAACGACGCCGCCCTGGTGTGGGAGCCCGAAACATCGGCCGCTCTGGGTTTTGGTTTTCGCTGCGGCTTCCTGGGCATGCTCCACATGGAGATTGTGCAGGAGCGCCTCGAACGCGAATTCGACATGACCGTGATCACGACGGTGCCCTCGGTACGGTTTGAAGTGATGAGCACCAAAGGCGAGTTACGTCAGGTATCGGCCCCCGCCGATATGCCCGAGCCAAACCTTATCGACTACATTGAGGAGCCCTTCATCAAGGCGCAGATCATCACGAAAGCCGAATACGTGGGTGGTATTATGGGCCTCTGCATGGACAAGCGGAGCATCCTGAAAAATCAGGTGTACCTCACCGCCGACCGCGTAGAATTGCAATTCGAGATGCCGCTGGCCGAGGTAGTCTTCGATTTCTTCGATAAGCTCAAAACCATTTCGCGTGGCTACGCCTCGCTTGACTACGAGTTTATGGACAACCGCGAGTCAGACATGGTCAAGCTCGACGTGATGCTCAACGGCGACAAAGTAGACGCCCTGTCGGCCATCGTTCACCGGAGCAAGTCATATGAGTGGGGTAAGAAGTTATGCGAAAAGCTCCGCGAGCTGATTCCTCGCCAACAGTTTGAAATCGCCATTCAGGCCGCCATCGGCCAGAAAATCATTGCCCGCGAAACCCTCAGCGCCCTGCGTAAAGACGTACTGGCGAAGTGTTACGGCGGTGATATTTCGCGGAAACGGAAACTGCTCGATAAGCAGAAGAAAGGTAAGAAACGGATGCGTCAGGTTGGCAACGTCGAGATTCCACAGGAAGCCTTCATGGCCGTATTGAAGATTAACTAGCCCTTCTTTTTCCCGGTTTGAAAAGCCCCGTCAACTTTGTTGGTGGGGCTTTTTCGTTGGCCCAAATCCGGCCCGAAAATTGATATGTACATGAGTTAGATAACAGTGCTAACCCATATGCGTTTTTTACTACTCTTTTTGTTTGTGCTATCGACCTTGCCGACAATTGGGCAGGCCGTTAAGCTATCCGACAAACCGACCAAAACGGTGTTTGCGATCAAGGCCATCGACGACAAAACCGAGGCCGACGTACCTGCCCACTTCATTATCAAAACCTCGCTGGCCCGCAAAAAATTTGAGGGAAACAGCCGCGTGGGTAAGGAGTTTGAGTTTATCCTGACGCGCGCCGACACGCTCGACGTGATCGCCACGGCCAAAGGATATCAGGAAGCCGAAGAGCTGATGGTTGTCACCTGCGACACCTGCGCCAATTACGGGTACGCCATTCGCCTCGAAAAAGCCGATTCGGTCTTTCGGGATCTCCAGGTCAATCAGGCCATTCGCCTCGACAAGGTCTATTTCGACCAAAGCAGCTATCACATGCGCCCCGAGTCGTATGAGCAACTGGATAAGCTCGTCAAGACGATGCAAACCCAACCGACGCTGAACATTGAAATTGCCGGCCATACCGACAACGTGGGCGACCGGCGGCTCAATCAACTGCTCTCCGAAAACCGGGCCAAGGTGATCACCAACTACCTGGTGCGCAATGGTATTCCGGAGAAACGGCTGCGCTACAATGGTTACGGCGATGCCCGCCCCGCTGCGCCCAACGACGTAGAAGAAAACAAGCGTAAGAACCGCCGCGTCGAATTCGTTGTATTGGGAAAATAGAGCGTCGTTGTCTGACTCCAACAAGGGGAAGCCACCAACGACAAACCCATACCATGACCACGCCCAGTTCAATAGTTCGCCAGATATGGGGTGATGCCGACGTGATCCTGCTCGTGTTTGCAGGTTCGGCCGCCGAATTTGCCCTCAACAAAGCTGTCGATTGGCTGTTCTTCACCGGCAAGCTCCCCGCCGACCCCATCGGCCGCCTGTTTTCGACGGTGCAATACGCGCAACAGATTGTTTTTGCCGACCAAACGCGCGCCAGTCAGGCCGTAACGCGTATGGCCGATATTCACGCGGGGGTTGAAGCCAAACGGGGCTACGAAATCCCCGCCTGGGCCTACCGCGATGTGCTCTATATGCTCATCGACTACTCGGAGCGGGCCTATGAACTACTCCATCGCCCGCTGACTGACGCCGAGCGCGGGGAGTTGTTCGATACTTTTCAGCAGGTTGGCGCCGGTATGCACGTACCTGATCTGCCCAACACCTACGCCGATTTCAAGGCCGACCGGCAACGGCACCTGGCGCAGGATCTGGAACGAAGCGCGTATACCGACAAACTTTTCCAGCGCTACCGCGAAGAGTTGGGCGACTGGCGCTTCGGTCTGCTGCTGCAAGCCCAAAGCCTGCTGGTACCCGAGCCGGTGCGGTCGCTGCTTAACCTGCCCGAACGCCCGCCCCTAACGTACCTGATGTGGCTGTATCCGCTCTTCAACGCTTTGCGGCTCCGGGCCTGGGTGCAACGCGTATTAATGCCGGCAACGTACCTAGCGAAGGTGCAGGCGCTGGACCGACGCTGATTCGGCCATTTATCATGACTACGAAAAAAGCCCCGCTGAACGATCAGTGGGGCTTTTACTTGGGAGTATGCTGGTAAAACCAACAGCGCAGGGGTTTAGTTCGCGGTTTGGAAACGATTCCGATAATTTTTCAGAAAATTTTACCGGAACATTGGCCTGGCCGGGTACGTTCCTTCCAAAACGACACACTGATGAACAAGCCCCAGCTTCCGTTTAATGAATTAATCAAGAGTGGTCAGCCGGTACTGGTCGACTTTTACGCCGACTGGTGCGGGCCCTGCAAGATGATGGCCCCCACGTTGAAGCAACTGGCCGACCGCTCGGGCGACAAGCTCAAAATCGTGAAAATCGACATCGACCGCAGCCGGGCCGCCGCCGACAAATTCCAGATTCGTAGCGTGCCGACGCTTATTCTGTTCAAAGACGGCAAGATTATCTGGCGACAGTCGGGCGCCCAACCCCTGCACAAACTGGAAGCCGATGTAAAGCCTTATTTGTAGAAATGCGTTTGACGTCTTTAGTTTGACGTTTGATGTCTGCTAATAAAGTACAAAGCGACGTTGAACCTTGAACATTAAACGTTAGACGCACTCTTGAACTGGCTTACGAATAAACGGATTGTCGTGGTGGGCGGAACCACCGGCATGGGACTATCGGCCGCACAGGCCTTTGTTCGCGAAGGCGCACAGGTGGTGGTCGTAGGGCGCAACCCCGATAGCTGCGCCACGGCCGAAACGCTGTTGGATGGCAACGGCCTGGCGATGAGCGGCGACGCCGCCGACCCGCAAACGGCCATCAAGGCCATCGACCTTTGCCAGACGATCTTCGGCGGGTTTGATGGCCTCTACCATGTGGCGGGTGGCTCGGGGCGCCGGTTTGGCGATGGCCCACTGCACGAACTCACGCTCGACGGCTGGAACACCACCTTTCAGCTGAATCTGACCTCGCTGATGCTGTCGAATCAGGCGGCGGTGCGGGCGTTTATGGCCGCAGGCACGGGCGGTACGATCCTGAATATGGGGTCCGTGCTGAGTTATTCGCCCTCACCCAAATATTTTGTTACGCACGCTTACGCCGCGGCCAAAGCAGCCGTATCGGGTTTTGTACGCTCGACGGCGGCCTATTATGCCGGCCACAACATCCGCGTCAACAGCCTGATTCCGGCGCTGGTAGAGACACCGATGGCCCAACGAGCCGCTGGCGACGAAGCCATTATGGCGTTCATCAAAACGAAACAACCGCTTGATGGCGGTCGCATCGGCAAACCCACCGACCTCGACGGCGCAGCGGTCTACTTTATGTCGGATCAATCCACCTTCACCACCGGCCAAATCCTGACCGTCGATGGCGGCTGGGATGTGAGCGAAGGGCAATATTAAAAGGGGTTCACCACAGAGGCACGGAGATAAATTTACTCCATGCCCTCCGTGTCGCTGTGGTGAACAACCCACTACCGCAACGGCTGAAGATCGGGGTTTTGCAGGAAGGTGTAGTCGGTTAGTGTATACAGAAACGAGATGATGTCGTTCTGCTCCTGCACCGTCATCGGGATACCCACCTGCCCGTTTTGCTTCAGCAGCGGGTCGAGGTAAGGGCTGTCCTGAACGCCCGTGGCATAATGATGCAGCACCTGTTGCAGGCTCGAAAACCGCCCGTCGTGCATGTAGGGCGGCGTGAATTCCACGTTACGTAGGCTCGGCACCCGAAACTTGTAGCGGTCGGCCTCCTGCGCCGTGATGGCATACCGGCCTTTATCATCGACTTTGGCATTGGCTAGCTGAGGCAGGCCATTGTTGCGAAACGACTGATCCGTAAAAAACGGCTCTTTGTGGCAGCTCGCGCATTTCTGCTGAAAGAGCGTCAGTCCGCGCTGGGCGGCATCCGACAGCGCCGCACTCCCCTCCTTCCGCACCACCTTATCGTACGTCGAGTTGCTCGACACCATCGTGAGCATAAACTGCGAGAGTGCTTTCAGGAACCGTTCGCTGGTGACCGAATCGGTACCAAACGCCGCCCGAAACAAGGGCCGGTAGCGTCCGCTCGTCCGCACTTTCGTCAGCACGTTGGGCAGCGTTTCGTCCATCTCGACGGGGTTCTGGATGGGCGCAATGGGCAGCAGGTCGAGGTCGATGATGCCGCCGTCCCAGAAAAACGTGTTGCGCCAGGCTACGTTCTGAATGCCAGGTACGTTGCGGGTGCCCGGCTGATCGCGGATGCCGTGGCTTAGCGGATGGTCGGTATGGGCAAATCCCGTAAAAGGCGAATGGCAAAAGGCGCACGAAATGGTGCCGTCTTTTGAGAGCAGCGCGTCGTAGAAAAGTGTTCGACCAAGCAGCACACCCTCTTTGGTAAGCGGATTGTTCTCGAAATCGTACGTCGGATCGGGGAAATTGGCGGGCTTCTGCCAGTTGAGCGGCGTGCCCGTCGATGGCGTAACGGGCGGTTCGGGCGCGACGGGTTCGGTAGTAGGCGTTTGCTTACAACCCGCTACCCAACTCCACAGAGCCAGGCTCACGACCAACCCGATTCGCTGCCACTGTCTCATTTCTGTTCCAGCGTTGACGAGCCAAACGAGAACATCGTCGCGTAATTGTTGGCAATCGTTGCCGACACGGGCGACACCATCACATCGGGGTACTGGGCGATGCTGATGGGCGTGGGACCGTCGAAAAGTTTACCGGCATCGGCCATAACAACCAGCCGGGTACGTTGGTCGGTGCCAACGTTGAGCGTGTTGCCCGAGCTGCTCAGCGGCACCCGCACGGTGCGCAGGTTGTTGAGCGTGCGCGACTGGTAGCCACCAAACAACCCCACATGGTACCGGAAATTGCGGTTACCGGTGGCATCGACGGGCGCAGCGGGCGAGGTGCCTTCCAGCTTCAGGTGAATGTAGCCCGTATTCCAGTCCCAATACATGCCGCTGGTGTGGCTGCTGCCGGGGTCGAGCACGCCTTTGCGCCGGCTTACGTCGGCGGTGTTGCGCAGGCTATCCACCCCAATCATAAATTCCAGCTGGCTGTAATCGCCCGACGGGATGTTGTTGAGCGCGATGCTTTGCGACGTTGGGTACGACGAGCGAACCAGAAAATAACTGTCGTCCTGCGGCACGGTATAGGCCGATCCATCGGTCCGAAGCAACCGGATGTTGGTCAGGAAATAATCGAATTTTGAAACGACAAACGACTCTCCGGCCTTGTTCTGGTAGGTTTGGGTGTTCAGCACCAACGAACGCCCGTTGACCATGTGTTGCAGCGACAGATCGAGGCTGCCCGTGCCCGGATCGAGGGTCGATTTGCAGGCAAAAACCGCCAGACTAACGAAAAGCAGCGCGTAAAACCGGTTCATACATATCCGTTTAGCTATGCACACATAACGACGAAGTTAAAGCGATGTTGTAACCCTATTGCGCCCACCACCGGCTTGTTGGTAACACACCGCTCAGGGGTACGGGCTCTCCAATGCGGGGCGTCGTCACGCGCAGCGAGTCGTCGGCATTCACCGAAGCGGTCAACTGGTTGATCGGCTCCGTCCAGGGGTGAAACGCCAGCGCGAATTTTGCCCAGTGCACGGGCAACAGCACCTTGGCGCCGAGGTCATTAGCCGCTTTGGCGACTTCGTTGGGAAACATATGGATGCTGGGCCAATCGCGGCCATACTGCCCACATTCGAGCAGGGCGAGATCGAAGGGACCATGTTGCTGACCAATGCTTTTAAAATGAGGCCCATAGCCCGAGTCGCCACCAAGAAACAGGCGTTGCCCATTCAAGTCCATCACAAAGGCGCTCCATAGAGTTTGTCCCCGCCGGATACCTCGCCCTGAAAAGTGCCGGGCTGGCACCGCCGTGAGCGAGAAGCCGTCCGAAAGAGTGGCTGTTTCGTCCCAGTCCAGTTCCGAAATACGGGTCGGGTCGTAGCCCCAGCGTTCGAGGTGCACCCCGACGCCGAGCGACGTCACCACGCGCTTCACCTTGCCGCGCAGCCCTTTCACGGTCTCGTAGTCGAGGTGGTCGTAGTGATCGTGTGTGATGACCAGCAGATCGATCGGGGGCATGTCGGCAACGGTGTACGCGTCGGCCCCCGGAAACGCTTTCCCAAAAACCGGCACCGGCGACGCATAACCCGAAAACACCGGATCGACCAGCACCGTGGTCTGCCCCGATTTGATCAGGTACGACGAGTGGCCAAACCAGACGATCGTCGTTTGGGCATCAGGCAGGTTTCGTAGGTCGGTTTTTACGGTAGGCAGGGGTTGCTTCGGTTCCACATCGGCAGGTTTGCGGAAATTATCCGCCAGCATATTCCAGTAGGAAGCCTCGCGGCGCATCACGTCGGTGGGTTCGACATTCTGGAAAGCGCCATTGCGCCAGTGTTTCGATTGTTCGATGCGCGTCAGGCGAGCATCGGCAGGTACGCCTCCGAAAGGCGACGTTTGCAGAAACAGGTACGTACCCAGGCCCAGCAGGGCAATAACAAGCAGTATATAGAACAGCATTCGTTTCAGGCGATTCATGGGCCGAAGGTAGCGACATCGTGTAAGATCGATAATCGCTTTGGCTTGATAGTATATCTGTTTTAATTGACGATTAAGATTCGTTGTGTAACTATGCTCCGGTCAACATCGGCATTATGAGCGGGTATCTTTTTCGACTTCAGGGGATCCTCATCGGCCTGCTGGTATCGGCGCAAGCACTGGCGCAGGTGCCGGTGCAACTTCGGGGCAGGCTGGTTGATAGCCAAACGGGCCAACCCCTCCCCTACGCGGCTCTGTATGTACCCCGCCACAAGGTCGGCACGGTTGCCAACGGCGATGGCCGTTTCCAGCTCCACCTTGACCAGCCTGGCGCCAACGACAGCCTGCGCCTTTCGATGGTGGGGTATCAGACACGGTACATTGCGTTGCGGAGCCTGACGGGCCAGACCGATGCGCTCACGCTGGCGCTTACCCCAACGGCACAGCGGCTGAACGAGGTGGTTGTGCGCCCTGTCGACCCGGTCGATCTGGTGGTGCAGGCCGTGCGGCGCATTCACAAAAACTACCCTAACAAGCCCGCGCTGATGACTGGTTTTTACCGGGAATGGGTTCGGGAAAAAGACTTTCTGGTGCAGAGCGAAGGGCAGCTGGAACTGTATAAGGCCAGTTATGGGCGTAGCAGCTCGGCCGACGCCGTGCGGATGCTGAAAGGGCGCCGCAAACCCTTGCCCAACTACTTTTTGTCGGGGACAGATACCTGCCGCCTGCCCGACATCACCAATGGCCCTCATCTGGGGATCATGCTCGACATTGCCAAACTGACCAGCCTGGGTACGTTCCTGCTCCCGCTGGGGGAGGCGAGCTACACCTATACGTATGAGGGCATGACGTCGGTCGACGATCGCGACGCGTATATCATCGCCTTTGCGCCCCGGTCGGGTCCGTCGCTACGAAACAGCGCTTTTTTTGACGGAAAACTGCTGCTCGACAGAACGTCGCTGGCTATTGTGAAAGCCGATTTTACGCTATCACCCAACGGGCTGATGCACGTCAATAACGGCCTGCGCATCTACCAGTTGCCAATCCATCTGCTTTACCGGCATTACCTGATCACCTACCAACCGCTCGACGGGCGGTATACACTGCACCACGCGCAGGTCGAAAACCAGTATCAATACACGGCCAGACCGGCTCAGTTGATTCGTAACCTGATGGACTTTGTGGTGACCCAGACTCGTTTCGACAACGTGCAGAAATTTGCCCGCAAAGACGTGATTACGGAAAATCAAACCTTTTCTGAACAGGTCATGGCGTTCGACGACAGTTTCTGGGCGAATGATAACGTTATCGTTGAAGACCAGTAAGACTGCCGTTTCGCTAATCGGTTTCGGGTTGCTCGGGGCGGGCCAGCAAGTAAACAACCAGGCTAAAGGCCAGCGCCCCGCCGCCAGCCAGCAACAGGGTAAACACCGTCAGGTTGAAGTCATCGCCGGGTTGAATGGGGCCACGCCGCGCCAGTAGATACCCGATGCGCCCCATCAGCGTCAGGGCCGACAGCGTACACCCCACCACGATCAGCCACAGGATAACCGGCACGCGCTTCCAGCGCCAGCCTACTACCCGGCCATCGGGCGTTACATATGTTTTGGCTCTTTTCTCCACCGTATCTTGTTTACTGAGTAACGTTTCTACGCGCAGTTTTGCTGCAAACGGGCACCTTTGCTTTTCATTCTCAATGGCCAGCTGATTTTATGCACGCACACGATCATTCACATAACCATACCTCCCACTCGCACGCCACCACGATAACAACCATCAACCGGGCCCTGATGATTGGGGCGGCGGTCAACATTATTTATGTGCTGGTCGAAGCCGGGGTTGGCCTGTATACGGGGTCAGTGGCGCTGCTAGCCGATGCCGGGCACAATTTAAGCGATGTAGCGGGCTTATTGCTGTCGCTGCTGGCTTTCCGGCTGGCACGGGTGAAGTCGTCGGCCACGTTTACGTATGGGTATCGGAAAAGCACGGTGCTGGCTTCACTGGCCAACGCCGTGCTGCTGCTGGTAGCCGTTGGCGCGATTCTGCTTGAGAGCATTCAGCGTTTCAAACACCCCACTGCCATTCCGGGCGGCACAATCGCCTGGGTAGCTGCGCTGGGCATTGTGGTTAACGCCGCGTCGGCGCTGCTCTTCTTCCGCAACAAAGAACACGACCTGAACATGCGGGGCGCCTACCTGCACCTGCTGGCCGACGCCCTTGTGTCGGTTGGCGTGGTGGTTTCCGGGTTGCTGATGCGCTATACGGGCTGGTTCTGGCTCGATGCGGCCGTGGGTATCGTTGTCGCCATCGTGATTCTGGCCGGTACGTGGCGGCTGCTCACCGATAGCCTGCGCCTGACGCTCGATGGCGTGCCCACCAACATTATGCTGGCCGACGTGCGGCAGACGATTCAGGACGTACCTGGCGTGGCAGCAGTAGAGCATATACACGTATGGGCCATGAGCACGACCGAAACCGCCCTCACAGCCCATCTTACACTCGATTCAACCTTGTCGGCGGATCAGATTCTGGCGCTAAAAAAAGAGGTGCGTCACGAACTGGAGCACCTCAACATTCATCATGCAACCCTAGAAACCAACTGAACCGGGTTAGTCTTCCAGCCACATTACCTTATCGTAGGCAATTTCGTAATCCATCTCCTGTAGGGGTGTCGTTCCCACGAAGCGCCCCGCCGGGTTGACCCGAACACCGTGCCAGAGCCCCGTGGCATCCCGGAACAGCAACCGGTAGCCAAACAGCGGATGGTAGGTACCGGCATCGGTGCGGTGGTCCCAGCCCGTGTGCAGTTCGATGGCAAAGCCCACGCGGTCAATTACCTCGGCCATCTGGTCGAGCAACGTACCTGTGGGGCTTAAATCTTCAATCCACAACACCAGGTTATCGGTCCCCCAGTCGAACTGGATAGACGACGGGCGTACCGACAGCAAAGCGGCCATAAAACTGGCCGTTTCGGTGCTCGGAGTAGTCGAAATGGGTGTTGTGTTCATCCGTTTTGTTGTTCCGGCAGCAACCGGCTCAGCCGGTTGCTGCCCTGTCTAAATAGAACAAAAACACGCCCGAATTAATCCGGTAACCCGTTGGTTTCCTGCCATTTTTTGAGCCAGAACCGGTACTTTTTACGACCATATTCCACGAAGCCGGGCAGCGCTGTAGCGTCAACCGCAAACAGCCGGTGCGGGGCCTGTTTCGTCACGCCAACCAGCACAAACCGAAACCGCCGGGTAGCATCCCAGTCGCCCGAATCGGCGTGCCGCAGGCTGTCGAGGTAAAAGGCAGCCTGCCGGTCGTAGTCGTAATCGTAACAGCTTCGCAGAAACTGCGCCTGCGTGCGGGCCGAGGTCGTCTTGAAATCGAGCACCAGTGCATTGTGGCGTTTGGGGCTGGTGTAGACCAAGTCGAGGCGCGCTTTACAGGCCACCTGCGTAACCGGGTCTGTAAACAGCACCACCCGGTCGCGCTCGGCCAGGCGCAGGTATCGCCGGCAAAACGAGTCGTGCCGGATCGTCTGCGTCAAGCTCGTTGGGTTGTCATCCGTAGTCAGGCCGCTGCCCAACGTATCCGTCATGAGCCGGTCGTTCGTCAGGTCGGGCAATAGTTGTTCGAGCACCGTCGCCACCGATTCCGGTTCGAGCAGGTGCTGATGAAAGGCTTTGCCAAACGTTCGGGTACGTTCGTTTCCCCAACGCGCCGTCGGCTGATCAATGCCGTAGCCAGTGGCGCCGCCCAGTTGCTCTTCCTTCAGGCGCGTCAGATCAGAATTCGATACGCGCGGCAAGGTGCGATAGTCGCCGGGCAGGGCCATGCCGGCCCGTACCCAACCCACCAGTTGGTCGGTCAACAAAGAGGGAGTTATCATATTAGTGAACAGGATACAGTGAACAGTATGCAGTGGCTCCGCTTCCAGACATGGCGGTGCGAAGCGTACGGCATACAGCTCACTGTATCCTGAGGTTAGGCCGTCAGCAGGGCCGGACCGGCGATTGGACCCAGCACGGGTTCATCGATAGCGTGCACAAACGGGTTGTAATAGTTGAACGCCGTTTTGATGTTGGCGATGTCGGTCAGGGTTTCCTGACGGAACACTTTGTAATCCTGCGCAAACAGTTTCAATTCCGCCGATTTTTCGGGGTTCGCCATCTGATAGGTGAAGTTGGCGATGTAATAAATGCCCTTGGGCTGAATTTTATTATTTTCTTTTTTCTCGGCGGTTGCCGTGATCACCACGTCGGCCAGCGTGAGGTCATCGTAGTACAGCGGCTCGATCAGGCGGAAGATATTATCGACCGAATACCCGTGGAACAGCACCGCCGACACGCAGTTTTTTTCGTCGACAAAAAAGAGCTCGGCCCAGTTCTTCGTGCCCATATTCAGGATGTTATCCGTAAAAATGCGCCACGCGATGGGCTGGAACGTCAGGGTGCGGCCCAGCTTCTCAACGCCGTTGATATTAAACACACCCTCCTTGGCATCAAACCGATACTGACGCGGGTGCCCTTCCAAATACTTGTACCGGCTGACCACTTCACCCGTCGTTTCGTGTATCATTTGATACGGTTTCACGACCTGAGCGTTTTGAAAAGTCTCGATTGTGTTTTTGTTTTGCGTGTTCATTAGTATTTGTTGTTTACTGTTCGAGCAGGGGGTCCGGTTGAGGCCCCTTTTGCCTTTTACAGGGGTTGTTTAACGACTTAAAGATACCGAATTTTAGTCAAAAAGAAAAACATAAACCAGTAGCCATTTAGCCGTCTTTAAGGGCATTTACAGGCTAGCAGAAATAATAGTCTAATCTCCTATAAATCAATAACTTACAAAAACAATTTCCACCTATACATTTATCCCGAAACGGGCCATTAAATAAATCGCCAATCTATTTCACTTATACACTAATCAATCCATTATTGGATTCGCGCAAAAACCGAGTCATACAACTCAATTAGCTTTCTTCTATTCGCCGCCCGCCAACCGCTACGTACCTGTAGCCTGCATGGCCCTGAGCGCACCGGGATTTTTCGATTTTAAACAACTCGCCAGATAGGTGGTTTATTACGCAAACACGAATCACTCAAGCCATGGCAACTAAATCCGCTTTTGATCCCGATCAGGTTGATTCTGACTATTATTCGAAAGATCCCAATCAACAAGGTACGTCCGACTACGGCCACGAATCGGAAGGGGTCGGCACCAACGCCTATAAAGACAGCACAACGGGTGCCGACATGGACGCCGCCAACCGCGACGACACAGTTAATGCCCGCGCCGAAAACTGGAGCGACAACAACCCTGATGCCCCCAGCGGCGAAAGCGTAGGCACCTACCAGGAATGGGACGTCAATCCTGACCTGCTCAACCCCGACAAGCCCAAGCGCGGCCTGACCGAGTTTGAGGCCAAGAAACTGGAGTCGATCTCCGACAACCCGTCAGACGAAGCGCTCTTCAAACGGGCTGATGCCACGTACTTGGAGCAGGGCGACAACCCGAACGTTGGGTACGATCCTCACAACAAGGGATACGACGGCAAAGCCGGGAAGGAACAATAAGCTTGTTATAACCCTGTTATAGAGCAGGCAACCCACGCGGGTTGGCTGCTTTTTTTGTGCTTTATGGTTAAATAGGCATTTTTGAACCCTTTCTCAACGTGACCGTCTGTCGTCAGCACGACAAACCGGTTGCCCTAATGTACTGACATAAAAAACCGCAGTTATGAACCGCATGAACACAACGCTGGGGATCGCCTTGATTACCCTGGCTCTTGGCACCAGTGCAACGTCCCTGAACGAGTCCCTGAAAGGCAAATGGGAAAGCCTCTTTGACGGCAAAACACTGACCGGCTGGCACACCTACAAAAAAGCGGGCCAACCCGTTTCTGCTAACTGGAAAGCCGAGGATGGCGCGATCCATTTTACCGGCGGCCGGGGCGGAGGCGATCTGCTGACCGATAAAGAGTACGGCAACTTTGAGCTGGAAATGGAGTGGAAAATTTCGGAGGGTGGCAACAGCGGCATTATTTACCACGTTTCGGAAGACCCCAAATACAACGCGACGTACTTCACCGGCCCGGAAGTACAGGTGCTCGACGATGAGCGCCACCCCGACGCTAAAGCGGGCGTCAGCGGCAACCACAAGGCCGGTTCACTCTATGACATGCTGCCCCCCGCCGACCTAAACGCCGTGAAGCCCGCCGGCCAGTGGAACAAGGTGCGCATCGTGATCGCCAACGGCAAAGGTGAGCATTACCTCAACGGCAAAAAGGTGGTCGAATACCCTACCACCGGCCCCGAGTGGGATAAGATGGTAGCCGCCAGCAAGTTTAAAGCTTGGGATGGCTTCGGCAAATACGCCACCGGCAAAATTGCGCTGCAAGACCACGGCAACGAAGTGTGGTACCGGAACATTCGAATCAGAGAACTTTAAGAGCCAATGAATGATGCACAATGAATAATGAACGATGTACAATGAATAGCCGAATAGCCAGATCAGGTTCAGGAAATCATTCATTGTCCATTATACATCATTCATTACTCATTACCTCCCCCCATGCAACGTCGCAACGCCCTCCGAACCCTAACCGGCACTGCCCTGTCGCTGACAGCAGTGCCTTCTTTTTCGCAACTAATGAAAGAGAAAGAACCCCTTGCTCCCACCCAGACGGCGGCAACCGCTCTGAAGGGCAACATCAACCACTCGGTCTGTCGCTGGTGTTACTCGAAAATTCCGCTGGATGACCTCTGCAAAGCGGCCAAATCGATCGGGATCAAATCGATTGAGCTGGTTGGCCCCGAAGAGTGGCCGACGCTCCAGAAATACGGCCTCACCTCAGCCCTGCCCTGGGGCGCCGGGAAAGGCATCACCGATGGTTTCAACGACCCCAAACTGCACGATGAACTGGTAGCCAGTTACGAGGGTATTTTTCCGAAATTGAAAGCCGCCGGGCTGACCACCGTTATCTGCTTCTCGGGCAACCGCCGGGGCATGAGCGACGAGGTAGGCATCGAAAACTGCGCCAAAGGCCTTAAGCGCCTTATGCCCAGTGCCGAGAAATACGGCATCACAATGATTATGGAACTACTCAACAGCAAAGTCGATCACAAAGATTACATGTGCGACCACACTGCCTGGGGCGTTAAATTGTGCAAGGCCATCGGCTCCGATCATTTCAAACTCCTGTATGACATCTACCACATGCAAATTATGGAGGGCGACATCATCCGCACGATCCGAGACAGCAGCCAGTATATTGGGCATTACCACACGGGCGGAAATCCGGGCCGGAATGAAATCGACGAAACGCAGGAGATCAACTACCCGGCTGTAATGAAAGCCATCGTGGCGACCGGCTACAAAGGTTTTGTGGCGCAGGAATTTATTCCTAAGCGCGATCCGCTCACCAGCCTCCGCGAAGCCGTGAATTTGTGTGACGTATAGCCATTACCGTTAAAAAACCGAAAAACGGCGCATATCGTACGGATATGCGCCGTTTTTTTTGCCTAATTGCAATCCATTGCATTTGAGTAGGTTTAAGTACTATGACTGAGTATGGCCTAAAAACGGCCAATTTATACTTAGTAGACCAAAATCATAGAAATTGTATTTTTTTACGAAAAAGTGCGGTATTATGCAATCGATTGTATAATTATTAAAGTAATAATCAAATATTAATTTGTCACCAATGAGGCGGGTAATAGCTTTAACCTCAATCGGGAAACTCATCCGATCTGATTAAACTAAACTCAACTCATCTATGGCAAGCAGGAATCTCTCCAAACTGCTACTTGGCTTTAGCCTTTTGCTGGGTACGTTACTCTCCAGCACACTAGCCCTCGCTCAGGGCACTACTCGTACCGGTCGGGTTACGGGACAGTCTGATGGAGCGGGTATTCCAGGGGTTAACGTAACGATTAAGGGTACTACCCGCGGTGCTGTCACCAATGCAAACGGTGATTTTACCATCGTAGCCGACAACGCGGCTACGCTTGTTTTCTCATTTATTGGGTACAAATCGCAGGAGGTTGCCGTTGGCACGCAAACGACCTTCACGGTCACGCTGGCCGACGATGCCACCTCGCTGAATGAAGTGGTTGTTACGGGTTATACCAGCGACAGCCGCCGCGAAACGTCGGGTTCGGTATCGACCGTACCGGCGCAACAGCTGAAGACGGTGCCGTCTGGTAACGTCGAGCAGCAGTTGCAGGGCCGCGTAGCGGGCGTAACGGTCATCACCAACGGACAGCCGGGTACCAGCAGCCAGATTCGGGTACGTGGTTTCGGGGCCTTCGGTGGTAACCAGCCGCTCTACGTAGTTGATGGCGTTCCGACACAGAACATCAACTTCCTGAACCCCGACGACATCGAGTCGACAACCGTACTGAAAGATGCCGCTGCGGCGTCGATCTACGGGGCGCGGGCTGCCAACGGCGTAATCGTGTACACGACCCGCCGCGGACAGCGCCGGGCGCAGAAACTGACCGTTACGTATGATGGTCTGTATGGCTTCACTGACCCGGGCAAAGGCCAGACGATCCTGAATCCGCAGGAACAGGCCGACTGGACGTGGCAGGCGAAACGGAATGACCTGTATCAATCGGGTACGCCCGTTGGTGCTGACAGCTTTACGGGTTTGGCCGGTGGTCAGTATGGCTCAGGGCAGACCCCTGTGCTGCCCGAATACCTGCTGGTCGGCACCCGTCCTGGTGTAACAGGCGGCGTTGATCTGGCGGCCGAACGTACCCGGTACAACACCAATCCGGCCAACGGCGCCGTGTATCTGGTTATTCCGGCTAACAAGGAAGGCACCAACTGGTACAAAGCCATTACGCGCACGGCCCCGCTGCTGCGCCAGACGCTTGGCTTCTCGGGCGGTACTGATGCCAGCCGTTTCTACGTTAGCCTGGGTATGCAGAATCAGGGTGGTATCGTTCAGTACAACGATTTCAGCCGCTACACGCTGCGGGCCAACACCGAGTTTGACCTGACCAAAAACCTGCGCATTGGCGAGAACTTCCAGCTCACTTACCTATCGGTTAAAGGGCAGCAGGGTGGCAGCAATGGACAGAACGTAGCCGCCGAAGAAAACGACGTGCTGCTGGCTTTCCGGATGGCCCCCATTGTGCCTGTTTACAACTCGTTTGGTGGGTATGCCGGTACAGCCGCGCCGGGCTTTAACAACGCCCGTAACCCGGTAGCCAACCGCATTGGTCAGCAGAACAACCTCAGCAACAGCATTATCGGCTACGGTAACGCCTACATTGAGTTTGACCCGATTCCGGCCCTTACCCTGCGCAGCAGCCTGGGTGGTAGTTTCTACAACAACTACTACAACTACTACAACCGCGCTCAGTACGAAAACTCGGAGAACAACACCAACTTCACCTACGGCGAAGGCGCCAGCACAGGGCTGGCCTGGACGTTCACCAACACGGCTCAGTACAAGCAGCGGTTCGGCATTCACTCGATCGACTTGTTGGCGGGTATCGAAGCCCTCAACACGGGCAGCGGCCGTAACATCGACGGCTCGGGTCTGAACCCGTTCACGGTTGATCCCAACTACGTAACCCTCAGCACGACGACGGCAGGTTCGACCCGTCAGGTGAACAGCGGCTACGGCCGGGGCGTAAACTTCTACTCGCAGTTTGCCCGGATCAACTACGTGTTCAACGACAAGTACATCGTGACGGGGGTTATCCGTCGCGACGGTTCGTCGCAGTTCGGGGCCAACAACCGTTACGGGGTATTCCCGGCCGGTTCGGTCGCTTGGCGTTTGTCGTCGGAGCCGTTCATCAAGAACCAGTCGTGGATCACCGACCTGAAAGTGCGGGGCGGGTACGGTACGATGGGTAACTCGAACAACGTGAACCCGAACAACCAGTACAACCTCTTCGGTTCAAACCCGGGTAACAGCTATGACCTCACGGGTGCCAACACGGCTATCACGCCTGGTTTCTACCGCAGCCAGATTGGTAACCCCGACGCGAAGTGGGAAACCTCGATCACGACCAACTTCGGTATCGATGGTTCGTTCTTCAACAACCGCCTGGAAATCGTTTTCGACCTGTGGCGGAAAGACACCAAAGACCTGCTGTTCCAATTGGGTCTGCCGGGTGTCATAGGGGTACGGGCCAACGCGCCGTCGGTCAACATTGCCAGCATGCGTAACCAGGGGATCGACATTCAGCTGATCGGCCGGGGTAACGTAACGAGCGATCTGACCTATGAAGCCAACCTGACGGGTAGCTTCCTGCAAAACCGCATCACGGCACTGGCTCCGGGCACGCCGTACTTCACGGGCAGTGGCCAACGGTTGAGCACGCCGGTCGTTCGCAACGAGCCGGGTCAGCCTATCTCGTCGTTCTACGGGTATAAAGTGATTGGCCTCTTCAACTCGAAAGAAGAAGTGTCTTCGGCCCCCACGCAGGATGGTGCCGCTCCGGGTCGTTTCCGTTTCGCCGATATCAACAACGACGGCCGTATCAACGACGACGACCGGACGTACCTGGGCAGCCCCGTACCGAAATTCACGGGCGGTGCCACGCTGACGTTGAAGTACAAAAACTTCGACTTCGTAACGTACCTGTACACATCGCTGGGCAACCAGATCTTCAACAACTCGAAATGGTACACTGACTTCTACCCGTCGTTCCCGGGAGCAGCCATCAGTGCCCGTGTGAAAGACTCGTGGCTCCCCACGAACACCAACACGACCGTACCCATTTTCGAGTCGACGTCGAACTTCAGCACCAACACGCAGGCCAACTCGTACTACGTAGAAAACGGTTCGTACCTGCGCATGCAGAACCTGACGCTGGGTTACACCCTGCCAGCCGGTATGCTGGATCGGCTGGGCATGAAGCGCGTGCGGATTGCGGTGGCAGCCAACAACCTCTTCACGGTGACAGGCTACTCGGGCCTCGACCCGGCAGTAGGTGGCGCGGCTGATACCAACTTTGGTATCGACATCGGTAACTACCCGCTCACGCGTAGCTACAACGCCGTACTGAACATCAGCTTCTAAAATCAGATAACGGTCAGGTAGCCTCTAGTTACCTGACCACATCAAACAACGTTACAATTAGCTATTATGAACAAGCCATTTCTTAGGGGAACCACCATTGCGGCCATGTTGCTGCTGACCACGTTCGCCTGTAAAGAAACGTTTCTACAGATACCCGCCGCAGGGCAGCTCTCGGGCGATCAGCTCACGACGCGGGCCGGTATCGACGGCGTACTGGTTTCGGCCTACGCTCAACTTAATGGCCGGGGATTCTCCCGGGCTACCAGTTCGTTCAACTGGGTACGGGGCAGCGTGTCGGGTGGTGAAGCCAACAAGGGCTCAAACTCAGGCGATGCGGGTGGTAACAGTAACTTCATCACCTTCCAGCGTTTTGAACTGCTGCCTTCCAACGGCGACGTAAACGACAAGTGGCGGGGCATGTATGAGGGTATCAGCCGGGCAAACGCCGCGTTGCGCCTGCTGCCTAACGCCGCGTCGGACGTCTCGGCGGGCGACAAAACCCGGATCGAAGCTGAAGCTCGGTTCCTGCGGGCGCACTATTATTTCGAACTGAAGCGCTCGTTCAACATGGTGCCCTACATCGATGAGACGCAGGACTACGGCACCGGCATCGAGAAAATCCCCAACAACACCGACATCTGGCCGAAGATCGAAGCCGACTTCAAATTCGCGGCTGATAACCTGCCTGCTACCCAGACAGCAGTAGGTCGCGCCAACAAGTGGGCGGCTACGGCGTACCTGGCTAAGACGTACCTGTACCAGAAGAAGTACACGGAAAGCAAAGCCCTGTTTGATCAGGTCATTGCCAATGGTGTAACGGCGGGTGGTAAAAAGTATGCGCTGGTTGCCAACTACACGGATCTCTTCAATGCCGAAAAAGACAACAACGAAGAGTCGGTGTTTGCGATTCAGGCAGCGGTTAACACCGGCGACGTAGCCAACTCGGCCCAGGAACTGGATCTGAACTTCCCGTACAACACGGGGTCGAATGGCCCGGCCGGTTGCTGCGGTTTCTTTGCGCCGAGCTTCGAGCTGGCCAACTCGTTCCGCACCGCCAACGGCCTGCCGCTGCTCGATGGTTCGTACAACACGGGTAACAACCAGTTGAAAAACGATCAGGGTATCGACTCGAAGACCGCCTTCACGCCCGATGCCGGCCCCGTAGATCCCCGTCTCGACTGGTCGATTGGCCGCCGGGGTATCCCCTACCTCGACTGGCAGGTACACCCCGGCCTCGACTGGATTCGTGACCAGGGCTTTGCTGGTCCCTATTCGCCCAAGAAGTTTATCTTCTACAAATCGCAGGACAAGACCCTCACCGATGGTAGCTCATGGACGGATGGTTATTCGGCTATTAACTACAACATCATCCGGTTTGCCGACGTGCTGCTGATGGCAGCCGAAGCTGAAATTGAAGTGGGCAGCCTGGAAACGGCACGTACCTACATCAACCAGATTCGGACGCGGGCAGCCAACCCAGCCTACTGGGTGAAAGCAAGCGGAGCCAATGCGGCCAACTACGCCATCAACACGTACGCAACTGCATTCGCCAGCAAAGAAGCGGCGCGGACGGCTGTTCAGTTTGAGCGTAAACTGGAGCTATCGGGCGAAGGCCACCGTTTCTATGATCTCGTGCGCTGGGGCACTGCCTCTACGGTACTGAACGCGTTCATCGCTTATGAAAGCCAGAAGCTGCCTGTAGGCTACGGCGGGGCGAAGTTCACAGCCAACAAAGATGAGTATATGCCGATCCCGCTGACGCAGATCGACTACCAGGGTCGCGATGTACTCAAGCAAAACCCGGGATATAACTAAGAAGCCACTTTCTTAGCTAATATAGAAAAAGGGTCCGCCAACTGATTGGCGGACCCTTTTTCGTGAGCCATGTATAGTTTATCTATGTGTAATATAGATAAATAAATGATTTATCCCAGAATCAGTCAATTTTCCGAAAAATCGTACTCAACTCAATACCTGAGTATTTTACAATATCATCCATAAATTACTTAGTAAATATCAAATTTACGCATTGCATTATTTTATGAAAAATTAACAATAATTAGCGTATATATATAATTATTTCAGGCAATACTGCTAAGTGGTTTGCGGCTTTACTGATAGGTAATAGCTTTAGAGTTAGTCATTCAAAAGAGTGGCTATCAGACAAACCTAATATTATACTCTATGTTAAACATCTACATGTCCAGATTCATGGGCATCGCCCTCTTCTTGGGGGTGCTATTCACGAGCGGAATGGCGTTGGCGCAGGGCACTACCCGGACAGGGCGCGTGACCAGCCAGGCCGACGGGACGGGGTTACCCGGCGTCAATGTAACAGTGAAGGGCACCACTCGGGGAGCTGTAACCAACCCAAATGGTGAGTTCTCGATTGTTGCCACGGATGATGCCACCCTGGTCTTCTCATTCATCGGGTATAAGGCACAGGAAGTTCGCCTGGGCAACCAAACCAATATCCGGGTGTCGCTTAGCGAGGAAAATGCGACGCTGAACGAGGTGGTTGTCACGGGCTATAGCTCGCAATCGCGCCGGGATATTACTGGGGCAGTAGCTACGGTCAATACCAAAGAACTGTTGTCGATTCCGGCCACAGACGTATCGCAGCAGTTGCAGGGCCGGGTGGCCGGGGTAACCGTGACAAACGACGCCACGCCGGGCGGTAGTGCTACCGTGCGGATTCGTGGTCTGGGCACCATCGGTAGCAACGACCCGCTGTACATCATCGACGGTGTTCCGACGCAGAACCTGGGCACCATCAACCCGAACGACATCGAAACCTTCCAGGTATTGAAAGATGCATCGGCGTCGTCGATCTACGGGTCGCGGGCAGCCAACGGCGTTGTCATCATCACGACGAAAAAAGGAAAAGCGGGTGTGTCGCGCATTACCTTCGACGCGTATTATGGTTCTCAGCAATGGGCCAAGAAAGGCGAAGTGTTGAATTCGACAGAGTTGGGTCAATACCTGTATCTGGCCGACGTGAACGCGGGCAAAACACCGTCGCACGGCCAGTATACGTACGGTGCCAACGGGCAGGTGACGATTCCGGCCTACGTATTCCCCAGCCGCGGTGCCGAAGGCTCACCCGATGTGGATCCGGCCAAATACTCGCTGACACCAAACAACATTTACCCGATCACTCGCTCAGCCAACACCAACTGGTTTGACGAAGTAACGCAGGCCGCGCCCATCCAGAACTACCAGATTGGCGCTTCGGGCGGTTCAGAAACCGGCCGTTACGCCCTGTCGGTCAACTACTTCAACCAGGAAGGTACGGTAAAATACATCGGCTACGACCGCTATTCGATCCGGGCCAATACGGAGTTCAACGTGAAGAAGCGCATCCGGGTTGGTGAAAACCTGACGGTGGCCTACAGCAGCCGTAAAGGTGGTTTCAACAACAACGAAGAACAGAACGCGGTATCGGGCGCCTACAAGCACCACCCCCTGCTGCCGGTTTTTGACATCGCCGGTAACTTTGCGGGTAGCCGTGGTCTGAACCTTGGTAACAACGAAAACCCGGTAGCAACGCTGTATCGTCAGCGCGACAACCGCTACAACAGCATCCGCGTGTTTGGTAATGCCTATGCCGAAGTGGACCTGCCTGCGGGCTTCATGGTTCGTAGTTCGATCGGTATCGATGCCAACAGCGACCGCGCCAAATACCTGCGCCGCGCTAACCCGGAATACATCGAAGGGAACTTCAACCTGGAACTGAACGATCAGAGCCGGTACAACTACCAGTGGGTATGGACCAACACCCTGAACTACGCGAAAACCTTCGGCGGCGCGCATAAAGTAGAAGCGTTTGTCGGTACGGAGGCCATCAAGCAGTATCAGGAGTATTTCGATGCCTTCCGCAGCGGCTTCTTCAACGATCAGCTCTCGATTCAGAGCTACCTCGATCTGGGTACGCGGGCGACATCGGCCAACAGCGGTCGGGTTGAGCAGGATTATACACTGTTCTCGCTGTTTGGTAAAGTCAACTACGCCTTCAACGACAAGTACCTGTTCCAGGCGATTTTGCGTCGTGACCAGTCGTCGCGCTTCCTGGCTGCCTCAAACAGCGCCCTCTTCCCCGCCGTATCAGCAGGCTGGCGGATTTCGCAGGAAGATTTCTTCAAGAACATCACCTTCATCAATGACATGAAGATCCGGGCTGGCTATGGGCAGACAGGTAACCAGGCGATTGGTGATTACAACGCGTACACGACCTATCAGTCAGATACCTACCACTCAGGCTATCCGATCAACGGTGATCCGGGCACGGCTACGGCTGGTTTCGACATCCGCCGCTTCGGTAACCCGAACGCGAAATGGGAATCGACGGCCTCGACCAACATCGGTTTCGACGTGTCGATGCTTGCCAACAAACTGGAGGTGAACTTCGACGTATGGAGCCGGAAAACCACCGACATGCTGTTTACGACGCCGTTTACGTATTCGGCGGGTGATGCCGAAATTCCGTCGTACAACGTCGGTAGCATGAGCAACCGCGGGGTCGATCTGGCCATCAGCTACCGTGACCGTCGCGGCGATTTCCGCTACGGTGCTACGCTGAACTTCGCGACGTACCGCAACGAAGTCATTCAACTGGACGAAAGCCCGTCGACCCGCTACTTCGGCTATAGTTCACGCGTGCCGGGCGGTGGGGTTACCCTGACGCAGGCAGGTCTGCCGGTGTCGTCGTTCTATGGCTACAAAGTGCTGGGTATCTTCCAGAGCGATGAAGAAGCGAAAGCCTGGGCGCCGTTCGGTACAACCACCTACAACAAAGCCGGTAAATTCAAATTTGCCGACATCAACGGTGATGGTGTGATTACCGACGCCGACCGTACGGTTATTGGTTCGCCGCACCCCGACTTCACGTATGGCCTTAACCTGAACCTGGGCTACAAAAACTTCGACCTTACCGTATTTGGTAGTGGCTCGCAGGGCAACCAGATCTTCAACTACACGCGCTACTTCACCGACTTCAACACCTTCCAGGGTAACCGGTCGAAGCGCGCCTTGTATGAAGCCTGGTCACCAACCAACAAGGGGGGCACCACGCCTATTCCTGACGCCAACGATCAGGTTAGCAGCCTTCCCTCGACGTATTTCATCGAAAACGGTTCATACTTCCGTCTGAAAAACGTTCAACTGGGCTATACGCTGCCCACCGCGCTGCTCTCGAAGCTGGGCCTCGGTAGCGCTCAGGTGTACGTTCAGGGCCAAAACCTGCTGACCGTTACGAAGTACACCGGCCTCAACCCGGAGATCAGCATCTCGAACAACTCGAGTGGTGACCGTAACCGGAACCTGGGCTTCGATGGTGGTTATCTGCCGGTATCACGGACACTCCTGTTCGGTCTGAACCTAAGTTTCTAAGTCATTACTCCCAAAGACAATCGGCATAACATTATGCAACTTCTTCATAAAAAAATTGTCATCTCAACGCTAACGCTCACAGGCCTTTTGCTGCTGGACGCGTGTAGCACCGACTTTCTGACCCGTCAGCCACAGGGACAGTACAGCCCCGCCTCGCTTAGCAACAGCAATGGCATCGAGGGGCTGTTGATTGGTGCTTACGGCATGATCGATGGACAGGGGATTGACGGGCAAGACGCCTGGAACCACGAAGTACAGAACTGGGTCTACGGGGGTATCGCCTCCGATGATGCCTACAAAGGCACCGACTCGGGTGACCAGCCTGAGCAGTCGTTCATCGAGCGCTACGACTTCCAGCCGACCCTCAACCACACCCGTAACAAGTGGCGTGGGTTGTATGAGGGGGTTGCCCGTACGAATGACCTGCTCGACAACTTAGGCGCTGCCACGGGAATCACCGATGCCCGCAAGAAGCAGATCGAAGCCGAAGCTCGGTTCCTGCGTGGTTATTTCCACTTCGAGGCCCGTAAGATTTTCCGGTACGTTCCGTACATCGACGAGAAAATCTACGATGCCAGCGACCCGAACTCAACTAAGGTACCGAACGACAAGGAGATCTGGCCGAACATCGAAGCCGACTTCCAGGCGGCAATGGCGGTGCTGCCCGAAACGCAGGCCGAACCCGGCCGTCCGACCAAGTGGGCTGCCATGGCGCACCTGGCCAAGACCTACATGTTCCAGGGTTTTGACATCAGCACGGGAGCACCCAACGCGACCAAGCTGCAACAGGCCAAAACGCTGCTCGACCAAATCGTAAACAGCGGCAAATTCTCCCTGATGGAGAACTACTCGCAGAACTTCGATTCGGACACCCGCAACAATAAGGAGTCGATCTTCGAGGTGCAGTATGCGAAGTCGGCAGCCGATGATGGCGCGGCCAACGCCGGTATGGGTCTGGCTCACCCCTACGCGTCGCCCTGGGGCTGCTGCGGGTTCTACCAGCCGTCGCAAAATCTGGTAAACGCCTACAAAACCGACGCCAACGGCCTGCCCCTGCTCGACACGTTCAACGATTCAGACGTAAAGAACGATCAGGGTGTTGCTTTCGAAGCAGCTTACACGCCGCACACGGGTACGCTTGACCCCCGCCTCGACTGGACGGTTGGCCGCCGGGGTATCCTGTTCAAAGACTGGAAAATCCATAACAGCGACTTCATCCGGGATCAGTCATACGGTGGCCCTTACTCACCCAAGAAGCACGTTGCCTCACGGAAGAACACGCTGCTGGGTGCTGGCTGGGTAAACCTGACGGCCAACAACTACCGCATGATCCGGTACTCGCACGTACTGCTGTGGCTGGCCGAAGCCGAAGTGGAAGTGGGTAGCCTGACCCGCGCCCTTCAACTGGTCAACATGATCCGCAAACGGGCCGCCAACCCGGCCGACTTCGTGAAGCTCGCTACGCAGGGGTCTACGCGCGATGCCTACACGGTCGATGAAAGCAAGCCCGCTGCCAACTACCTCATCAAGGAGTATCCGGCATCGGCGTTTGCCACCAAAGAAGCCGCTCGTAAGGCTGTTCGGTTCGAAACGCGTCTGGAGTTCGCGATGGAAGGCCACCGCTTCTTCGACCTGGTTCGCTGGGGTATTGCCGCCGACGTGCTCAACACCTACGTGACTAAAGAGGCCGACAAACGTACCTACAAGCGCGGCGCTCGTTTTGTGAAAGGCCGGAACGAATACTACCCCGTTCCCCAACAGGCAATCGACAATGCCTTCAAAAGCGGTCAGCCCACGCTGGTGCAGAACCCGGCTTACAAATAGCCGACACACACTTGCTTATTAGGTAAGAAAGCCCGTTTCGAGCGATTGCTCGGAACGGGCTTTTTCGTTGGCTATCAATACGACAGGCCTGGCGTTTTCCGCAGGTACGTTGCCGCAGTGAGCTGAGTCAGCATAAAAGCTGCCACGTCGGCACGCGAGATTTTCAGCGTCAACCCGTCAGCGTTGGGACCAAAGCCGTGTTTATACTGGTTGGTGAGCGGGCCGTCGGTAAAGGCGGCGGGCCGAACGATCGTCCAGTCGAGCGAACTGCGCCGGATGTACTGCTCCTGCAACTCGTGGTCCTGCATGGCCTGTTTCAGCAAGAGGCCAAACATCAGGTGCTTCCAGAAGAAATTCAGATTTTCACGGCTATTACCAGCGCCCAGCGTGGTCTGGCAAATGAGGCGATCAATCCCTTCGCGTTCCATTGCCTGGATGATGTGTCGGGTACCTTCGGCACGTACAGTGCCTTTACGCCCTGCCCCTAGCGCACACAATACGGCATCGTGTCCCCCAATGGCCTGCTCAACAGCCGCGTAATCCAGCACGTCGCCTGCATACACCTGAAGAGCAGGATGCTCAACCTTTAGCGCTTCAGGCCGGCGGCTGAAAGCGGTGACGGTATGCCCCTGATCGAGTGCCTGACGAACAAGCTCACGGCCGATGCTGCCCGTTGCTCCAAAAATGATGATTCGCATATCGTTTTTTTAGGCAAACGTACCCGACGGCAAGGGGGTAAAATAGAACAAAACCGACAGGAACACCTACGTACCCAGGCGAACGAAGGGCTTAGCGTCTACCCGATGCTGACGAAACTGAAGGGGCGTACTCCCCGTGAACTCCTTGAACGAGCGAATAAAGTGCGACTGATCGGCGTACCCATTATCGAACGCAATGTCCGACAGCTTCCCGTAGCTGCGGCTTTCCAGTTGACTTAGTGCCGACTGAAACCGGCAAATACGCGAAAACAGCCGCGGCGAAATGCCAACGTACTGCTCGAACCGGCGCTCAAACGTGCGCTCTGAGATGTTCAGGTACTGCTGCAACGCAGGTAACTGGGTTAGTCCATTCGTCATCCGAATGCGCCCGAGTGCGTAATCCAAGGCTGGGTCGGCGCCAAAGGCAGTGGTCCGAGCGAGCTGGAGTAGATAGGCTGATAGCCGACTGATCTGTTCAGCTGCCGTTCTGTACCAAAGCTGATCCTGCAACGACTCGATGTGGTGCGTTGGCAATACACTCAGATCATAGCAGGTATCCGTCAGTTCATTCGCCCTAACTGCCAGCAACGGCCTGATCGCCTGCGGATGTAACAAGCCGACAATCAGCCGAAAGGGACCTTCGGTAGTGATCTGAACAGGCTTAACCGGTTGGCCATACACAAACAACGACGCCAGCGTATCGGTCTTGTTGGCCAGCATCACCCCGGCGCGTGCCGATTGCTGAAAGACCAGGCCGGGAAAGCCATCCGCAAAAAACGAAAACGACTGCGCCGGTGCCGCCGGATCGATAGTTTCCAGCACCAGCCACTCCTTGACAAACGACCGCAGCGCAGCCGATGGCGCAATACGTTGAGGAATCATAGTAGTCAGGATACGTAATGCACCGTTTACCGGCGCAGTAAAAATTGATAGTTCGTCTCTACGCCCTGGTCGTTAATCGTTCCGGGATGCCAGCGAGGCATGGCAACACCCACCCGCGCCAGTTCCTTTTTCAACGTCGGATCGGCGTCATACGTCGGTACCAATTCGATGACCTTACCAGTCTTATCAAGGGTGGCTGTTAACCAGGTTTTCCGCCCTAGTTTGACAGGGTTCTCTGCGTCGTCAAGTTGATTGAGCACAAAAGTGTTCAGTTTTTCGTCGCCACCAGGGAACGCAGGTGGAAACTGCGTCTTAATCTGAGGCAGAGGGCCGTGGGGGTTATAGGTGATAATTGGTTTACCGCTATTCATACCACTTTGCGCCTGTGAATCGGAGCCGGTAGCTGCCCAAACTGTAGCGGCCAGGAGAATGGGCAAGATCAGGTTTGAATACATCGTCATGGTCTTTTCGGCGAAGATGCAACGCTAGCCAGATTGGTTGCATAGCCGCTCGTAGTCTGTTTGAGAGCCACTGCTTACGTGGCCTCGCCCGGCCGGAAACCATCCCCTCACCTATTGCTTAATCGCTGTTATGATAATGCCCAAATGCAGCTTAACAACCGTTCCCCGCGTTCTTTACATGACTTATCTGAACAACGAAGCAACGGCCAAGGTCTTAGGAGTACTCGATCATCGACACACCCTATGCGCCGTCTGTTTCTTTATTTACTACTAGCTATACTCTTAATGAGCACCCCTACGCTGGCCCAACCCAAACGCTATACCAAAGTACCCGCTGGCTACTTGATGGTTTTACAGCAGGGAGACAATGTCTTCGAGCAGTTGGAGACACTGGCCCGGCAGGAATCCATTCCTTCGGCTACGTTCACCGGACTGGGTTTCGTCACGATTCAGTTTGGCTTTTTCGACTTCAAAAAGAAAGAATACAAGCCAAAAACATTTACCGATGTCGAGCTAACCAGCCTGACCGGTAGCCTGGCCTGGCAAGAGGGTAAGCCGTCGATCCATGCGCATGGTGTGGTCGGCGATGCACAGTTCAAAGCACACGCCGGTCATATTCTTTCGGCCACGGTGAGCACAGGTTCGGTCGAAATTATGATTACGGTACACCCGCAACGGCTCGAACGAAAAATGGACGAAAAACTGGGAGCCAATGTGCTTAGCCTGGACGAGTAAACTTCTGTGTACAGAGTTGGGTACGTTGCTAATTGTGCTCCTCAAGCACTAAAACAACGTACCCAACAGTAGCTGCCATAGCGGTCTAGTGTTGGGTACGTGCCAAGCGAATGAAAAATCGAGAATCCTACCAGCGCCGATAGACCCGGCGGGGCGCGACGTAAACGGGACGCGGACGGGCATAATAGCGGCGCGGGGCATAGTACCGGCGTGGGGCAACATAGACCGGACGGGGCCGAGCATAATAGCGGCGTGGGGCGACGTAAACCGGACGGGGCACTACATAAACCGGGCGAGGCGCCACATAGACCGGGCGAGCATAGTAGCGATAGTGGTGGCGGTGACGAAACCGCTGGGCTTCAGCAAATGGGCTGATAAACAGGCTTAGACCAATCAGAAGCAGGGCAAATTTTACCGTTTTCATGAGTTCTTTCTGTTAACGTTGCACCATACAGTGGGCCGCTTTTGAGCTACCCACCTCTCCTACGACTACCGAAGCAGCCTATATGTTTAACGACGAACGTTGGTTCAGATTGGCTCAACCGGTGTTTTTATGCCGAATAAGCCCAGCCTTTCTCGTAGTCCCGGCTCCACAACTTCATGGCTTCCTTGTCTTTAATGTGCCCATTTTTGGTGTCGACCTCAAACGGTTTATTTACCCGGTACGAGATATTCGCCAGGTGGCAGAGCAAGGTACTCTTGGCTCCTTCATCGATGGGCGACGCCTGTTTTTCCTTGCCACGGATGGCCTCAAAGAAGTTCACCACGTGCCGGGTCGTCATGTCGCCTCCGCCGCCAAGCGCCGTACCCGCCTCTGAGCCAGCCGATTTGCTGTCTTTTACGAGTTTACCATCGCGGTTATACAGTTTGTAGCCGTCCCGGTCGACATAGACGCTACCCGTCGATCCGAAGATGACCGTGCCCCGGTCGGAGCCGTAGGTTTTGTAGCCATTGCGGCTCTTGCCATCCCACTGAATGATCTTGTTGCCCGGAAACCGGAAGGTCGCTTCCATCGTATCGTATACCGCCCAGCCGTCGTTCATAAAATGCCGCTTGGCCGCTTCGGTCGATACAAATTCGGGGTATTCGACCTGCAACGCCCACCGCGCCACGTCGAGTTCGTGGGTGGCGTTGTTGCCGCTTTCGGCCGTGCCGTAATGCCAGCCATACCAGTGCCAGTTGTAATCCCAGGTGTCGTGCGTGTAGGGCATGCGTGGGGCCGGTCCCTGAAATAAATCCCAGTCGAGGCCGTCGGGCACGGGCGCGGCTTTGGGAATGGGCACCTCGCCGCGCTGCGCCACGTAAAAGGCCACCGCTTTGTAGGGCGTACCGATCACCCCATTATGAATCTGATTGACGATGTCGATCGACTCGACGGCCGAGCGTTGCTGATTGCCCATTTGAATTACCTTGCCGTAGCGGCGCTGGCACTCCATCAGGATTTCGCCCTCGCGGGGGTTATGGCTACACGGCTTTTCGACGTACACATGCTTGCCGCCCTGCGTGGCCAGCCACGTACCTGGCGCGTGCCAGTGGTCGGGCGTGGCGATAAACAGCGCATCGACGTTCTTATCGGCAATGACCTTCCGGATGTCGTTTTCCAGCTTGGGCTGGTAATTGATGTGTTTGGCGAACTTCTGCGCCCCGGCTTCGCGCTGCGACTTCATCACGTCGCACAGGTACATCAGTTCGACGTTGCTTTCTTTTTTGCCGATGGGCTCATAATAGGCACCCAGCCGCCGACCAAGCCCGGCAATGGCTACGTGGATACGCTCGTTGGCACCCAGAATACGGGCATAGCTTTTGGCCGACATGCCGTAGCTGGCGAACGTTAAACCGGCGGTGCCCAGGGCTGCTTTTTTGATAAAATCACGTCTGGAATTTTCCATGAAACGCTAGAGAGTGAGGGGTGAACAGGGTAAGACAATAAAATCTGGAGCGATTCAGGAGCGGCGTTTGCCGGAGCGGGTGGCCTCGCAAACACCCCGAAAATACCCCACCGACTCGGCAATACCGGCTAGCGGGTCTTTCATGTCTTTCTCATATTCGAGGCTGCACGAACCCGAATAGCCGATTTTGCGGAGCATCTGCACAAACGCCGGAATATCGATCACGCCGCGGCCCAGCTCGCAGGTTTTGCCTTCCTTGGTCGCCGCCGACACGTTTTTCAGGTGAATATCGAAAATGCGTTTGGCGTAGATCTGCAAATCGGCAACGGGGTCTTCGCCGAAGCGTTTGTCGTGGCCCATGTCGAAGCAGAAGCCGATGCGCGGGTCGAGGTCTTTGATTTCCTTATAAATTGACGCCGGGTTTGGGTAGAGCGCAATGTCGGGGCCGTGGTTGTGAATGGCCACCCGGAAGTCATATTCTTTCACCCGCTTATCCACCAGCGGCAGCAGTTCCACGTTGGGCACGGCCACAATCAGCTTCACCCCTACCCGCTTGGCATACGCAAACGCCCGATCGACCTCGGCTTCGGTTTTCATGTAGATGGGCCCCACGGCGTAGCCCGTCACGTTCGACTCTTTGAGTTTGGCGTGAAACTCGGCGATCTGCTCGGGGGTGCTGTCGAGTGGCAGGTGGAAATCCTTGATGCACAGGTAATGGACATCTACTTTGCGCAGCATCTCGAGCGCCTGATCGAGCTTGAAATGGACAAACGTATAGCCCGCCATACCCAGTTTGAACTGATCGTCACTGGCGGGGGCAGGGGCGTCGGCCAGGGCCTGCGTGGCTCCCAGGCTGCTCAGGGCGGCCAACCCGCCGGTACTTTTCAGAAAGACTCTACGTGTTGTCATGCAATTACGTCTTGATTCGTTCGGTTTGAGACAGTAAAAGCAGTGGGCCAACCGTACTTAACATACAACGGGCTGGTTTTGCCGAAAAAGGCTCATTACCACCAGAATCGGCCGGTCAGCGTAGCGGCTCGTCGGTGCGCTGAAGCAGTTGGAGCGCGTGTTCCAGCACCTCGTCGCGCTCCGCCCGAATACCGGCGAGGGTTGGGGTTACCAGTACATCGGGCACAATACCGACCCGCTGGGTTTCGCGTCCGTCAGGGTAGTATACGCCTATGCCGCTAAAGGCCGTCCGATAACCGCCCGGCAGGGGTATCCACGCAATATTGCCATCGGCACCGGCCGTGGGGCTGCCTACCAGCAACGTACCCGGCACCGCCCGGAATGCCATCGCCGTGAATTCGGCCTGACTCTGCGTGTCGGCGTCGACCAGCACGATCACTTTACCGCGATAGGCGGTCCCCTTGAAGCGGGGTAGCCCGGTCGGTTTTTCGCTGATGAACGTACCCGGAAACCGCAGGTCGGCGCGGGTGAAGCGCACAAACGGACTTGGTCCATCGGTCAAATACCGGCCAATGAGCCAGAGGGTGCCTTTTGGGTACGTTCGTAAGTCGAAAATCAGGGCGCGGGCGGTTTGCAGCGGTTTCATGACACTGTCGACCTGGGGCGTTGTCAGCTTGCCCATGTTTACGTACCCAACGCTGTCGGCGAGCCATTGGCTCAGTGGATATCGCTGCTCGGTAGCCGTAGCCGCTATAGCCCGGCCTAGTTTCGGGTAGGGATACCGAGGCACCAGCAGAACCGTGTCGCGCCCATTGTGCCGGATGGTGAGTCGGGCCTCGTTGGATGGCCCAGCGCCAATCAGCCACCGCAGGTCGCGCAGCAGCGCCCCCTCATTTGAAGCCGCGATAAACGGGCGCAGTCGCTCAACACGAGCCGTGATCGGTTCGCCGTCAATAGCCTGAATGACGGTGCCAGCGGTTACCAGGGCCGGTACGTTCAGCGAATCGTTGAAGCGGCGGGCAACCACGAGTTGACGGTCCAGAAACGTCGTTTCAAACGGGAGCCATAACGCACCCAGTTCACAACGCAGGCAGCGCGTTTTGTCCACGTTCTGCATAAAAGCATGGCTGTCGTTGATACGGTTGGTCAGTTGATAAAGCGCGCGTTGATAGGCTTCCTCCGTCGTGGCCTGCCGAAAAACGGGGATCAGATCGGTCAGTACCTCGTTCCAGTTGCCATCGACGGCGTATTTGTAGGGAAAGAAATAGTGGATGATGTTCCAGTAGCGAAACAGGGCCAGCAGGCGGTAGGGCTCGGTAACGGTCCCGCCTCCGGGTTGGCGTTGTGTTTCGTAGAGTTTTTCGTTGTCGAACGACAACGCGAATCCCGACTGCGGAGCCGAGGGTTGTACATAATACGGTTTCCCCTGATAGCGATTGCTCACCAGATTGGCTAATGCCCGTTGCAGATCAGGCGTTAACGTCAGCGAATCAGCCAGAAAAGCCAGGTCAAGATTCCGCTGACTCGAACCACTGACCGAGCAGTTCCGGCACGGCTTCACCGGACCTAACTCAGCCAGCAGTTGGCCGTAAATTGCGGACAGTACCTGTTTGTCGGTCGCCTGTTGCACCGCAGGCAACAACGTCATAAGCTGCTGATCCCAATCGCGTTTACCCGGCGCCACGGCGGGATGATAGTACTTGAGAAACCCCCATACTTTGGCCAGCGAAGCCAGTTTTTGGGTATCGGTGAGCGGCTGAGCCAATGAAACAGACGACAACAGGCAAAGGAGTAGCAACGTGCGCATACGTAGCGAAAGAAGAGTCTGACCACACTGACCCCGACGGCATCAGGCCGTTGCAACGACAACTGATAAGATATGTTAAAATGGCTCCGAGTAGCGCGCCACGGCTCCCTACGGCAGGGGGCGCAGACCTTCCCAACGTACCTGCCAGCGGCCATTCTTCGGGAAGCCGGGCGTGGGCGTCTGGTTACCGTCGTAACCCGCGCAAAGCAGAGCCATCGCCGCCAGCAGCCCACCGTTGCCGGGTAAATACAGCGTCAGGCGGGGCGTCTGGTAATTGTGTCCGTTGATCAGGTACGTATTGGTCGTAACGTTCCGCAGCAGCGCGTCGATGGCTTTCTCGGGCTGACCGAGGCGGGCGGCGGTCATGGCCACTAGCGGAAAATCCCAGCCCCAGGTGTGGTCCCAGTGCCAGACCTGCTCTACCCGGTCGTAGGTACGTTGCATCACCGCCGGGTCGACCACGCCGTTGGGTGGTAGTGTGCTCATCGCGGCCAGTACCGCCGGATGGTCGATGGTGTACGCGCTGTTGGGGCCGTAGGAATCGGCCACGTTTTCGGCGGCTTTATAGAGGCCATCCTGTTGCGCCAGCGGAGCCAGCCCGTCGATCACGCGTTGCCAGTCGGGGTTGGGCGGCAGGCCAAGGCGTTGCCGCCAGCGCTGCGCCGTTTGCAGTCCCCAGCGCCAGTAGGCCAGTTCGTAGGGTGGGTTCACCGTCTGCACAGGATCGAAACATTCCTGCGCCGGAATCACGCCTTTCCCCAGATCATAGCGGCCCGTGGCTGGATTGAGGTGCGCAAACGATGCCATGAAATCGGCGGTAGCAAACAGGACGTTCCGGTAGCGTTGCAGCACCGCGCGGTCGGGTTTGTTGCGGTAAATCAGCTCGGCTAGGTAGATTGGGTGCGGTTGCTGCCAGATAAGAAATGATCCCACCGACGACGCCGTTTCGCCCCCATTTGGGTCAGTCATTTTGGGCCAGCGCACGCCGGCATACTCCTGCCGGGCAGCGATTCGTTTGGCGGTGGGCAGGGCGCGCTCATACCAGCCCATGCTGTTTTCGAGGGGTTCGGTCCGGCCCCAGAGCGCATAGTGAGCGGCGTGCCACCAGTACATCTCCATATGTGGTTTACCAAACCAGCTGTTGTAGGTCAGGCCGGTCTCCTGCGGGGGCGACGAACCGGCGCATTGCACACGGGTGAGGTATTGCGAGAGCACCACGCGCCGCTCCAGTTCGTGGGCGCGCGGGTCGGTGCTACCGCTTACGTCCACTGCCCCACCCGACTGCCAGAACGCCCGCCAGCCCGCGCGGCTGCTTTGGGCCACGGCCGTAAAGTCAGGTACGTTGGTAACAGGTTTGGGCGAAAACTGAACACTTATACCGAATGCGGTTCCCCCGGCGGGCGCGAGCGTGTACTCGTGGGGGGCATTGTTCCGAAGCGTGACCGCGCCGAGCCAGCGGGCCGTAACCGCGTAGCTATCGGCATCGAGTTGTCGACTGAAACGGGCCGAATTGAGCGTCGGCAGGGTCAGTTGCGTCTGGTGGTCGGCGGGGTGGGTATAATTGACGCCCATATCCGAAAAGGCGTTGGTCGGATACGGAAACCGGAAACGTACCTGAATGCGCTTGTCACGCAGCAACGGCGAAACCACGCGCACGGCAACCACATCCTGACTCGCGTGAGCGCAGGTGGTGACGCTGACGGGCGAACCCTCAACGACGAATGAGCTGCTGATTTCGCCCGTCCACAGATCGAGTTGTTGACGTACCTGTTGCAGATCAGCCAGTTGGGCGGGTTTTCCGTCGCGCTTCAGAATCACCAGCCCCACGTTACCCAGTTGCAGGCGGTGCGGATTTTGCCGGAAATAATCGGCGGCTCCCTGCGCCCGGCCGCGTTCGCGGCTCTGCACGGCATAGGGCCGGTCTTTTCCGTTGAATGGGTACGTTTTCAGGCAGTCATCGAACTGGTAGTTTTCGCGGTTGGGGAATCGATGCCAGCCCCAGTCGGACTGCGTACCCAGCGGAATGCCGTGGGCGTAGGCTTCGGGGAATGATTGCAGACCCGTGGCGTCGACCGTGAAGGCAAAGCGCCCGTTCCCCACCGTTAGTGAACCCAGCGTGTCGGGTCTGGTGAGCACAACCCGGTGCCGATTCACCACGGCCTGCCGGTCGATGGGCGTTTCGCGAGGTTGGGCGGGGGAGCCAAGCGCGCTTAGCGCCAAAAAGAACATCAGGGGTAAGCGGCACATACGGGCTTTTTTTGCCTGCATAAGGCCGCTTACCCCGTTTGGTTACTGAGTGAGCAGCACGTTCTTACCTTTGGAATGGCCTAGTTTCTGGTACGCCAGCGCCTCTTTCGCATCGGTGAGGGCAAATTGCCGGTCGAGCACCACCTTAAGCGTCCCCTGCTCGATCAGCCCGACGAGTTGCGTCATCTGGTCGGCGTCGGCATGAAACAGAAAATGCTGGGCCGTAACGCCGTGTTGCTCGGCCAGCCCTTCGGCGGGTTTGGCGGTGATGGTCACGTAGCGGCCACCCGGTTTCAGCAGCGGAATCGTCTGCGCCGACGTACCCATGCTGTCGAAGACCGCATCGAAATCGGCGGGCAGGCTGTCGTACCCGTTGCGGTAGTCGATCACCTCGTCGGCACCGGCTTCGCGAACAAAGGCTTCGTTTTTCTCCGACGCCACAGCGACCACCCGCGCGCCTTTCCACTTGGCCAGTTGCACGGCAAAATAGCCTACGCCGCCCGCCGCCGCCTGAACTAACACTTTCTGGCCGGGCTGGATCATCAGTTTGTCGAACAGCCCCTGCCAGGCCGTCAGCCCCGCCAGCGGAATAGCCGCCGCCTCGGCAAACGACAGGTTAGTAGGCTTGAGCGCCAGATGCTTTGGTTCGGTAACGATGTAGTCGGCAAACGCACCCTGCGTGGCCCATTCGAGTGACCCAATCACTTCGTCGCCCACGGCAAACGTCGTTACATCGGCGCCAACCTGCTCCACCACGCCGGCGATGTCGGTGCCGATGATGTAGGGCATCTGGAAAATGCCGTTCATCACGCCTTTCCAGTCGACAGGGTTAATGCCACAGGCATGTACACGCACCAGCACCTGACCGGCGTTGGGCGTGGGTACGTCGAGGTCCTGCACCTGAATGTTGTCCAGCGACCCTCTTTCACTAATGGTAATGGCTTTCATTGTATCGAGCGGGCCGCGTTACACCGACCCTACCCGTTCGACACGAAACCCGCTTTTATGGTTCTCACAGCGGGTGGATTTTGTAACGTTTACTTCCCTGCCGTCACGTTGACAAAGTGCATTCCCAGTGGTTCAGTCTTGCTATCTGACCCTAGTCGTCGCCGTAGATCAGCTTGCCGGTGATGGGCAGGCGTTTGCCGCGCAGGTCGCTCATTGGCCCCTCCACAATACCGCAATCCAGCAGGTTATCGGGCGACGACCGGCGACCGCTGTAGACGTTGACGAGCAGGCGAATGTCTTTATTGGCCAGCGCGTCGTAGTCTTTTCGGGCGAATTTGAGGTGTTCGAAGGTGGCCACCCGGCCCGTCGTTAACTCGATTTTCTGATCTTTTACCCCCATTTCTCCCGATTCCAGAAACTCCTGACTCGTGGTGTCTTTGGGCGTGCCGCTGAAAAAGGCCGCCACGATGACCGTTTCCTTGTGGGCTTTCAGCTTCGCCTCGGCTTTCGGGCTCAATTGCACCGCGATGGTCACGGGGGGAATCACAACAGAGTCGCCTTCGAGTTGATAATAACCCATCGTAGAAGCAGCGGGGGCCGTCTTCGGGCTGTCGGTGGTCGTTTGTTGCTCGGTGCGTGTTGAACAGGCGGCGGCGAAAAGGGCTGTGATGAACAGGAACCGGTGGGCGGTCATGCGCAGTTGGGGAAGACTTGGGGTGATTTACTGCTTGTAAAGAAACGCAATCAGCACGCTGACGAGGACCAGGCCGGCAAAAAGTAACCCGGCGGTGTGGCGTCCGGTCAGGTACAGCAGCCCCGCGCCCGTCAGGAACAGAATCAGCTCAAAAACGAGCCGCCCCGCAAACGGCAGCCGGTAGGCCGACCGGGGCGCGGCGAGAACACCCCACAGCGTTATGCCCAGCAACGTCAGCCCGATGGCATAGGCGTATCTGGTGAAGGTGGTGCGGCCCTGCTGAAAGCCCCACAGCGCCAGGCTGGCAAACAGAGCCAGTTCGAGCAGGAAAGCCAGCGCCAGATTGATCGTTTTGAGTGCGTTCATCGGAAATCGTGGCGAATGCCCAGTTATGGCTATTCCTACCGTTTACGACCCAGCCACAACAAGCTATTCAGGATCAACTGATTCTGTTCAGGGCTTTGGAAAGTCGACGACAGGTCGGCGTTGGTTTTGTGTTCGTAATCGATGTCGTTATGGCCCATGTTGACGTACAGCATCCGGTATTTGCGGTTGGTCCAGACGACGGGATAGTAGCCACTGTGCCAGATTTCGTGCGGCTTTGGCCCGGTGCCCAGCGGGAAACTCGTCGAGTCGATGGCCAGCAGAATGTCGATGTCGGGGTTCTGGCGCAGGTCATTTTGCCAGCGATACCACTCGTTGGGTGCCGACCGGAACGTTCTGGGCAACCCCTTCGTGACGGGGTGCTTCGGATCTTCGACGCGCAGAATGGCGGCAGTGGGTCGCCAGGTATTGCTGCCGTATTGACCCGATCCCAGCAGCTGGTTGTGGTACCAGTCCCAGTTTTGTGGGTACGTAGAGGGCGTCAAAGCGAAAGCCGCGAAGTGGAAGCCCAGCCAGGCGCCGCCCCGCTCCAGGTACGTTTGAAACGCGGCGCGCTGCTCAGGATTGTCGGGGCGGGTATCCAGAAAAACCACAACCTGATAGTTGGCCAGGAACGACGCGTTCAGGTCATTCCAGTTACTGGTTGAATCGTAGCGAAAGCCGTGTTCGGCCCCCAGTTTGGCCAGCCAGCGATTGGCTTCATGCACAAAGCTGATGTGCGCCTGATCGTTTTTGGCCGTGTAAAACCCAACGACGCTAAACGGCTGGGTACGTCCGTACCGCCCGACTCGGTGGGTACGTTGCTGTGCTTGGGTAGTGGTGGTGATTAGGAACAGGCTAAAAAGGACGAGTAGCCAACAGCGGGTCATGGGAGCAGCGAAAACGTATCTGTTTTCTAGAGACGGCTAACCGAGATCTTTCTACCCGGTTTTTTGACTTTTTGTCATGCCGGGGCACGATGAATCTTGCGTTATCGCGACTTTTGAGTCAGGACGCATCAAGATTCCTCGTCCCTCGGCATGACAAAAAAGACGATTATAGCATGCGTTACGTCCCAATCAGAATTTCACGACGCCCTCGTAGGCCGTTTTGGGTTTGCCGTCTTTGTCGAACAGCAGCGGGTAGTCTTTCCGACCGGGGACGGGGAAATTATCGAGCCACGAGTAGCGATCAGAGAGGTTCCAGAACGTGACGCCGGTGATGGTTTTGCGGTGCTTGCGAAACACGTCGAACAGCATTTTGTAATGCGCGGCCTGTTTGTCATTCATGTCGGGCGTGAACTCGCTCTTGTCGGTGTCGCGGCGCTCCCGGCGTTCGTGTTCTTTGGGGTATACCGATACGTCGAGTTCGGTAATCTGCACCTTCAGGCCCAAGCCAGCGAATCTGGTGATCGACTCTTCCAGCTCCTGCCGGGTCGGTTCGAAGATCGACCAGTGCGCCTGCAGCCCAACGCCGTTGATGGGTACGTTCCGGGCTTTGAGTTTTTTCAGCAGCTGATAAATTTTCTCCCGTTTTGCGGCGCTCTCGGTGTTGTAATCGTTGTAAAAGAGCTGTGCCGACGGGTCGGCCTCGTGGGCATACTGGAACGCTTTTTCGATGTAGTCCTCGCCGATGATCTCGTAGAATTTCGACTTTCGGTAGATGCTGGTACCGGTATCGGGCACGGCTTCGTTGACCACGTCCCAGGCGTAGATTTTGCCTTTATAGTGGCCCATCACGTCTGTAATGTGCTGTTTCAAGCGGGCGAGCAGCACCTCGCGGCTCACCTGTTTACCCGTCGAGTCGGTAAAGAACCAGCGGGGAGTCTGGTTGTGCCAGCAGAGCGTATGACCGCGCAGTTTGATGTTGTTCTGCTGGGCAAACTCAGCGATAGCGTCAGCATCTTTCCAGTAATAGCGGTTCGGCTCCGGGTGAATCGGCCCCATCTTCATGGCGTTTTCGGGCGTCATGCTGTTGAACTGAGCCTTGATCAGGTCGGCGTCGGGGCCGGGCTGCACCATGCGCTGATTCACCGCCACCCCAATGGGGAAGTAGTTTTTGTAATAGTCTTTCAGCCCTTTCTCGGGGGCAATAAACGCCGATATCAGCGTGAGCAGGGCAAGTGAAACGATGCGCATAGTTGAGTTTGTTTACCCCACCCCCTGCCCCCCTCCCCTTAAACAAGGGGAGGGGGTGTTAGAAGGCGATAGCTCATTTTACTGAACTTGACTCATTGGCTGTATCGGAAAGCCTCCCCTCCCCTGCTTTCAGGGGCGGGGCCGGGGGCGGTCCCGCGTCCGGGTAGGGTATTACTTCACTTCCAGCACGACCACCGAGAACGGCGGGAGCGAAACGGTGAGTTTATCGCCGTCGCGTTTGAAGGCGGAGAAAGCAGTCGGTGCCACCTTATTGGGCTGGGTAAAGGTGTTGTGATCCTGCAATTTCGTCGACGTCAGTACTCGGCCGGTGATAGAACCCGCAGACAGGCCGTTCAGGTCGACCGTTACGTCGTTGGCTTTCTGGGCGTCGATGTTCACCAACGAGACGTGCACGCGGTTTTGCCGGTCTTTCGAAGCCGATACCGATACAGCGGGGAGTTTGTCGCCACCCAGTTTGTAATCCTCTGACTTCACCTCCACGGGCAGCAGCGTAGCATCGTGGTGAACGGTGTACATCTCCATCACGTGGTAGGTCGGCGTCAGCAGCATCTTATTCCCTTCGGTCAGGATCACGGCCTGCAACACGTTGATCGCCTGCGCCAGGTTGGCCATTTTTACCCGATCGCAGTGGTTGTTGAAGGTATTCAGCGTGGTGCCCGCAATCATGGCGTCGCGCAGGGTATTCTGCTGGTACAGAAACGCGCTGTTTGTCCCCGGCTCCACGTCATACCAGCCGCCCCATTCGTCGACGAGCAGGGCCACTTTTTTCTTCGGATCGTACTTGTCCATGATGGCCGAGTGCTTCGTCACCAGTTCTTCCATTTGCAGGGCCTGCTTCATGGTTTTCATGTATGTTTCCTCATCGAAAGCGGTAGCCGAGCTTTTCTTATTCCAATCAATAACTGAATAGTGATGCAGGGCGACGGCGTCGAGCAGCGAGTGCGGGATGTTCTTCATCAGCGTTTCGGTCCAGTTGTAGTCGCCGTCGCTGGCCCCCGACGCAATGCGAAACAGGCTATACTGCTTGCTGCCGTTGCTCATGAACGTAGCAAACTGCCGGTAAAGATTGGCGTAGTAGTCGGCGGTCATGTTGCCACCGCAGCCCCAGGCTTCGTTGCCAATGCCCCAGTATTTGACGTTCCAGGGTTTGGTACGCCCATTTTGCTGGCGCAGTTCGGGCATGGGGCTGCTGCCGTTGGGGTGCGTGGTGTACTTGATCCAGTCGGCGAGTTCCTGCGGCGTTCCGCTGCCCACGTTGCCCGAGAGGTAGGGTTCCGTGCCCAGCAGTTCGCACATATTCAGAAACTCGTGCGTACCGAAGCTGTTGTCTTCGCGCACGTTGCCCCACCAGATATTGAGCATCGACGGCCGCGATTTTTTCGGGCCGACGCCGTCGCGCCAGTGGTAGGTATCGGCAAAGCAACCGCCCGGCCAGCGCAGGTTGGGAATTTTCAGCTTTTTCAGCGCCTGCACCACGTCGGTCCGGACGCCGTTGATGTTGGGAATGGTTTTGTTGCCTTCGCCCACGTAGAACCCGTCGTAGATGCAGCGGCCGAGGTGCTCGGCGAAGTGTCCGTAGATCTGACGGCTAATGGTGTCTTTGCCCGTTTTGGCAATTGAGACGCGGTTTTGCGCCTGACCAGACGACACCGTGAAGGCGCCTATGACCAGGGCTGGTAAAAGAAATTTCATGTACGGAAAGTTAGAATTTTGATCAACGAAAGCGCCCGGTTTTGCGACCAGGGTTAGTCTGCCAGCTGTTCGCAGGTGGTTATCCGGTAGACTCTGATAATAAAGGAAAGGGATCGTGTTCTCTAATAGCTAGTATGATTAAACCAGCGATTTATACCCGGTCTGATTGCCTTTTTCTACCAACCTACACAAAGTATAGACTATATTGCTGAGTTTCTGGCCGAATCCACGGCCGCCTGTATCTCTTTTTTCGTTTTCACTATACACTCTATGAGGCTATTTGTACTCGCTATTGCTTTGTCTTTCAGTACGCTTTCCGGTTTAGCTCAGGTGCTGACGGGTCAGGTCACCGATAAAGCGTCGGGACAGGGAATTGCGGGCGTGAGCGTCCTGATCAGAGGTACCCAATCGGGTACGCTCACCGACGCCTCCGGGCAGTTCAGTCTGGCTCGCCCCCCGCAAAACTCCGTATTGGTTATTTCGTATATAGGTTACCGTACGCAGGAAGTCCCTTATACGGGTCAGTCGACCGTGGCAGTCACCCTGGAAGAAGGACTGTCGCTCAATGAGATTGTGGTAACGGCCCTGGGGCTGGAACGCAACGCGCGCAAGCTGGGCTACAGCCTCCAGCAGGTAGAGGGTAAGCTGCTGAGCGAGGTCAAAGCGCCGAACTTCCTCGACAATCTGGCCGGTAAGGTGGCCGGGGTCAACATCTCGGCGGGCTCGACCGGTGTGGGGTCGTCGTCGAAGATTACCATCCGGGGCGAGTCGTCGTTTACCAACACCAACCCCCTGTTCGTCGTCGACGGTATTCCCATCAACAACGCCACGGTGGTCAATAATGTCAACGACGACGCCAACGGTTTTATGGAGGTCGATTTTGGCAATGGCGCGATGGACATCAATCCCGACGACATTGCCACCGTTTCTGTGCTGAAAGGACCCAGTGCGGCGGCCTTGTATGGCACCCGGGCGTCCAACGGGGTCATTCTGGTAACGACCAAAGACGGCTCGTCCAGCAAAGGAGTGGGCGTCAGTTTCAACAGCACGTTTTACACCGAGCGGCCATTTCAGCTGCCCCGTTTCCAGAATCGCTACGGGCAGGGCAACAGCGGGGCTTTCAGGTACGTCAATGGGCTTGGCGGGGGAATCAACGACAACATTTCGTACAGCTACGGCCCTCAGCTGGATGCGGGCCTGCTGATTCAGCAATACGACAGCCCGGTGTCTCTGCCCGATGGCAGCACCGTGCGCGGGGGCGACATCAACCTGTATAGCGGGCTGCCCATCACGCCCACGCCGTTCATTTCGCACCCCGACAACCTGAAGAATTTCTACGAAACCGGGCATACGTTCATCAACAACCTGGCTATTTCGGGGCGTTACGACAAAGGCCACTACCGGCTGTCGTACACCGACCTGAACAGCCAGTCGACCATTCCGGGGGTCGATCTTAAGCGAAAAACCCTGGCGGCCCGGCTGCAATTTGCGCCCGTCAACTGGCTGGCCATCAGCTCGTCGATCAATTACATCAACAGCAACAGCGACAACCGCCCCGCCACGAAGTACGGCTCCGAAAATACCAACTACGCCATGAGTGCCTGGCTGGGCCGACAAACCGACGTTGAGCCGATGAAGCAATACTGGCAACCGGGGCTGGAAGGCGTGCAGCAGTTCTCCTACAACTACACCTATTTCGACAACCCGTATTTCACGCTCTACGAAAACCGGAACTCGTTTAACCGCGACCGGCTCATCGGGAACGTAGCCATCCGGGCCGACCTGACCAGCCACCTGAATCTGATGATTCGGAGTGGCATGGATTTCTCAAATGAAGCCCGGCAGTTCCGGCGGGCCTTCAGCAGCAACCGGTTCCGAAACGGGGCCTACGCTGAAAACAACGTGTTCTTCCGCGAAGTCAACACCGACTTTCTGCTGAACTACGTGCGTGAACTGGGGCCACTTTCGCTGGACCTTTCGGCGGGTGGCAACCGGATGGAGCAGCAAACCTCCTTCGATCAGTTTCAGGCGCTGTCGCTGGCTCAGCCGGGTGTGTTCAAGCTCACCAATGCCGCGTCGCCGGTCGAGGTGTATCAGCAGGCGGGCCGCAAACGCATCAACAGTCTGTATGCGCTGGCCAAACTGGGGCTCGGTGACGTGCTGTTTGTCGATATCACGGGCCGTAACGACTGGTCGAGCGCGCTGGCCACGCCAACCAGTACGGCCAACACCTCGTTCTTTTACCCATCGGTATCGGCGAGTTGGGTCGTGTCGAACCAGTTCCGCCTGCCCGACGTGGTGTCATTTGCCAAACTGCGGGCCAGCGTCGCCAACGTAGGCAACGACACCAGCCCTTACCAGACGAGCGGGGTGTTCAACGCCCGCACGCCGGTGTTTTCTCAACCAGCCTTCAGCGGACAAAACAGCATTGCCAACACCAACCTCAAACCCGAGTCGACCACGTCGCTGGAAGTGGGGGCCGACCTGCGCTTTCTCAACGACCGGCTGAGCTTCGACCTGACCTACTACGACGCCCGCACCAGCAACCAGATTCTGTCGCTGCCCATTGCCGTGCCAACGGGCTACAGCGAGCGGGTTATCAATGGCGGGGCGGTGCAATCGCGGGGCTTCGAAGCCGTGGTGACCGCCACCCCCATCCAGACGAGCCGTGTGCGGTGGAACCTCGCCCTGAACTTTAGCCGGAACCGGACGACCGTGGTGTCGTTGCCCGACGAGGTGGGTACGCTCACGCTTGGGTATAACCGCATCTACGACAACGTCAACCAGACGGTCTGGTACCAGGTACGTCAGGGCGATCGCATGGGCGATATGTGGGGAACCGGCTACCAGCGCACACCGCAGGGGGATTTCATCGTGGGGGCCAACGGGCAATACATTGCCGACAACACCCTCCGTAAGCTGGGCAACTACAACCCCGACTTCATGGTGGGGCTTTCCAACCAGCTGAATGTGGGGAACTGGAGCCTGGGCTTCCTGCTCGACTGGCGGCAGGGCGGCATTCTGGTGTCACGTACTCTGTCGCTGGCGGCCGTGGCGGGGCAGTTGATCGAAACGGCAGACCGGCCCGAAACCGGCATCATCGCCAAAGGCGTGGTGAACACGGGCACTGCCGACAACCCCACGTACGTGCCGAATACCAAGGCGATACCCGCCGAAACCTACTACCGCATGTATTACGACCGCAACCATGAGGAAAACAATACCTACGATGCGTCGTATGTGAAGCTGCGGGAACTGAGCCTCGGCTACTCCCTGCCCGCCTCGGCCTGGCTGGCGCGGACCTTACGGATGCAGAACCTGACCGTGGCGCTGGTGGGGCGCAACTTGCTGGCGCTATCGCACATCCCGCATTTCGATCCGGAACAGACCTCGTTCCAGCAGCAACAGTTTCAGCGCGGGGTCGAAGACATGACGTACCCCACCAGCCGGAACCTCGGCCTGAAACTAAGCGTGACCTTTTAAAACAGACCGTCTTTTTGCCGCCGGTTTCTTCGCTTCGCAGGCGGGATACTGGCGGCAGGTTTTCAATTCATGAAACGAACGTTATTCCTTTTGCTCCTGCTGCTCGGGAGCTTCCAGAGCTGTACCGATGGCTTCCGGGAAATCAATACAAACCCCAATGCACCGGTCGATGTGCAGCCCGCGCTGCTGCTGCGCAAGGTGATTTTCGATTACGGCGAACAGATGTCGTATGAAGGCTTCGTGGCCGGTAACCTGCTGGGCCAATATTTTACGGCGATCGACTTCAATCTCTTCGACCGGCACAGCCTGTCGGAACCGCAGTATGGGGGCAACCCGTGGCCTTTTCTGTATACCAACCTGCGTGACAACGAGCTGGTCCTACAGAAAGCCCGCGCCAATGCAACCTATGCCGTGTATGAAGGTCCGGCGCTCATCCTGAAGGCCTACATGGCGGCGGCACTGACTGATATCTACGGTGACGTACCGTACAGCGAAGCCCTGCAGGGACAAACCGGCGTGATCACGCCCACCTACGACGCTCAACAGGCAATCTATACGGCCACCGGCGGTATTCTCGATAACCTGACGAAAGGGATTGCCTCGATCAACGCCTACAAAGGCACTACGGCGCTGGACGGCGACCTGCTCTTCGGCGGCAACCGAGCCAAGTGGATACTCTTTGCCAATGCCCTAAAGATCAAAGCGCTGATGCGGATATCGGGCAAGATTGACGTCAAAGCCGAGTTGCAAAAGGTGGTTCAGGAAGGCAATTACATCAAGGCCAATGCCGATAACGCCGTGTTTCGCTTCGGGACGCAGCCAAACAATTTCCGCATGTCGACGGCCCGCGTTGGCGATTACAACCTGTTCATCATGTCGAAAACGAGTGAGGAAATCCTCACAGAACGCAACGACCCCCGTATCCAGACGTATTTCCGGGCGGCTTCGGCCAAACCGGGTACGTACCGGGGCCTGCTTAATGGGCCCGATGCGTCCAAGCTGTCGATTTCCGTGGCCGATTATTCGCTCACGGGCACCATCTTCCGGGAGAATGCCGACCGGCTGTCGGCCAATTTCATGACCGCCGCCGAAACCAGCTTTCTGCTGGCCGAAGCCGCCGAACGCGGGCTGATTGCGGCTTCAGCGAAAGACCATTACGAACGCGGCATCACGCAGGCTTTTGAGTACTGGCAGACAGTCCTGCCCGCTACGTACCTCAGCGGTAGCAAGGTGGCCTACAACCAAAACGGACAAAACCCGATCGAGCAGATTATCACGCAGAAGTGGCTCGCCAACATCATCAACGGCTACGAAGGCTGGATCGAGTGGCGCCGCACCGGCTTCCCGCGCCTGAAGTCGATTTCGGCTAGCCTCAACAACGGCCTGATCCCGACCCGGATGCCCTACCCGAACTCGGAAAGTGCCCTCAACGCCACCCAGTACCGGAAGGCAGCCGACAAGACCCAGAACAACAGCGTGAACGTACCTGTGTGGTGGGCGACGAAGTAGCGGCGCTGGCCTGTTTGTTGCAACCCGTTTCGTCTACCCGTCAATTTTCCTTACATGAGTGTTACTGCCTTACAATGGGCGCTGGTGCTGGCGTCGAGCGTGGTCCTTTTCGTGGCTTCGCCCCTGGCCCGCACCGTGCCTGAGTTTTTCAGGGGAGCCCGGAAAAACCACAGCCCAAATACCCTTTACCTGACCAGCAGTCTGGTGATTTCCTGGCTGTTTGCCAAATCGATTACCAACTCGGCCAACCTGGGGCAACGCTTTGGTCTGGTAGGAGGCATCGCCTACGCGGGTTATTACCTGTCGTTTCTGGTGGCGGGGTTCGTGCTGGTGGCCATGCGCACCCGAGGCGGCTACCGGAGCATCCATCATTTTCTGGAATCGAAATTTGGACGGAGTGCCGTGGTGGTGTTCACCCTGCTCATCATGATTCGGCTGTACAACGAAATCTGGTCCAACACCATCGTGATCGGCTCGTATTTCGGGGAATCCGGTACCACACCCTATTATGTGGCTATCGTGGTGTTCACCCTGCTGACACTAGCCTATACCCTCAAGGGTGGCATGAGCAGTTCCATTATGACCGATGTGATTCAGATGACGCTCTTTATCGGGCTGCTGACGGTCATTCTGGGCTTTATCCTGCCCGAATACGGCGGGCGACTCACTCCGTTTCTGCGCAGCGGCTCGTGGGAATTGGGGCAGGGCGTCGATCTGCTGCTGGTGGCCCTTGTGCAATGTTTCAGTTACCCCTTCCACGACCCGGTGCTGACCGACCGGGGGTTTATCTCCGATCCGCGCACCACGCTGAAATCGTACGTCTGGGCGTGGGCAATTGGGTCGCTGTGCATCGTTTTCTTTAGTTTCGTGGGCATCTTCGCGAACCTGAAAGGCCTGTCGGGCGAGGCGCCGGTCGCCGTGGCGCGCTATTTTGGCGTTCCCATGCTGCTGCTTATGAACCTCATCATGGTCACGTCGGCCTCGTCGACGCTCGATTCGGCGATGGCGTCGTTTTCCAAATTGATCAGCATCGACCTGGGCCGGACCGACGTACCCAAGCTATCGACGGGGCGCTGGGCGATGGTGGTGCTGACCGTGCTGGGTACCATCCCCGTTTTCTTTGATCCGGCTATTCTGTCGGCCACGACCATCAGCGGTACGCTGGTGCTGGGACTGGCTCCGGTCTTCCTGTTTTGGAACAAAGCAGTGCCCCGCTTTGCCTTCCATCTCTCGGTGGTAGGCGGGCTGGTGCTGGGCGCCCTGCTGACGTTCCTGCCGTTGCCCAAAGCCCTGCTCCTGACCGACGGTAAGTATGCGCCGCTGCTCAGCGCGAACCTGATCACGACGATTTACTGTTTTCTGGTTTTTCTGGCCAGTTCGTTCTTCGCCCAACCTACGCATGACAACCCGTCCAACGATCCTCAACCCCGGTGAGCTCAGCGGCCCGCTGCTGATTTTCGGTGGCCCCTATTCAAACCTGCAGGCGCTCGAAGCCATGCAGCGCATCGCCGAACAGCACCGAATCCCCCCCGGCAACGTCATCTGTACGGGCGACATCGTTGGGTATTGCGCCCAGCCGGAAGCCTGTATTCAACTAGTGAATCAGTGGGGAATATGGGCCATTCAGGGCAATGTGGAGCAAAATCTGGTGGACGGTGAGGCCGACTGCGGCTGCAACTTCAGCGAGGGCGGGCGTTGCGACACGCTATCACGTACTTGGTTCCCGTACGCCGCCCGCTCGGTGTCGGAAGCCTCACGGCAATGGCTGGGTACGTTGCCCCTTCAGTTGCGCTTTACGTATGCGGGCCGGGTGGTGGCCGTGGTGCACGGTTCGGCGCAGCACATCGCGGAGTTTATTTTTGAATCGACCCCCTGGGCAGTCAAGGACGAAACATTTGCGGCCACCGGGGCCGATGTGGTACTCGCGGGCCATGCCGGCCTGCCTTTCGCCGACGAGCGGGGCCACGCCTGCTGGCTGAATGCGGGCGTTATTGGAATGCCAGCCAACGACGGCACCCCGCGCGTGTGGTACCTGTTGCTCGACGACGCGGACGGTCAGTTTAGCTATCGCTTTGTGTCGTTTACGTACGACAACCAAACGGCCCACCAGCAGATGGTAACCAACCAGTTGCCCCTCCCCTACGCCCAAACACTGCTTACCGGCCTCTGGGACAACTGCGAGATTTTGCCAGAAACCGAAAAGCAGGCACAGGGCGTGGCGCTACTGCCGGCTGAGCCGGTTTAGAGGCTGCGCTCACCCCAACGTGGGGCAAGCGCAGCCATTCCGTTACCGGTATGCATCAATCGTTTTGATGGTACCGTCGGGGTTGTAGGTCAGTTCGGTTACCTTCACGTTACGCAGGTGCGTTTTGCCCGATAGCTGTACGTCGTGGTAGAACAGGTACCATTTAGGGCCAACCTGCACAATCGAATGGTGGTTGGTCCAGCCTAATACGGGTTTCAGCACCACGCCTTTGTAAGTAAACGGTCCGTAGGGGTTATCGCCGATGGCGTAGCAGATGTTGTGCGTGTCGCCGGTCGAATACGAGAAGTAGTATTTGCCGTTGTATTTGTGAATCCAGGCGGCTTCAAAAAAGCGTTTGTCGTTGTCTTTTTCCGTAAACGGCTTACCGTCAGCGCCAACCAGCTTGATTTCTTTCACGGGTTCGGCAAACTCCTTCATGTCGGCACCCAGACGAGCAACGCGGGGCAGGTACGCCAGTTCATTTGGCTTTTTCAACGCACCTTTGGCGTTGTACTTGTTGCCGGTCCAGCGCTGCAGCTGACCGCCCCAGATGCCCCCAAAATACAGATACGCTTTCCCGTCGGAATCCTGAAATACGGTGGGATCAATGCTGTAGCTGCCTTTAATGGGCGCGGGTTCCGGTTTGAAAGGACCATTCGGGGTCTTGCTGGTTGCTACACCGATGCGGAAAACGTCCTGCTTGTCTTTGACGGGGAAATACAGGTAATACGTGCCGTTTTTGTAGGTCGCATCGGGCGCCCACAGTTGCCGTCCCGCCCAGGGAATGTCTTTAAGGCTGAGTGCCACGCCGTTGTCTTTCACCGGCCCGCCGATTTTATCCATCGACAGGATGTGGTAATCTTTCATGGCGAAGTGCCCCCCTTCATCGTCTTCCTTGACGGCCGCATCGATGTCGTGCGACGGGTAGATGTAGATCTTGCCGTTGAACACGTGCGCCGAAGGGTCGGCGGTGTAGATGTTCGAGACCAGCGGCTGTGAAATCGGTTTTTTACCCCCGTTCGTTTGCGCCAGAGTGGTCAGCGAGCAGCCCAGCAGGGCTACGAGCGCGAGTGTAGTTTGGGTACGTTGCATATGTTGTATTAGATAGTGGTTCGATGATCGGCCGAGGCATCCGCCGTAGCGGTGTGTTACTCGGTCCAGGTGCCAAATTTGCCCAGTTGGTAATCACGGTAGGCGTCCATAATTTCCTGCTCTGAATTCATGACGAAGGGGCCACGCGCCACTACCGGCTCGTTGAACGGTACGGCATGCCCGAAGAGCAGCAGCGCGTCGGTGGTGGCCGTTACCGCAAGGCTATCGCCGTCGGCGTTGAACGTCACCAGTTGACGCTGATCAACGGGCTGCCCGTTGACGGTAAGGCTCCCGCGGATGACGTAGAACAGGATGTTGCGATCGGCGGCTACGGGCAGCGTCACCTGCCCACCCGGCTGAAACGCGATGGTGCTGAGAAAGATATCGCTCAGCGTTTTGAACGCGCCAGGCTGCCCTTCCCACGTACCCGAGACCAGATTAAGGGTAACCCCGGCACTGACCGGAATGGCCGGAATCTGCTCTTTCTGGAGACCTTCATAAGCGGGTTCCGTTAGTTTCAGGCGAGCCGGTAAGTTGACCCACAGCTGCAAGATTTCGAGCGGTCCACCGGCCTGCCTGAACCCTTCCGACGACACTTCGGCGTGGATCAGACCCCGGCCCGCCGTCATCCACTGCACGCCCCCGGCCGTAATCACGCTCTGGTAGCCCTGCGAATCTTTGTGCATGATGTCGCCCTCCACAATGAATGTCACGGTTTCCATGCCCCGGTGCGGGTGCGGCCCAAATGGCAGGCCGTTATTATGCGGCGGGTACGTCTGGTAGCCGTGGTGATTCAGAAATAGAAATGGATCGATCTGCGCCAGTTGCCGGGTAGGCAGGGGCGAATAGGTGATGAGGTCGGCAATGGGGCGGTATTCCGCCGGATGGATGTTGTTGATGCTGCGCATGGGTATTATGGGTCAGGCGTTGGGTTACGCCGTCACCGAATCATAAACAACGACCTTGCTCCAGAGGTGCTTGTTTTTCTCGACAAACTGGAGGTGAATGGGGTGTTTCTGGTACACCTCTTCTTCCTCCAAACTATCGAAGAATAGCAGCCACGACACTTGATACGACCGCTCGATAACGTCGCGGTTAGTAGTGGCGGGCGTACCGATGTAGTGCTGCCGGATCACGGGCACTTTGCTCAGTGCCTGCAATGCACTCACCAATTGCTTTTTATCGGCTTCGCTGTCGGGGTTGGTAAGCCAGAAATACACGTGGTGCACAAACGGCTTCGCGGGAATCTTGTCAGGTACGTTGCCAGCCTGCGTGGCCAGTAGCCCACCCGCTGCAAGCGCCTGCGGGGTCTGTTCAATAAACTGTCGACGATTCATTATAGGGAGATACTTGATTAATTAGTAGTCATTTGCCCTCGGCATAGCCAATTCCTTAAAAGCCAATGGAGTTACCGCCATCGACGGGGAGCGACACGCCGGTGACGTATTTGGCCGCTTCGGAGGCGAGGAACACGGCCGCCCAGCCTATGTCTTCGGGCTGGCCGAATTTACCCATCGGAGTGCGGCGCATGGCACGGGCGAAGCGGTCGGGGTCGCCGCCCATGGCGGTTTTGCTCATGGCGGTTTCGATGAACCCCGGCGCAATGGCGTTCACCCGAACGCCTTTGCCCGAAAACTCCGACGCCAACACTTTCACCATACCTTCGACGGCCGATTTGGAGGCCGCATAGGCTACCACCCGGTCGATGCCGTAGTAGGCGGCCATGGACGAAATCATAATGATAGAGCCGCTGCCCCGCTCGAGCATGCGGGCGGCGCAGGTACGTGTCAGCGAGAAAACGGCGTTCAGGTTGGTGTGCACAATCCGGTCGAAATCGGCGTCGGTGACCTCCAGCGCGGGCTTTTTCATGTTGATGCCCGCATTGTTGACCAGGATGTCGATGGGGCCCTGGGTACGTTCGATGTCATCGACCAGCGCCTCCAGCGCGTCGCGTTCGGTGACGTCGTTGACCCGGTAAAAAGCCGTTTCGCCGAGTGTAGCAACGGCATCACGCAGGGGTTGTTCGCGCCGCCCGGTGATGATTACTTCGGCCCCGGCCACCACCATGCAGCGGGCAATGTCGAACCCGATGCCACTGCCCCCACCCGTAATAAGGGCGCGTTTGCCCGCCAGTGAAAACACCGTCTGAAGCGCGGTGTCGCCCAAGGGTCCGGCGGGTTGTTCGTTTGAATGCATTAGCGTAATAAATAAATGTCAACTGATTTTTTTACGTCGGTCAGCGTGCGGTCTGGCTTCTTGAACGGAGCCGGGATGGGCTGCCGGGCGAAGGTCTGTAAATACAGCACCCAGGCATCGCGCCACCAGATGGCCTCCTTATATTGGGTATCGAACCGCCCCGCTACGTCAGCGAACAAAGCCGGATCGATGGCGGGCTTTACTTGCGCCCACTCACGCCGCATCCACTGCACCGAGTCGGCCCCGGTATAAAAGCGGGTGCAGAGTTCGTTCCAGAGCGTGCGGCCCGAGCTGAGCTGCTTGGTCCAGGGTACATGGTGGAACCAGAGCAAGTAAGGAAGCGGGCAGGTCTCGGGGTTTTCCCACTGCCGCCGCACCTCGGGCCGGTATTGCGCCAGCGCGTTGCTGCCGGTAGCGGTTCGGTCGAAGCCCAGGCCGATGGAGTCGGCGCGGTGGTAATACACGGCGGTCCAGTCGGGGCGGGAACTGTTGTTCTGCCAGGGTTCGGGGGCAAAGTGCACGCCCGTCCAAGGGCGCGACAGGCCCAGCGGCGTGTTGTAGTCGACGTAGATGTCCCGCGATTTCAGCAGCAGGTTCGTGATTCGCTTCACGGCCTGCGGTTCGTTCGTCAGCGTCATGCGCGTCCATTCGTTGACGATGGCGTCCGACGATAGCGTGTGGTCCCAGGCCAGCCGCCCGAAGGCATACCAGTTGGCTTGCGCCAGCGGATTGCCGGTCCAGTTGCGGTCGGCACCCGTGTTGGCCACACCCGCCATCAGCGTTTGGCTATAATCATGTACGCTGCCATCAACCACCTTCGCCACCGTCGATCCTTTGCCGTTTACGTAGGTATCAGCTTCTAGGCATTCTTTGAACAGCGGCGCTTCGTAGACGGTATGCGTAGCAAAACCGAGGTATTCCTGCGTGATCTGAAACTCCATGCCCAGCGGCGTTTTAGGCATGTTGCCAAACAGCGGCGAGAATGGCTCACGCGGCTGGAAGTCGATCGGGCCATTTTTGACCTGCACGATCACCTTCGGATCGAACTGACCATCGAGCGGCGTAAACTCCTCGTGGGCGGCTTTGAAGCGGTCGGCTTTGGGGTCAGCTTTATAGACAAACGCCCGCCAGATGATCAGGCCGTTGTAGGGTTTCATGGCCGCCGCCAGCATGTTCGCTCCGTCGGCGTGGGTACGTCCGTAGTCCTGCGGGCCGGGCTCGCCTTCCGAGTTGGCTTTGACCAGAAACCCACCGAAATCGGGAATGTACTGGTGGATTTCTTTGACCTTATCGGCCCACCACTGCCGCACCTGCGGGTCGAGCGGATCGGAGGTTTTGAGGCCGCCCAGCGTTTTGGGTGCCGCAAAATAGACCGACAGATAGACTTTAATGCCGTAGGGCCGGAACACGTTGGCCAGCGCAGCCACCTTTTGCAGGTACTCGCCGGTGAGCAGACGCGGGCTGGCGTTGACGTTGTTGACGACGGTGCCGTTGATGCCCAGCGACGCGTTGGCGCGGGCGTAATCGCGGTAGCGCGGATCAACGGTTTCTGGCAGTTCGTACCATTTCCAGAGCGTGCCGCCCGCGTAGCCCCGTTCGATGGTGCCGTTGGGATTATCCCAGTGGTTGAGCATACGCAGTTTCACCTTCGGGTTGCTTGTCAGCGCTAGTTGGTCGATGGGTTGACCCGTTTGCAGGTGGCGCAGCAGGGCAAAAGCTCCATAGAGTACCCCCGCGTCGGTTTTGGCCGAAATAACGATATTGTTCTGCCGACGGGCGATCCGATACCCTTCGTCGTTGAGTTCCTGCACATCGACGCCCGATTGGGCCACGATTAGCACAATACCGCCCGTTCGGCTTCCTGATTGAGCGACAACCGGCACGGCTTTGCCCAACAGGCCCTGCAAGCCCGTCTGTAGTTCACCCGCCGCCGATTGCAGGACAGGCGATGGCTTGTTTACGGCAATGAACTGCGCCGAGCGGGCATAGGCCGTTCGTTTGGGTACGTCGTTGATGAGGTCATATTTCAGCCAAAGCCGGTAGCCGTCGTCGGCGTGGGCAAGCTGGGTCACTAGCAAGAGGCAAAGGAGTAATCTGTACATAGTCGGTACGTTGTCGCGGGATGGGTCAGCGTCAGCTTATGCCATTTCGGCGCGGTGGTTAATCGGTTTTGTTTTCTGAATCATCCGTTCGATGCCCAGTTCGAGGCCGCGCAGTTCGGCCAGACCGCGCAGGCGACCGATGGCCGAATAGCCTGGGTACGTTGGTTTGCCCGAATGCAGGTCGTCGAGCATCTGATGGCCGTGGTCGGGGCGCATCGGGATGGAGGGTTCGCCAATGCCCGTCTGGGTACGTCGCTGCTGTTCGAGTACGATGGCTTTCACCACGGCAACCATATCGACATCGCCTGCCAGGTGGTCGGCTTCAAAAAAAGCACCGTACCAGGGGCCGTCGGACTGCTCGGATTTGGTGGTGCGCAGGTGTACAAAATGGATGCGCTCGCCAAACCGCCCGATCATCCCCGGTAGGTCGTTGTCGGGCCGGATACCCAGCGAGCCGGTGCAAAACGTGATGCCGTTGGCGACCACGTCGCAGGCGTCCATGAGTTGCTCCAGATCGGCCTCAGTGCTCACCACGCGCGGCAGCCCCAGCAGCGGACGCGGGGGATCGTCGGGGTGAATGCAGAGGTTGACGCCTGCTTCCTGCGCTACCGGGGCTACCTGCTGAATGAAGTAGTACAGGTTGGCGCGCAGTTCGGCATCACCGATGGTGGCGTAGTTGTTCAGCAGCCCCTGAAACGTATCGAGCGAAAAGGCTTCGTTTGAACCCGGCAGCCCCAGCAGTACGGTATCACGCAGGGTAGCGATTTCGTCGGGCGTCATCCGGCTGAACCGGTCATGGGCGATCTGGATGACCTCGGGTTCGTAGTCGGCTTCGGCTCCGGGTCGTTTCAGAATACACAGGTCGAAAACGGCGAAATCCTGCCAGACGAAGCGCAGGGCCAGCGAGCCATCGGGCATTTCGTAGTGCAGGTTGGTACGCGACCAGTCGAGCACGGGCATGAAATTGTAGCAGACCGTTCGGATACCACAGGCCGCCAGGTTACGAATCGACTGTTTGTAATTCTCGATATAGGACTCGCGCTCGGGCAACCCTTTTTTGATGGCTTCGTGCACGGGCAGGCTTTCGACCACGGCCCAATGCAGCGGCACGTAACGGTCGTTATCCTGCTCGACCAGCCGGATACGCTCCTGAATAGCCTCCACGGGCCAGACGTCGCCCACCGGAATCTGGTGGAGCGCCGTAACCACGCCGGTACAACCCGCCTGCCGAATATCCATCAGCGACACCGGATCGTTCGGCCCGAACCAGCGCATCGTTTGTAACATTGACATACGTAAACTCACTTTACTGTTCACTGTTGGCTGTTCGCTGTTCGCTGTCCACTGTCTTTTATTGGCTAACGCCGGAACACGCTTGCGCCAGCGAACAGAAGACAGTGGACAGCGAACTGTGAACTATTTCTTCTTCATGTATCGGTCGGCATATTGGAGGAAGGTAGGCCAGTTGGGGCCGGTGGTGTGGCCACCGCTATGCTGCCGGAAAGCAATTTCGCCACTCACCAGCGCCGTTTCCTGCGGTGGGTACTCCATCGTGCCCATTCCTTTTTTGCCCAGCAGTTCATAGACCGGGCTGGCGTAGGCCCCACCCAGGAACATTCCTTTCGCATCGACCCAACGGCCTTCCACCTCGGGGGAGCCGGAACTGATAAAGACCGGCCGGGGGGCGCAGAGGGCTACCAGTTCGTGGGCATCGACGGGCATATCGGTGGGCTTGAGGGGCCCGGCGTATTTGATGAAGTTGCCCGCCATCCAGTGGTATTCGGCTGATGAAGCGACGTTCTCGACCTGCTCGCCGTAGGTACGCCGGTGCAGTTTCACGCCCCCTTCGCCCGACGATCCGATGAATCCGATGGCGAAGCGCGGTTCGTAGGCCATCGTGACAGCCGTCGCTTTGCCGTAGCGCGACAGGCCCTCGATACCCACCTGCCTGGCGTCGACGTCTTTGTCGGTTTCGAAGTAATCGAGCGCCCGGCTCGCGCCCCACGCCCAGGCCCGGAGCGCGCCCCAATCGTCGGGTTTACGAGGTTGGCCTTTGTTCACCAGCCCGATGATACCCTCCGTTAGGCCCGCGCCGTTGTCGGCCTGGTAGCTGGTCGGGTAAATGACGGCGTAGCCCCAGCCTTTCTGGAGTAACTGCTCCTGCCAGCTTAGTGGTTGGGGGGCAGTATTCGACGTGGGCGGCTGCGGCATGCGGAACCCGGCGGGAAACCGGAAGCCGTAGCTCATCATCACCGGCACGCCACTTTTAGCGTTGGCGGGCGTGGCCAGCATCAGTTCGATGTCGACCTTGATGGCTGGGTAAGTTGCATTATCGACGTGGCCCACCAACTGCTTTAGTTTGATGGGAAACGCGCCGTTGACGGTGTCTTTCGTGCTGACGACCTCCCAGCGCACGCCAGGTACGTTGGCGGGCATCCGACCGTAGATTTCCCGGTCGAAATCCTCCACGATTTCGGGGCGACGTTTCTGCCACCAGTCTTTTGCCGATTTCACTTTCTGCCCATTTTTCAACGTCAGCGGGTCGGGCAGGCTGGTGTAGGTTGTGGCTTTGCTTTCGTCGGCGTTGGCGGCATTGGGCGCTTTTGGGTTGCCCGACGGCCCCGGCCGTAGCTCTTTGATGGTCAACTGGGCCAGCATGGTCTGGTGATCAGCCTGCGTTTTGCGCTGCTGCCGGGCCATCAGACTGTCCTGCTCGGGCGTGCGGGGACCAAACTGGGCCAGCAACCAGGTTGGAGTCGCCAACAGCAGGGTACTCAACACGAGTGATTTCATGGGATTAGGTACGTTTAGCGTCCGGTTGATTCGTTGAGAGCATCCGCTTCAAGTCGGAAACTTTCGGGGGGACCAAGGTAGCTGGGTTTTAGCCCGCCCCGGTCGATGACTAGTTTCTGTACCACTACGGCCGGATCGACCAGCCAGACTTTCAGCGTGTGCTCGCCCGGTTGGGTAAGCCGGTGCCGGGTTGTCAGTATACGAATGTTGTTGGCGACCGATTGTTCCCAGACGCGCTGCGTTTCGTTGGCGTGAATATCCACGAGTTGCGGCGCTTCGTCGTCGAACGAAATGGCGTATCGTAAGCCTTTGTTATCGTTGAAATTGAGGGTGGGCGACAGGTACGTCTGCACCTGAACACTACCGCTGTCGGCCAGAAAAACGGTGTATTCTAACCGGGGCGATGCACCACCGGGTTTGTCGACGGCAGGCGTCGTGACGGGCCAGCTGGTCATACCCGATGCGGTGCGACCAATGTCGGGAATGCGTATCCAGTTGGTGGTCGCCGTCGCAACGGTTCGGCTGGCGTGCTCGGCTTCGATGGACACGTACCCACCACTTTCCACAAACCCTTTCGCCAACGCGGGCCGCGCTGCCGGTTTGTCGATGATCGCCTGCACGACCACCTTCTGCCCATTCGGACCGCTGATCGTGATGGGTACCTGCTGCCGACCAACGGGCGCCTGTTTCCAGTCGACGCGGACGAGCAGCCGGGTTTCTTTGTCGACGGTGCCTTTGGGAGCCGACAGGCTAAGCCACGGCACTGTGGTTTCGGCCGTGTATGTCGCAGGCACCGAACCCCGGTTGAACAACTCGATGTAATGCGATTGCACCCCATACGGGTCGAAAACCGGCAGGCGAGCCTCGGCCGTTGAACCACCCGGCCACCACGCCGTCGAGCCTTCTACGGCTACGCCCAGCTCAGCGGTGTTGGGTACGTCCAGCGTTTTCACCTCGGGCATTTTGTTCTTGTCGGGTTGCTGCCAATAGGTGTAGCCGATATGGGTCTGATCCATCATGTGGTTCCATTTGCCACCAGCCAGCGTATCGTTGTAGTAGCGCGTAATCTGCGCGTCTTTCTCGAAGAGGGCTTTTACCCGCTCGGCCAGTTCGTTAGTTGTAGCCCGCCCCTGTTCGGCATACCAGCGGTTACGGCCCGCCGTTACGTAGAGTTCATTGACGGTCGCACAGGCTTTTACCGGGTGCAGCACTAACTGGAAATAAGCGGCCTGGCAGGAAGCGGGCAGGTAGTTGCCGATACGTTCGGCCTGGGCCATCAGTTTGTTGTACTCGTTGACGACCGTTTCGGCCTCGTGGTAATTAGTGAGGCTATACGTGTTGGGGGCCAGCAGTTCGGGCTTCCGGCGGGCGTTGAATCGAGTGTATTGGGTCAGCACGTCGGCAATGGCGGCGGCGTGTTTAGGTCCAAACTGCCGCTCGGCCCACAGGCGGGTATAGTCGGGGAGTTTGTCGGCGGGCCAGTTGTTGGGATTCCAGGCGTAATCGAGGAAGAATTCGATGGGGAACTCCATCGGTTTGATATCGCCGACGTTGACGATCCAGATCTGGTCGACGCCATGTTCGTAGGCCAGGTGCATCTGTTCCCAGGTGCGGGCAATTGGATTGGTGTTCAGCCATTTGTAGTTACGCGGTCCACCCACGTAATCGAAATGGTAATAGATGCCGTAACCGCCTTTGCGCCGGGGGGCGCCCACGGCGGGCAGTTTGCGGATATTCCCCCAGTTGTCGTCGCAGAGCAGCAGGGTCACGTCGTCGGGCACGCGCATGCCTTTGTCGTAATAATCCTGCACCTCTTTGTAGAGCGCCCACGACTGCGGCGTTTCGGACGCGGGTTTGCCCGTTACGTCCTGAATAATCTTGCGCTGATCGGCCACGATCGTTTCCAGCAGCGTGGTGGCGGTTTCGCGGCTCATGGGAGCATCGCCGTCGCCGCGCATGCCCACGCTCAATATGCTTTCGTTGTTACCCATCCGCTGCACGCTGCTGCGCCAGAACGCCCGGAGCGTGGAGTCGTTGGTGGTGTAATTCCAGGGTCCTTTGCCGTAGCGACGCCATTCGTCGTGTGCCCGCATGAGCGGCTCGTGATGCGAGGTGCCGATGACGACGCCGTATTCATCGGCCAGTTTGGGGTTTAGCGGGTCGTCGTCGTAGAAGGCGTTGCCCCACATGGCGGGCCAGAGGTAGTTGCCTTTCATGCGCAGGATCAGCTCAAAGACATGCTCGTAAAACTGGTGGTTGAACCCGCCAAACTTTGCCTTGGTCCAGCCGGATAGCGCCGGGGCTTCGTCGTTGATGAAAATACCCCGGTACTTTACGGCAGGCGTTCCCTGCGTATGACGACCCGGCAGCACGTACAAAGCCGACTGCGGTTGCACAGGTACGTCGGCCCACCAGTTCCAGGGCGAGACACCGATCTGCGCCGAGAGATCGTAGAGGCCGTAGATGGTGCCGCGTTTATCGCTGCCCGCAATCACCAGCGCCCGGTCAACGCCCGGCATGGGTTTCTCCACGACCTGCGTCACAAAGGTCTCCCACTTGCCCGCCAGGTCGTTGAGGTCAATCTTCTTCTCTTCAACCAGCTTATCAATCAACGGATTCTTGCCCAACGTACCCACCAAGATCATCGTTTTGGGACTTTTCACGGATGGATCGGCCGCGGCTCTGGCACCTGTTACGCGGATCAGATCGGCTTCCACGTTTTTCATGGCCCGCCGCACTCCCGGATATTCATCTTGGCCGGTGAGCATCAGCGCAATCATCCCCTTCTGCACCAGCGCAAAACGACCTTTGCCGTTTTGGTCCGACACGTACCGATTGGGGTCGATGGCGAACGTCGTTGCCGAGCCGAGCATCAATATGAGCAACAGCGCGGTTCGGATTCGCCCAAAAAGAGCGGTTGGCCGGGTCATGGGTACATTGTTCATGCGGAGTCGTTATGCAATTAATCTACTATCGTCAGACCGGGGTAGTACGCCACCCCGATCTGACGACACGCTAGACGAAGAAAGGCACGTCTTTGGGGGCGTATTTCTTCATGCCTTCTTCGTTGATTTCCACGCCGATACCCGGCTTTTCAGAAAGCGGGATGTAGCCGTCTTTCACCATCGGGCCGTCGAAGGTGACGATCTCTTTGAACATCGGTTCTTCGTGGAAATAAATCTGCCACTCCAGAATCAGGAAGTTCGGCACGGTGGCGCAGACGTGGCTCGACGCCATCGCGCCCAGATACGAGGCCACCATGTGGGGCGCAAAGGGCACGTAATACAGATTAGCCAGGTTGGCAATGCGCTGCCCCTCGCCCAGCCCACCGGCTTTTTGCAGGTCGGGCATGATGATGTCGACCGCCCCGATTTCGAGCAGCCGCCGGAATCCATGCGCCAGGTAATGGTTTTCGCCCGCACAGATGGGTGTGTTCGACGCTTCCCGAATTTGCCGGTAGGCTTCGGGGTTTTCGGCCGGGATGGGCTCTTCCAGAAAAAGCAGGTTCAGCGGCTCCATCATCTTGGCCACGCGACGGCCCGTCGTGACGTCGTAGCGGCCGTGCATGTCCACGCAGATGTCGATTTTTGGCCCGACGGCCTTCCGAACACCCGCAATCTGGTTATACATCCGTTCCAGCTCGCCCTGGCTAGCGGTCCAGTTGTAGGCGTCGAATTTGTTGGGGTCATTGCGCTCATCGATGTCGTATTTAACAGCCGTAAAGCCCATATCGACCGCTTTCTTGGCGCTTTTACCGAAAGCATCCGGACTGGTATCAGTTTCACGGTACGCGCCTGTATCGCAGTACACCCGCACTTTATCGCGGTATTTACCGCCCATCAGCTGATAGACGGGCAGGCCCAGCGCTTTGCCGACGAGGTCCCATAGGGCGGTTTCGATGGCCGACAGCACCGAGATATAAATGCCCGACTGCGCGCCCTCGAAGAAGCCCGACTTGCGTACGTCTTCAAACAACCGGTTGACGTTCAGCGGGCTTTTGCCTTTGATGCGCTGCGCCATCATCTTGACCAGGTGATACGTACCCACCGAGGCGTCGACGGCTTCGCCGCAACCCCAGATACCCTGGTTGGTGTGCACTTTCACAAACAGGCTGTGGCCGTTGCGGGTATAGCCACATTTGATGTCGGTGATTTTCAGGTCCGACGGGGCTGATGACAGCGGGGCGTTGTGCACGGCAGTTTCGAGGCCATTGCCGAAACTGGGAATGGATGTGGCGGCCAATGCGCTGGCGATGGCGCTTTTGGTCAGGAACGAACGCCGTCCGATCCCGTTTTGTGTGGTTTTCATTGAATTGGCAGGGTTTAGGAAGTCAGTTACCAGGTACGGGTTTTCAGGTAGTCCTGTATCTGTTCTTTGGGTACGGGCAGTTCGCTGATGTGGGCATTGAGCCACTGCGAAAAGTCTTTTTCGATCTCCGGCGACCAGCGGGTGTCGATCTGACCCGGCGTGTATTTCTGTTCGCGCAGGCGCAGGTGCCCAAACATGTCGCGCAGCCGAACGATCTCGGAGGTTTTCACCACCTTCTCGGCCAGGTGAGGCGGGATAAACGACACGGCCCCATCGCGCCCCAGCACAATATCGCCGGGCATCACCAGTACTTTACCGATCCGGGTCGGCTTATTGATCCCGATCAGTACCGTGTTCAGATCACCCGGCGGGTTGTGGTGCGACGGGTGGTAACTACGAAAATACGACGTGAAGCCGCCGATCTCTTTCAGCCCGGCCACGTCGCGAATGGCGCCTTCGTAGATAATACCGTTGCCTGTCTTGGCGAAGATTGAGTTGCCAAGGTTATCGCCAATGGTGGGGCCATCTTCGTGCATGCCGTACTGATCCACCACATATACATCGCCTTTTACGAGCAGGTCGATTGGCCAGGAATTCTGCCCTTTTACGCGGCCGTCTTTGTCGTGCCCTTTCTGGTCGATCACCTTGTGCACATCAGGCCGGCCGGGCATGAAACAGGCCGTTACGGCCCGGCCTACCAGCACGCTATCGGGGTTAATGGTTTGCCAGCCTTCGGCATACTGATACTTGTAATTTTCGCCTTTCATCACCGCCCAGGCTTCTTCGTGTGTGACGAGTTTCATACGTTTCAGCAGGGCGTCGGGCACTTTGGGGCGGCCGTCGGGAAAGCGATCCCCTTTCCATTCCGGCGTTAGGAAGAGCAATTCCTCGCGGGAAATTTGCTGTCCCCGCGACACCGTTCGCTGGCCCAACAGGCCCAACAGCAGGACGGTAACGAAAACCAGTTTCATAAGTTTTTAGACGTGTTTAGAGGGTTTACTCATACGGAATGCATTTTCTGTGTCTTTATACCCTTTTCTATACACTGACTTCCTGATTCCGAATCGGTTAGTTGCCCCACGTTCTCTTTTTAAAAACATATCCTGCCTATAAGGCAGGACATGTCGATCTTAACAAACCTATGTGAAACGAAGCAATGCAAAGTAGACCGGCCGGGTGCTGACGTACCTGACCCGGTTCGTATAGCTCGATTATGTACTGACACCGACGAATGCAGCGTACTCGAGGGCTGGCTGTAGCCACAGCCTGATAGAGCGCCGTCGCCCTCACCGCTGTCGGTGCGTCTCAATCAGAGCCTAAAAATCCTGCTGATTTTTATATTTTGCAACCGATTGCAAAAACAGTTTCAAAAAAAGTGATTATTTGTCTAATAAAGGGCCTCCTGAGCTCTTTTTAAGTGATCAACCGATTACCAGAGTCATTTATCATTCCGTAGTTGAGTTGTATGAAAAAGTCTGCGTAGTATACAGTAAGGAGCAGTTATATGGCTATAGAAACACTAATTGTTTCCGCTCTTGTTAGTAGCTTAGTCGCCTGGCTACGTGGAAAAACGATACATTTGTTAGGGTTAACCCAAGGCAGCAGACTGCTTTACTTACCGCTTACACTAGCCACCAACGACGATAGCCTAACGCTGCATGGAGAAGGAGACAACTATTTATGATATTGCCGAACGCCTTAAACTGTCCCCTGCCACCATCAGCCGGGCGCTGAATGACCACCCCGCCATCAATCACGACACCAAATCGATTATTGCGGCGACGGCGCAACAGATGGGCTATCGGGCCAATATGTTCGCCAGTAACCTGCGGCGGCAGCGAAGCAACACCATTGGGGTTATTGTAGGCAGCCTGACCAGCAGCTTTATGTCATCGGTGCTGGCGGGGATGGAGCAGGTAGCCAACGAGGCGTCTTACAACCTGATTATCAGCCAGTCGCTGGAATCGGCCAAGAAAGAGATTGCCAACGCGCGCACTATGTTCGACAGCCGTGTCGATGGGTTGCTTGTGTCGGTAGCCTACGACACCGACTCATTCGACCACTTTGAGCCGTTTATCCGGAAGAAAATTCCGCTCTTGTTTTTCGACCGGGTGCTGACGCACAAGCAGTGTACGAGCATCACCATCGATAACGCACAGGCCGGCTACGAGGCCACGTCCCACCTGATCGAGCAGGGCTGTCGGCGCATCATGCACGTGACCGGGAGCCTGAAACGAAACGTATATGCCGACCGGTTGGCGGGCTACCGGCAGGCGCTCATGCAGCACAACCTGCCCATCGACGAATCGCTGATTCTGGTTACGAACCTGGATCGGGAGGCGGGTTTTGATGCGGCCCGGCAGCTTCAGGCCATGGACAACCGCCCCGACGGTATGTTTATTACGAATGATTTCTGCGCCGCCAGCAGCATCATCGCCCTTCAGAAGCTCGGACTCTCGGTGCCAAACGACGTCGCGGTCGTTGGCTTCAACGACGACACCGTTGCCCAGATCGTAGCGCCGCAACTGACCACGATTCATTACTCGGGTATTACGATGGGCGAAGTGGCCGCCAAGAGCCTGATTAACCACCTGACGGGCGTACAGGATATTCTGACGACCAACCGCATCATCCTGCGGTCGGAGTTGGTGATTCGGGAGTCGTCGCTGCGCTCGGCAGGCGGGGTACGTTCCTGAAAAATCGATACAACTGCCTTCGTAGCCAGATCAAACCCTCGGCCATGACCACTCTTCAGGCTGGGGTGAAGTAGAAATTTTGGCCCGATTTATTGGCTCAACCGTATGGCACAACAGGTTATCCCAGACCGGTTTCTCCTGCCCGACAACGGGGACATTCCCAACAGTCGGTTGTCCGTGCTGTTGTATCGGGGGGTGGTGCCCGCCATAGCCAACGCAGCCGACTGGCTCGAACAGACCTTCGTTGCCCACCATTGGACCAACAACTGGCGCGACGGTATTCTTACTTATCATCACTACCACAGCACCACCCACGAAGTGCTGGGCATCAGTGCCGGATCGGCCACGTTGCAACTAGGTGGCGAGGGCGGTCCGCTCGTTGAGGTGCAGGCGGGCGATGTACTGGTTCTACCGGCCGGTGTTGGCCATTGCAACCAACGGCAGAGCACCGACTTTGGCGCGGTGGGTGGCTACCCCGATGGCCGCGACTGGGATCTGCTTCGCGGCTATCCGGGCGAGCGCCCCGATGCCGACCAAACCATTGCCCAACTGCCGCTTCCCGATTCAGACCCCCTTTTTGGCCCGCAGGGCCCGTTAGTGCAGCTCTGGAAATAAGCCTATTGTATCTTTGTTAAAATCTTATTTGCCGGATACCCCCAGCGATTCCGTTCGTTATAGGGTAAACCCTAATGTTTTAAATCTATGGGTTTTCACTATTCTATTTGGCTACTGATAAGTCCTAATTTTGCTATATAAAGTTCTACTTCGATTCGGCATAAAAGCTGTCTTAGTTAACATACGATACAGAAAGCAGCCAAACCAGCTGTTGCGTACCGATCCTCTTTTTTAACCGACCAGAATGATACGCGTGTTAATTGCCGATGACCACAATGTCTTCGTGGAAGGGATTGAGTCATTGATCTCCGGCTCGTCAGAAATCGAAGTAACCCAGCGATGCTACGATGTATCGTCGGTGCTTGAGTCGATGGCTCAACACGTTGCCGATGTCATTCTGCTCGACATTTCGTTTCCCCACGTCAATGATGGTCTCGGCCTCTGCGACCACCTTACCAAATTGTACCCGCAAACGAAAGTGATCGCCCTGACCATGCACGACGATGCCAGCCTGATCAAGCGGATGGTAAAAAAAGGGGCGAAAGGGTACCTACTGAAAAATACGTCGAAAACCGAACTGTTGCAGGCCATTCGGATGGTGCATCAGGGAAAACAGTATTTCAACGAGGCCATTACCAATATTCTGCTCACCGACGTACCCAAGGCCCGGCGGCAAACGGCCGAAACCGGCATGCGCCCCAACCTGACGCCGCGTGAATCGGAAGTACTGATGCTGATTGCGCAGGGCCTGACCACCCAACAGATGGCTACGCAGCTATTTGTTGGCGTGAAAGCCGTCGAGTTTCACCGCAGTAGTCTGCTGCTGAAGTTTGGCGTACCCAATACGGCTCTGCTGGTGAAAACGGCGATGGAACTGCAATGCATTTGAGCGCATGAACTGGGGCAAGGCTGTTCTTTTCGTTCTCGTTGTCGGCTGCCTGGGGCGGTCGGGCTACGCTCAGACCGATACGTCGGCCATCGAGCGCGAGAAAGCAGCGCTTGATCAACTGTTGAGTGCCGAGCAGTATACACAGGCGGCGCGGTCATACGAGAAGCTCGCCGACCTCTATCATCAGGTCTACGGCTACAACAAATACACCATCGACGCGTACCTGAACGCCATTTCGCTCTATACCCGTCAGGGCGATTCGCTGGGCAGTTACAACTTCCACATGAGCGTTGGCAACTACTACACGCAGGATTACTTCATGCAGTCGTATGCCGAAGATCATTTAACGAAGGCGCTTGTCTTTTTCCAGCGCACCAACAACAGACCCAAGATTATCGAGTGCCGGCTGGGAATTGCCAACATGGTTGCCAAGAAAGAGCCGACGCCCGTTTCGCTGATTACCGAACTCAAGGCCATCGAACACATGAGTGCGCAGTATAAGCAGGTTTATTTCCAGACGTACGCCCAGAATCTGCTGGCCGATACGTACCTGCGGCTCAAGCGCCCCGATTCGGCCTATCACTACGCTGGCCTCAGTCTGGAGAGCGCGAAACAGATCAAGGTTAACTGGCTGGTAGCGCTCAACTACTTCTATCTGGGCATTGTGGAGCAGTTTCGGAATCAGCACCGCAAGGCCATCGATTACTACCAGAAAAGTTACGCCATTGCCGAAGTCGAAAAAAACCTGACCACCCTGCGGCAGCTTTCGCGCCACACGGCCGAGAGTTATGCCTACCTGAACGATCACAAAAAAGCCTATTTCTTCGCGCAGCGGGCGTTGGATTTCACCAACCAGTTCTACTACTCGGAGCAGACCAAGAGCATCCGGTTGCAGGAACTGAACAGCCAGATCAAATCCCTGGCCGTTGAAAAGCGCCTCGCCGAAGAACAGAGTCAGCATCAGCGGATGGTGAATTACATGCTCATCGCCGTGCTGATCGTGAGCATTCTGGGCGTGGTAGCGCTGGTGTTTATGCGTCGGCAGCAGAAGCTGATCACGCACCAGCAGTCGGTGATTGCGCAGCAGCAGATTCGGCAACTGGAACTGAAATCGCTGCGGGCGATGATCGAAGGGCAGGAAAGCGAACGCAGCCGCATCGCCCGCGACCTGCACGACGGGCTGGGTATTCAGCTCTCCCGCATCAAGTTGTTTGTCGAAGCACACGACGAGCAGCTTCCCCATGCCATCAAAGAACCCTTAAACCAATTCCTCGACGAAGCCTGCACCGAAACCCGCCTGATTTCCAATGATCTGCGCCCCTACGCGCTGTCTACCTTCGGGCTGATTCCTGCTCTCGAAGACCTGGTTCAGAAGCTGAATCTGGTCGAAGGCCCCCGGTTGACTTTCGAGCACTACGGTGATTTGCCCCCACTGGGCGATGAAGCGTCGGTGATGATCTACCGGGTAATCCAGGAGCTGCTTAACAATGCCCTCAAACACGCTCAGGCCGATGCCATTACCATTCAGTTGATGGCCAACGACGAAACCCTGCTCATCAGCGTCGACGACGACGGGCGGGGTGGTGATTTCGCCGAAACGGCATCGCGGGGCAACGGCATTGCCAACATCCGGTCGCGCATTGATTACCTCGGCGGCCAGGTCATGTGGCAAAGCGAATCCCAACGGGGTACGTCGGTCATGATTTCGCTACCGATGCCCCGACTCAGCCAATTGCTTACCCAGGAGGTGTAATACTCAACCAGCTGGCTGGTGGCCAGCCCGGCCGAAAGCCAATTCTCTACTCCTCTATTTTCTTACTATAACAATCAAACTCTACCACAATGATTAAACGTTTGCTTCCAGTAGCCGTCCTGCTGAGCGGTTGGTTGACAACCAGCGCGGAAGATCGGCCAACAGCAAAGTCGGTTAACGTACCCAGCCGGGGCCGGGTGTCGCAGGTGGCCGCACCGGCCGACGCGAAGGCCCTCATCAAGGGGACGGTATCCGACGAGAAAGGCAACGGCCTGCCGGGCGCTACGGTATCGGTAAAAGGCACCCAACTGGGTACCACCACCGACGTCAACGGGAATTTCTCGATCAATATGCCCGATGGGGCCAAAACGCTGGTGATTTCGTTCATCGGCATGACCTCGCAGGAAGTGGAAGTGGGCACCCGCACCACCCTCAACATCACGTTGCAGGCCGGTGGGCAGGCCCTCGATGAAGTGGTGGTTATCGGCTACGGTACGGCCAAACGGTCGGACGTAACCTCGTCGATCACGACGGTAAAAGCCGCCGAACTGAAAGACATTCCCGCGGCTGGTATCGACCAGTTGCTGCAGGGCAAAGCGGCCGGGGTAACCGTAACCAGCAATGGCGGACAGCCCGGCGGTGGGGTATCCGTAAAAGTACGGGGTGTTACCTCGATCAACAGCAATGACCCCCTTTTTGTGATCGATGGCGTTCCGTTTGTGGGCGGTAATACCTCGTCGAGCTCGGGCTATGCGGGTCTCGGAGGCAGCGACGGCCAAACGGGTAACTCGGTCATGGCCATGCTCAACCCGAACGACATCGAAAGCATCGACGTGCTGAAAGACGCCTCGGCGCAGGCTATCTACGGCTCGCAGGCGGCCAACGGCGTGATCCTGATCACGACCAAAAAAGGCAAAGTGGGCGAAGGCAAGATCAACTACGAAATGTATACCGGGGTGTCGGAAGTAGCCCGCCGCCTCGACCTGATGAAACTGCGCGATTTTGCCCGGTATCAGAATCAGGTACTGCCCGCCATCGGGCTTCCCGTTGCCGACGAGTTTAAAAACCCCGACCTGTTAGGCGACGGCACCGACTGGCAGGAGGCCATGTTCCAGCGCGGCAAGATCAATAACCACCAGCTGAGCTTCTCGGGTGGCCGCGACAAAACGACCTACTACCTTTCGCTGAACTACTTCGACAACCAGGGTATCATCCTGGGGTCTGATTTCAAACGGTATGCGTCGCGCTTCAGCATCGACAGCCAGTTGAAAAGCTGGGCGAAGGTGGGCATCAGTGCCAACGTGTCGCGCAGCATCCAGAACGTATCCCTGGCAGACGCCGCCGAAGGCACCATCTGGTGGGGGGCCACAACCAGCCCGCTCACGCCGGTGAAAAACATCGACGGCACCTGGGGTGGTGGCCAAACCGTAGGGGGCGTGCAGTATTATGGTTCCAACCTGGTGGGTAACAGCCAGTTCCGGGGCAATACCAAAACGACCAACAACATCTTCGGTAGCCTCTATGCCGAACTGTTCTTCACGAAAGAGCTGTCGCTGCGCAATGAAATATCGTACTCGCTGGGGCAGGACAACAACGTGGCGTTCCAGAAAGCCGGTAACGTGGGTAGCACGTCGTTCCGTAGTAAACTGATCGACTCACGCTCAGACAGCTACTACTGGTCGCTCACCAATTACCTGACGTACAACAAGTACATGGGTAAACACGGTATCCAGGGCACGGTGGGTCATCAGGCGCAGAACTCGTACTACCAGGGTATTTCGGGCTCGAAAGTGGATTTGCAAGCCAACATCTTTGACCTCAACACCGGCAACGCCGACCAGACAACCTGGGGCCTGAGCGGTGGCAAAGGTCAGTGGGCGATGGAATCGTGGTTTGCCCGCGCCAACTATACCTACGACGACAAGTATTCGGTATCGGCCAGTTTCCGCGCCGATGGTTCGTCGAACTTCGGCCCCAACAACCGCTGGGGTTACTTCCCCGGTGTATCGCTGGGCTGGACGATCTCGAACGAGAAATTCATGAAAGGCTCGATTGCCAACGTAGTGAACTACGCCAAATTCCGCGCGGGTTACGGGCTGGTGGGTAACCAGAACTTCCCCGGCGGCGCGCCCAACCCGGCCTACGTAGGGGCGGTGCAGTTCTTCTCGGGTCCGGTGGGTTTCGGCTCATCGAACATGATCAACGGCATTCCCAACCCGAATCTGAAATGGGAGTCGGTGAAAACGGCCAACGTTGGTCTTGACGTGGGTTTCCTGAACGGCCGCATCGACGCCACTCTCGACGTCTACAAGAAAGTAACGTCTGACATGATCATCTTCCTGACCGGCCCGAACCTCATCGGGGTGGGCGACCAGTGGGACGACCTGAAAGCACCGCTGGGCAACGCCGGCCAGATGACCAACACGGGTATCGACCTGAGCATCACCACGACCAACATCAAGAAGGGCAACTTTAGCTGGAAGACGAGCGGCGTGCTCACGCAGTTCACCAACAGCTACGACCGCGCGGCCTCGGCAGCGTCGGCCCTCGATGGTAAGGTGTACTACAACAACTACCTCATCACGCACACCACGCCGGGACGTCCGGTCGGCTCGTTCTGGGGTCTGCAAACCGACGGGCTGTTCCGTACGCAGGAAGAACTCGACAAATCGCTGCCGCAGTTTGGCTACAAGGTGAATCAGTCGGAAACGTGGCTGGGCGACATCCGCTTCAAAGACGTGAATAACGATGGTAAAATCGACGCCAGCGACTATACCTTCATCGGTAGCCCGCTGCCCAAGTTTACCTGGGGTCTGACCAACACGGTCAACTACGGCGACTTCGATTTCTCGCTGTTCCTGCAAGGCAGCCAGGGGGCCAAGGCCTTCAACTTCCTGCGCTGGCAGCTGGAGGGCCTGAACAACGCCTACACCAACCAGATGACGACGGTGAACGACCGCTACACGGCCGAAAACCCGAACGGTTCGCTGCCCCGCTTCACGAACACCAACAAGAACAATACGGCCATGTCGGACCGGTACGTGGAGGATGCGTCGTATGCCCGGATTCAGAACATCACGCTGGGCTACCGCCTGCCCAAGGCGCTGTTGAGCAAGGCCCACGTGTCGAACCTGCGTATCTACGGCTCGATCCAGAACCTGAAGACGTTCACGAACTACTCAGGTTATGACCCCGAAATCGGTTCGTTCAACAACAGCATCAAGCTGATGAACGTCGACGCTGGTCACTACCCGAACCCCCGCACGTTTACCATCGGCGCCAATCTTCAATTCTAACAAAGACCCCACCCCCGGCCCCTCCCCTGTTTTCAGGGGAGGGGGGCAATATTCCGCCTCCGGGCCGAGCGTCTCTCCTCACCTTGTTTAAGGGGAGGGGTTGGGGGTGGGGTAAAATCACAAGACATGAAACGCAAACTCATATATGCTGCCATGCTGGCTCCGGCTTTGTTCCTGAGCAGCTGCAAGGAAGATTTCATTGAGCGGCCTTCGCTGTCGGGCACGACGACGGGCAACTACTACAACAACGCCGACGAAGTGCGGGCGGCCACCAGTACGCTCTACAGCGGCCTACCCTGGCGCAACTACGAAAGCCGCGCGCAGGATGCCATCGGCGACGTCATGGGCGGCAACATGTTCACCTACACCGACACTGAATACCTGAACTTCACGGTATCGGCGGCGTCGGAGCGCGTAGGGGCTTCGTGGGGTGCCTTTTACAAGATCATCGGCTACGCCAACGTGATGCTCAAAACGTTTGAAGAGAAGAAAGCGAGCGGCGGTGGCGCTACGTACCTCGACCCGGCTATTGCTGAATGTCACTTCATCCGGGGCATGCTGTATTTCTTCATTGCACGTACCTGGGGGGCGGCTCCCATCATCACCGATCCGGGGGCTACGGCGCTCTCGGGCGACTTCAACATTCCGCGCTACATCCAGAAAGACGTACTGCGGTTTGCGCTCGAAGAGTTGCAGGCGGCCGAGAAAGGCCTGCCCGAGTCGGACGTACCTGGCCGGGTAACGAAGTATTCTGCAAAAGGCATGATGGCTAAGTTGTATTTGTACCAGAAAGATTACGCCAACGCCAAGACCAAAGCCGAAGAGGTGATCAGCTCAGGCAAGTACATGCTGGTGAGCGACTACACGGGCATGTTCACCAAGATGAGCATGAACAACAACGCCGAGTCGCTCTTCTCGATTCAGCACCAGTTTGCGCAGGACCCCTGGGGGACGGCCAACATCAAAAACCCCGACCGGGGCGCGGGTGCGCTGCGTACGTCGGAGGCTGATGCCTGGGAAATGTACGTCCCTTCGGTGGATATACTGAAAGAGTATGAGTTTGGCGATCTGCGTCGCAAATGGTCGGTGATGGAGCACGGCTGGACCAACCCCAGCTGGAAACCCCAACGGGCCAACGCCCCCGCCTACAACGCGTTCATGGCCAATGGCTTTAAATACGACACCCTACAGCCTGCAAACGACGGTGGTAGCCTCTCACCCACCCGCGCCAACATCGTGAAGTACTTTGCCGGACCGGGCAAAACCTACGGTGGTGAGCCGGTGCTGGGTCAGGGATCGGGCAACAACGTGGTGCTGCTGCGCTATGCCGATGTGCTGTTGATTTATGCGGAAGCCATCCTGGCTGGTCAGGCGTCTACCTCGGATGCCAAAGCCCTCGATGCGCTGAATCAGGTGCGGAAACGGGCCGGGCTGAACCCCAAAACGGTGATCACCAACGATGACATCCTGCACGAGCGTCGGGTTGAGTTTGCGTTCGAAGGCGACTATTGGTACGACATTCAGCGGCAGGGATACGCCAAAGCAAAGGCGATCATCGAGAAGCAGGACCGTGGCTCGAAAGCTTACGGCTCGTTCCTGACCAACTTCTCGGAAGATAAAATGTACCTGCCCATCCCGGCTGGTGAAGTGGTTCAGGACCCCGAGCTGGGCAAACCCGCCGTTCCGTACTACAAGTGATCATAGCTCACCCCTGGCCCCTCTCCTTGCTTTAAGGAGAGGGGGACAGAAGGGTTAACCTTACAGTAGTCCCCTGGCCGCTTCAAGGTTGACGTTTACGCCTCCCCTCTCCTTAAAACAAGGAGAGGGGCCGGAGATGAGGTCCAAACCAACGCATAGTCATGACTCTCTATAAATCAACTTACTTCGCAGGCGTAGCCCTGCTCGCCGGACTGGCCCTCACAGCCTGCCAGAAGGACACCGACGGCAGCCCGCAGATTGCCCCCGGTAACCCCGTCGCTACCAAAATATTCCCCGACTCGGCAGCGGGCGGGGTAGCCGTTACCCTCACCGGAACGGGCCTAGGCGACATCCGCACCATCATGTTCGAGAAGCAGAACGTACCTGCGGGCTTCCAGAGCACCCTCAACACCGACGGCGCCATCATCTTCCGCGTACCGGCCGAGGCTGCGGGCGGGGTGCAGAACGTTATCTTCACGAACAGCGCCGGACAATCGTTGAAAGTGCCATTTAAGGTACTGGCCTACCCGACCGTCAGCGACGTATCGGATTACAACTTCACGAAAGGCACGGTCATCACCATCAACGGCAACAACTTCGACGACGTAACGACCGTAGCCGTAGCCGATTCACTGAAGGGCATTTCCGACAACGCGACCATCGTATCGAAGTCGAAAAAGCAATTGGTGGTGCAGATGCCCGCCACCACCCTGAACCGGGCAACGCTGGCCATTACCAACGGCACCGGCCGGATTCGGACCAAGCAGGAGTTTGTGAACATCGACAAAGCCATGCAGGTCTTTACCGACGCCTACGGCACGTTCGTTGATAACTCATGGGGCGATGCGGGTACAGTGTCGACCAAAGAAGCGAAAGATGGCAAAGCATCGGCCACCAAAACCTTCCAGAAAGGTAACTGGCACCTGATCGGCTTTGCCAACTGGGCAGGTATGACCTACGATCCCACCTATACCTACGTATCGGGCTGGATCAAAGGGGCTTCGGCCGACTACTCGCTCTACCTGACTACCGACGCCGCCAAAGCGGGCTTCGGCGGGTTCGACGAGAAAAACCGGATCGACGTAAAAGCTGGAACGTGGACGTACTTCAAACTCAAGATCTCGGATATCGATTTCTGGTCGGCGGGCTCAACGCTGAAGCAGGTCGGTTTCCGCATCAAAGGCCCCGACAAGCAAGACGAAACGTTCTACTTCGACGACATTTTACTTGTGAAATAGTGCGCCTGAGTACTTAAACCATCATGGGTAGCCTTTCGCTACCTGTGGTGGTTTTTTTCTGCCCAACCGTTTGCCTTTTCAGCGCTGCCCATGCATAACTCTACGCTTTCCAACTATCGTCATTTTTTTACCGGCACCCTATTAATCAGTCTGTTATCTATCGCGACACGAACCCTGGGAGCCGATCCTATCCGTATCGAAGCCGAGTCAGGTACGTTGTCGGGCGTGGAGGTAGCTACTGTCGCGACGGGGTTCTCCGGCAAGGGGTACGTAACGGGCTTCGACAATGCCACCGACCAGCTGAGCCTGAGTGCCACGGTACCGGCGGGGCTTTACGAACTGACCATCGGCTACCGCTCCCCGTCGGGCGACAAAGGCATCGATTTCCAGGTTAATGGCAGCCCGGCCAGTGGCACCCTGAAGCAGGCCGCCGGATTTGGGCCGTTCAGCGGGGGTAAATTTCTGCTGACGGCGGGAACGGCGGTCATCACCATCTTTCGGGGATGGGGCTATTTCGACATCGATTATGTGCTGCTGACACCCGCCACCGTGAAACGCCCGACCAAACCGACCTCTCAGCTGAGTGACGCCGCCGCGACTCCATCGACACTCGGCTTGTATGCCTTTCTGGTCGATCAGTATGGCCAGAAGGTCATTGCCGGGCAGCAGGACGATGTAGAGTATATACTTGATAAAACGGGCAAAGAACCCGCCATTGGCGCTTTCGACCTCATCGACTACTCCCCTACCCGCGTGCAGAACGGGGCCAAACCGCTGCGCAGCAGTGAGGCCTGTATCGACTGGGCCAGGAAAGGCAACGGGCGCGGCATCGTTAGCCTGATGTGGCACTGGAACGCCCCCACCGACCTCATTAACCAGGCCCCCGACAAACTCTGGTGGCGAGGCTTTTATACCGACGCCACCACCTTCGACCTGAGCGCCGTCCTGGCCGACAAGAACAGCCAACGGTATGCGCTCCTGTTGCGCGACATCGACGCCATTGCGGTCGAGCTTAAGAAATTTCAGGCTGCCGACGTACCTGTGCTGTGGCGACCGCTGCACGAAGCCCCCGGCGGCTGGTTCTGGTGGGGAGCCAAAGGCCCGGCTCCATTCCGGCAACTCTGGCAACTCCTCTACGATCGGCTCACCAATTACCACAACCTGCACAACCTGATCTGGGTCTACACCGGCACCGACACGATCAACCCCAACTGGTACCCCGGCGATGCCTACGTGGATGTGGTGGGACTTGACATTTACAGCGTACCCAACGCCACCCTCAGCACCAACTGGGACAATGCGCTGGCTCAGTTTGAGGGTAAAAAGCTCGTTACGCTCTCCGAATCAGGCAACCCGCCCACGCTCGACGCCATTCGCGGGCTGGCTACCTGGTGGTCGTGGTTTGCCGTCTGGACGGGCACCGATTACATCAAAAAACAACCCGTCAATCAGCTCCGCACCCTGTTCACGGATGCCGACATCATCACCCGCGACGAACTGCCCGACTGGCGCAAAGCCATCACACCCGTTATCACAGGCGTCGACCCCGACCCCGGTTTTCGCGTAACGGCGGTGGGCAACCCCATCGATGGCAGTCAGGTCGATCTGGATATTCAGGGGGCCGAGGGGCAGGCGCTGCGGTTCGTGGTGTTCGATACACGGGGCCGGCAACTGACCGAACGCGCCGTAACGCCCCGCACGGCCTCCCTGCGCTACTCGTTTCCGCTCGGTTCGCACGAGCCGGGCCTTTACCTGATACGTATATTCTCCGCCACGAACGCTTCTACCTTAAAGTTGCTTAAATCCTAAATTCCCACGTACCTGATTTATGAAATCCCCCTCTTACTCCCTGCTAGCCGTGCTGGTGTTGGGTTACCTGACCGCTTCGGTCGCCAACGCCCAGTCCCTCGGCCTCTTCGACGGCCATACCGATGTGGGTAAGGTCAAAAAGGCCGGTTCAGCCCGCTACGACGCCAAGAAAGATGAATACACACTCACCGGTGCGGGCTACAACATCTGGTTTGACCACGACGAATTTCACTTTCTGTGGAAACGCATGAAAGGCGACTTCATCCTGACGACCCGCGCCAGCCTGATCGGCACGGGTGTCGATCCGCACCGTAAAGTGGGCTGGATGGTCCGCAGTAGCCTCGACAGCAATTCGGCCCACATCAACGCCGCTGAGCACGGCGACGGCCTCACGTCACTCCAGTTTCGCCGCAAAACCGGCGCGCTAACCGAAGAAGTAAAAGCCAAAATAACCGGAGCCGACGTGATTCAACTGGAACGGCAGGGCAACAAATACATCATGTCGGTGGCTAAATTCGGCGAAACGTTCGTCACCGAAGAAGTTACCGACCTCGACTTGGGTGATGAAGTCTACGTGGGGTTGTTTATTGGCTCGCATAACAAAGACGTTGTGGAGCGCGGCGTTTTTCAGGATGTGCGGATGTACGTACCTGCTCCCGCCACCCTTGTTCCGTATCGCCAGTACCTGGGCAGCGACCTCGAACTGATGGACGTGGCTACCGGACACCGCGAAAAAATCTACCACTCGCCCGGGTCGATACAGGCCCCAAACTGGACGCTCGATAACAAAGCGCTCCTCTATAACGGTGACGGTAAAATTTACCGGTTCGACCTGAAGAAGAAAACACCGGTCCTGCTCAACACCGGCGAGGTCACCAACAACAACAACGACCACGTAATCTCGTTCGACGGCAAGATGCTCGGCCTCAGCAACAGCAATACACCCACCCCCGACGGGCCCAAGTCGATCATCTACACTGTTCCCATTGGCGGGGGTACCCCCAAACGCATCACGCCCATCGGCCATTCGTACCTCCACGGCTGGTCGCCCGATGGAAAATGGCTGGTTTACACGGCTCAACGCGATGGCGATTACAACATCTACAAGGTACCAGCCAATGGCGGGACCGAGGTGCAGCTCACCACGGCCAAAGGCCTTGATGATGGCCCCGAATATTCGCCGGACGGCAAATACATCTATTTCAACTCGACGCGCAGTGGGCTGATGCAGCTCTGGCGCATGAAACCCGACGGCAGCGAACAGGAGCAAATCACCAACGACGAGTTCAACAACTGGTTTCCGCACATCTCGCCCGATGGCAAACAGATGGTATTCCTGTCATTTGGCCAGGACGTAAAACCCGACGACCACCCGTTTTACAAGCGCGTTTACCTGCGTCATTTGCCGCTCGAAAACGGTAACCCGGTAAAGACCCGCCCCAGAGCTATTGCCTATCTGTACGGTGGTCAGGGCACGATCAACACACCTTCGTGGTCGCCTGACAGTAAAAAGATCGCGTTCATCAGCAACTCGGCACCGCTCACCGCCGTCCCCGCGTCGGGCAAATAGGCACACGCCATCCGTAACCAGCCGCCGCGTTCAGTATTCACTGACGCGGCGTTGCTGTTTCAGCCCGGGCAGCCGACCGGCGGGCCTCAACAAATCGATGCTAAAATATCTTGGTAATGTATAGTTTTGCAAAACGCCTTTGGTAAAACGCCCTGTCTCGATGCCTTTCTTCGTCATAAACCGCTCGCCTGACGTCACCGAACCGGGAGCCTCGCCCGAGCAATCGGTCGAACAGCGGCTGTGGGCCGGGTTCATTGCTGGCGACGAAGCAGCCCTCAACATCCTGATGACGACGCACTACCGGTCGCTGTTCCGGTACGGCACCCGTTTTTCTAAAGATCGCGAGTTCATCAAAGATGCTATCCAGGATTTGTTTTTGAACCTCTGGGAGCGCCGCCCCTTTCTGCGGAAAGATGTAGCCATCAAGCCCTACCTGATGGCGTCGCTGCGCCGGGCCATGCACCGGAACGTACCCAGCCCCCGCCCCAACCTCGAACTGGACGACGAGCAGGAGGCTTTTGCGTTTGTGTTTTCGGTGGAAGAACAGTTTATCCAGCACGAAGCTACGTTCCAACGTACCCAGCGCATGCAGCAGTTACTCGACACGCTGCCCCGCCGCCAGAAGGAGGTCATCTACCTGAAATATTTTCAGGAACTCGACCGGGAGCACATCGCACAGGTGATGGACATCGCTCCGCAGACCGTCTCGAATCTCCTTCAGCTTGCCCTCCGGCAACTTCGCCAACAAGGGGCTGCTCAGTTGCTTACGTGGCTGGCTACCACACTGATAGCCACAGGTACGTTGGCCGTCTGCTGAGAAAAATTAAAAATTTTCTGAAAATTTTGGTATCTGTCGGCCGTTGTTGTCTATCTGCTTATGAGCGGCTCAACTCCGGCTATGAAACGATACCTTCAGTACCATGTTGATGATTTTGTCTGGGATTTGGCCTTCCGGCAATGGGTGCTGACACCCACCCGCGAAACCGAAGCGCAGTGGCGGCAATGGCTGGTTACTCACCCCGACAAAGCCCCCCTGATCGATGAAGCCCGGGCGCTGGTGCTGGCCCTGCAACCCGGCGATCTTCCCCTTAGCGATCAGGAGATTCAACAGGCCGTTCAGCGAACCATCGAGCGTACGCGTCAGCGCGGCCAGTCGGTGAGCACTGCCGGATCGGCTTCGCGGCCTGTCCCGCTCTACCAACGGCCGTGGCTACGGGTGGCGGCAGCTCTGCTGCTCCTGCTGGGCATTACGGGCTGGCTTTGGCTCAACTACCTGATGACCGACGACGCCCGCCGCCCGGCGCTGGTTAGCTACGAACAGCTGGTAACGGCGCAGAAACAGACCCTTATGGAGCGGTTCAACCAGACCAAACAAACCATTCCCGTCAAGCTACAGGATGGGTCGTTGGTGCTGCTCAAGCCCGGTAGCCGCCTCAGCTACGTACCTGAGTTCCGGGGCACGCGGCGCGAGGTCTACCTCTCAGGCGAGGCCTTCTTCGAAGTAGCGAAGGATGCCAGCAAGCCCTTCCTGATTTACGCCAACGGACTCACCACCAAAGTACTGGGCACTAGCTTTCTGATCAAAGCGTACCCCAAAGATCCCAACGTGACGGTCGAAGTGAAAACCGGGCGGGTGGCGGTGTTTGCCCGGAAAGACCCGACCCACCAGCAAAAAGTAGCCGACCGCGACCTGACCGGCCTGGTGCTTATTCCCAACCAGAAAATTGTGTTTGAACGCGAGCAGGCCCGACTGGCCAAATCGCTGGTCGACAACCCGCAGTTGCTGCCCGGCCCGTCGCAGAAAAATCCGTTTGTTTTCGACGATACCCCTCTGCCCACGGTCTTCACGACGCTGGAACGGGCCTACGGAGTCAATATCGTCTTCGACAGCGATCTGCTGGCCAATTGCCCCCTGACGGCCGAGCTGACCGATCAGCCACTCTTCGAAAAACTCGACATCATCTGCCGGGTGATTGAAGCGCATTACGACGTGATGGACGGCCAAATCGTGGTGTACAGCCACGGCTGCAAACCCTAAGCGCTTATGCCCACCCCACCAACCAACCCGAACAACAACCAGACCACTGTCTAACGAAAAAGTCGGCAATGCGCCAACATTGCCGACCTGATTGCTCCCCCTGCTGAGTTGGAACCTGAGCTATCCCGCGTGCGGGATGCGGGGGATTGTTTTGCCTTATGTTTCACTAACAAAACGTACCAAAACTATGAAAAAATGGGTACAACGGAAATCTGTATTGGGTAAGCTTATGCACATCACCTGTACACAACTCCTGCTGGCGCTGCTCTTTGTGGGCGCAAGTTTTGCCCACGACGGAAAGGCACAGGCTATTCTGGACCAGAAGGTTACGCTGCAAGCGCAGTCGCTCGACGTCCGAACGGTGCTGAACCAGATCGAACAACAGACCGACGCCCGGTTTGTCTTCAGTTCGCGCCTCATCAAAACCAACCGAAAGGTGACGATCTCGGCCACCAACGAATCGCTCGGCGCGGTGCTAACCCGTATTCTGAAGCCCCTGCAAATCGACTACGAAGTGGTGCAACGGCTGATTATGCTCCGCCGGGGCGACAGCATGGGGCTGGCCGAACCGCCCACCGCCCCTACCGACGACATGCTGGCGGCGCTCGAAAAGAGTATCTCCGGCACCGTTACCGACGAAACCGGCGAAGGCCTGCCCGGCGTCAGCGTGGTGCTCAAAGGCACGCAGCGGGGCAGCACCACCGACGTGTCGGGTAAGTTCCGCCTCGCCATTCCCGATGATGCCGCCGCGCCCGTGCTGGTGTTTTCCTTTGTAGGGTACCTGCCGCAGGAAGTCGCCATCGGTAGTCAGTCGGTCGTCAATGTATCGCTGAAGGCCGACCAGAAATCGCTCGATGAAGTGGTGGTCGTGGGCTACGGCACGCAGTCGAGGCGCGTCGTGACGGGCTCGGTGGCGAAAGTCGACCTTGGCTCGCTGGAAACGACGCCCAATACCAATATTGCCCAGGCGCTGCGGGGCCGGGTGGCGGGCGTTCAGTTTACCGACAACGGTCGGCCGGGGCAGGGTGGCAACATCTTGGTTCGTGGGCAACGCTCCATCACGGCCGGCAACAACCCGCTGATTATTCTGGACGGTATTTTCTTCGAAGGTGCCCTGTCCGACATCAACCCCGGCGATATCGAGTCGATGGAGGTGCTGAAAGATGCGTCGGCAACGGCCATTTACGGAGCCCGCGCCGCCAACGGGGTCATTCTGATTTCGTCCAAGAAAGGCACGACCGAAAAGCCAACCATCCGCCTCTCGACCTTCTACGGCGTGTCGAGCTGGAGCCGCAAACCCAAGCTGCTCTCGCCCGAGCGCTACCTGCAAAAGGTGCTCGACTACCGCTTGCAGGCCGGTCTGGCCTCGGACCCAACCAAAGTAGCCGATTACCTGGATGCGACCGAGAAGAAAAACTACCTGGCTGGCAACGTCATCGACCCCTGGGACCTGATCTCGCAGCCGGGCAGCATCCAGAATTACGACCTCAACATTTCGGGCCGGTCGAGCCGCACCAATTATTTTTTGTCGGCCAATATCAACAAAGACAAAGGCCTGATTTACAACGATAACGCCAGCCGTACAAGCGTGCGGGTAAATGTTGAAAACCAGATCACCGACTGGATCAAAGTGGGCGTGAACGCACAATACGCCGAGCGCGATCTATCGGGGCAGGAAGGGAATCTTGGCGCGGCGTTCTGGACTACGCCCTTTGTGTCGCCCTGGCTCGACGAAGCCAAAACAGACCCCAACCCCTTCCCTACAGAAGACAACCTGGCCGGGCCGGTGCTGTTCAACGCGATCATCAACCAGAACGAGGAAAAACAGCGCAACCTGTTCGCCAATTTCTTCGGGATCATCGACGTGCCGTTTGTCAAAGGCCTGTCGTACCGGATTAATTACTCGCCCAACTATCGATGGTATGAGCTGAACAACTTCAGCCCGGTCTATCAGCGGAATGGCATCAACTCGACCGGCAGCGCCAACCGCCGTACCGATTTTAACCGCAACTGGGTGCTGGAAAACATCCTCACCTATTCGCGGCAATTCGGGCAGGATCACAACCTCGATCTGACGTTGCTCTACGGTCGCAATCAGGCCTATTCCAACTCACTGGTGGGGTCGGGCGTCGATTTCACCGGGTCGAGCGATGCCAACGGCTGGAACAACCTGGCCCTGGCCAAAATCCAGACTACCACGAGTACGGCCTCACAGGTCGACGCCATCTCGTCGATGGCGCGCCTGAACTACCGCCTGAAAGACCGCTACCTGCTGACGTTCACGACCCGCCGCGACGGAAACTCGGTATTCGGAGCGAACAACAAATTCGCCATTTTTCCCTCGGCGGCGCTGGGCTGGATCGTGTCCAACGAGTCGTTCATGAAACAGTTTCCGCTGTTTAATCTGCTGAAGCTTCGGGCCTCGTATGGCTCGGTGGGTAACCAGGCCATTGAGCCATACAGCACGCTGGTGCGGCAGGGACAGGGCCTGTATGTCTTCGGCGATGGCGGCACTACATCGGTGGGGCTCTTTCCCGCCAACATGGCCAACCCCAACCTACGCTGGGAAACGACCACCACGACCAACCTCGCCGTCGATTTCGAGTTGCTGAAAGGGCGCATTGGTGGCACCATCGAGTGGTACAACATGGATACCAAAGACCTGCTGCTCAACCGGCAGTTACCCACGCCAACGGGCTTTGCGAGTGTACTGACCAACGTAGGCGCCACCAACAACCGGGGTCTTGAGGTAAGCCTCAACACGCTTAACCTGAAACGCGACCGCCTTGAATGGACCAGCAACATCGTGTTTTCGTCGAACCGCAACCGCATTGTACACATCTACAACAGCGACATCAACGGCGACGGCGTTGAGGACAACGACATTGGTAACCAGTGGTTTGTGGGCCAGCCCATTCAGGTGCTTTATGACTACACCTTTGATGGGATTTACCAGGCTAATGATCAGATACCGACCGGACAACGAGCGGGCTTCGTGCGGGTCAAAGACCTGAACGGGGATGGTAAAATCGACGCCAATGACCGGAGCGTGATCGGCAACCGCGACGCGCGTTTCCGGTGGAGTTTCACCAACAACCTGCGTTGGGGACCGTTCAACCTGATGGTCATGCTCAACTCGATGATGGGCTGGCAGGGCATCAATACGCTTGCGGCCACCAGTGAACGTGTCAGCACGACCACCGCCGGTAACTTCCCCAGCCGCGTCACCAACTTTCAGGATCTGGGCTGGTGGACACCCGACAACATGTCGAACACCCGGCCGTCGCTGGTGTACACCAATCCGCTGGCCACAGCCGCCGGCCTCATCGAAAGCCGCGATTTTGTGCGCCTTCAGGAAGTATCGCTGTCATACGACGTACCCAAGCCTGTGCTGAACAAGCTCAAGATGGCGTCACTGCGGGTGTTTGTCAGCGGGCGTAACCTCTACACGCTCACCAACTGGAACGGCGTGGACCCCGAAACGGGCTATAACACTCGCTCTTCGATCTTCCCCACGCCCCGCACGCTTTCGGGTGGTCTCTCTTTCAGTTTCTAACCGTTTCGTCTGACACGTTCCTATGAAGTATATCGTCAAAAAACTGGTCACCGGCGCGCTGCTCGTCAGCGGTCTGCTCCTGACACAGGGCTGCGATGAGGCGGTCCTCAACGAAAAGCCCCTATCCTTTCTATCGCCCGATGTCACGCTGGTCAATAATGCGGGTTTTCAAAGTGCCATTGTGGGGCTGCATCAGGGCTTCCGCGAATTGTTCGGCCAGAATAACGACAACGCCGACGGCTGGTGGTCGCTCTATTTCGGCACCGACATTGGCACCATCGGCACCCGCGATACGCACATGCGTGACTATGCCACGCAGTTGACGCCCACCTTCTTCGGGGTGACGTGGTTCTGGAACTGGGGCTACCTGACCATGATGCCCCGCGCCAATCAGATCATCGAGTACGCCCAGCGCCCAACGGTAACCTGGACTAGTGACGCGCAGAAAAACGCCGTCATTGCCGAAGCCCGTTTCTTCCGCGCCTACACGCTCAATCTGCTCACGAACCTGTACGGCGACGTACCTATCGCTGATAAAGTCTTTACCGAACCCAAGGTCGATTTTCAGCGTGCACCCCGCAAAGACGTGCTGGCCTTCATCCGGGCCGATCTGGAGTTTGCTTCGCAGAACCTGCCCCTGACCACCACCATCCAGGGCCGGATCACCAAAGATGCCGCCGACCACCTGCTCACCGAGGTGGCTATTAGCCAGGGCGATTACGACCGAGCCATTACCGCCGCTACGTCGGTGATTTCGTCGGGACGTAACCAGCTGATGACCAACCGCTTCGGCAGCACACGTACCCAGCCGGGCGATGTCTATTCCGATCTGTGGAAAGATGGCAACCAGAACCGGTCGTCGGGGAATCTGGAAAATATCTGGGTGATGCAGTACGAGTTTCAGACGCCGGGCGGCTCACCCACGTCAGGTTTTGCCAAACCCTGGCTTCGGGCCTGGGGCGCGCGTTACTTCGATGCGCGTGATCCCAATAATGCCCCCGGTGGGCTGGTCGTCGATAGCCTCGGGCGGGGCGTGAGCTGGATGCGGCCCAACAACCACGTGCTGCACACGATCTGGCGCGAAGACGCCAACGACATGCGCAACTCGCCCAACAACATCCGCCGGCAGTGGTATTACAACAACCCCGCGTCGAAGTTCTTCGGGCAGCCCATTAAGCCGCACCAGTACCTCGACACGCTCTACCACATCTACCCGGCGTTCCGGAAAATAGAAGGGCTCTCGCTGGCCGGGGCCACCAACACCCGCACCTTCAGCGACTGGCCCATGATGCGGCTGGCCGAAACGTACCTGCTGCGGGCCGAAGCCTACCTGCTGAAAAACGACAAGCAGAAAGCCGCCGACGATATCAACGTGGTGCGCCGTCGGGCCAACGCCAAACCCGTCACTACCGACCGCGTCGACCTCGACTACCTGCTCGACGAACGCCTGCGCGAGCTGATCATAGAAGAACCACGCCGCCTCACGCTGAGCCGCATGGGCAAGCTGGTCGACCGCGCCAAGCGTTACAACGGCTTTCCGCTCACTGTCAACACCATTCAGGACAAGAACGCGCTGTTTCCCATCCCGCAGACGTTCATCGACGCCAACTTTGGGTTCAAAGTGGCTCAGAACCCCGGTTATTAATCGAGCGATTACGGGTAAACGCCTGGCTAATAACACCATAACCAATAGTACATTGTTGACGCAAAGTCCTTTGACTAGGTGTCCCCGACAGGCGCACAACCAATATGGTAAACCATTTTAATTAACTCCGTTAACCTCCTCCCAACGTACCTGAGCGCCTTTTGCCGACGCTGGGTACGTTGGGAGCCAACACAAACGCTATGACTTCGCTCAATCGTCGTGATTTTATCCGAACGGCTTCGGCCGCCGGCACCAGCCTGCTTTTATCGCCCTCGCTCTCGGCAGGGGGGCTTTACCAGGGGGCACCCAACGAAAAAGTTGTGCTGGCCATGATGGGCACCAACAGCCGGGGCGCGTTTCTGGCCAAAAACTTTGCCCGAACGCCCCATACCGAGATTGGGTACGTCTGCGATGTGGACGAAAAAGTGCTGGCCCGCACCCTCGACAGTCTGGAAAAACAGACAGGCAAACGGCCGCAGGGCTTCACCGACATTCGTAAGTTGCTCGAAAAGAAAGACTTCGACGCACTGGTGGTAGCCGCGCCCGATCACTGGCATGCCCCCGCTACCATCATGGGTTGTCAGGCGGGCAAGCACGTATATGTAGAGAAGCCGTGCAGCCACAACCCGCACGAGGGCGAAATGGCCGTTGAAGCCGCCCAGAAATACAACCGGCTGGTGCAGATGGGCAGTCAGCGCCGGTCGTTTTCCAACGTGCAGGATGCCGTCAAACGACTGCGCGAAGGCGTGATTGGCCGGGTGTATTTTGCCCGTGGCTGGTATACCAACTGGCGACCGAGCATCGGCAAAGGCAAGGAGGTGCCCGTACCCGGTCATCTCCACTACGATCTGTGGCAGGGCCCCGCCCCCGCCCGCCCCTACCGCGACAACTTGATCCATTACAACTGGCACTGGTTCTGGCATTGGGGCACAGGCGAAGCACTCAACAACGGCACCCACGAACTGGACGTCATGCGCTGGGGCCTCGGTGTCGATTACCCCACTAAAGTGGTGTCGTCGGGCGGGCGCTTTGCCTTCAACGACGACTGGGAAACGCCCGATACCCAGACCATTACGTTCAACTTCGCCAACAATACGGGCATGTCGTGGGAAGGGCGGAGCTGCAACGGCTACGACGCCGAAGGCACGGGCCGGGGCGTGGTGTTTTATGGCGAAAAAGGCACGCTGGTGTATCCCGGTGCCAACAGCTACAGCATCTACGACCAGAAAAACAAGCTGGTGCAGGAGGTCAAAGACAGCACGCCCTACGATGCCACCAACACCGTAAGCCCGCTGGAACAGTTGGATGCCCTTCACCTGCAAAACTTTGTGCAGACCATCCGGGGTGAGGCGAAATTGCAGGCACCCATCAGCGAAGGGCATAAATCGACGTTGCTCCCTCAACTGGGCAACATTGCCTACCGCGTCGGCCGGGTGTTGCAGTGCGACCCCACCAACGGGCACATCCTGAACGACAAAGAGGCCATGAAACTGTGGTCACGCGAGTACAACAAAAGCTGGAACGTCAGAGTCTAAACCGCCCTATCCGATGATCAATCAAGTTATTTCCCGCTTCCTTGTCGGGTTGGGGCTGGTTTGCCTCGGCTCGCCGCTGCTAGCGCAGCAAAAAGCGCCGCTACCGAACCTACCCGGCATGGTGTCGTACACGTACCGGCAGAGTTTCCAACGCAACGTGGAAGCCACGCTGGACACCATCCGGGCATTGGGCATCACGGATATGGAATTCTCAAACCTGTTTGGCAAAACGGCCGCCGAACTTCGGCAATTGCTCGACGAACGCGGCATGCGCTGCTCGTCGTTTGGCGTGAGTTACCCCGATGCCCTCACGAAAACCGATGAGGTCGGTGCCAATGCCAAAGCGCTGGGCGCGCAGTATGTACGCGTCGCCTGGATTCCGCACGAAGCGCCGTTCAATCTGGCCGCCGCGCAGAAAGCCGTGGCCGATTTTAACCAGATCGGCAAACGGCTGAAGGAGCAGTACAACCTTACATTCTGCTACCACAACCACGGCTACGAGTTCCACCCCGCCCCGGAAGGCACCCTGTTCGACTACATCGTGCAAAAGACCGACCCCAGGTACGTTAGCTTCGAGCTGGACATTCTCTGGACCATCTTTCCGGGCCACGACCCCGTGGCGTTGCTGCGCAAATACGGCAACCGGTTTGCGCTCATGCACCTGAAAGATCTGCGCAAAGGCGTGGTGGGCAATCTGTCGGGCGGAACGCCCACCGAGAACGACGTGGCGCTGGGCACCGGTCAGGCCCAATTGCCGGGCATCATCAAGGCAGCGCAGCAGGCGGGCGTCCGGCATTTCTACATCGAAGACGAAAGCCCCAACATCGCCACGCAGGTGCCGCAAAGCCTGGCCTACTGGCGACAACTAGCCCGCTAACCTACTCAAAACCAAAACCGCCGCGTCCATCGAAACGGAGCGCGGCGGTTTACGGTGAGAACGTACCCAGACCTGCTCAGCGGGACATGTAGGGTCCATGCCAGCGTTTTACGGTAAGCGTCGGGTTGGTATCATCCAGCACCCCAACCCAATACTGCCTGCCGCCGGGCAGCACCCGGATCAGCACGTGCCCTTCGGTGCTGCGGTAAATCTGGTTGAGCCAGAAACCCAGGTACGTTTTGCTTTCGGGTAGCAGGTGCAGCGCAAAGGCATCGCGTTTCTGACCCTTCGGCAACGTACCCAGCCGATGCATGACTTCCTGCCCCGGCTGATCGGAGCACCACGACTGCTGAACGGCTACCGTCGGGTTCAGGGTGTTCAGGAAGGTTTCGTTGCTGGCGTCGCGGTTGCCGTGGTGGTTCAGCGTCATCACATCCACGGGACCAACGGCTTTGGCCATAGGCGTTTCGGTGTCGAACCAGTGGGGCATGCCGTAGCCACGCAAACCGGTGTTGTCGGCTCCGGTAAAATAATCGAACGGGCCATAGCTGAACGTGAAGGCCATACAGAGCGGGTTCTCGTTGAATTTACCCTGCTTGTTCAGTACCGAATCGGCGGTGAAATGGGCAAACGTTTCGCTGCCTTTGCCCGTCCAGATGGTGCCGTTCACTTTCACATTCTGCACCCGGAAAGCTGGGTACGTTGCCGGTTGCTGCCGTAGCACAATCTGCTGACGGCTCCCCGCCTTCAGCATCTCGGCTTTGGCTCCCTGCTTCACTTTGGCATCCACAAACGCTACGTAGTTCAGGAACGTACTGCCTTCTTCGTTGTAGTAGTTACGCAAATCGACCGGAAACGCATAGGCCGGATACCCCCGGTCGATGATGGTTTTTACGGGCAATACATCACCGACTTCCGTAATACCCGTTCGCTGAAACGACCGCCCCGATTCGGGCTTGTTACGCTCGGTGAGGTCGCCGTAGTGATCGGCGTGGAAGTGCGACACCACGAGGTAATCCAGTTGGGGCGACCGACCGGCGGGCATGGTTTGTTTGACGTAGTCGATAATCCACTGCCCGGCCGTTTGGCTGTCGTTGGGGCGGGCTGGTGCTACTTTCAACGGGGCATTTTTTCGCAAAAATGGGGTCGCATTCAGGTCACCGGCGTCCAGCAGCATCGTTGTGCCATCGGGGAAAATGAAGAAGGTACTGTTGCCCCGGCCCGTGTTGATGTGGTGAATGTCCAGATAGCCTGCCTGCCACCGTAACGACGTATCAGCGGGGCTGGTTTGGGCCTGAGCCTGCTGAACGTAGCAAAGAAGTGTAAAGACAACCAGCTTGATTTTCATGGAGATGCGTGGGTACGTTACGACTAACGGCGTGTTCATTACCGGTGCAGCCCCCTGGCCCGAAGGTATTCCAGCAACTCTTTGGGGCGGTCTGTCTGAATCATGGTTGCGCCGTGGGCAAGGAGCCAACCCCAGCCCGCTTCAGGGTTGCCTTCTTCCTGGCTGAGTTCGTCGTCATGACCGCCGTTCTGATCGGCCCACAGGCTGTTGAACCAGATTCGTGAACCCGCTGGCGGAATGGTTTTGTAAAGCGACCGTTCTAACGCACTATCGGTCTGGAAAAGAAGCTCGTAGGCTACGGGTTTCATTTTCTCCTCGTAGGTGCTGATTTTGGCGTTGGCATCCGGTCGGTCCAGGTGCACGATGGGCATATACGCGAGTTTACCGCCGAGCAGGTCGCCATTTTCGGCTTTAGCCTCGTCGTATGATTTGCTCGATTTGATAATCGCGTGATCCACCGTGCCCGTTTTTTCCAATATCGCGTAGGCATCTTTGTAGTAATCGTAGCCTTTATCGATGTTGATCATGACCCGGCCTTTAGCCAGCCGCATACAGGCCTCGAAGGTCGGAATCCGCTGCCGGGTCGGGCCACCGTGCTCGTTTTTCAGCGTTAGTTTCTGGATTTCATCCCAGGTATACTCCTCCGGTTTGCCGTGGCCCGACGTGGTTCGGTCAATCGTTGCGTCGTGCATCAGAATCAGTACGCCGTCTTTGGTTTTTTTGAGGTCGATTTCAACGATGTCGACACCCATTTGTATTGCTTTTTCGATACACATCAGGGAGTTTTCCGGGGCACCCCGCCAGTCGCCCCGGTGTGCTACTACCAGCACCTGTTTGCTGGCAGGGTTGTGCAACTCGCGAATGATGGCCTCTACAGGTTCCGATTGCGCCCACGCCAGGCTGGTAATGAGTACCGAAGTAAGTAAGAGCAGGAATCGACGCATACATGGTGTGCTGGAAGGAGTTCGCTTCATCAGTAGCCAGGGTTTTGTTTGATGGCTGGGTCCGTGTCGATCTGGCTTTGCGGAATGGGCATCAGCAGGTCTTTGGCCGAGATGGTAATCAGGATATTATTCGCTTTGAACCAGGCATTCATGACCGAAATGGCCGTGCCGGTCCGTAGCAAATCGAACCAGCGATGGCCTTCGCCAACCAGCTCTAGCTGACGTTCGAGGTCAATAGCCGCCCGCATATCGACCTGCGACGTAGCCGTGGTGTTTGCCAAACCCGCCCGCGTCCGAATCAGGTTCAGGTTGGTAGCGGCTGCGGTGGTGTTCCCTAATTCGTTTTCCGCTTCGGCCAGCATCAGCAGGGCGTCGGCGTAGCGAAGTACCACTACGTCGCTACCGCCGTCGGTAATTACGGTTGGCTGGGCCAGTTTACGGCTCCACGGAATCCCCGTCGCTGTAGCCGTGATGAACGTACCTCGGCGTTTGTCGGCAGCGGTAAACAGGGCGTACAAACTTTTCGTGGGCAGGTTATGGCCTTTCGCGCCCGACACCGTGCCTGATGGCGCATTTTGCTGAAACATGGTGCTGCCCTCGGTGTTGCCGTTTACGTTCGATGCAAACTGGACCGCGAAGATTATCTCCTTGTTGTTTTCATTCGCGATGCTGAACACATCAGCGGGGTTGGGCTGCAGCGCGTGTTTGCCGGACGCTACCACCGCCTGAAGCAACGTGCGGGCTTCGGCGTAGTTTTTCTGCGTCAGATGCACCTTCGCCAACAAGGTTTGAGCAGCCGTTTTGACCACTTTTCCGGGTAGTGTGGTAGTTTCTGGCAACGTAGCAATGGCGTCGGTCAGGTCTTTTTTGATCTGGTCATACACCTGCGCCACCGGCGTGCGCCCCTGCCCAAAGTACGCGTTCGGGTTTTCGGTTTCCTGCGTCACCAGCGGTACGTCGCCGTAGAGTCGAACCAGGTTGAAATACAGCAGTGCCCGGATAAACTTCATCTCGCCGACGCGGGCCTTCTTGGTAGCCTCTACCGCATAGGAAACCTTATCGATCCGGTTCAGCACAACGTTGGCCCGTTGAATGGCCCGGTACGAATCCCGCCAGACCGTTGTTACCATTTCGTTGGCCGGAATAATGGCAAACTGATCGATCTGCCCATACGTACCGTTGTCGTTGGCCGGTACTTCATCGTACGTAACATCAGACTGGATTTCGGAAAAGGCCGGAAAGTACAGGCCATACAGCCCATTCGCCTGAAGTTTGGCATACGTGGCATTCACGTATTCTTCAACTTCAATTTCGTTCTGAAGAAAATTGCTGAGTTCTTTCGACGTAAGAGGGCTCTGAAACAACTCCTTATCGCAGGATGCCATGCCGAGCAAACCGCCCAGCCATAGGCAAATTGATACTATCTTTTTCATGTGTGATACGCTTAAAAGGTTACGTTAGCGCCGATGATAAATGACTTGGCAACGGGGTAGTTCGCCTGCGACAGCCCGTTGGTCAGTACGTTATCGGGCGAGGTGGCATCGGGGTTGAAGCCCCGAAACTTGGTGACGGTTACCAGGTTATTGGCCGTTACGTACACCCGCGCGTTCGAGAGTTTTACGGCCGAAAGCCATGTTTTGGGCAGGTTATAGGCCAATTGCAGGTTCCGTAACCGCAGATAATCACCATCTTTGAAGAACAGGTTCGACGCACGAGTCAGACGACGGGCGGCCGAGAAATTACCCAGGTTAGGCTGCGCCAGAAAACCATCGGGGTTGTCGATGGGGTGGTAGCGGTTCTCAAAGTAATACTTGTTGGGGACGCCAAACCCTTCGCCTGCTTCTTCCTGATTCGACAGCTGCGTATCCCAGATTTTTCGTCCCTGAATACCGACGAACGAAAAACTGAGTTCAAGGCCCTTGTAATTGAAATTGCTGGAGAAGCCGTAGGTGAATTTCGGGTTGAAGGTGCCAAACGTTTTGCGGTCGTTGAGGTCGATAACGCCATCGCCGTTCAGGTCTTCCACCACATAATCGCCCAGCAACGTACCTGCCAGTTTAGGCGTGTTGGTCAATTGCTCCTGCGTTTTGAATACGCCCGTTACGTTGTAGCCATACATTTCGGCAATGGAGCCGCCCACGCGCGTCAGGAAGTTGCTCGATCCGCCCGTAATGATCTGACTCTGACCGGGTGCCAGCGCCAGGACCTTGTTGGAGTTGGTGGCAATGTTTCCACTGAACCCCCATTGTACGGCCCCCAGGTTGATCGTGTTCCCACTGATTTCAAGTTCAAACCCACTATTCTGGATGCGGCCGATGTTCTGAATAGACGAACTGAAACCCGATTGTTCCGGCACAGGTACGTCCAGCAGCAGGTCTTTGGTAATGGATGAATAGTAATCGGCGGCTACCGTAAACCGGTTGCCCAGCCCCAGATTCAACCCGACGTTGGTGGACGTTTTAACCTCCCACGACAGGTTTGGGTTGGGTGTGGTGGTAGCCGCAAAGCCCGACGCCAGTGAGTTACCATATACGTAGCTATCGGCATTGACCAGTGCCTTGGAGCCGTAGTAGCCTATCTGATTATTGCCCGACTGGCCCCAGCTTCCACGAATTTTGGCAAACGTGATGAGGTTCGTTTTGGGGAAAAACGATTCGTTGCTGATGATCCAGCCACCGGTAACGGATGGAAAATTACCCCATTTCCGATCATCGCCAAAGCGCGACGACCCATCCCGCCGAATGGTAGCGGTAAACAGGTATCTGTTCAGGTACGAGTACTGAGCCCGTGCCAGATACGACACCTGGGTCCAGGCGTAGCGCGACGCTGAAGCCGTAAACGCACTGGCCCCGCCGATGTTCGTGATGTTGTTGTCAGCAATGCCGGAGCCGGTTACCGTAGTGCCCGAGCCGGTTTCTTTCTGAAACGTAAAACCCGCCAGCAGGTCGAGGCTATGATCGTTGATTTGGCGGTTGTAGGTAACGGTGTTTTCCGATAGATAACTGGCGTTAAAATCGCGGGATTCGGTGGCTACGGCCGGTTTGGGGGCCGTGATCCGATAGCCGCCCACATCCGATGGATTGTAGAAATCGAAGTAGTTGCTAACGATATCACCACCCAGTAATGTCTTGACGGTCAGCCCCTCTATGGGCCGGAAGGCCAGGTACGTATTGCCGAAGGTGCGGAAGAAATCGCGCTGATTCTTGATCTTCAACGCCAGGGCCACCGCGTTTTCACCCAGTGCGCCATCTTCGGGCGTGTTGGCACTAATCTGCTGACTGATAGCCAGCGATCCATCGGCATTGTAGGGCGCAAACATCGGGTACATAATGTACATGTTCGCAATCGGGTCGAACGACTGATTTCCGTTGTTATTAAAAAACGCCTGCGAGTTATACGACGGATTGATGCTCGCGCCCATATCGACTTTATCCGACAGTTTGGAGTCGACCTTAATCGTGCCGCTGTATCGTTTCAGGCCGTTGTTCAGCACAATGCCCTGCTGATTGAAGTAATTGAGCGATACGTAGTAATTCGTTTTGGCCGAGCCGCCCGAAACCGCCACGTTGTAGCTGCTCATCGGCCCATTCCGAAATAGTTCGTTCAGCCAGTTTGTATTGGTCAGGCCGGGCTGATTATCGAGCCAGGGTTGCAGGTAATTCAGGCGAAGTTCGCGCAGGCTGGCTCCTTTGGCAATGCGGGTAGCCCGGTCGTCGGTGATGCTACGGCCCGTCGGATTTTTCGATACGTATCCCCAGTCGCGGGCTTCGGTAAAAAACAAAGCGGACTGGTACGCATCGGCGTATTCCACCTTATCGGCCCGTTGCTGGATACCCGAATACACATCAAACGATACGCTCATTTTGTCGGCTTTGCCCTTTTTTGTCGTGATAATCACCACGCCGTTGGCCGCCCGTGAGCCGTAAATGGCCGCCGATGACGGGTCTTTCAGGATGTCCATTGTTTCGATGTCCTGCGGATTGATCGAGTTAAACGAAGACCCTTCCGATAGCGGGAATCCATCGACCACAATCAGCGGATTACGACCGGCGGTTAATGTCCCGATACCGCGAATCACAATCTGCGGATTCGACCCTGGCTGTGCCGAAGCATCGTTAATGACCACCCCAGCCGCTTTTCCGGCCAATTGCTGGGCGAAACTACTCCCGCTGTAGCGATTCAGTTCCTGCCCTTTTACCTGCGAAATCACGCCCGTTACCTTGGCTTTCGACTGGGCACCGTAGCCAATCACCACGACGTCGCTGAGCAGTTTCTGATCGGATCTGAGGGCCATCGTTACGGCTGTCTGCCCCGCAGCTACGGGTACTTCCTGCGATAGATAGCCGATAAATGAGAAGGTCAGCGTAACGGGGCCATCGGGCACGCCCAGCGCAAACTGGCCCTTCCCGTCGGTGGTAGTGCCGCGCGCCGACCCGTTGAGCAACACACTCACGCCCGGCATAGGCTCCTGACTGACGGCATCCACCACCGTGCCCGTTACCGTTCGCACGGCAACGTCAGCAGGAACGGCATCGTCGAGCAGGGTTACGTTTTTTGAGGGTGCATTTTCACTAGCAGGCTTAAGGATGATCTGCCCACCCAGCACGTCCCAGACAATGTTGGTTTGCCGGAACATGTATTCAAGCACAGCGGCCAGTGGTTTGTTACGGGCCTGGATCGATACCCGTTGTTTAGCCTGAATGACCTGCGGGCTGTACACGAAGCGGACATCGGCGCTTTTTTCGATCGTTGTCAGCACCTGTTCGAGCGGTTGTTTGTCAACCATCAGCGTAACGGGCCGCTTGAGCAATTCCTGCGCCGATACGGGCAGGGCCTGCGCCATGCCAACCAGCAGAGCCATCAGAATGAGTTGATAACCGGTAAATTTCATGACCGTCCACAGCAGCGCGTGGTAGCGTCGGTTGAATTGCATAATTTTGACTGTTTTGTTCACTCCTGAGAAAAGTTGGGCAAAAGCAAGTCCCTTCACCCGCAAAACGGGCGTTTCGAGACCTTCGACGAGGGGCTTTCCCGCCAAAAGCGGGCGATTCCAAAGCCATTGACGGGACCAGCGTCAATGGCTTTTTTAGTAAGTACGTTGTTCGTTTAGCGGCGATGGATCATACAGCGGCGGTTGGGTTGAGGGTTGGTTTCCGGGGAAATTGATCAGTAGTTTATTCAATAACAATGGTGGTTTCGTTCACCCGATACGTGGCGCCGATACTGGCGCAAATCATGTCGAGTTTCGTAAACAGGGGCTGATCGGTCAGTTTGGCGGTCAGCGTGCGGCTGGCTAACCGCTGCGCATCGTACTGGATGGTTACGCCATAGGCGCGCTCCAACTCACCAAACACATCGGCAACGGGCGTATCGGCAAATACAAACTGATTGACAATGGCTTTGGGGTTAACCACCACCGGCTGCGGCACCAGCGTTCGGGCCAGTTGCCCGTTTGCCACGGTGAGGGTGGCCTGCTCGTTGGGGGCCAGCACCAGCCCGGTTTTCCCGCTGGCCGGCGACACCGAGACCCGCCCCGTTCTGACGGCCACCTCGGCCGTTTTCTGCCGGGCAAAGGCGCGCACGTTAAAGCTCGTGCCCAATACCCGCACCAACACCGACGGCGTTTGCACCACAAACGGGTGCGCCTTGTCGGGCGTGACCGAAAAAAACGCTTCGCCCGCCAGCTGAACCGTCCGAAGCGATCCCGAAAAGACCGCCGTGTAGCGCAACTGACTTTTCGGCTGCAACGACACCACACTGCCATCTGCCAGCGTCAACCGTTGTACAGCGTTGGTGGTATTGGTCGTAAGTAGCCATTTGGGCTGTTCGGGGCGGGTAGCTACATCCCCTACTGCCTCGGAGCCCCAACGCTGGTTCCAGACCAGCCAGCCACTGCCTGCCAGCAATAGCAGCGCCACCGACGCCGCCACGGCCCATTGCCAAACCGGGCGAACCGGTCTGCTCGGCAAGGTGCGTATAGGCGTTTCTTCGGCCTCCAGTTCACCCTGCAAGCGTAGCCAGACACGCTGCTGGGCGGGCGCGGTTTCTGCCGGTGGCCTTGGTACGGCTTGCTGCCAGTCGTCGGTCAGTCGCTCAGTCAACGCCGACAAATCGTCCTGCTGGAAGTAGGTCTGCCAGTGGGCCAGTTCGTCGGGTGTGCAGCGGCCTTCCCGCAGTTTGGCAAGTTGTTCGGGCGTAATCATCAGTCGCGTTTCTACAGACCAATACAAACAACTCCGCGCCTACCTTGACGCGGAGTTTTAAGAAATTGTTAAAATCAGAGAAATAATAGAAAAATTACGGCGAGTTTCTCCCGTAACGTCTTGAGAGCCTTCACCATCTGGCTTTCGACGGTAGCGGGCGAGATCCCGAGTTGCTGGGCGATCTCGGCATAAGACAGGTGCTCGAATCGGCTTTTTTCGAAGATTTCGCGCCGTTTGGGCGGTAAGTTTTCCAATGCGGCCTGTAGGCGACTGGTTAGCTCTTCGGTTTGCAGCAGGTGTTCCGTATCGTCGACGGCAGTGGTTTCCGGGGTTTGTTGTTGCCAGTTGGCATAAACGCGCTGCCGGACGATGTCCCGTTTGTACCGGTTGATGAGCAGTTGACGCGCCATCGTAAGCAACTGGGCATCCGTCGGGATGACTTCGGAGAAACTCGCCCGATTTTGCCAGAATTTCAGAAAGACATCGTGGGCCAGGTCTTCGGCCTGTTCAGCATCTCGGGTATGCCGATAGGCAAAGGCATAGACTTTCGGAAAGAAGTCAGTATATACCTGCTGAAACCAACTATGCTCCCTACTGTTACCCACGTTAGTACTGGTCTTTCTAACTGCGCAAAAGTACTATAATTCTTTCGGCACGGATATTACGGAATCGTTATGGCGTCGGGCAGCGATATAGGGTGCCGCTACCGATGTTAATCAGCTTGCGCCGCGTTCGGCCCACAGGCACCTACTCTAAAAGCCATCAACGTAAAACCGCCGCGCCCCACTCAGGGACGCGGCGGTTTTACGTTGCGGAACGTACCCAGGGCCAGCCAGGTACGTTGTTGGGTACGTTGCTTATGGTTTGGCCACCAGCAATTCGCCGAGTTTTTTACCCAGCTCTTCGCCCCGGATGTTCTTCGCCAGAATCTTGCCGTCCGGGCCGATCAGAAAATTCTGCGGGATGGCCCGCACGCCGTAGAGTTTAGCCACGTCGTTGTCCCAGTATTTCAGGTCCGATACCTGCGTCCAGGTCAGCCCGTCTTTGTGGATGGCGCGCATCCAGGCTTCTTTGGCGTTGGGGCGGTCGAGCGATACGCCGAGTACGGTGAAGTTTTTGTCTTTAAACTGGTTGAAATTCTTCACCACGTTGGGGTTTTCCTGCCGGCAGGGGCCGCACCAGCTCGCCCAGAAATCGACCAGCACGTATTTACCCCGGAACGACTTCAGCGATACGGCCTGCCCCAGCGTGTCGGCCTGCGTGAACTCGGGGGCTACTTCGCCGATCGAGGTGGCTTTGAGGTTGGTCAGCACGGTGGCATATTCTTTACCAGCCTTGCTGTTCCTGAGTTCGTCGGAAAGGTCTGCGAAAAGCGGGGCCACGTCGGTGTATTCGGGCACACTGCCACCCGACGCTTTCACGGCGTCGAGACTAACCAGGCTGCGCGGATTGGCTTTGATGAAGTCGGCCCAGATTTTTTTCTGCTCCCCTTCGATGGCGTTGTACCGCTTTTCGATCGATTCGGTAAACTCGGTCGATTTGCGCTGTTCGGCGGTCGCTTTCTGATACTCCTGCATCAGGGCTGCCATCCGGTCGGTGGTGGGTTTCAGCACCGCCTTCAGCTTTTCATTATCGGCATTTAGTTTCGTCCCGGTCACCACGGCATGCAGCGCCGAGTCGGGGCTATTGACGGCGATGGTCCCCGGCTCCAGGTACACCGCTACGCCATTGGCGGCGCTTAACCGGCGCATGCCCACGCCCCGGTGGTCGATGATCAGCATCGCCTTGGTTGGGTCGGCTATGTTGCCTTTAAACGAAAAGGCACCGTTTGTCATGGCCGACGAGTCCAGATTGACGGTTCCGCCCGAAACCGTTCGCAGGTACGCTTTCGCGGGCGCGCTGTACGTACCTACCTTGCCGGTGAGCGTGTAGGTACCACTTTGGGCCAACCCCGCCAGTGGCAGGAGTGCGCAGGCCATAGAAACCAGGTTTTTCACAATCGTTATCAGGCTTGATTTGACGTAATAATAACGGTTACAGACAGCCAGACCATCTGTTTTGGCAATTTTTTAGTCAGAAAGTCACCTAAGACCCAACTGGTGTCTAACTAACCAAGTGGGCACATCAGGCCGCCCGAGCATGGTTTTTACACGTCCGCCAGGCAGGCCGCGGCCGGGTACCTTAGGGTTTTCCCTGAATTATGGAGCATTGGGGTTTCCGGTAGCACTGAAGGCCCGTAGCAATCCTAATTTTGCTATCAATAATTCTATTTGATCACTATTCAATCGAACGACATTCACCGTAACGCCACTACAATCCGCCATCGGCTCGACGGAGCTTACGCCTATATTACCACACGGGCGTTAGGTAGGGCGGTGATTTTGGTTTGTACTAGGTAAGCACTGTTCAGAGCCGGGATGGCTTCATTTGTCCAACGCCTCAGACAGCCCTTGCCCTTAAACGCACATGAAACGCAGACAATTTGTAACGGCCTCATTGGCCGCTTCCGCCGCCCTGACCACCGCTCAGGCGAACCCGTTGACCGCCCCGATAGCCCCGGCCCGCAAACAGGTCTATGAACTCCGGGTCTATGAATTTCGCTTCAACCTCTCGCAGGCGGGCCTCAACAGTTACCTCACCGAGGGGCTGATTCCGGCCCTGAACCGGATGGGGGTGAAAAACGTGGGCGTCTTCACGGAGATGGGTAAGCCCGAACCGGCCAAAACGTATGTGCTCATTCCCTACGGGTCGTGGGAAGACTACGGCATGGCTGCCACCAAGCTCGCCGCCGACACCATTTACGGGCAGGTGAAAGCCAAATACGACGCCCTCGCGCCCGAAAAGGCCCCGTTTGTGCGCTACACGACTACGCTGCTCAACGCCTTCGACGGCCTGCCCACGCTGACGGTACCCAAGGCCGAAGGTCGGCTGTTTGAACTACGTACCTACGAAGGCTACTCGGAAGATGCCGTGCGGCGGAAGGTGAAGATGTTCAACGACGAGGAAATCAAGGTTTTCAACAAGACGGGCCTGCACCCGGTCTTTTTTGGCGAAGTGGTAGCCGGCGAGCACATGCCTTGCCTCACCTACATGCTCACGTTCAAAGACATGGCCGAACGCGACGCCAACTGGAAACAGTTCAGCGCCGATCCTGACTGGAAGCGCGTTTCGACCGCGCCCGAATACGCCAATACGGTGTCGTATATCCACCGGGTTTTTCTGGAACCGGCGGCCTCGTCGCAGATCTAACGGCATCCCTCAACTTACCTTCCTCTCTTTTTAATCCAGGCTGGCTCATGCACCTGACACTCTCGGCCCTGCGCCTTCGCTGCCTGTTGGGCGGTCTCTTTTTCGTGGCCCAAACCCAGGCTCAGTCCGTTTCTGAATCGATTCGGCTCAATCAGATCGGGTTCTATCCCAACGCGGCTAAGGTCGCCATTATCGTAGCCGGGTCAGACGCCGACGGCTCGGGGGCTCAACCGTTTCAGGTAACCACGCCCGACGGCAAGCAGGTGGTTTTCTCAGGTACGTTGAGTGAGGCCCGCAAAAATGCCATTTCGGGCAAACTGGCGCGCACGGCCGACTTTTCGGCCTTTAAGAAAGCAGGCACCTATGTTGTGAACGTACCTGGTCTGGGGCGCTCCTACCCCTTTTCGATTGCCGCCAACGTGCACCGTCCGGTCGCCGTGGGGGCCCTGAAAGGGTTTTATTATCAGCGCATGAGCACCGACCTGCCCGAACGCTTCGCCGGACAGTGGCACCGCCCCGCCGGGCACCCCGACGATCATGTGCTGATTCATCCTTCGGCGGCTACGGCCACGCGCCCGGCCGGTAGCACGATGGCTTCACCGCGCGGCTGGTACGACGCCGGTGATTACAACAAGTACATTGTCAATTCGGGCATCACGATGGGTACGTTGCTGTCTCTCTGCGAAGACTTCCCTGACTTCTGCCGCACGCTCAACACCAACATTCCCGAAAGCAGCAACCGCCTGCCCGACCTGCTCGACGAGTCGCTCTGGAACCTGCGCTGGATGCTCACCATGCAGGACCCCGCCGACGGTGGCGTGTACCACAAGCTGACGAACCCCAAGTTCGACGGGATGGTGATGCCCGACAAAGCTGGCTCGCCCGATCGGACGAGCGATCGTTACGCCATTCAGAAAACGATCACGGCAACACTCGATTTTGCGGCCGTAATGGCGCAGGCCAACCGGGTGCTCAAGCCCTACAACCGCGAGCTGCCGGGCTTGGCCGATTCGTGCCTGGCGGCAGCCACCAAAGCCTGGCAGTGGGCCAAACAGAACCCCAACGCGCTCTACGATCAGGAAGCGATGAACCGCGCTTTCGACCCCGACGTGACCACGGGAGCTTATGGCGACCGCAGTGCCAGCGACGAGTGGATCTGGGCCGCAGCGGAGCTTTACCTGACCACCAAAGACGAGGCCTATTACACCACTGTCGACCTTTTCCCCGATACCAAAACACAACTCCCATCGTGGGCGCAGGTACGTCCGTTGGCTTATTATTCGCTTGCCCGCCTGAGCAACCAACTGACGGCTCGCGGTCAGCAGGATCTGCCGAAGGTGAAAGCCCAGATTCTCCAACTGGCCGACGGCCTGCGGCAGGATGTGGCGAAACACGCCTTCCAGACGCCGATGGGTAAGGTAGCGAGCGACTACATCTGGGGTAGCAGCGCCGTGGCCGCTAATCAGGGGATTGCGCTCATTCAGGCCTACCGGCTCACCAACGACGCCACGTACCTGAACGCCGCTCTGGCCAATCTCGACTATTTGCTGGGCCGCAATGCCGTGGGCTACTCGTTCGTGACGGGCTTTGGCCACAAAACGCCCATGCACCCGCATCACCGCCCGTCGGTCGCCGACGGTATCGACGCACCCGTGCCGGGTCTGCTATCGGGAGGGACCAACGCCAACGCCGCCCGGCAGGACAAATGCCCAGGTTACACCACCACTGTGCCCGACGAGGTTTTCCTGGACGCTGACGGCTCGTATGCCTCCAACGAAATTGCCATCAACTGGAATGCGCCGCTGGTGTATCTGGCCGCCGCCGTCGAAGCCCTTCAGCAAAAAGCCACGCCCATTCCGGCGCAACCATAGCCTGAGCGGGCACTGTTGAGCCAGACACTCCCGCTTATCGTTGATCAATTCCTCCTTTCACCCATGAAAACTCGTTTTATCTGTTTCGTGCTCCTGCTGGTTAACCTGACCACCTACGGTCAGGTACGTATGGCCCGCATCTTCTCCGATCATGTGGTTTTGCAACGGCAACAGCCCATTCCAGTCTGGGGCTGGGCCAAACCCCGCGAGGCCGTGAAAGTGACGCTGGCGGGGCAGACGCAGCAAGCCAAAGCCGATGCCAACGGCAAATGGCTGGTGCGGTTTACGCCCCTCGAAGCAGGTGGGCCGCATACGCTGGTCGCTACGGCCAAATCGGGCAGTGCGCAGGCGACCGACGTGCTGATTGGCGAAGTATGGCTCTGCTCGGGACAGTCTAACATGGAATGGCCAGTACGGCAAGCCAACAATTTCGCGGCGGAAAAGAAGAACGCCAATTTCCCGACTATCCGGCATTTTCGGGTGGAGCATGAACTGGCGCTGACTCCGCAAACCGACCTGAAAACAGGCGAGTGGAAGGTGGCATCGTCGGAAACGGTGGGCGACTTTACGGCCGTTGGGTTCTTTTTTGCCCGCGAACTGGCCAAGAAACTGAACGTACCCATCGGGCTGATGCACTCGTCGTGGGGCGGGTCGCAGGTCGAGGGCTGGATCAGCAAAGAAGGCATGTTGAGCAACGACGAGCTGCGGCCCACCGTACAAAACCTGCCTACCAACTGGCCCGCTGCCGATAGTATCGTCGACCTGAAACTTCGCAAGCAGCTACAGGTGCCGGTGAACCTTACCCCCGCCGACGAAGCCAATTACCTCAAGCCCGACTATACCTTTGCGGGCTGGCGAAAAACCGACCCCATCGGGCAGTGGGAATGGAAAGACATGCGCGGGTTCACCGGGCGCGGGTACATGGCCCGGATCGTCGACATTCCCGACGAAATGGTCGGCACGCAGACCACACTGGCGCTGGCCGAAAACGACAGCCCGAATCAGCTGTATATCAACGGCAAACTCGTCGCCGAAGGCACGATGCAGGGCGTCCGGAAATTCACCATTCCGGCCAACACCTGGCAAGCGGGCCAAAACCGGATTGTGCTGAAGCTGGGCAACATGGTGAATCCCAACTGGTATGGACCGGGGCTGAAAGGCTCGGCCACCGACCTCTACGTGGAAGACGGGTTGCAGCGCATCAGTCTCGGTAGCGACTGGCTGATTATGCCCGCTTTCGCCGAAAAACACGAGTACAAGCGGTTCATGAACAACGTGGCCATCAGCCTGTACAACGCCATGATCGCGCCGCTGGAGCCGATGGCCATGCGCGGGGTGCTGTGGTATCAGGGCGAAACCAATGCCGGGCGGTCGTATCAGTACCGGCAGTCGTTTCCGCTGCTCATCAACGACTGGCGGCAGAAATTCGGGCAGACCATGTCGTTCTATTTCGCTCAACTGTCGAGCTATGGGCCTAGCCAGAGCAGCAATCAGGGGAGTGGCTGGGCCGAACTGCGCGAAGCCCAGACCATGACCCTCGGCCTGCCCAAAACCGGCATGGCCGTGATCACCGACATCGGTAACCCCAAAGACATTCACCCGACCAACAAGCAGGATGTGGGCCACCGGCTGGCGCTGAACGCCCTCAAACTCGACTACGGGCAGAATGTGAATTACAGCTCGCCGATGTACGACAAGATGACGGTTGACGGAAACAAAGCCATTGTGTGTTTCAGGCATGCCGACGTTGGCCTGACGGCGCACGACAAATACGGCTACCTCAAAGGCTTTGAAATTGCGGGCGACGACAAAGTGTTTTACTACGCACAGGCGACGATCAGCGGCAACACGGTGGTGGTATCGCACCCGAAGGTCGCCAAACCGGTATCAGTGCGCTACGCCTGGTCTGACTCACCCGACGAAGCCAACCTGTTCAGCACCGACGGCCTGCCTGCCAATCCGTTCCGTACCGACGACTGGCCCGGCGTCACGCTGAAAACCCGCTTCGAATAGCAGGGCTTCACTCACTTACTCACCGTTATCAACTCGTTATGTTTTCCAATGTCTTCTTTTCATCCATTTTAGCCTTTAGTCTGGTAACGGGGGTTGTTACAAGCTCTTCAACCATTGCCGGGCCCCGGCCGAAACTGATCGACGTCCACGCCACGAAAGAAACCAAAGCGCTGTACCACAACCTCGACAAGCTGTCGCGGAAACACGTTCTGTTTGGGCATCAGCACGCCACCGAATACGGCCACGGCTGGACGGGCGACGCCAACCGCTCCGACGTCAAATCGGTGAGCGGGTCGCACCCCGCCGTGATTGGGGTCGACTTCAGTGGCTTGTCGGGGCGACCGGCGGCAGCCATCGAGAAAACGAAAGCGGAGTTGCGGCGGCAGATTGCCGACACCTACGACCGGGGTGGCGTGACCACCGTGGCCTGGCATTTTTCCAACCCGGTAACGCCCCGAACGGGCTTTTACTGGACCGACTCGGTGTCGGCCCCGGCGGTAGCCAATCTGGTGCCGGGCGGCTCGCACCACGCGCAGTACAAAGCCATTCTCCGAACGGTAGCCGATCTGGCCAACACGACCAAAGGTAGTGATGGTAAGCTGGTGCCGATGCTGTTCAGGCCGTATCACGAGCTGGACGGCGGCTGGTTCTGGTGGGGCAAGCCGCATTGCTCGCGCGACGAGTTCACGAGCCTCTGGCGCTTCACGGTAACGTACCTGCGCGACAGCCTACAGGTGCACAACTTCATCTATACGTTTTCGCCCGACTGCCTCTACAAATCCGAAGCCGACTATACCGACCGTTACCCCGGCAACGAATGGGTCGATGTGGTGGGGGTCGACAACTACGCCGATTTTGGCCGAAATGGGCGTTACAACGTATCGGCGGGCATTGCCAAGCTCAAAATCATGGCTGATTTCGCCGCGAAAAACGGCAAACTGGCTGCCTTCACCGAAACCGGGCTGGAATCCATCCCCGACACAACCTGGTGGACTAACACGCTGCTGAAATCGCTGAAAGCCGAGAAGCTGAAACTAGCCTACGTGCTGGTGTGGCGTAATGATACGCGCAGCCCAACGCACTACTACGCCCCCTACCCCGGCCAGGCGAGCGTTCCCGATTTTATGCGGTTTTATCAGGACCCATACACCCTCTTTGAAACCGACCTGCCCAAGCTCTACCGGCGCAAACGACTGCTGTTCTTTTAGCAACGAAGGCAGGCTCCTTACAACGAAGGCATGTTGCCGACCCAGGGTTGTGCCTGTTCCAGCTGCCCCGCCACGCGGAACAGCAGTGCCTCGTTGCCCAGCGCCGCGGTGAACATAGACCCAATGGGCAAGCCATCGGCCGTCCAGTAAAGCGGCACCGACATCGACGGTTGGCCGGTCATGTTGGCGATGGGTGTAAACGGGATGTAGCCAAACGATTTTTCGGCCAGTTGGTCGATCTGCCGGCTGCCTTTCATGAACCGCAGCCCACCCACTTTATCAACCATCTTGAGCAACTGCGTTTCGGAGGCGCTATTTTGTAATTCGCCAATCGTGATGGGAGGGCGCGCCATCACGGGCGTCAGCAGCAGGTCGTAGGTTTCGTGGAGCTTGCCCATGACCCGGCTAAGCGCATTCCAGCGGTGGGTCTGGTAGGCAAAATCGGCCGCCGAATAGCCCTCGGCCAGCCGGGCCAACGCCCAGGTATTCAGCTCAACGTCGTCGCGGCGGGTGGGGCGTTTGAGGTAATCAGCCAGTTCACGCAGGGTCGCGCCCGTTTCGCCAATCACCATCGTCAGAAACAGTTCGCTCAGGGCGGTGTGGTCATACGGCAGGGCAATTTCGTCGACGGCATAACCCAGACTCTCCAGCAATTTAGCGGTATGCTGCACCGCCCGGATGCACTCGTCGTGGGTACGTTGCCCCGGAAACGGGTGCTGCGTCGTCATAGCGATTCGGAGCTTTCGAGAGGCCGACTCACCCGGTTCACGCCCCACCTGACTCAGAAACGAATCGGCGGGCCTGTCAAACGCATAAGGATCGCCAGCCGCCGGGCCAGCAATCACGTCCAGCAAGGCGGCACTGTCGCGCACCGTGCGGCTCACCACGTGACTCCGCACACAGCCCTGCCATAGCTCACCGAAACCGGGCCCCATGCTAGCCCTGCCGCGCGACGGCATCAGGCCAAACAGCCCGCAACACGAGGCCGGAATACGGATGCTCCCGCCCCCGTCTGACGCCGTTGCAGCCGGCACGATACCCGCCGCCACGGCCGCTGCCGAGCCACCACTGCTCCCCCCCGGCGAGTGCGTGGGCTTCCAGGGGTTACGGGCCGGGCCATACAGCGCCGATTCGGTGTAGGGCGTGAGGCCAAACTCAGGCGTATTCGTTTTCCCGAAAAACACCAGCCCAGCCTGTTTATAGCGCGATACGCTGTAGCTGTCGTGCGATGATACGTACCCGGCGTATGCCTTGCAGCCCATTTTCAGGGGCGTACCCGACCATTCCAGTTCCAGATCTTTCAGCAGAAACGGTACGCCCCGCAGCGGCCCTTCGTCGGGCAGTTGGTCGAGCATCCGGCGCCCCTGCTCATACAAAGGCGTCACGATGGCGTTCAGCGTGGGGTTAACGCGCTCAGCCTGTGCGATGGCCATATCGAGTAACTCGATGGGCGTGGCCTCGCCCCGCTGCACCAAATCGGCCAGCGCCAGAGCGTCGTGTTGCGTGTATTCGGATGGAGTCATGGCGATGAACCGCTATCAGGTGACCGGGATCGGGCGTTTTACAATCGGTTGTTATATACAATAGTAAAACGGAACCTCGATACTTGGTAGCGGTTCATACTTCCTTCTTAGCGCGGCAGAATCATATTGGCTACGGTTTTCCGGTCGGTACGGCCATCGGTGGGTCGCAGCCGGAAACTATACGTGTAGGTTTTGGCGGGCGAAAGCAGGAATTCAGGGTGGGTACGTGGTGTCCAGCTATCGTCGCCACCGAGGCCCATTTGCTGAAAGTCGATGTTGACCAGCGTGGTATTGCCCCGCTCTACGGTCTGGGCGTGGGGGTTCTTGGCCGCCAGCAACGCCGCATCGGTGTAATCGCGGGCGTTGATGTTTAGCCAGGCCATATTGCCGTTGATTGGCTCGGCCACGATCAGCAGGCCGGTGTTGCCGGTGGCGTCGGTCAGGTGCGCCCAGCGAACGTCTGTCTTATTGCCGTTTTCCTGCGCCATCGTGTACGGGAAAAACTGATCGGCCACTTTACCGGTGTAAACGCCCACAAACGCGGCGTCTTTCCGATCGGCGTAGCTTTCAAAGGGACCGCGGCCATACCAGGTCAGGGTATTCAGCGCGGCGGGCAAGGCCAGTTGCATCCCTACACGCCCCAGCGACGGTAGCGCGGCAGCGGTGGCACTCTTGGGCTGCGTCAGGCTGCCCGGCGAATAGGTCGTCGTCACCAGCACATCGCCTGTGCCGTAGACCAGATACTCGGTGCTTTGCCGGATACTGCTACCTTTCAGTACCGATTCGCTGGTACAGGTTATTCTGACCCGCTGCCCGTTACCCAGTTTTTCAACCACCATATCGACCGGCGAAAATGTGGGCCGATCCAGCCCGACGCGCCGCCAGTGGGCCGCAAAGGACTTATCCCCGCCCCCTTCGTCGTTGTCGGTAGGTACGCGGAAGAACGACGGGCGCAGCAGGCCACTACCGCCGTTGTTAGGGTCGAGCAGCAGGTCTTTGTCTTTAAATAGCCACCGGCTGATGCCACCCGCCGCCTTGTTGAACAAGAGCATGAAATTATCGCCCCGCAGTTCGACGGCTGTGTTGGTTTGCGTTACCTTCAGCAGTGGAATCCGGGCTACGCCAATCACCGGCGGCATCACCACGTCGGTCTGAATGGGAAACTGTTCGGCCGCCACCTCATGCCCGGCAGCAGCCCAGGGCGTCGCTTCTTTCAGTTGCAGACTCAGCACCAGAAAATACTCGCTGCCGGGCTCCTGCGTCGACGGTATACTGTACGGAACGGTAACCTGAATGGTTTGGCCGGGCCGGGCCGTCAGCGTTGGCACGGTGCCCTGCTGCACGACGTCGCCGTTGCGAACCAGTTTGCAAATCAGCTTGAGGTTGTCGAGGCTCTGGAAATCGTAGGTGTTCTTGATGTTCACCTTTGTCTGCGTGGCCGATAGCGGCGCGGGCAACATGAATTTGACGTAGCTGTAGGCCCGTTTTACCTCGTTTAGTTCGGGTTGTGGTGTCCGGTCGGGGTTTACCAGCCCGTCGCAGGCGTTGGCGCCATCGATGTAGTTGATGTGGTCAATGTACGACTGGCCTTTCTTGTCGCGCAGGTATAGGCCCTGATCGACCCAGTCCCAGATGAAGCCGCCCTGCATGCGCGGGTATTTGTCGATGGCGGCCCAATAGTCTTTCAGGTTACCCACGCTGTTGCCCATGGCGTGCGCGTATTCGCAGACGATGACGGGGCGCGTCGGGTCTTTTTCCATCAGCCGGATCATATCATCGACCGACGGGTACATGGTGGTGATAATATCAAAACTGCTGAGCGACGTAGCGATGTAGGGTTTACGGCCTTCGTAGTGAATAGGGCGGGTTGGGTCGACCAGTTTGATGATGTTGGCCATGTCCTGAAAATTCTGCCCCATGCTGGTTTCGTTGCCCAGCGACCAAATGATGATCGACGGGTGGTTTTTGTCGCGCTCCACCATCGCGCGGCCCCGCGCCACAAAGGCATCGCGCCATTCGGGCCGTTCGGCAATCTCGTAGCCTTTGTACCACAGGTCGTGGCTTTCGACATTGGCCTCGTCAATCACATATAACCCGTATTCATCGCAGAGGTCATACCATTCGGTCACGTTCGGGTAATGGCTCGTCCGGACGGCGTTGATGTTGTACTGCTTCATCAGCTTGATATCGCGAATCATGCTTTCGCGGCTGATAACGCGCCCGGTTTCGGGGTCAAACTCGTGCCGGTTTACCCCTTTGAACGTAACAGGCTGCCCGTTAACGAGCAATTGACCGTTGCGCATTTCCATTTCGCGGAAACCGACTCGTTGGCTGATCACCTCCTGCACCTGCCCGTCGTTGGTAATCAACTGAATCGTTAGGGTGTAAAGGTTGGGCACCTCGGCCGACCAGAGCAACGGGTTGGTCACGTAACGGCTCAGGCGCAGGACTTTCTCCTGATCGGACCCTACGGCGTTTTCAGACAGCAGCGTTTCGGTGAAAACGGGTTGTTTTTGAGGATCGTAGAGCGTCGTTTTCAGCCGGTAAACGGGCATCAGTTGCCCAACCAGGTTCCGAACGTAAGTGGTCAATTTCAGCGTCCCGTTGCGGTAAGTGGGGTCTTCCAGATCGGTCGTGATCTGCACGTCGCGTAGGTGCAGGCGCGGGCGGCTTACCAACGTGACGTCGCGAAAAATGCCCGCCAGCCGCCAGAAGTCCTGATCTTCGAGGTAGCTGGCATCCGACCAGTTGATCACCTCGACCGCCAGCACGTTTTCGCCGGGCTGCAAGGCCTCGGTAATCCTGAACTCGGCGGGCGTCATGCTGTCTTCGTGGTAGCCAACGTACCGGCCATTTAGAAATACCCGGCAGGTCGACTGCACTCCGGCAAAGTGCAGGTACGTTTCGCGATTGCTCCAGTCGGCAGGGACTTTAAATCGCGTCCGGTAGAGACCTACCGCGTTGGTATCAGCCCGGATCAGTGGGGGTTCGGCCGGAAACGGATGTTTGATATTGGTAAAAATCGGCCGGTCGTAAGGCCGCCCTTCTCGGGCGCCCACCACCTGCCAGTTGGACGGCACGGGCATATTATCCCAGCCCACATCGTTCGTCGACGGCGCACTGAAATCGGCGGGAACCAGCTTGGGATGCTTCAGCCATTTGAACTTCCAGACTCCGTTAAGGGACTGAGTCAGGGTCGAGGCCGTACGTTTGTCGTCCAGTGCCTGGGCTTCGGTCGCGTAGGGCCAGAAGGTAGCGTGATGCGGTTCGGTATACTGACTACTGATCTTGGGATTCTCGTAGAACGGAACGTCAGTCGACTGGGCAACGGCCGTTTCAAGAAATACGAATGAAAGAGCTGCCTTACAGACAAGTGAGTAGATATACGGTATGCGCATTCGGCGAGGCTAAGTTTCCACAAAGTAACAAAGCCGTAAGATAGCAGCCAAAGGATTAGAATCGTGCAAAAACTGCCCATTTGGAAGCATCAGACAGACCCGAGGGCCGGGCTTACGACTTGAGTAGTGGTAAACCCGGCCCCCTGGCCTGTTGCGTATGTATACGGACAAATCCTGACCGGTTAGCTGTTCGAATCGCTTCCCGACCGGCTGCTGCTGTTTCCAGAATGGCCACTGCCACCGCGTTCGTCGGCCAGCTCGGTTTTGGTTTTACCACCCGGTGTTTGCTGGCGCCCCTGGGGCGTGTGGTCATCTTCTTCGCTTTGCTTGCTTTTATGCACTCCACGCGACGTTTTGCCTTGTTTTTCGTCGGGCAGGTTGGTGTTTAGTTCGTGTTTTTTGGTATCGTCGGCAGTCTCGCGGACAGTCGGCTGGGTTGTTTGCTTGCTCATAACAGTTGATCGTTTATGTAGTAGCAACACCCGCTACGCTCCGTTGTTTACCTTTGTCGACTATCTGGCTGGCGGATTTACTATGCACACCAATTATTATTTTCTGCGCCAACTGGCTCCTGCCCTGGCTACCCGGCTGGAGGGTCTCTACCTGATGGAATGCTTCAGTCAGGATCGCGACGAAGTCGTGCTGGCCTTTGCGCAGGCGCGGGGCAAGGCCAATTATTACAAACCGTTCTTCATCAAAGCCACACTCCGCCCCGACTTTTCGGGCCTGCTCTTTGCCGACGACGTGCGCCGCGCCCGCACCAACAGCGTCGATTTGTTTGACGACCTTACCGGCAACGACAGTGGCGAAGACCCCGATCGCCCCGGGATGGAACAGCCGGGCAAAGCCGTATTGGGGGTACGTTCCTTCCTGAACGAGCGGTGTCTGGGCATCGAACTGGCCGATGGCTACACGCTGGTTTTTAAATTTTTCGGCAACCGGCCCAACCTGCTCATTTTCCGCGACAACGACGTCGTCGACCTGTTCAATCAGAAACTGGCTGCCGATCAGACCCTGCGGCTCGACGGACTAGACCGACCTATCGACCAGTCGGAAGCGGCGTTCGAGGCGGCCGGTCGCGACTACCGAAAGCTGTTTCCAACCTTTGGCAAGCTCGTCAGAACGTACCTGGAGCAACGTACCCAGGAAACCGGTACGGGCATCACCTGGCCGCTCCTGCAATCGGTGGTTCAGCTATTGGAAAACCCCACGTATCGGCTCGTGACGTTTGAGCACCGGCCGACTCTGGCTCTGGTGCCCATTGGCGAAACCCGCCCCCGCCCTGGCGGGGCAGGCTCCATCTACGACGACCCGATGGAAGCGGCCAATGGCTTTTTCATCTCGTTCAACGGGCAAAACGTGGTGGAGCGGGAGCGCGCCGAGGTGCTGCGGCTTCTCGACAAACGGCTCAAACGAGCCCAGACGTTGCTCGACGCGAATCTGCAACGGCTCATCAGCCGCGATGAAGGACCAAGTCACGATGAGTTGGGCAATCTGCTGATGGCCAATCTGCACAACGTACCTACGCTGCCCGGTGGGCGCTCGCCTGAGACGATCACAGTCGAGGATTTTTACCGCGACAATCGCCCCGTTACGATTCGTCTCAAACCCGATCTGTCGCCGCAGCGCAACGCAGAAGGGTATTACCGGAAAGCCAAAAACGAGAAAATCGAGGCTGAGCATTTGCAGCAGCAGATCGACGGGCGCGAGGCCGAACTGACGGAACTAGCCGCGCACCGGGCGGCCATCGAGCCCATTCAGTCGCTCAAGGAATTGCGGCGCTACGTAAAACAGCACACCCTGCTGACCGACAACGCGACCTCCACCGATCCGGCGGAGTTGTTTAAAGAGGTGCAGGTGGAAGGGTTCACCATCCGGATTGGGCGCAATGCCAAAAACAACGATTTGCTGACACAACGCTACACGTACAAGGAAGACCTGTGGCTCCATGCCCGTGACGTGAGCGGATCGCACGTGGTGATCAAGTATCGGGCCGGTAAATCGTTTCCCAAAACGGTGATAGAGCGGGCCGCCGAACTGGCCGCCTGGTATTCTAAACGCCGCACCGACAGCCTGTGCCCGGTGATCGTTACCCCCAAGAAATTCGTCCGCAAGCCTAAAGGCCTCGCCGAAGGGCAGGTCGTAGTCGACAAAGAAGATGTCGTGCTGGTCGTGCCGAGGGGCTAATTAATGAATAATGGACAATGCACGATGTACAATGGGACTACCGCAAGACTATGCATCTGGTAGTCCCATTGTGCATCGTACATTATTCATTGTGCATTAATTATTCTTCACGATGCAGCTTTCCATGCCCTCCCAGGTTTTATCCCACGAGTGTTCGCTCAAAAACTGATCGATAGCGGCCCAGTTGGTTGGGTGCGCTTTGTTGAGGGCTTTTTCAATGGCCGTGTCGAATGCGTCGACGGTCGCTGCGATCTGCACAAAATCAGGTTCTCCGTAGGTACGTACCACGTCGCGAATGGGCGTCGATACCACAGGCAATCCCGCCGCCAGGTATTCGGGTGTTTTGGTCGGGCTGATGTAGCGCGTCGATGCGTTGAGCGCAAAAGGCAACATCGCTACGTCCCATCCCCCAAAATAAGTGGGCAGTTCTTTGTAGTTCTTCATGCCCAGGTAATGGATATTATCATTCTTGGGCAGCGTAGCCGGGTCGATTTTTACGATCGGGCCCAGCAACACAAATTGCCATTCGGGGCGCCGGTTGGCCAGTTCGCGCAGCAACTGCACGTCGAACCGCTCGTCGATTACCCCCGAGAACCCAATACGCGGATGCGGGATATGCGCCTGATCGGTCGGGTCGGCCTGCGCCGAGTCGGTGTCGCGTTGGCGGGCTTTCGCAAAGTGAGCGAAATCGATACTGCTCGGGAAAGCATGGGCGTGGTCGTGGCGCGTCCGTTTGGCTTCGTAGAGGCTGTAGCCCCCCGTAAACACCTGATCGGCGCGGGTCATCAGCTTCGCTTCCATATCGATTAGTTCGCGTGGCGCACCCAGAAACGCCGACAACTCATCCATGCAGTCGTAGACGGTGTAGGTCGGTGTCAGGTGATCGCTGAAATCCAGCGCCATCGGCGTGTAGTACCAGGCTACGTATTCGGCAATGCGCTCCGACTCGATCAACTGATCGACCGTCCGGCGCAGGTAGGCCAATACCTCCTGATGCGGCGTTCCGTGCGGAATGTGAGGCACTATCACTTTAAGGCGCTCGTCTTCCTGCCGCACTTCAACGCGCAGTTCATTTCCCCAGATCGGTTCTTCCAGAAAATAGACGTTCATCTGCCGACTGGCGCGGCTCATCAAATGCTGAGGCCGCTGGTAAACGAAATTCCAGCGCAGATGCGAAAAGCAGATCAGGCTCTCGGGCGACGAGGCTGGTGCTTTGGTTGAGGCGGCGGGCAGTATGCTTTTGGGCGAGTGGTTCTCGGAAACAGACGCCGTTGACGACAGTTCACTGGATGTTACATCATTCGATGATGACGAAGGGAAATCACTGACTTTCATGTAGGGGTACCAATAAAGATGGCTAATAAGAGGTCAACCTATTGCAGACAGGCACAAACAGGCTTCGATCAAAGCAAGGCAATTGCCCAGCAAGACCTCTACACTTACCCGCACGTATACTGATTGACAAACGGCCAACTGGCAACGTTTATCAAAACAACAATTCATCAACTAAAATGTTGACTTCCCCCCGGTAATAGTTAGGCAATGGCCCGGCCCCCAACTGCTTACCATTGGAGGCCAGGCGAGCCTTTTTATTTCTTCTGGAATGTCATAGCTACGCCGTTCATGCAGTAACGCAGACCGGTTGGCTTGGGACCATCATTAAACACGTGACCGAGGTGACCATCGCAGACAGCGCAGACAACCTCGTCGCGTTCCATGCCGTAGCTGTTGTCTTTGGCCACTTTCACGGCATTTTTCGAGATGGGCTCATAGAAACTCGGCCAGCCGGTACCCGACTCAAACTTCGTTTTGTAGCTGAAGAGCGGGTTTTTGCAAGCCGCGCACAGGAACGTACCATCTTCGTGGACGTTCAGCAGGGGGCTGGTACCGGGGCGCTCAGTGCCGTGTTTCCGCAGCACTTCGTACTGATCGGGGGTGAGTTGTTTCTTCCACTCAGCGTCTGATTTTACCACCCGGCGACCACCCGGAGGGGTCTGCCCCTGTTCATATAGGCTGGCGGTTTGCTGAGCCGAAGAGGTGTTGGTCTGGCAGGCCAGCGAGGCCACCATCGCTATAGCTAAAGTACTGTTTATGAAGTAGTTCATGTCGTGTATAGCAGGTTGAAAACGCGTTCATTACCGCTACACTATATACGCAAAAAAGGGCGCTTCAGTTTCGTACAACCAGCCATACGCCCGCCAAGATCAGACCGATGCCCAGTAGCCGCCAGGCGTTGGCAGGGTGGTGCGCAAAACCCAGCAATCCATAATGATCAAGCACAACAGCCGCAATCAGTTGCCCTGCTACACTCAGGCTCACCAGATTGGCCGTGCCAATGCGTGGTACTGATAAAATAACGGTGGTGACGTATACGGCGCCGATTAGCCCACCGGTATATTTCCACCAGGGCAACGACCGCGCAAGTGCCAGCGGCGGCACACCCCCACCCGACGACAGGTGCACGATCAGCAGCGTCAGGAAGCCCGTTCCAAACGAGATCAGTGACGCCAGCACCGGGTTGTTGAGGGCCAGCCGCAGATTGGAGTTAACTGCCGCCTGCACCGAGATAGCCGTGCCCGTCAGGAATGCCAAAACCAGAAAAATGTAGTACATAAGGAGGTGACGACGACCCTAGTCAGGTCATTCTGTTATTCATCGCGGGCCGAAAATAGCCGTTTAAGCCAGCTTTTCTTCTCGGTCGCCTCCATTTCCTGCTCGGCTGCCGTGGGTAACTGAGCCGCCAGCTTTGCCAGATCGGGTTGCCCGGCATCAACCCAACAGGTGTACCAGAAGTCGCCCACCATCTTCACCGACGCCCGCATCTGTCGCTCGACCTGCCCGCGTAGCCGCTCGTGATACAGTCGGGCAAAGGTTGCCGAATAGACTTTCACGGTTTGCCCGTTACGATCATCAAAATTCCATTTCTGGCTTTCGCCGAGCTGCTGGGTGAGTTGCTGCTCAATGGCCAATACCGAGTCGAGGGCAGCGTGAGCCGAGAAAACGGCCTGCCAGGCGCGCCGCTGCGGATGCTCCACATAGGTGGCCGCGCCCACGATCATGTCATACTGCCCGGCAAACAGCTCAGGCAGCCGCGACTCCCAGAATCCGTGTATGCCTGTTTGGTTGGTGAGTTGGCCATTGTAGTTGCGCGTGGTGTGCAGGGGTACGTTGGCATCGGCGATGTAATGCCCGATGTCGGCCGAGAGGCGTAAGATCTTGGGTACGTTCCCCTCTTTGAACGCCTCGGTCAGTTGGTATTTGGCCAGTTGGATATGCCAGGGAACAATGCCGTGAATCGCCAGTGTGTCGGCTCCGTATCGTTCGGCCGCCGCCGACCACGATCGGGGCAGCGTTTCGCGGGTGGTGTCGGCGTACACATCGAGGTCGATGAAATGGCGCGGTGCCTCGCCCACCACCGCATAGCGCCGCTTATCTGGATTCACGGCGTTGTCGGTTAGGTACTGAATACGGCTTTTGTAGAGCGGCATCATCTCCGGCGGCAGCGTAAACACCGCCAGCCGGTTGATCTGCTGGTGGGCATAAAAACCCCAGGTTGGCGCAGTGCCAGGTACGTTCGTAGCGGTGGGTCGAGCGGGTGTTTTAGCAGGACTGGCAACAGCCAGTAGGCCCACAAGAAAATTTTTTCCCAGAAAAACACCCAACCAAATTCTATAGCTGTACATTTGTCCAGTCGTGGTACTATTTATAGAGCAAGTTAAACTATTTAAATAAAACCTCGACCCAAAGCGAATAATATTTTCCAAAACGACATAGTTACCAAATCAATGCAACGTGAATCTAAAGGATACGCCCTCATTGTAGGTCTGTTCTGCATCCTCGGTTTATTAATCTACGGGGCCTATTCACCGGCCCGTAAAGCCCAGAAACAGCAGATTTTCTGCTTTTCTTTCGTCAAAGATGTAAAAACGCAAGCTGTCGAGAAGCACATGCGCGATTTTGCCGCCTTGAAACACGAAATTCCGCAGGTCGTGGGGTACACGGCTGGCAAGACGTTTATCGCGGGTGAAAGCACCAACGAGTACGATGCCATGCATTACCTGACGTTCCAGAACGAAGACGACATGAAGGCATTTATCAAGAGCGCCCCGTATCAGCACTTCGTCGACGAGAACAAAGCCAACTGGTCGAAAACACTGGTTGTCAACGCCGATATTCAGCCGTAGGCTGAATGAATAGTGAATAGTGTATAGTGTATAGTGTATAATGAATAATGGGGGCTGACGCTAGAGTAAATGCGTCAGCCCCCATTATTCATTATACACTATACACTATTCATTACTCTAACTCTTCCTCACCAGATCAGCGATCGTTTCGACCCAAAGCGGGCTGTCGTTGAGGCTTTCGACGAGTTGCCAGTGTTCGCCGCCCTGCTCTTCGAAGAGCTCTTTGTACTCCTCGCCGACTTCAATCGTGGTTTCCAGACAGTCGGCCACAAACGCGGGCGAGAATGCCAGCACGCTCTTTACGCCCTGCCCGGCGAGTTTTTTGATCGTATCTTCGGTATAGGGCTGAATCCAGGGATCTTTGCCCAGACGCGACTGAAAACAGGTGGTGTACTGCCCTTCGGGAATGCCTAGTTCGCGCACCAGCCTCCGGGTGGTTTCGAAACACTGCGCCCGGTAGCAATGCTGATTGTCGGCCCGGAGTGAGGCACAACAGTCACCTAGTTTACACACCGTTTTCGTGACGTCGCCCTTGCGAATCTGGCGCTCGGGCAGACCGTGGTAGCTAAACAGGTAATGGTCGTAGGTACGTTCGGCCATGTATTTTCGGCCTAGCTGTACGAAGCCCTCGATGAACTTGGGATGCTCGAGAAAGCGATTCACGAAACGTACCTGCGGAATCACCTGCCACGTTTTCAGCACGTCCATTACCTTTTCGTAGACCGAGCCGGTCGTTGCCGACGCATACTGCGGAAAGAACGGCACTACCACAATGTCGGTGAGGCCAAGGCGTTGAAATTCGGCCAGACCCGCGTCGATGCTGGGGCTCTGATAGCGCATAGCCAGCCGAACCACATAGTCGTCGCCCAGTTGCGCCTGCACCATCTTTTCGACAACGTACCCATAGTGTTTAAGGGGTGAGCCGTTTTCGGTCCAGACTTCGCGGTAGGTCTTGGCGGATTTGGGGGCGCGGAATGGCGCAATGATGCCATTGACCAGCAAGAAACGGGGGATATATGGAATGTCGATGACCCGCCCGTCCATCAGAAATTCGCGCAGGTATTTTCGTACGTCGGGCACACTCGGGCTGTCGGGCGTACCGAGGTTTACGAGCAGCACGCCGGTTTTACCCAGCGAACCAACGGCCTTTCCGGCGTCCGTTGTATGGGGAGATTGTAAAGCAATAGCTTCCATAGCTGGTTAACGGGAAACGTTTAGTGCAAGGTTCAAGGTGGTTTTAAAGTCTGATGGTTAAAGTTTAAGGTTAGCTGATACAAACAGAGAACGCATCAGCTACCGCTAAACCTTAACCATCAGACGATATACCTCATTTTGGTCGCTCGAATGAAGTGTAGACCGCTTTGGGGAGCTTGGTGAACACCCGGATGTCGGAGAGCTCGCGGGGGCCACGCTTACCCGACAGTTTGATCTGTCCGTAGGTTTGGTAGTCGGTCCAGGGTAGCGTAAACCCCGGTTTTTCGTCGGTGAATTTGGGGTAATAAGCCCATTGTGATACCAGCCGCGTAGCCTTGTCGACCCAGACGTGGTACTTGTTGTCGGGGGTGTTGCCCACTCCCTTAAACGTCAGTTGAATCAGGTCGGCGGGTTTGCCATCTTCGGTTTTGGCCTCGCCCAGGTCTTTCAGCGTTACGCCCGAATCTTTCAGTTTAAACGGCATCAACAACCAGTAAGCATCATTGATCCAGGCACCCTTACCCTGCTTCACATACTTGGCAACGCTGTCGGGGTTGGTTTCTTCTTTGCCATTCCGAAACACACGCCCTTTTTCCGTATTGATGTTGACCAGAATGGTCTGATCGTTACGCAGGTTGTCGATCCGAACGTCGCCGGTCCACTTGTCCCAATGCAGCCGCCGGAAACCCAGAAACGTCCAGGCGATATGGTGCGTGTTGTCCCAGGCTTTACGGCCTCCCTGCGCAGCCATTACCTCGTCGGCGATCTGCACAGCGCGGGGGTCTGAGCCAGCCATATCAAAACCCTCGGCGGGTGGGTTGTCTGTCTTTTGAGCCAGAAGGGGCGTTGCCAGCAGCAAAAGCCCGAACAGAAAGTAGCGCGTTAGCATAGGATTGAAGTTAGACTACAAAGCTAGGCGACGGGCGTCATTTAGCTACACGAAGCGATTAAAATCATCAATATGATCTAGATTTGCATCGATACTAGTTATAACATGACACTCACTCAACTTGATTATATCGTCGCCATCGATACGCACCGTCATTTTGCAACCGCTGCCGACCATTGCCACGTAACCCAACCCACGCTGAGCATGCAGATTCAGAAGCTCGAGGATGAGCTCGGCGTGCTGCTGTTCGACCGTTCGAAGCAGCCCGTTGTGCCTACCGAAACCGGGCAGGTGATTGTGGCGCAGGCTCGTGAGGTGTTGCAGGCGGCGCGGCGCATTCCCGAACTGGCGAAAGAATCGCGCGATGAAGTGGGCGGCGAGTTGCGAGTAGGCATTATCCCGACGCTGGCGCCCTACCTGCTACCGCATTTTATTGGTGAATTCATGAATCGCTACCCCAGCGTAACGATTCAGATGCAGGAGTTGCTGACCGACCAGATTGTGGAACGCCTTCGCAGTGGCCTGATCGACGTTGGCATTGTGGTGACGCCCCTGCGCGAAGGCAATTTCACAGAGCTCCCTCTGTTTAATGAGCCGTTCATGATCTACGCCGCCGATGGGCATGACCTGCTTAAAAATCCTGCGGTGTTGCCCGCCGATCTTACCCAGACTACCGATTTGTGGTTGCTATCGGAAGGCCACTGCTTTCGCGATCAGGTGCTGAACCTCTGCGGAGGTCGGCTTTCGGGCCGGTCGTCGTTGCGCTACGAAACGGGTTCGCTCGAAACGCTCGTCAAACTGATTGAGCGGCAGGATGGCTTCACCCTCCTGCCCTATCTGGCTACGCTCGACTTTGACCCGATTCGCCGGGCGCGGCTGCGGCCGTTTGCGGGGCAGGCCCCCAAACGCGAGGTCAGCCTGGTGATGCACCGGAGTTTCCTGAAACGCAGCCTCATCAACGCGCTGCAACGGGAAATTATGGCCCACCTGCCCAGCATGGCGTAGCGCGCCGATGGACTTGGCTACTTAGCCTTTAACCCGCCAGTTGAAGATGCCCCGCCGGACTTTAAAGCTTTTTTTGAGGCCACGGATCAACAGAAAGGCACCGATGATGCCGAAGACCAGCGTGAGCGCAAGAATCTTTAGGAGCGCAAACGCCACCGCCACCAAGATGACCACTATTGCCGCTTTCAGTTGCCAGGGAATCTTTTGCCACCAGTTGAGTTGCTTGCGTGGTGGCAGGCCCAGAATTTCGCGCAGGGTCTTCCGTTGCTTGTCTTTCGGGCCGGGACCAGTCTCTACGGCCTCAGGTACGTTCTGCTCTGCATCGGCAGCAGAGCGGGCGGGCGAAGTTGGGCGGGCGGGTGTTTCGCGGGCCGGGTTAGTCAGTTGCTGGGTACGTTGCTGATGGGTTCGAATACGCTCACTCGCCGACTCAGGCAGGCGGGTGGGGCGGGCATCGGCATACGCAACCGGAGCCGCAGCTGGTTCGTCTACAGGCGTTGTCGGGGCCTCAGGGGCTGACTCAGCAACTGGCGCGGCTTCAGGGGTAGCCGGTTTAAGTGGAGAATAGAAAACTTCGCGGGGGCTGCGCTGAAAAGTGGCTACGGGACGATGACAAGCCGAAAACGACGCACTCAAACAAACAGCCAACAGGCCGACGGATTTACGCATGTGTGATGGAAAGCGTTTTTCCATCAACGCCCATGCCCGGCCCGGCAGTATAAATAAAGAGTGAAAGGGATAAGAGTGAGAAGGCCGACGTAAGCCTAATTGCCGTGTCAGCCTATTCACTCTTACCCCGTTCACTCTTTATTTTCGCCGGCTTTCCAGGAAGGCCTCAATGCGGTCGAGGGCGATCGTTAGTTCATCGACCGTAGGCAGGCAGACAATCCGGAAATGGTCGGGCGTTTTGAAATTGAAGCCTTGCCCCGCAACCACCAGCACCTTCTGTTCAACCAGCAGGTCATACACAAACGCGTTGTCGTCGGCAATATTGAACTGGGTGAGGTCGATGCGCGGGAAGATGTACAGCGCGCCTTTGGGTTTCACGCAGCTGATGCCCGGAATAGCCACCATCCGCTCGTAGGCGAGCATAATCTGCCGGTATAGCCGCCCACTGGGTAGCACCAGATCGTTGATACTCTGATACCCGCCCAACGCCGTCTGAATAGCGTATTGCGTAGGTACGTTGGCACAGAGACGCAGACTCGCCAGCAGCGTAAGCCCCTCGATGTACGACTTTGCCTTGTGTTTGGCCCCCGTCATCACAAGCCACCCACCCCGGAAGCCGGCACCCCGGTAATTTTTCGACAGGCCGCCCATCGAGATGCAGAGCGTATCGTGTACGAAGCGGGCCATCGGGTTATGCGTAGCACCATCATACAGAATCTTGTCGTAAATCTCGTCGGCAAAGACAATCAGCTTGTGTTTTTCGGCAATGCGCGCGATGCCCTCCAGAATGGCTTTATCGTAAACAGCGCCAGTGGGGTTGTTGGGATTGATGATAACCACTGCCCGCGTTTTCGGTGTGATTTTACTTTCCAGATCAGCCAGATCGGGGTTCCAGGCGTTGGCTTCGTCGCAGGTATAATGCACGGGTTTACCACCGCAAAGCGCCACCGAGGTTGTCCAAAGCGGGTAATCGGGCGAGGGCACCAACACTTCGTCGGCTTCGTTGATCAGGGCCTGCATCGAGAGCAGAATGAGCTCACTGACGCCATTACCAATGTAAATATCCTGAATGGTTACGCCCGGAAGCCCCAGGTTCTGCGTGTAGTGCATCACCGCTTTTCGGGCCGCAAACAGCCCCCGCGAGTCGGCATACCCCTGCGCATTCCGAATATTCAGGATGATGTCGTGGACAATTTCGTCGGGCGTGTCGAAACCAAACGCCGCCGGATTACCAATATTGAGGCTGATAATCTTGTATCCCTGGCTCTCCAGTTCCAGCGATTTCTCATAGACCGGCCCCCGAATATCGTATTTGAGGTGCGTCAGGCGGTCAGATTTGCGGATCTCCATCGTATAAAAAACCCGCATGCCGGCTTCGGGCAATGCGGGTCGGCAAAAATACATATAAATATACTTGTGGCGCGCGCCTGTCGAATTCGTCTAAAGGGTACCCCCATTTGTGAAATCGACTTATTGAATGAATTTCCCTTTCCAGACTCTGCTCCCCGCCGAGTCTCTTAGCAGTGGCGCGCGCAATTGGTTACGCAGCCAGCTTCCAGCCGTAGCGGCCCCTTTTTTCTGGCAGAACTGCCACTCCAGGCGCTGCCCTATCAGCACTCGATACGATGGCCCCCCACCTGGGTTTCGCCACCTGCCAGTTCATTAAGGCGACTCAACACCACCTGTTGCCCCGCCCCGACCGGTTCGTTTGGAAACAGAACAGTCGGCTAACCGTTTCACGAGTGTATTTTCTATCAGCAAGCCTGCTTCTGTATGGCCTGACAGTGCGCACCTGTTTCGGGCTCTGGTAACGAAGAGACTTACCGAAAGTGGTCATACGGTTTATCAACATCTATGCCGTCTTTTCGTCACACCCTGTTTACGTCAATGGTGCTTAAGCTAAAAACAAGGCTACTCCACCAGAATGGGAGAATAATTGCGGTTTAATAAATTTCTGTAAGGCATTTGCCTAATTTCGCGCCAATAGGCAAGGTTTTTGTTAGGTATAAAACATACACTATAACGATCTGGCCGGCATCCCAACCCATAATTACTATGCTCACTATCAATCAAGTAAGTCAGAACATTACGAGCCAGACCGTATCAACGCAGTGGGCTATGTCGTCGACGCGTTTTTCAACCAACTGGCAGGTAACAGCCACGTTGCTGATGGATGATCTCGACAACGAACTCGAATATAATTCGACGTTTGGCCCCGTCCCCAGCAAGCCTGTTGCCCCGGCCGTACCTTCGTTTTTTGCCATGCTTGAGGCCGAGGGCAAAACCGAAGAAGCGGTCAGTTTCTTAGACTAATTCAGCCCATTTATAGAAACGAGCCGGGGCGGCCAACGGAGTTGATCATGCAAATGCACGTTCGACTCCGTTGGCCGCCCCGGCTCGTTTTGGTTAGCGTGTGGCTTGTTGCTAAAAGCCCACGCGCATGCCTTCGATCCGCTCGCCAGAGATCGTCTGCTGATCCATATTGAAAATATCGGCCAGCGTCATCGGGTCATTGGTATGGTGATCGATGCCCAGACTCGCCATCAGCGTATTGGCTTTGGCGGCGGTCAGTTTTCCGAATGCATAGTCGATCATAAGCCGCCCTTTGCGAAGCAGCGCCTTATCGAGCAGGCTTTTATTGGCGTTGAACGTTGCTATAATCTGAATATGCAGGCAATCGGCCAACAGGCCATCCGTTAGGTTCAGAATGTTCGACACGCTGTTGGTATCGCCCCCGGCTTCGCGCGCCTGCAAAATTCGCTCGGCATCTTCAATGAGTAACACCGAATCGCGCTGTTCGAGCAGAAACGGAATCAGGTCGGGCGAGGTCAGGTAGTTGGTCATGTAGGGCGGCAGAATCAGCATATTCTTCCGCACCAGCGAGCTGAGGTATTTGATGTAGGTGGTCTTGCCCGTACCCGGCTCCCCGTGCAGCAAGATCAGCCCTTTGTATTTAGGCCGGTTCAGCACCGATACCAGCCGCTCGTGCACCTCGGGGAAGCCGTCGTTGTAATACAGCGACAGATCGATGGTGGGCGGTTCAATATCGACCCGCTCGGTATGCAGCCCACCCAACCCACTCTGAATGAGATAGATGTGCGTTTGCTCGGGTTCGTGTTCGTAAACAAGCTGTTCAATGCCAGACAGGCAGCTGTGCAGTACCTGCTCAGACCGGTAATAACCCGAAAACCGGCAATATGAATCGGCCATGAATTCGCCGTTCAGCATTACCCCGTCGGGGTGGTGATACATGCGCTCGTTGGTCCGGAAGCCATCGCGACTCAGCCGCATCGAGGCATTGATCACCTGAAAGCCACGGCCCAACAACCACTCGTGCAGATCAGTTTTGTAGTCTTCGTGCGAGAACAAATAATTGGGGTACTCGCCGTAGGTCTGAACAAAATGAGCCGCTAAGGGAAACTCGCGGTCTAAATCGTGGGTAATAAACAGGTCCTGAATTGTGCGTTGATTGGGCATACGCCTTAAAAATAAGAAAACTTCAACGGATTGGGATTGGGCGTAAACCGAAAGGTCAATTCGTGAATGGTCGGCTGGAACGAACTATACGGCGCTTCGGGCGCTGTTGAGTTAAACTGATACCCTACCCGAATGTTAGTAGATAGCTGATAATCAAGCGAAGCCTGCACATAATTATACGTACCCACAAAGAATGTATTGTTCTGCCGGACCGATACACCCACGGCTGCTTTGTCGTGATACCAGAGGCGGGCGTTCAGATCAAACCCCAGCGGTTCGCTACCCGCTCGCGACAGCACGACCGAAGGCATCAGCAGCAGGTCATCGGCCAGGCGGAGTTTGGCTCCTGCCTGTGCGTAGACCGGATTCCGAAACGGTAACCCCGTGAATTTCTCGGTCCGAACGCTGATCTCGGGCATCGACAGGCCAACAAACAACTTCTCGGCATCATAATATAGGCCCGCTCCGGCACCAAACAGCGCACTTGTTCCGCCCACATTGGTGCCTATGCCAATCACCGGAATGAAACTCACGCTCCCCTGCACCCCTACAAAGAGGCGGGCCAGATTGGGCAGATCGATACGGTACGACAGAGCCGGGCTGATGGCGACCGTGCCGAGCGTGCTATTGCGGTCGTTGAGCACCTGAAGACCCAGCCCAAACGGCCCCGTGCCCAGTTGGCCATCGGCGGCAAATGTCTGCGTGATAGGCGTGGCAATCTGTTGCGAATTCTGGCTTAGAAAGCTGAACAGCCGCCCCCGAAACGCGAGCGTCATGCTAAAGTCTTCGCGTACGCCCGCGAAGGCCGGGTTAATGGCCATCGGGTTGAACATGTATTGCGAATACAGTACTTCCTTCTGAGCCAGAGCCGATTGGGCCATACATAGCCCGATAAGGACGTACCGCAGCAAGCGAAAGCGATTATTCATGAGTCAGGGAAATCGACAAAGGCGGCAATTTCCCCTATTTCAAGCGCATTTCCTATGCCAGAACAACGTCCGCCCAACAAGCCGTGAACGGCCCGCCTCCTCTCTGATCGTCGTTTTGGCTTGCTCCCTGTTTCCCCAACACAGGGCCTATCAACAACCTAACCGCTCAGAGTTGAGGGATAGTGAGTAAGCTGTTGTCAATGTCATTACTGCGTCCGGGCGTTGACGTCAAACCGGCCGTTGGTGACTGTAACGGTACGTCCCCCAGCCGTTGCCGCTGTGAATTCGAACGTACCTGCCACTATGCCTGTGGTAGTATCCGCTTTAACCAAGTTGATCCAGCCTGTGTAGTTGGTTGATGTGACATATTCATCGCCGTTGCTGGAAATATATAAGCCGTAATCTTTTGGAGAAACGGCGGCAGGGATAACGCTGGTGTCGAAGTTCAGGGTGTGCTTCCCTAGTTTGAAACTATTCAAATAAAGGTTTACTTTCTGCCTGTCTTTTTTATATGTATAAACATAGATGCCAAGCTTATAAGGATTGGGTTCAATAACCAGAAAACCACCATAAATAGGCTTTATGCCCGAAAAAGCGGGACCGCCATCGGGTACGTATGTGTTACCATTGATCAAACAGCCAAACGTATTCTCCCCACTTTGACTGGGTTTAGGTAGCGGGTCCTGGCTACAGGTGCTCAGCATAATCCCTGCAAGTGCCAGACCTGTCAACCGTAACAAGACAACGCACGAACGTATAGGGTTGGTTGATCTCATTTTTATACTGAATGCCCAGCAGAAGCGCAGCTTTGTAAAACCATGATAAAGATGTCCGCAAGTGTAGGCATATAAGTCGCTCCTGTAAGTATACACAATAGCAAAATCTATTAAACGAGCCCCTCAAGTCGATGTAGTCATCCATCCCTGCTGACCGTGGTAGTCAGGAGGGTATCGTAGGGCAGTTCAGCGGTTTCATTACCTTTGTCTAAAGCCGTTTTTCTGACAAATGGCTTCGTAATCATCCGGTTTGCGGGTGTCTTTACCGTTTACTATTCCTATCCTTTATGGCTAACCGTACTGTACTTTATTGGTCGATTGTGGTCGCCCTCGGCGGCTTCTTATTTGGCTTCGACACCGCCGTGATTTCGGGGGCCGAGCGCGCCATTCAACAACTTTGGCAGCTTAGTTCCGTTCAGCACGGCTTCACCGTTTCCATCGCGCTGATCGGCACCGTCGTTGGCTCGCTCGTCGGCGGCATTCCGGCCGATCGCTTTGGCCGACGAGCTACTTTATTTGGCATCGCGGCCCTCTACTTGATTTCGGCGCTGGGTTCGGCCCTGGCCACCGACTGGACCGTCTTTCTGGTCTTCCGGTTTCTGGGCGGGCTGGGCGTAGGGGCCTCATCGGTGGCCGCACCGCTCTACATCGCCGAAGTATCACCGGCGGCCTCACGGGGGCGGATGGTAGCCATGTTCCAGACCAACGTGGTGGCCGGGATTCTGGTCGCCTACCTGTCGAACTACCTCTTACAGGGTATTGGCGGCGACGATTCGTGGCGTTGGATGCTGGGTGTGCAGGCGCTGCCGTCGCTGGTGTTTTTTCTGGCTCTTTTTGGCGTCCCCGAGAGTCCGCGCTGGCTGGTATTGAACCGGGGCGACAAGGCGGGCGCGCTGACCACCCTTCAGAAAGTTGATCCGGCCACGGCTTCCGATACGCTGGCGGCCATTGTAGCCTCGACCCAACAGCCCAACACTGTACAGGCTGCGCCGCAGCCATCACTGTTTAGCCGTGCTTATCGCCTCCCCATCATGCTGGCAGTATTGTTTGCGGTGTTCAATCAGGTGTCGGGCATCAACGCCATCATCTATTATGCACCGCGCATTTTCGAACTGGCCGGGCTGGGTACGTCGTCGGCGCTGCTGTCGTCGGTTGGGATTGGGGTAGTCAATTTTCTGGCCTGTGTACTGGCGCTCAACTTCATCGACCGGTTTGGGCGGCGGGTACTGATGCTCATCGGCTCGGTGGGGCTGGTCATCACGCTGGGTCTGGTCGCCTACGCCTTTGGCGGTGAGGGCCTTGGCGGCAACACCGTACCACTGCTCCTGTTTGCCTATATCGGCTTCTTTTCGTTCTCGCAGGGGGCAGTCATTTGGGTATTCATTTCCGAGATCTTCCCCAACGAGGTGCGGGCCAGCGGGCAGGCATTGGGCAGTTTCACGCACTGGTTCATGGCTGCGCTCATTGCCTTCTCGTTTCCGTATCTTACCGAGCAATTTGGCCCATCGACACTCTTTGCCTTTTTCTGCCTAATGATGGGCCTGCAGGGTCTGTTTGTGTGGCGACTCATGCCCGAAACCAAGGGTACGTCGCTGGAGCAGATGGACTCGGCTATCGTATTACATTAGTTTCGTTGGAGTATACTGTTATACCAAACGCTAAATCTTGATCATCGAACGTTAAACCCTAAATACCAACCCCTTATGGATCAGCGAATTATTAATCTTTTCGACGAGTACACGCACAAGCCGCTCCCCCGTGACGAGTTTATGAAGCGGCTGGCCAAGCTGACGGGTGGCATGGCCGCGGCGATAGCGACCCTGCCCCTGCTGGAAATTAACTACGCCCATGCCGAAACGGTCGCTCATCAAGACGACCGGCTGGTTACGGAAACCATCACGTACCCCGGCGACAATACGACCATGAAAGGGTATCTGGCGCGGCCCAAGGCCAACGGCAAGTACCCGGCGGTGATCGTCATTCACGAAAACCGGGGTCTGAACCCGCATATCGAAGATGTAACGCGGCGGATGGCACTGGCCGGTTTTCTGGCGCTGGCCCCCGATGCGCTCTCAGGCGCAGGCGGCACACCCACCGACGACGCCCAGATTCGGGAGTTGTTCGGCAAACTCGACATGACCCAAACCAAGAACAACTTCGTCAAGGCGGTCGATTACCTGCAAAGCCGCCCAGATAGCACAGGCAAAGTTGGTTGCGTGGGCTTCTGTTGGGGTGGTGCGATGGCCAACCAACTGGCCGTGAACGTACCCAGCCTGAAAGCCGCCGTGCCGTTCTATGGCCGTCAGCCCGAGGTCGCCGACGTACCCAAGATCAAGGCCGCGGTTCAATTACATTACGGTGGGCTCGATGAGCGCGTCAATCAGGGCATTCCGGCCTACGAGGAAGCGCTCAAGAAAGCAGGTGTACCCTATGAGCTCTATGTCTACGAGGGTGCCCAACACGCGTTCCATAACGACACCGCCCCTACGCGCTACAACGAAGCCGCCGCTAAACTGGCCTGGAATCGCACGGTCGAATTCCTGAAAAAACGGCTAGCCTAACGAGGCTGAAAGCCTGGAAACGAAACAGCCCCGCCTTGATTGGACGGGGCTGTTTCGTTTCCAGGTACGTACCTGTATGATCTATTCAATGCGCAGAATCTTGATCTCGGTGCGCCGGTTCTGCTGGTGTTGCTCCTCGGTGCAGTCGACGCCATTAGCGCAGTCATTGACCAGGGATGTTTCACCGTAGCCTTTGGCTTTCAACCGCGATTTGGCAATTCCTTTCGACGCGATGTAATTGATGGCGGCTTTCGCCCGTGCACTCGACAGCGTTTTGTTATACGTATCGGATCCCCGGCTATCCGTATGCGACCGCAGTTCGATCGACATGTTGGGGTACGTCTCGAGCATCATCACCAGCTTGTCGAGTTCCTGGGCAGCATCCGAACGGATAATCGACTGATTTTTGTCGTAATAGATATCATCGACGCGCAGGACTACGCCAGAACTGAACATGGTCAGGTTCGGGTCACCGCTGCCATCCCGGTTGATGCGGCTGACTTTTGACGCCATGCGTTTGTATTTGCCTTCGAGGCGGTACTCGCAACCCGTTAGCGTCGTGAATGAGTAAGCCCCATTGCTATCCGACAGTAGCTCGTTCACCTCGTTCGTGCATTCGTTAGTAAGCAAAACCCGCACATCGCGCAGCGGGCGGCCATCAGCCTGACCAACTACGTGACCCGTTTGCCGTTTTACTGTACCGCTGATAAGTTCACCCGTTCGGGTCGTCACAGACGCCGTGTTGACGATGGGACGCTCCAGAGCCAGCTCAAGCCGCGAAGGCTGATCATCGTCCAGGTTACGGGTCGAAAAGCCCATCCTAGTGTCGACGTAGCCGTTGCGCATGGCCGTGAAATGAAAATCGCTTTCGGCATCCACACACAGCCGGATCGTTCCTTCCTCATCGGTAACCAGTTCCTTGCGCTCGTTGCCCGGTTCGCCACCTTCAATCATTACCTGAGTCTGGGGCAGGGGTTCCTTTGTGGCTTCATCATACACGCTGACAGTTAACTGCCGACAGGGATACAGCGACCCTTCCCGATCAAACCGATAGATGTCATCATCAGCCCCGCCATGTTTACGGTTGCTGCTGAAATACCCCGATTTGCGATTACCATCCGTGACGATGCCAAAGTCGTCGCTGGTTGAATTGAACGGCTCTCCCAGGTTTTTCACCACATTGGTGGGTTTGCCGTCGGGGGTCATTTTCGCGTAGAACAGATCCAGTTCACCTAAACCCGGCAACCCATTTGAGGCAAAATACAGGTTATTCTTTTCGTCGATGAACGGAAACAGCTCATTGCCTTTGGTATTCACCTCCGGCCCAAGGTTCATCGGAACCGACCAGCGGGTGCCTTCCCAACGAGAGATATACAGGTCGGTACCGCCGTAACCACCGGGCATATCCGACGCGAAATAAAGCCGAAGACCATCGCGGCTGAGCGTGGGGTGCCCCGTCGAGTAATCGTCGCTGTTGAAAGGCATTTCTTCGATCGTTCCCCAGACACCGTTGGTTTGGCGGGCGGTGTACAGCTTGAGTTTATTGACCCCATCGGCACTACGCCCGACTTGCCCGTTGTTGAAGTTATTGCGGGTAAAAATCACCTGTGAGCCATCACGACTAAACGTAGCGGGCCCTTCGTGGTATTTGGTGTTCAGCGATCGGCCAAAGCGTTCTGTTTCCGACACCGGCTCCAGTCCGTAACCATCACCAGCCGTAACCTGATTGCTGCCGAAAACGCCAACAGTGCGGCTATCATTGGCCGTACGGGGGGTGAAATCGTCGCTCCCCAGCACCGTATATGACTGTTTTTGGAGCAGGCGTTGCGCTGCCCGGCTACTTTTCTGGCTGGCCAGGGCATCGGTCGACCCTAAGGCGCTCAGTTCGGGCACAAAGTACAGATCGAGGTAAGACGCGGTGTTGCTGCCTTTAAAAACCTGCCGGTACCCTTTAGCACGCCCTCCTTCCGTTACGAACACCAGTCCGTTGCGATAATACATCGGGCTGAATTCGGGCTTTCGGGTATTAATATCCAGGAATTTGACCCGATACGTAGCCGCCGTATTATTCGTAAGGGCGCTCACATCGCGGAAGACTTTGGTCGATAGCTCAGGAATGCGGCCGTCGGCGTTTTGCTGAGCCGTATAGGTATCGTAAGCCTCCTGTGCTTCTTTGTATTTACCATTGCTGACGAGCGCCTGTGCATAATACAGGTAGGCATCCGCCTGATTGGCAGGTACGTTGCCATCACCGATGAGGTTCCGGTAAACGCGCTCCGCGTTCTGGGAGTCGCGAAGCTGACGGTAACAATAGCCCAGCCGGGATAACGCCAACCGGCTCGCGGCCTGATTGGGATAAGCAGCTTGCTGAAGGGCTTGTTCGTAAAGCGCGGCGGCCTCCGAGTAGGCCATCTTCGCAAACTGTTGATCAGCCTGCTGCGCCGGACGCTGGGCAAACGCTGTTACTGCCAGTAGCAGCAACAGTCCGATTTTTGGGAGAGAGCGAACAATCATACGCGCTAACGACAGGCAAATGAGTAAGTTAGCAAACAAAAGGGTATGCACTCAGACGAATACATACCCCAGTCAAGCAAATACTCTGCCGTTTTTTATTAGAAGTATCGCGGTGTAAGGATTTTGTTTTTGCCATAACCAAACTCATACCGCAGCATCAGTTCATGCGAGTTGGGTGAGAAACGGCCCAAGCTGTTCAGCATGTGGTCATACGCATAGCCAAAGCGAATCTGATCGCTCAGTTGAAACTCCAGCAGCCCCACAATGGCATCGTTGGTAAAGCTGGAAAAGGTGTAAAACTGGTTTTTGCGAAACGAGGTACCGATGGCGACGCGGTCGTTGAGCCAGAGGTTCAGGTTACCGTCGAAACCCAGCGGAGCGCCTTCCGAGTACTTCACCAGCATCGACGGCTTCAGTTTGATCGCCGGGCTCAACCCGATAACAAACCCTGCCATCGCGTAGCCAACTCGTGCCTGCCGCGACCGAATGCCCGGAGCGCTGAAATCAGTCAGGTTATTCCGGAGCAGACGCGGCGCCGAAATGCCGATGTACGAACGGTCGTTGCTGAGGTAAACACCCGTACCGAAGTTGGGCAGCATTTTGTTGATGTCGACCGCAAAAGCCGGATCGGATGGACCCGTCTGGCCCGGTGCCAATACCACGTCGGTCAGGCGGTTGCTGTAGGCCGACACCCCACCCGACAGCCCCAGCGACAGGGTTGAACGGTTACCCACCCGGAACCGGAAGGCGTAGGTCAGGTAGCCGCCCGTTTCGGTCTGGTTACCGATCCGGTCGTTGTAGAGCTGAATGCCTACACCAATCCGTTCCCGGTTCAGCGGCATGTCGGCGGTGAATGTGGCCGTTTGAGGAGCCCCCTGCAAGCCAATCCACTGCGCCCGATACAGCGCCGTCATGCTTAACACATCGCGACTGCCCGCATAGGCCGGGTTAAGGGCCATCGTGTTGAACATGTACTGCGAGAACATGGCGTCCTGCTGCGCCTGAACCTGAGCCGTAACTCCCAGTGCGAGCAGCGCTGCCGCTGCCCAGCCTTTGACTGTATTTCTTGTTGACATGGTCAGTTAGAGTGCACTAGTTTTCGTTTGTTGTTTAAACGTTTCCTGTTCAAGGTTGCCTAACGCGGACATGAATAAGGTGCGGTAGGCAACATCAGACAGGAAACGTTTAAACGTCAACCTGTTATTTACCGGCTCAGGGTCAGGTAGCGAACGAATTCACGACCGTCGCTGAGGCGCACTACGTAATAGTACGTACCTACCGGGAGAGCGTTTCCGCCATCACCAGAACTGATCTGTACACCCGTGTTCGACGTGCCATCCCAGTCGTTCTTGTAATCTTCGCTCACGTAGACGCGGTGGCCCCAGCGATTGAAGACTTCCAGCTTGACCGTAGTTCCCTGCGTGCCACGGATGACGAACAGGTCGTTCACACCATCACCGTTCGGCGAGAAACCTTCAGGGATGAACACCGTTTCGAGCGACAGCGGCAGGAACAGCGGCGTGGCTTCACGCTCGGTCAGATCCGTCGGGTTGTTGTTGCCATTCGGGTCTGGGTTCATACCGTTGGTCGACGCGTCGCGTACTGTTTCGGCACCGGCCTTCGCTACGGCGTAGACCGTGTTGAAGAACGTACCTGTCACGCCAGTGCTTGCCACGTTGATCCGTATCCGCAGGGTATCGGTAGCGCCAGCCGCGAGCGTGCTGGTTGAATCGCCCAGCACCAGCATCGGATCAGCCCCACCATTGAATCCCGGGTTCAGCTTCAGCTTACTACCCGCTGATGCAATTGGCATGCCAAGGACACTATAGCTAGCCCCCACCTGCTGATTAAATGTATTGGTGAGCGTATCCGAGAGCGCTACGTTGGTCAGCTTCACGGTGCCGTAGTTTTTCACCACCACGCGGTACGTTACGTCGTAGGTACCGTTGGCCTGACGAGCCGTGTCTTGTACCATCATGGCTACGCCGACATGCGGTGCGCCTGGCAGGCTGTTGAGCACGACGAACGTACCCCGGTTGTTGTTGCGCGGATCAAGGTCGTTGTCCGGGTCTACATTAGAGCCCGCGTTCGACGTATCGCGTACTGCAACCGAACCGTTCATGGCCGAACCAATAGCCAGGTTGGTAAAGGTCAGCGACGTAGCTTTCGACACATCTACCCGAGCCATCAGCTGCACGTACCGGATGGCTTTAGCAGGCAGGCTGCTGGCCGTTGTGTCGAGCAGGTTGGTGAGCAAGCCCACACCCGTGTAGTTCGGATTCACTTTCAACCCGGCATCAGCCGTTAGCGATACACTTACCACTTGTGCGCCACTGCCGAAGGTTGCCGACAGGTCGTCGACTACCTGTACCTGGCTGAGGCCAACCGAACCAAGGTTGCAGACTTTGATGATGTAAGGCACATCCCAAACGTTGTCGGCCACACGGATCGGCGTACCCACTTCTTTGGCGACACCCAGCAACGCGCTCGGCAGATCGAAGCGAACCATCGTTTTCGAGTTGTCGCTCGGCACAATCACACTACCCGCATTTGAACGGTCGCTCAGCGTCTCGGTGCTGCCTTCCGGCTTAGCCGTGGCGTAAATCTGGCTGTAGAACGGCCCGTTGCCATTCGGCTTCACGTTGATCACATAGGTGATCGTATCCTGCTTGCCAGCAGCCAGGCGGCTCACCATCCCGTTCAGGTAGTACGGCGCGCTGGTTCCGTTGAAGTCGCTAGAGATAACCAGTTCGCTACCAGCGTTGACGGTCGGAGCGCTCACGATCGAGAACGAAGCCGGTGCCGGGAAGGACACCCCTACGCTATCGATCAGGCTCACGTTGGTCAACGGCGTTGTGCCGAAGTTCTTCACATACACCTTGTAGGTAACGTTGTAGCTATCGTCAGCCTGCTTCGCGATGCCATCCACCGCCAGGGCTACACCCAGTTGGGCCGTTTGTGCACTCGGTACGGTGATGAAGAAGGTCGAGCTACCGCTGTTGTTGGTTGGGTCGCCATCTTTATCCGGGTCAGCATCGAGGCCGTCCACGGAGTCATCTGTCACCGTAGCCGTGGTATTGGTCGCAGTAGCGCGGGCCGTATTGCTGAACGTGTACGATTGTGACGGCGTCACGGCAGCAGTTACGTCCATGACGAAGGTCGTCGTCTGCCCGGCAGCCAGTGTCCCGTTGGCGCCCAGCAGCTGGGTGTCGGTGCCGGTTCCGCTATAGACAGGGTTGACCGTCAGCGTTGGGTCGGTTGCCGACAGACTTACACTGCGCAGGTTGGCTACACCAAATACAGCGCCCAGGTCATCCGTCACACCCACGTTGGTCAAGTCTTCGTCGCCGAAGTTGGTCAGCGTGAAGGCGTAACGTACCGCAACCGTCGAGTCGTTGACCAGTCGGGGCTGACCCACGATGTTCTTAGCCAGGCCAATTGTGCCGGGGCGGAACGGTGAGCTGTCGGTGACGGTCACACTTGCCGTGTTATTGGCGGTGCCCGGATCGTTCACGTCGCTGTAGGTGATGCTCGCTGTATTGACTACCGCGCCTTTCTTGCTCAGACGGGCCACGAAGACAATCGAGTCAGACGCACCCACGGCCAGGCTATCGAATCGTTTCAGGATAGACCCGTTAGCCACCGTGTAGTTGAGCGGTGAGTTACCAACGACCAGATTCAGACCAGTTGGCAGTACATCGCGGATATCTACGTTATACGCTTTATCAGGACCGTTGTTGGTCACCTTCAGGGTATACGTCAGCGCTTCACCTACTTTCGGCGACGTGTTATTAACCAATTTGGTCATCACGACGTCGGCCGATTGGGTACTGTTGGTGCAATCGAACACTTTCACCACTACCTGAGCAGGCAGGCTCACGCACTGCGCGGCTGTCTGTTCAAAGATGTAGTACGTACCTGCACCCGCCGTGGCCGGGTTCATCACCATTGGTGAGGTCGGCGTGTTACCCATGCGGAACTCGTAGGTGCTGCCTGCCGTGGTCATGCTCAGCGCGTTGCTCAGGTCAACCGTAGTCGCCGGGCAGGTATTCCGCAGGTTAGCGACTACAGGGGCAGCGACCGGCGCGGCTACATTAACAACCACAGGTGCCGAAGCTACTGAACTACAGCCGTTGGCATCAACCACCTGCACCGTATAGGTACCGCTGCTGGCTACTGTGATGCTTTGCGACGTTGCCGACGTACCTGTCCACTGGTACGTGTACCCGGCACCGGCAGGTGCGCTTAGCACTACCGAGCCACCAGCGCAGAGCTGCGTAGCACCCGCCACGGCAATGGTCGGCTGAACGGACGGGCCGTTCAGCTTCAGGACCATGGCATCGGTTTGAGGCGCGCACTGCGTGTTATTCGTTTTAGCCGACAAGGTCAGAGTCACCTGCCCGGCCTGTACATCGGCCGCGGAGGCCGTGTACAGTGCCGTTGGGCTGAAGGCGTTGTCGAACGTACCGGTACCACTGGTGGTCCACTGTACGGTCACGTTCTGACCCGTCGTGCTTCCTTTCAACTTATACGTCTTGGCCGCGCAGATCGCGTCGTCGACACCGGCGTTCACCGTAACCGGGTTGTTGTCGCACGGCAGGATGTCGCCGCAAGCCCGGATCTGCACCTGGATGGCCGTCGGGAGGCTGTAGCAACCACCGGTCGTTTTCTCAACCACGTAGTACGTACCTGACACAGTCACGTTGGTGTTGGCCAACTTGCTGGCCGGGTTCAGATCGGCCGTCGTGTAGTATTCGAACGAACCACCCGTTGTAGCTACCGCACCCACAGCACTGGTCAGGTTCACCGAAGCGAACGGACAGGTGTTGGTCAGGTTGGTAACCACTGGCTGCAGCACTTTCGACAGTACCGTAACCACGATCGGGTTCGAACGCACACTCTTACAGTTATCCGAGGTACAGCAGACAGCCGTGTAAGTCGCTGATAGCGCTGGCGTCACTGTGATGCTGCTACCCACCTGGTTATTGCTCCAGACAGTGTAAGCTCCATTGGCGCAACCGCGAGCGGTCAACGTGACTGGCGCACCGAAGCAGGTGGTAATCGCACCGTTCTGCGCACCAGCGGCGGCAATGACCGGTGCACCCGGCGAACCAACCGTCAGGCTAACCACTGGCGACCAGTCGCTGGCGCAGTTGCCCATCACACACTTCACGGCGTAGGTCGTACTTACCTGCGGCGTTACCGTGATGCTGCTCGTGGTGCTGCCGTTGCTCCAGAGGTAGCTGCCGTTTTCGCAGCCCTGAGCCGTCAGCGTAGCTTCGTCACCGGCGCATACCGACAGTTTGTTGCTGCCAATAGTCGGCACAGTCGGGGTTACCACACCTACGTCGAACATCTCTGAGTGCGCGCTTACGCAACCATCAATTTCGCAGGTGGCAGTCACCCATACATTGTAGTGACCCATTGTCAGTGACAGTACGCTACCGACGACCCCATTGCTCCAGACCACCTTGCCGTTGTCGCAACCAGTTGCCGTGATCGACACAGGCTCACCATAGCAACGGTAGATCACGTGCGGGCCAGGAATAATCGGCGGGTTCACGTACTTGATCGTCGTGCTGGCTCCGTTCACGTCGAGGTCGGCGCAGAGGTTGTTCGTCCGGATCAGGTTCAGCACCTCGGTTCCCGTTGTCACACCCGGTCGGATAACCGAGAGATCAAGCGCAGCCGGGTTGTAAACCAGCGTATGGATCGTGTAAAGACCTGCCGCTGTGGCTGGTACAGTGAACGACGCCGTTGGGCTGGTTTGCTGAATCACCAGGTTGTTACCTTTCGTCAGCACGTACACCGTCGAGAAGCCGGTCGGCACCACACGATCACCATTGTCGGTAGCCGTGAGCGTTACAGCGGTCAGGCTTGAGGCGCAGATTTCAGCAGCCGGAGCTACCAACGTACCTGCTTTGGCGTTGCAGTTCTCCGGTCCACGGTAACGAACCAAGATTCGTACCGAAGGCTCAGTCGTGCATGAGCGGTAGCGGCAGGTAGCCGTGTAGTAGTTCACTGCGGCCGTTGGCGTTACCACGATGCTGTTCCCCGTTTCGTTGGTCGACCAGGTAACCGTACCCGGGCAATTGTTCGTTACGGTCAGCGTCACGCTTTCGCCGGGGTTGATGGCTGTGCTCGAGGCCGAGATCGTCGGCACTGGTACAGGCACCACCGTGATCGTGTAGAGCGATGACGGCGCGCTCAGGCAGGTATTGGCACCACCACCCTGCTGGCAAATAGCCGAGTAGCTGGTCGTTACCGTCGGGAATACCGTGATCATCGACTTGCCGTCGTCCTGCGGACCTGTGCTCCAGATTGGCGTACCAGCGCAGTTCTGGATCGTCAGTTCAACCGATTCGCCCGGGCAGACAACCGATGTGCTGCAAAGTACAGTCGGTGCTGGCGGTGTGGTCAGGTTGATGCTGATTGTGTTCGAACGCGGGCTACCACAAGCGGCAGGCAGGCGGCAGATGGCGTAGAAGACTTCACCCTGCTGCGGTGCTACCGTGATCGACTGACCCGTCATCTGATTCGACCAGATCACCGTGCCGTTGCTGCAACCGCTGGCGGTCAGCGTTACGCTGCCTCCGTTGCAGATGCTCGGCGATGAAGCCGCGATGGTTGGTGCCGTACCCGACGTGCGCAGGATCACCCGTACCTCGTTCGACCGGCTGCTTTCGCAGTTGTCGACCAGACAGGTAGCTGTGTAGGTCATGTTGCTGCCCGGCGTCACCACGATGGTGTTGCCTGTCTGTACGGTATTGCTCCATTTCACGATGCCGTTAGCGCAGCCTTCCGTAACGGTCAGCGTTACCGACTCACCCGCACAGATAGCGGTGTTCGGGATGGCGCGGATCGTTGGTGCCGTTGGGCGACCTACCGAGATCGCTATAGCCCGCGACGGATCGCTTACGCACTCGCGCACTTTGCAGTAGGCGTAGAAGCTTTCGTTGGCTACCAGCGTCGTCGACATTACACGACCAACAGCGTTGTTGCTCCAGTAGATCGTACCGTCTTCACAACCCGAAGCCGTCAGGCTAACCGTGCCACCCACGCAGACTGAGGTCGTTGAGGCCACGATCGTCGGGTTGGTTACCGGGATCACGCGGATCGTGTAATCGCTTGAACGCGGGCTGGTGCAGGCGCCGTCTTTGCAAACGACTGAGTAAGTACTATTACCAGCCGTTGGCAGTACCACGATGCTGCTCGTGTTGTCGCCCGTGCTCCAGATTGGCGTACCGAGGCAGTTTTGTACTGTCAGCGTTACCGTTTCGCCTGGGCAAACCTGCGTTTCGCTGCATACGACAGTCGGTTTCGGCAGCTCACCCACGCGGATGGTCACCTCGCCCGACGGGCTGTAGCAGTTGTTGACGCGGCATTGGGCCGTGTAACGGGTATCGGCGTTGACCGTTACCGAAATCACGTTACCGATCTGGTTGTTGCTCCAGTATACGGTGCCGTTGCCACAACCCGTTGCCGAGAGGCTAACTACTCCACCGACGCAGGTACGTTCGGTGCTGGCCAGAACCACTGGCGCGGGTGTTTTCGTCACCGTTATCGTAATGGCGTTCGAGGCCAGGCTGGTGCAGCTACCTACTACGCAGCTAGCGGTGTAGGTTGTGGTTACACCCGGCACAACGATGATATTCGTACCAGTCATACCGTTGCTCCAGCGAATCTCACCAGCGCAATCGCGAGCCGTGAGGGCTGTCGATTCGGTTTCACCGCAAAGCGATGTAACGGCGCAGGCGATCGTCGGTGCTGGTATCGTGCCGCAATTGTCGACCGTGATACCTGCCGCAGACGTATTATTTTCCGGCTTGGTCGGGTCGTCGTTTGTGCCCGTGATCCGAGCCACGTTCACAATCGAGCTAGTTGAGTTAGTGCCTGTTACGCGAGCCTGAACAATCAGGCTGCGGTCAGAACCTACGTTCAGTGAACCAACCGACCAGACACCCGTCGTAGCGTTGTACTCGCTGGCAGGCGTTGCGCTCACGAAAGACAGGCCAGCCGGCAGAATATCGCTCACCGTTACACCCGTTGCCGGTACCGGCCCGTTGTTGATGGCTTTGATGCCGTACGAAACAACATCACCCACACGATACGACCCAGCCGTCAGCACTGACTTCTGAACAGCCAGATCGGCCAGACAGGTCGTCACCCGCACCACGACTTCAACCGTATTGAGGCTCGTGCAGCCATTGGCAGCTACAGCCTGTGCAACGTAAGTCGTTGTCTGCGTCGGCGAGATGGTCAGGTTGCGACCACTGTCAACGATACCGACCAGTTCGCCGGTAGCTTTGTTGGTCCAACGGATGCGTGCGTTGTCCGCAAAGCCGATCAGCTTGGTCATAGTTCCCTGGCAGATCGTAGCGTCCGGATCTTCGCAAGAAGCACCGTATACCGTCGTCGGCCGTGGGCTCAGCATCACGATTACCGTGCTCTGCGCTGGCAGGCAAACACCATTGCCGTCAGGGTCGTTAGTCGTTACTGTAAATTGTACCTGACCAGCCAGGATGTCGGCTGCCGAGGGCAGGTACGACGCCGTCAGGCTGTTGGCACCGGTGAGGGTACCCGCCGTGGCTGAATTCGATACCATCCAGGTTACACCCGTTGCCGAACCACCGATAGTAGCCAGCAGGGTGATACGATCACCAGCGCAAGCCGTACCTGAGGTCAGCGTGGTCGACACCGTTGCTACGTTGGTGCAGCGGCAATCGATCTGGTTCACCGTCAGTACACCCGGCACACTGTAGCAACCTACCTGCGAGCGCTCGAAGAGGTAGAACGTACCTGCACCCACAGCGGTTAGGTTACTCACCAGCGGGCTGGTCTCGCTGCTCGTCGTGTGCCATTCGAACGTACCTCCCGGCAGCGATGGGCTGGCAGGCTGCACAGTCGTCAGGTTATACGTTTCGTTCAGGCAGATCGTCGCTTCGCGCGGCGTCAGAGTCGGCGTATTCGGACGCGGATTGACGTTGATCACCACCGGTATCCGGTTGCTGACACAACCCTCTGCCGTTTCAGCTTCCACGTAGTAGGTCACATCGGCGGTCGGTGCTACCGTATACGATTGGGCGTTGGCTGTGGTAAACGAGGCGACACCACCTGTTGCCTGCTGGTACCAGCGGATAACTACGGCACCCGCGGCATTGGCGCTCACCGATGTGACACCGCCGACACAGATGCTGCTGTTGCTGACACCTGCTACCAGTACCACTGGCGTGAGGCACGAGGTGCTGTATACCCCGGCATCGATCGTCAGATTGTCACGAAGTTCACTGCCCAGCGGTCGAGAGGTATCAATAAAAATGTTATTGACCAAGCCTATATTAAACCCATCAGGTCCGGCATTTGAGTCAATAGCTCCAGCATCGCTACCAGCTCCAGCTGTCGTAAACTGGAAGCCCGTTGGAAGAATGAACCGAACTCGATAGAATCCAGTGATGAGGCTATCAAACAAGTATTTACCATTGATATCCGTCACTGTTTCACTCAGCGGGTTATCCAAATCAGATGCGCCGAAGAGTTGAACCGTTACACCTGCTATGCCATCATTCGGGCCGTCATTCTGGAGACCATCTTTATTGGCATCGATCCACACGAAGTCGCCGATTGAGCCGAACGGAACGATACCAGCGTCGACATTCGGGTTGTTGCGGGCTGTGCTCGAAATTGGCTGCGTCACGTCAATCGTAATGACATCCGTAAGACCGTTCTCATTTGCATCGCTATCCAGCTCGTCGCCTACGCCCAGTCTTTTTGGCGTCGCTAATACGGTGCCAGCCAAAGGAGTGAATTTCACTACATATTGACCACTTGGCAGGTTGCTAAACAGGTACGCTCCGGTGCTGCTGGTTGTCGTCGTCGCGATTGGCGTCGTGAGGTTGTTGGCCGCATACAGTTGCACCGTTACCCCTGATACGCCCGGCTCTACGGCCGGATCGCCCTGCGTACCATCGTTATTGTAATCGAACCACACGTAGTTCCCGATTGAGCCCGTATTGCCGCGGAAACCAGCGTCGATCGTCGTGTTGCTTTCGCCCGACGTCAATGTGAAGGTTGCCGTACGGCCCGTCAGCGGGTCAACGTTCGAATCAAGCGCTGGGTTACCACCCACCAGCGGCGTCACCGTAGTGAAGCCAACCGGCGTAGTAAAGCCGACTGAGTAGCTGTTGCTGCTGCCCGGCGTCAGACCCGTGAACGAGTACAGACCGCTGCCATCGGTTACCGTCGTGGCCACCGCCGAACCGTTCTGGTACAACGTCACCACTACACCCGGAATCGGCGTGTCGCCCGGCGTTTGTGTATTGCTATTGTCGGTATCGTTAAAAACGTAATCACCAATGCTGGCCAGTTTCACGTACCCAGCGTCGAGACGCGGGTTGTTCTCACCGGCAGCCAGCGTTACTGACCGTGTGCGGCCCGTTGCCGGGTTCACATCCGAATCAACGACGTCATCGCCGCCAACTTGCGGGTTGGTAACCCCATAACCCGTCGGGGTTGTGAAGCCAACCGAGTAGCTGTTCGACGTACCTGGGGTTAGCCCCGTGAACGAGTACAACCCGTTGATATTCGTTGCCGTCGTCGCCACTGCCGAACCATTCTGATAGAGCGTTACTACCACACCTGGAATTGGTACGTCACCGGTATCCTGAATACCATTGACGTTTTTGTCGTCAAAGACGTAGTCACCAAGGCTAGCCAGCGGCTGCGTGAAGCCAGCATCGATCGTCGTGTTGCTTTCACCTGATGAGAGCGTGATCGACGCGGTGCGGCCCGTGACAGGATCAGCATCTGAATCCAGCGCCTTATCAGTGCCACTCAGCGGCGTTGTCGCAGAATAACCTGTCGGGGTCGTGAAGCCAACTGAGTAGCTGAACGACGTACCTGGAGCCAGACCCGTGAAGCTGTAGAGGCCACTGGCATCCGTCGTGGTCGTCGCCACCGGATTACCATTCTGATAGAGGGTCACTACCACACCCGGGATCGGCGTATCGCCCGCATTTTGTACACCATTGCGGTCGTTATCCTGGAAGACGTAGTCACCAATCGACGCCGGGCGGATGAAGCCCGCGTCAACCGTCGGATCAAACTGACCCGCCGTCAGGGTATAGGTTCCGGTTTGACCCGTAAAGGAAATCAGATCGGAATCCAGCGCATCGTCGCTACCTGCGTTTGGCGTCGTAACTCCGAAACCAGCCGGTGTTGTGAAACCAACGCGATACACATTGGTAGGTCCTGATGCCAACCCTGTGAAGCTATAAGCACCGTTGATATCCGTTGTGGTCGTCATGACTGCCGAACCATTCTGGAACAGCGTTACGACCACACCTGAGATGGGTACGTCACCCGCATCCTGAATACCGTTAGCGTTCTTGTCTTCAAATGTATAGTTGCCCAAACCAGCCAGTTGCTGATAGAAACCAGCATCGACTGAGGTGTTGCTCTCCCCTGATGACAAGGTATAGGATCCCGTGCGGCCCGTGATGGGGTCCGCATCCGAATCCAGTCCGTCGAAGCCCACGTTGGCCGAGGTCGCATCGAAGCCCGATGGCTTGCCGAAGCCAACTGAGTAGCTAATGCTGCTGCCCGGCGTCAGGCCTGTGAAGCTGTATAGACCGCTGCCATCGGTCGTGGTGGTGGCCACCGCTGAACCATTCTGGTACAACGTCACCACTACACCCGGAATACCCGGCTCACCTACGTTCTGCGTGCCGTCGCGGTTCTGGTCGTTGAACACGTAGTCACCCAGCGAGGCTGGCCGATAGTAGCCCATGTCCACCGTCGGGTTGAACTCGTTGGCCGTCAGACTGTACACCCCCGTCAGACCCGTCACCGCGTTACCATCCGAGTCCGCGTTGTCAGCCCCCACATTGGCCACCGTACCCTGATAGCCCACCGGCGCCGCAAAGCTCACCGAATAAGGCACACCCGGGGTCAGACCCGTGAAGCTGTACAACCCGCTGCCATCGGTCGTGGTGGTGCGAATCACCGCGCCGTTGCTCAGCAGGCTCACCACCACGCCCGGGATGGGTACGTCACCCGCGTCCTGAGTACCGTTGAGGTTCTTGTCTTCGAAGACGTAGTCACCCAGCCCCGCCGTCAGCGGCGTGTAGCCCGCATCCAGCGTGGTGTTATTCTCACCCGAGGCCAGCGTCACACTCTGGGTGCGGCCCGTGATGGGGTCCGCATCCGAGTCCAGACTGCGGTCGGTGCCCGACAGCGGACTGGTGGTGGTGAAGTTGGCCGGCGGGGTGAAGCCTACCGAGTAGCTGTTGCTGCTGCCCGGCGTCAGACCCGTGAAGCTGTACAAGCCGGTAGCGTCGGTGGTAGTGGTCGCCACGGCCGAGCCATTCTGGTACAACGTGACTACCACACCCGGCAGGGGCGTGTCGCCTGTGTTCTGGATGCCGTCTTTGTTGGTATCCACGAAGGCGTAGTCACCAATCGAGGCCGAGCGCACGAAGCCCGCATCCACGGTGGGGTTGAACTCGTTGGCCGTCAGGCTGTAAGCACCCGTCAGCCCGTTGGTCCCCGCGTCTGAATCCAGCGCGTCATCCGAGCCCACGTTGGCCACAGTCCGCGTGTAGCCCGTCGGGGTGCCGAAGCCCACCGTGTAGGGTACGCCTGGGGTCAAGCCCGTAAAGCTGTAGAGACCGCTGCCATCGGTGGTGGTGGTGCGTACCACTGACCCCGATTCGTAGAGGCTAACCAGCACACCGGGGATGGGTACGTCGCCCGCATCCTGGATGCCGTTGGCATTTTTGTCCTCGAAGACGTAGTCACCCAAGCCCGCTGTTTGACGAATGAAACCGGCGTCAATTGTTGGATTATTCTCCCCTGATGTCAGCGTATATGACCCTGTGCGGCCCGTTGATACGCTGGCATCCGAATCGATTGCATCATTGCTACCTACGTTGGCCGAGGTTGCCTCGAAGCCTGAGGGTTTACCAAACCGCAATGAGTAGCTGTTGCTGCTGCCCGGCGTCAGACCCGTAAACGAGTACAGACCGCTGCCATCTGTCGTGGTGGTGGCCACCGCCGAACCGTTCTGGAACAGCGAGACTACGACACCTGGAATCGGCAGATCACCCGCATCCTGGATGCCATTTTTATTGACGTCTTCAAAGACGTAGTCACCCAGTGAAGCCAGGTAATCGTTACGGTCGCTGGTCGCGTAGAAACCGGCATCGAGACGATCGTTGTACTCATCTGGCATCAATGTTACCGTCCGCGTCAGCCCCGTCACCGGATTAGCATCCGAGTCAAGCGCATCGTCGCCGCCAACTTGTGCAGCAGTTGCCGTTAAGTTGACTGGGGTCGTGAAGCCAACTGAGTAGCTATACGACGTACCCGGGGTCAGGCCAATGAAGCTGTAGAAACCATCGCCGTTCGTAGCCGTCGTAGCCACAGCGCTACCATTCAGGTAAAGCGTAACGGCTACCCCATTGAGCGGGAAGTCACCCGCATCCTGAATGCCATCTTTGTTGCGATCATAGAAGACGTAGTTACCCAAACGAGCAGTCGTTGTAGTGTACCCAGCGTCGATCGTCGTGTTATTCTCACCCGAGGTCAACGTTACTGCTACAGTACGGCCCGTGATCGGATCCGCATCCGAGTCCAGTGCTTTGTCGGTACCACTCAGCGGCGTCGTTGCCGAGTAGCCCACCGGTGCGGTGAAGCCCACTGAGTAGCTGTTGCTGCTGCCAGGCGTCAGCCCTGTGAAGCTGTACAAGCCGGTGGCGTCGGTGGTGGTGGTGGCCACCGCTGAACCGTTCTGGTACAGCGTTACCACCACACCCGGAATCGGCGTGTCGCCCGCAGACTGCGTGCCGTCTTTATCATTATCCTGGAAGACGTAGTCACCCAGCGAGGCCGAGCGCACGAAGCCCGCATCCACCGTCGGGTTGAACTCGTTGGCCGTCAGGCTGTAAGCACCCGTCAGCCCGTTGGTTCCCGCGTCTGAATCCAGCGCGTCATCCGAGCCTACGTTGGCCACAGTCCGCGTGTAGCCCGTCGGGGTGCCGAAGCCCACCGTGTAGGGTACGCCGGGGGTCAGCCCCGTAAAGCTGTAGAGACCGCTGCCATCGGTGGTGGTGGTGCGTACCACTGACCCTGATTCATAGAGGCTAACCAGCACGCCGGGGATGGGTACGTCGCCCGCATCCTGGATGCCGTTGGCATTCTTGTCTTCAAAGACGTAGTCACCCAAGCCCGCCGTTTGCAGGTAGAAACCAGCATCCAGCGTGGTGTTGCTCTCGCCCGAGGCCAGCGTCACACTCTGGGTGCGGCCCGTGATGGGATCTGCATCCGAGTCCAGTGCTTTGTCGGTACCACTCAGCGGCATAGTAGTAGTATAATTCGCAGGCGTAGTAAAGCCTACTGAGTAGCTGTTCGAAGCACCCGGCGTTAAGCCCGTGAAGCTGTACAGACCGCTGCCATCGGTTACCGTCGTGGCCACCGCCGAACCGTTCTGGTACAACGTCACCACTACACCCGGAATACCCGGCTCACCTACGTTCTGCGTGCCGTCGCGGTTCTGATCGTTGAACACGTAGTCACCCAGCGAGGCCGGCCGATAGTAGCCCATGTCTACCGTCGGGTTGAACTCGTTGGCCGTCAGACTGTACACCCCCGTCAGACCCGTCACCGCGTTGCCGTCCGAGTCCGCGTTGTCAGCCCCCACATTGGCCACCGTGCCCTGATAGCCCACCGGCGCCGCAAAGCTCACCGAATAAGGCACACCCGGGGTCAGACCCGTGAAGCTGTACAACCCGCTGCCATCGGTCGTGGTGGTGCGAATCACCGCGCCGTTGCTCAGCAGGCTCACCACCACACCCGGGATGGGTACATCGCCCGCATCCTGAGTACCGTTGAGGTTCTTGTCTTCAAAGACATAGTCACCCAGCCCCGCCGTCAGCGGCGTGTAGCCCGCATCCAGCGTGGTGTTATTCTCGCCCGAAGCCAGCGTCACACTCTGGGTGCGGCCCGTGATGGGGTCCGCATCCGAGTCCAGACTGCGGTCGGTACCCGACAGCGGACTGGTGGTGGTGAAGTTGGCCGGCGGGGTGAAGCCTACCGAGTAGCTGTTCGAAGCACCCGGCGTCAGACCCGTGAAGCTGTACAAGCCGGTAGCGTCGGTGGTAGTGGTCGCCACGGCCGAGCCATTCTGGTACAACGTGACTACCACACCCGGCAGGGGCGTGTCGCCTGTGTTCTGGATGCCGTCTTTATTGGTATCCACGAAGGCGTAGTCACCAATCGAGGCCGAGCGCACGAAGCCCGCATCCACGGTGGGGTTGAACTCGTTGGCCGTCAGGCTGTATACGCCCGTCAACCCGTTGGTCCCCGCGTCTGAATCCAGCGCGTCATCCGAGCCCACGTTGGCCAGTGTGCGGGTGTAGCCCGTCGGGGTGCCGAAGCCCACCGTGTAGGGTACGCCTGGGGTCAGACCCGTAAAGCTGTAGAGACCGCTGCCATCGGTGGTGGTGGTGCGTACCAATGACCCCGACTCGTAGAGGCTAACCAGCACGCCGGGGATGGGCAGGTCGCCCGCATCCTGAATACCGTTGGCATTCTTGTCTTCAAACACATAGTCACCCAAGCCCGCTGTTTGCAGGTAAAAACCAGCATCGACTGAGGTGTTGCTCTCCCCTGATGACAAGGTATACGATCCCGTGCGGCCCGTGATGGGGTCCGCATCCGAATCCAGTCCGTCGAAGCCCACGTTAGCCGAGGTCGCCTCGAAGCCCGATGGCTTGCCGAAGCCTACTGAGTAGCTAATGCTGCTGCCCGGCGTCAGACCTGTGAATGAATACAAGCCGGTGGCATCGGTCGTAGTGGTGGCCACCGCCGAACCGTTCTGGTACAACGTGACTACCACGCCCGGGATTGGCGTGTCACCCGCATCCTGGATGCCATTCTTGTTCTGATCATTGAACACATAATCGCCAATTGAGGCCGGACGGATGAAGCCTGCGTCGACAGTCGAGTTGAACTCGTTGGCCGTCAAGCTATATAGCCCAGTTAGACCGTTCGTTCCAGCATCTGAATCCAGCGCATCATCCGAGCCTACGTTCGCAACGGTACGTGTGTAGCCCGTTGGGGTGCCGAAGCCCACCTGATAAGCAAGACCCGGCGTCAGGCCTGTGAAGCTGTACAACCCGCTACCATCGGTCGTCGTGGTGCGAATCACCGAACCATTCTGGTATAGGGTCACTACTACACCTGGGATGGGTACGTCGCCCGCGTCTTGGATGCCGTTGGCATTTTTGTCTTCAAAGACGTAGTCACCCAGCCCCGCCGTCAGCGGCGTGTAGCCCGCATCCAGCGTGGTATTATTCTCGCCCGAAGCCAGCGTCACACTCTGGGTGCGGCCCGTGATGGGGTCCGCATCCGAGTCCAGACTGCGGTCGGTACCCGACAGCGGACTGGTGGTGGTGAAGTTGGCCGGCGGGGTGAAGCCCACTGAGTAGCTGTTCGAAGCACCCGGCGTCAGACCTGTGAACGAATACAAGCCGGTGGCGTCGGTGGTGGTGGTGGCCACGGCTGAGCCATTCTGGTAGAGGGTTACCACCACACCCGGCAGGGGCGTGTCGCCTGCGTTCTGGATGCCGTCTTTGTTGGTATCCACGAAGGCGTAGTCACCCAGCGAGGCCGGACGGAAATAACCGGCGTCAATTGATGTGTTGCTTTCACCCGCCGTTAGCGTCACAGCACTGGCGAGTCCCGTAACCGGATCAGCATTGCTGTCGAGGTTACGATTCGAGCCACTTAGCGGCGTCGTTGCTGAATAGCCAGTCGGTTTAGTAAAGCCAACTACATAGCTATTAGACGTACCTGGAGTTAGACCCGTAAATGAATACAGGCCATTGGCATCCGTAGTCGTTGTGGCTACGGCCGAACCATTCTGGAACAGCGTTACTACTACACCGGGGATGGGTACGTCACCCGCATCCTGAATACCATTGATGTTTTTATCTTCAAACACATAGTCACCCAGACTAGCTGTTACACCCGGTATTACGACGATGTTACAGCAGTTACCAGTCGGGCAACCATTCAGCGTGGCCTGAAACGAAAAGATGCCGGGCCCTTTAATAATCAGGTTACCCGACGCATCGACACTAGCATTTGTCGTAGAAGCCGAAATAGGCTGGCCATCAGCCAACCACGTTACTGCCGAAAAACCAGCTGGCTTATCAACCTGATATTCATCACCGGCATACCAGCTTAAGGGTACCGAAAAACAGGCGTTGTCATAGTCATCTTCGAGCAGACTGCCATTTCCCGGAATTGAGTTAGCGTCGGTCTCGTTCATCGCACTCACTTCCGCGGCGCTGAACGCTACCCCTTCCGCATCAACGCGAGCGCTGATAAGCAGCGTAACCGTTTGGCCCGGCGCAACGCTGCCAACAGCCCAGGTACCAAGGCCTGTCGCACTGGTATAACTGAACGTACCTACCGAAGCTGTAGACGACAGGTAAGTGCTGTAGCCTGTAGCGATCGACTCACTCACGACAACGCCCGTTGCGGCCGTTGTGCCTGAGTTTGTGACGGTGACCGTGTAAGTAACGACCTCACCAATCGCCGGATTCGGGTTGTTAATTGCCTTGTCAAGACTGAGGTTAACCGAACTCGACTGAGCAGCCGCGTTGATGCCGGTAAACACGCTCAAGCATAACAAAGTCAGGGCACAGAGCTGACGGAAGCCATTCATGGCTTGTCGGCTGGCCATAACAGACCCAATCCGCGCTTGTCTTAAGGCACGAAAACAGGCTAGTAAAGAGCCTGTTGGGTTGTCATACTGATTGCGTAGAAGTTGATTATCCATTGAGCGAGACTGTATAAAAAAGCGAATGGTATGGGCAATTGGCAAAGGATCGTAGAAAAGAGAAGGTGGGCGAACTTCAGGATCAGGCGGGCCGGGTGGCTCACTGCTTGGAGGCCTGTAGCGGCCTGGTTCAGTACCGTATTGATACGTACCTGACGAATTATGGCCGTAGCCTGCTACGCAATACGCTTTAGCTGTTCTTCCAGAAAACAAGCTAATGAGCAGCCGTATAGCCTGCTGCAGAAAGCGAAGAAACCGCCGACCGGCCGACCATACTGGTAAACCCATCGCGGATGGCTTCTCTTGTTTCATATCAATTGCCTTCTGGAGGCGACTCGTAGGTATAGGATTCAAGTTCATCTGCTACCAAGTTGGATGCGTTCAACACGTATCAGTTACCAGTTGGAGGCAGGCTACTTTGTGACCTGTCATATATGAACTGGTCACGGATAAACGGCGCCGAACGGTTTCCTGGCTTTAATACACCTAGTAAGTATCTAAAACTATGCCAAAGCCCTATATGCCACTTTGTTTCAGCTGGCCATCAAGGTAACGGGGAGGCAACACGCCTGTTAATGAGTATAAAAGCTTAATAATGATACCCGTCACATATATATATCATAGCCAATAAATTACCCTCCTAAGTGATATTGGGTGTTCTTCATTCAAAAGAAAACTATGCCAATGCAAGGTTACAAGTGGTGTCTTATGCGATTATTTGCCAGCCAATACAGACAATAAAAAACCCCGGACAAGGCTGTCCGGGGCATATACGAGGCAATTCTAACTATAAAGTGTCCAGTTAAAAATCATACCCCAGCGTCAAATAAAAGATCGGTGGGTTCGTAACGCGGTTTTCGATGCCCCAGGCATAATCGGCTTTGACGTAGTAGCCAAACAGCATCGTGCGCGCGCCGACACCATAGCCAATCAGGAACGGATTTTTAAAGTTCGTGACGGTATAGTGGAAAGGCGGCCGGTTTTCCTCGACCGTATTCAGACTATTATTACGACTGAACGGCCCTTCAGTACCTGTCCAGGCGGCACCAATGTCCGAGAAGCCGACCACCTGGAAGTTACGCAGGAAGTTGGACGTAATATTGCCCCGATACAGATAGCGGATCAGCGGGAAGCGCAACTCGGCGTTGAAGAGCAGGTGGCTGTTCCCGATGAGTTTGCCCTGCCGGAAACCACGCAACGGCGCTACAAAGTCCATAAAGAACAGGTCCTGTATATTCTGGTTCTGATCGAGCAGCAGAGGATTGCGGGCGCCTGGTTCACGCTGTGATTGCGCCTGTCCAATCCAGTTTTCCATGCCACCCAGCGCACTCTGTTTCGGACTGGCGCCCCCCGATTGACCGTAGGATAAACGCATGGCCAGAATCAGGTCACGGTGCAGGCGCTGGTACCGACGGATATCCGCCGAAATCCGGTTAAACGACAAACTATTCCCTTGTAGGCTACCATAGTTTTCGTAGCGAAATTTCATACGCGTACCCTCAATCATGTTCATGCCATTGATCTTGGTGTTGTCGAATACCACCTCGGCCCGTGCTCCGGCATAATCGCGTACCAGATCGGGCTCACCCAGGGCCGACAGGTCGATGCGGCGCGTAACGGTATAGAACGGCGACACCGAGAAGCGCGTATTCACCGAAATCGGGTACGAGGCCGTCAGCGACACGCGGTTGTAGCGATACCGTTGCCCCTGATCGATGCTGCTGTTAAAATCGTTGAACAGCGTTTGCCGGTCTACGCGAATACCATAGTCGATCCGGTGTTTCTGGTTCATATATTCCAGCCAGAGATCGCTGTTACGCAACGACGTGGTAATGAACAGACCCGCTTTTACGATATGGTTTTCGAGCAGATCGTTGAGCGCTACCCGCTGAACGTACCCAAAGCCCCGGATGGGATCGATCCGGAAATCGGAACTGGCATCGTTCATCACAAACAGCCCGTTATAGGGGAACGGACCGCGCACGGTCACGTTTTCCCGGCGGCGGCTGCGAGGGAGCGGCGTTGTTAAGCCACCCGACGGGTTTCCGCCACTGAACGTCGTGGCAGCTCGTCGTTGCCGAAACTCAGCAGCTTTCAGTACATCAGGATCAAATTCATAAAAATCAGTATCGACCTCACCGGGCGCCAATGCCATCCGATTTTGAGCGGATGCCACTGTTTGGGCTACGGGTGCCGTGCGGGTAGCCGTATCGCGCCGGGCTACGCCGGTTGTGTCTGTAACAGACGTGGCCGTAACGGCTGTGGGTCTGACGGCTACCGCGCGTCGCAGCCCCATGCTGGTTGCCCGTTGGGTCGTTGGCAGCCCGCCACCGGCTTCGGTTAGTTTGGCCCGATAGCCAATGTACTGATCGCCATCCTGAATGCTGCTGTATACAAACCCACCATTGGCGGGCAGGTAATCGAACAGCCGGATACTCGTAGGCAGCGCCGTGACCGCCGTCTCGGTACCTTCTTCTACCAGGTGCTTGTACAAATTGCGGATACCGCTGGATTCAGACAGATAGTAGACCGTATTTTCCGTACTGGCTACCGGCGAAGTAGCCCGGCCAACGGAGTCGGTCAGCCGACGTACCGATGTAACACGGGGCGTTCCATCAATACTAAACAGGCTGAATTGATCGCGGATCGTTTTGTAGCTGCCCTTGTCGACGTTCAGCGTATCCTGCTGCCGGTTCGATGAGAACACGATCTGCCGGGTACGTCCCACAAAGCGGGGTTGCAGATCGTCGTACAGATCGTTGGTCAATTGCTGGTAATTGTTTCGGTTGATGCTGTACAGAAACAGGTCGCTTTGCCCTTTCCGGACGGCGCTCATGATCAGGCTACCGCCATCGGCAGAGGCATCCATGCTGGTTACCTGCGACAGCCCGTTGATGGCCTGCTTCAGCACCAGTTTCGGGCGTTTTTCCAGGCTATATATATATAGGTAGGGATCGCCCTGCTCTTCAACCAGCACAGCCAGTCGGTTGTCGCGCTGCCAGGCTACCAACGGCGTGTTGGGCCGATAGCTCAACCCATCGAGCCGGTAGCCGCCCGAAAGTAGCGACAGGCTCTTTTTGGTTTCTGTGTTGACCACCTCCACATTGTAGCGGCCATCGCGCACCGTAGTGTAGGCAATAAAGGCCTTATCAAGGCTCAGTTTCAGACTGTTCAGCTGTACTGGCGCTTTGGTGGTCGACGTCAGCTTAATCCGAAAATCATCATTGTTAGTTTTGAAAGCAGCAGCGAACGGCCCGGCCTGCCCGGCATAATACTCGCGCCACTCGCGCAGAAATCGATTATACGGAACGCCCAATGTGCTCTGAATGCTGCTCTGCTCGTTGCGAATGATGCGCGTCAGGTTCAGGATATTCGAAATATTGTCGCGGCCATACTTTTGCCCCACGTAGTTCCAGATCGACTGTCCCACGCGCTCAGCTTCGATACCACTGGTTATTGACGGTTTGCGAATCGGATTATTCACCGACGCATCGCGCATGTAGTCGTCGAGTTCGGTGCTCCATCCTTCCGACACGTAGGCCGCCATACCGGGCATAAACCAGTCGGGGAGTGTCAGCAGCAGGGAGCTTTGGAGGGCATCTTTCAGGCTACCACCGTAGAGCATGTCGTAGACGAACAGCATGGTTACGTCGCGGATCAGCTCTTTCCGGAAACTCACCTGATCGCCCGTAAATGCCAGCTCCACCCGCGACTTCGAAAGGTCGAGTTCGCGACGGCTCAGTTCGCCCAGCGTGGTTACGCCGATGTTGCTCTGCGCTAGTTCCTGCGGGGAGTTGTAGAGAAAAATTTTGATCCGGTTGTACGGCGTGTAGCCCAGCAGCTCGGTAATCCGGTCGAAATCAGACTCGGCATACTGCGCCGCAAGGTTGGCGATCTGTTCGCCATCCTCGTAATAATAAATTTCGAAGTTCGACGTCCGCACAGTCTGCCACGTAAACGTGCGGTACTGAATCCGGTTTTTGCCGAACTGTTCGAGTGACGGATAATTCTGGGCTACCGCCGGGATGATCAGGGCCATTCCCAGGACCATTCCCAGCAACCCGATTCTATAAAACTGACGCATATACCGAGTAGAACGAGAAGAAATTGAGCCAGTTGCGCATGTACGGACGCCGGTTGGCTGTTCCTAGACATGTAAAACCGACAACTCTTTTTTAAGCTACATTATAACGCTTGAAACCGAGTAATCTGTACGGCCGGCTCAATTTCTTCGCCCACGGTCAGGTGGTTTGCCAGGTTATGGGCCAGATAGGGTGCCAGCGACACGCCTTTGGTACCCATTCCGCCAAAAATTCCTATGGCCGGGTGGGTCGGATGCCAGCCCACAAACGGCCGACGGTCTTTGGTCGAGGGCCGGATACCCGCCTGCTGATCGACCACCCGAAACGGGATGGTCAGTAACTGACGGGCTTTCGTTTCTAGAAACGACCGGCCTGCCTCGGTTGTTTGCCAGTCCAGCTTATCCCACGCGTAGGTCGCCCCGATCCGGAGTCGTGCCCGGCCGGATTCGGCGGGGAGCGGCAACACAAACACGCCCTGATTGATGATATTGGTGACTGGGTACGTGTCGACTTCGGCGGTGAGCAACTCCCCTTTCACCAGGCTGTAGGGCAACCAATTGAAAAACGAATTAGTTTCGCCATGAGGGCCTTCACAAAAGATAACGTACCTGAAAACCTGCCCGTTGTACGTGATCCCATCGGGCTGAATCTGTAGCGCGGAAGCCGATACGTCGGCGACTTGAAAAAGCCCCTGCGCCGTGAGCCAGTCGCGCACTGCGGCGATAAAACGAGGCAGATCGACCCAGCCCGCCCCCGTCACCTGCAAACCGCCAAACGGATTACTGACCACCGCACTATACTGAGCGTTGTCAGGGTGAGTGGTCACGTACCTGGCGAGTTCAGGATCGGCGACGGCCCGTTCGTAGGCAATTTGCTCGGCCACATCGCGGTAAGGCCGGTACACATCAAGCGGCGTAAAAAACGACGTACCTGAGCGACCGCCCGACAACCGCTGGTCGGCAGCCGAATAGAACTGGTGCAAGTACGGAAAGAGTTGGTCGGCCAGCCAGGTTTTAACCAGTTTTCGACCCGTGAGAGGGTTCACAATCCCCGCCGCCACCAATGAGGCCGACGGCACCGAGGCCGACGAAACGACCTGCACACGGAGCCCGCGTTGCAATAAGGTTAATGCCAATACCGACCCGGCTATTCCCTGCCCAACAATCAACACATCGGCCGCCGGACGATTGTGCGAAACGCTGGTACTCATGCCTGGCGTGAGGCCGTTTTGTTGGCAGCAAAATGCCCTTTGCGGTGCAGTTCGGCAATGCGCCGGTCGGCCAGTTCGATTACCCACTCGACCTGCTCGTCGATCATCATAAACGATGTATCGAGCAGCGTGGCGTCGACGGCCTGCGTGAGGGGGCTTTCGGCGCGGGTGCTGTCGATATGGTCACGCTTTTCGAGGTTGCGCACGATATCGTCGAGGTTGACGAGTTCGCCCTTTTCAAGCAGTTCAACCTGCCGCCGTTTGGCCCGGATAAACGTATCGGCGGTCATGAACACCTTTACTTCGGCGTCGGGGAATACCTTCGTGCCAATGTCGCGGCCATCCATCACCACACCACGTTTGCGGCCCATTCGTTGCTGTTGAGCGACCATGGCACGGCGTACTTCCACGATGGTGCTCACTTCGCTCACCATATTGGAAATGTACATTTTCCGGATTTCCTCCTCTACGTTCAGGCCGTTGAGACAGGTTTCGTTACGCCCCGTTTTTTCGTTAAAATTGAACGATACGTGCAGTTTTTCGAGGGCAGCGGCCACCTCTTTCGGATTGGAGTAAGTGACGTGGTTCTGGTGAAAATACAAGCTGACGGCCCGGTACATGGCTCCGGTATCGATGTAGGCGTAGCCCATCCGGGCAGCTACGGCTTTGGCGGTGGTGCTTTTTCCGCAACTCGAATACCCGTCTATGGCAATGATGATCTTCGACATGAACCCTGGTCCTGAATTTTTCCGCAAAGAAACCACTCACGGGGCGGAATTGGAATTAGTTTGACGGCTGGCTTTGCAGCTTTACCGGTACTACCCTGACTACCAACCCCTATTAGCAAACGGCAACGGGCAAACTAAGTTTTCAAGCACGCTGGTTTTGTTGCGCATTGAACTCATCACGCAAAATGGCGTAGATGTGCTCATCGAGGTATTTATTGTTTTTGATGGCCCCTTTCAGCAGCACGGCCTCGTGCCGGAAATGCGCCCGTTCCAGCACCCGCATCGACCCGACGTTGCCATCCAACACACAGGCGTAAATGCGGTTTACCTGCGAATTGCGGAAGATGTATTCCACCATCACGGGTAGCACTTCGGAAATGACCCCCCGGCCCCAGTAGGCCTCGGAAAGCCAGTAACCGATTTCGGCGTTGTAACGGTACAAATCATCGCGGACGGTGTAGCCCACGTTGCCCACCGCCTCGCCGTCAATTTCGATAGCCAGGTTGTTGGGTAGCTGCAAGGTCTTGTTGGAACGTACCCAGGAGGTCGCATCGCGCACGGTGTAGGGATACGGAAAAAAATCGCGCACCCAATTCCAGATGTTACGGTTGCTGGCGTGGCGGGAAAGGGCTTCCTCATCGCCTTCGCGCCAGGGACGAAGCAGACAAGTGTTTAATTGAAAGTAAGTCAACAGGTAGCGAAGTTTAAACGAAGGTGGCCCGGTCGTCACCCGTCAAAGCCCACAGAGTGCCGGTCAGGTAGGTCAAGAACGGGTACGAAACGGACAAGATCAAGTTTTTTAACCGCCCCTTCTCACCAATGTTATCGGAAAATTACCGTCAGGCTTCGCGCACCGTGGGCCCCAATCACGAGCGACTGCTCAATATCGGCCGTTTTGGATGGCCCCGCAATGAACACCCCGTAACTGAGCGTGGCCCGATCGATACGGGCGTAGGCTTCGTGCATGGTCTGTACCAGCGCCGTTCGGTCGAGTAGCAGCACCAGGTGTTGGGTGATGAAGGGCAGTGCCCGGTGCAGCATATTGGCTTCGGGCAACCAGACAGCCCCGTTTTCGGCTACGCCAAATACGCCTTCCAGCACCGCCAGATCGACGCGGTCGAGCTCGGCTACGGGCGTCTCCTCCCCGATCGGCACGGTATCGATACCAGTCAGCGGCACCGACGCCGCCACGCGCTCCTGATCGGCATAGGCCGCCTGTATAACGCTTTCGACGGTCTGACCGGGTTCCAGCACCGTTGAGCGGCCACCCACAAAAGCCAGCACGTCCTGAAAGCGCGTCAGGGCGTCGGGCAGGCCGTCGGTAAACGTGGGTACGTTGGGTAATGCCGGTCCGTCGAAGCGGTGCTGCCGGATACGGTCGAGAATGGCTGATTTCGACAAGGTGGTGGGCATCTTTTGGGGTAGGCAGGCTACTTGTTTGTCTGGGTTTCCATCCATTCCCGGAAGCTCTGTTTAGGCGGCGCGGGCAACTCGCGGGCGATGGCCCAGGGGTTGAGCGATCCATTGTGCGTAAGGGCATGGGGCGTGATCGACAGCATCCGGCGGGCTACTTTGCCCAGGCGGGCATAGAGCTTGGGCCGGGCCAGCACTTGCGCCAGTCCGCGCATGCCGAGCCGCTTGCCTGCGGGCATCGCCCCTTCCTGCCCAATGATCTGCCGCCACTTATACAGTTGAACATGGATGTCGATTTTGACGGGGCACACATCGGAGCAGGAGCCGCAGAGGGTACTGGCAAACGGCAGTGACGCGTGTTTGCGCACGTCGATGTTGGGCGACAGAATGGCCCCGATAGGGCCGGGAATGGTGAAGTCGTAACTGTGGCCCCCGCTGCGCCGGTAGACCGGGCAGGTGTTCATGCAGGCCCCGCAGCGGATGCACTTCAGCGATGCCCGGAAATCGGGGCGGCTTAGCTGCGTGGTGCGGCCATTGTCGACCAGCACAATGTGCAGTTCCTGACCGGGGCGGGGTTTATGAAAGTGGCTGGTGTAAACCGTGCTGGGTTGCCCCGTGGCCGACCGAGCCAACAGCCGGGTAAACACGCTCAGGTCGCCCAGGCGGGGAATGAGCTTTTCGATGCCCATGCTGGCGATATGCACCGGGGCCAGCGTAACGCCCAGATCGGCATTACCCTCGTTGGTACACACCACAAAACCACCCGTTTCGGCAACGGCAAAATTGACACCCGACAGGCCTACCTGCGCCTCCACAAACTTGCCGCGCAGGTGTTGCCGCGCGGTTTCGGCCAGAAACTGCGGGTCAGATGCGCCTGCGGGGGTGCCCAAATGGCGGTGGAAGATGTCGCCCACATCCTCTTTTTTGAGGTGGATGGCAGGCATCACAATGTGGCTGGGCGGTACGTGCTCAAACTGGATAATGCGCTCGCCCAGATCCGTATCAACGACCTCGATGCCGTTGCGCTCCAGATACGGGTTCAGGTGGCATTCTTCGGTCAGCATCGACTTGCTTTTCACAATGCGCGTGGCCTTGTGCCGTTGCAGAATCTCAAGCACGATCTGGTTGTGTTCGGCGGCATCGGCGGCCCAGTGTACCACGATGCCGTTGGCCTGCGCCTGCCGCTCAAACTGCTCCAGGTACGTATCGAGCCGGCTGAGGGTGTGCATCTTGATCTGCGAGGCCAGTTCGCGCAGTTGCTCCCACTCCTGAATGGCGTAGGTGGCGCGGTCGCGCTTCTGCCGCACAAACCACAGCGCTCCATCGTGCCAGGTGGTACGATCGACGTCGGCGGTGAACTTCTCGGCGGCTTTAGGGTGGCTCATAGGTACGTTTGACGTTTACCGTTTTGGAATTACTGTTAGAGGTCGCGCGCTTTTACTCGTACAGGTTTGCCATCGCGCACGATAACCAGTTCCTGATCGGTTAAGTTAGCCTGCTCTATTACTTTGTCTACGGCCCGTTGTACACCTGCCAACACAGCTTCTTTAGTCGGGATTGGTTTGGGCTTCATCGTTACCATACGCCAGAATTCTTTTCCAGACTTGTTCATTATACACCTCAACCTCACTTTGTAATTTTCCTACAGCAACCAGTTGCGGGGTCACTGTGCCGTTATCAATGACAGTGAAATAATCACAAACAGAAACATATAAGTTTCGTAGGTTTAAGATGCTTCGACTATAACGTCTTTCAATAACATCAGCCGGTATATTGTGACCACCTCGGGCAACCCGAAAGGCCACCCGTTCCTTCGAAACAACTGCAGAGGGAAGCCAGAAATAATACAAACTAACTACATAACCTTGCCGCTGTGCTCGTTTAATCAACTGCACATAAGACCGGGTAGCTAGTGTCGTTTCAAAGGCAAAGTCTTCACCTTTTTCCATCAAATAATCAATACGTTGCAACATCAGCCGCCCTGCTTCAAAGGCGACGCCGTCAACATTAAACGGTGAAATTCCACGCGCAATCTCGTCTGCATTGACAAATTCATTGATTTGCATCACCTCTGGCAGCAGCGTGTAAGCAGCGGTGGTTTTACCCGCTCCGTTTGGTCCGGCAATGATGTACAGATTGGGCATAATTAATCTGTCTCGTCGAGCATAAACAACTGGTCAACGGGTTTCTGAAATACCTGTGCCAGCTTGAGCGCCAATACCGTCGACGGTACGTACCGGCCACTCTCAATGGAATTGATCGTCTGTCGGCTCACCCCAATTCGTTCGGCCAGTTCGGCCTGCGACAGGTTCTGCTCTGCCCGCTCAACCTTCAATCGGTTTTTCATAACGCCAGCAGGTTGCTATGCCGGCGCAATAACCACCTAAATCGTAAGATGAATACCAGCAGGGGCGTAAACATGTTGAAGATTAACACATCGTTGTAACTGAAACCATAAACCAGCAAGGTCGCTATCGCCAGCAGGACATAGTTGACCAGCAGGCTCCACTGAAGCGACTCCAGCCTTAGCCGGGCAATCATCTCATCTTCGATCGCCTCGCGCGAGAAGGCGATCAGGCCCAGCCCGACGAGCAAAACGAGAATCCCAACGGTGTTGGTCAGGTTCAGGCGATGCACCGCCGCGTTTGCCAACCGGTATTCCTCCGGTAACCATGCGTTGGGTACGTCGACTGTCAGCCAGCTAGCCGAGTAGTCGCTTGCGTAAATCGTCAGGCCCAGCACTAGAGCGGGAATAAAAATCAACCAACCAACCAGTTGGTAGCGGTGCGGTAATAATAGAGTCGATTGCATGACCAATGTAAAGTTTGTTTTACACATCAAACGTAAAGCAAACAAGTCATATTGTCAAACAAACTTTACAATCTTTTTCTAGATGGTCGCCACTCCCGAATTCAGAATCTCGGCGATGTGCAACACGCGAATGGGCAGGTTCTTTCTGCGTACGATACCTTCCAGGTGCATCAGGCACGAGACGTCGCCGCCCGTGATGACTTCGGCCCCGTTGCGCACGTGATCGGCCACGCGGTCCTGCCCCATCCGGGCCGATACCGCCGCTTCCGACACACAGAAGAGCCCCCCAAACCCGCAGCATTCGTCGTAGCGGTCGAGGTCAACCAGTTCGAGGCCATCCACGCCGGTCAGCAGGCGGCGCATCTGCCCATCCCGAACGGGTGTCAGTTCGGAATCGGTGGCCATACGGAGACCACGCTGTCCGTGGCAACTCAGATGCAGCCCGACCCGATGCGGAAAATGTGCTTCGATCTGCTTAACCTTTAGCACCTCGGTCAGGAACTGCACAAGGTCGTAGGTACGTTCGCGCACGTGCTGAACGGCCGGTGTCTGGTCGATAATATCGAAATGCTTACGGACATGATAAACACAACTGGCCGACGGCGCCACGATGTAGTCGAAGCCGGCGAAGGTATTCACGAAATGCTCATAGACCCCTACCGAGTCGCGTTCGCAGCCCGCATTGGCCATCGGCTGTCCGCAACAGGTTTGCTGGGCTGGGTACGTTACCGACACGCCCAGCTTCTGAAGCAGTTGCAACGATGCGATCCCCACCTGCGGATAAAACTGATCGACGTAGCACGGAATGAAAAGACCGACGTTCATAGGTTTTCAATTGACGGCCACAAAGGTAGCCACTGACCACCGAAGCAGGTTCCCACAGAGTCCCAGACCGGGCGTTTTTAGAGCTTGAATACCAGTTTGGCCGGTACCCATTTCTGGCCGGGCGCGGCGGTGGGCAGGGCCTCCTGATACCCCCACATCAACGTTTCCCACTCCTGCACGCGTGGGTTGGCGGCATCCATCTGTCCCTTCCGTTCGAGGGAAAACGTTTCGTCGCCTTCGGCAATCAGAAACAAGCGATTTTCGACCCGATAAATCTCCATATCGACGATACCCGCATCGCGCAGGCTTTGCAGAATGTCGGGCCAGACGGCTTCGTGATAGCGTTCGTATTCGGCAATCAGATCGGGGTCATTTTTTAAATCAAGAGCAAGGCAATGGCGCATGGGAGTTTCGAGTTTGGTGTTTTCAGTTTCGAGTTTAAAGTTTAACGTTGGCTGGCGCAAGCTCACTCAAGCGTCCGCCAACGTTAAACCCGAAACTATCCTTCTATACTAACCTTGTGCCCTCGCCAGCCGTACCAGGCGACGACGAGGAAGCACAGCATGGGTACGGCGTAGGCGACCTGAATGTTGCTTTGATCGGAGATCCAGCCCATCAGCAGGGGGAAGAAGGCACCACCGGCAATGGCCATCACCAGCAGCGAGGCACCCAGTTCGCGGTCGTCGGTGAGGCGGTTGATACCTAGCGCAAAGATGGTCGGGAACATGATCGACTCGAAAAAGGGCACGGCAAAAACGGCCCAGACCGCCATATCCGATTTGGCCGTGACGGCAACCGCCAGCAACAGCAGGCTGATGAGCGAATAAATAGCCAGCAGCCGACCAGCAGGTACGTAGCGCGTCAGGAACGTACCCACGAAACGGCCGATCAGGAAACCCAGCAATGCATAGCTGAGCCACTCAGCCGCCTGTCGCTCAGGTACGTTGCTGGTGAATTTGGCAAACCGAATAAAGAAACTTGTCACGCAGACTTGTGCCCCCACGTAGAAAAACTGGGCGATGATGCCGCCCGTCAGTTGGGGGTGTTGCAGGGCCGTACGCAACGACGATACCCGCTCCCCTACCGCCGAGCGCACGTCGGGCAGTTTGGTGAAGGCCACCATAGCCAGCACGAGCAGCACCACGATGGCAATGACGAGGTAGGGTATCTTAACCGAGTCGGCTTCAAACTGGAGGTAGGCGTCGAGCGCGGCGGGCGACATGGCGTTCAATTCGGCAGACGAGTGTTCGATCCCGCTCAGGATCAGCTTCCCCCCCAGTAGCGGCGCCAGAAAAGCCCCGAGCCCGTTGAACGACTGGCTAAGATTAAGCCGGGTTGTGGCCGACTCCGGGGGGCCAAGCAGCGTTACATAGGGGTTAGCCGCCGTTTCCAGAAAAGCACACCCCGCCGCGATAATAAACAACGCCCCCAGAAACAGGGCATATAGCCGGGTGCTGGCGGCGGGCCAGAACAGCAGCGCCCCGATCGCATACAGGCTGAGGCCCACCAGGATACCCTGTTTGTAGCCAAACCGTTTCATGACCACCCCCGCCGGTATGGCCATCAGAAAATAAGCCAGATACACCGACGAATCGATCATGGCCGATTGCAGATCGGAGAGCTGACAGGCTTTTTTAAGGTGCGGAATCAGGATGGGCTCCAGATTGTGCACAAAAGCCCACAGAAAAAACAGGCTGGTTACGAGCGCAAACGCCATTGTATAGCGCTGCGCCGGTGCCGCTGCGGTAGACGAAGTAGGGGTTGGAGAGGTCATAGGGAGAAGGGCTTTTTGAACGATAAGCGGCAAAGCAATGCGTAGTGCAGTTGGGTCGAAAATCTTCCCATAACTCACCACGCATCGTTTACCGCTTATCACTTAAGAAATAGCGCGGTCCAGGTGCGTGTAGCCACCGTCGACGTGGATCAGTTGGCCAGTGGTGTGGCTCGAACGGTCGGAGAGCAGAAAAGCCACCATGTTGGCAATTTCTTCGGTGGTGGTCATGCGGTGTTCGAGCGGAATTTTGGCCGTAATCTTTGCCAGCGTTTCCTCCGGATTCGGCAGCGTTTTGATCCATTTGGCATAGAGCGGCGTCCATGATTCAGCCACCACCAGGCAATTGACCCGAATGCTGTAGGGCAGTAGTTCGACGGCCCATTCGCGGGTTAGGGCGTTACGCCCGCCGTTGGCCGCTGCGTAGGCCGAGGTATTGCCCTGCCCTGTTTCGGCCACCTTCGAGCCGATATTCACGATGCTGCCTTTGCTGGCTTTCAGAGCGGGCAGAGCGTGATGGGCCATCAGGTAATAATGCACCAGATTTTTGTGTAACGAGGCGATAAACGACTCGTAATCACCGTTTTCCAGACTCACGCCATCGTTAACGCCCGCGTTGTTGACTAGCCCGTCGATGCGGCCAAACTGCGCCAGAGTTTCCTCCACAGCCCGGCGGCAGTCGTCGGGTTGCGTCAGTTCGGCTACGATACCAACAGCCCGACCGCCCGCCTGTTCGATCTGCGCCACAGCCGCCTGATTATCAGCCTCGGCCCGGCCCACGATGACAACAACGGCCCCTTCAGCGGCCAATACGCGGCTGATGCCTTCGCCAATTCCTTTGGCACCGCCCGTTACGATGATGATTTTATCCTGTAGGTTCAGATTCATGGTTGAGAAATGATTGGAACGCGGATGACTGGATTTCAGAGATTTTCGCGGACGGATCAACAGGGTGATTTTATGTGAACCGAGCCAGCTTATCGGCGTTGATTTCCGGCATTCCGTAATTCAGTTATAATCCGTAAAACGATATTGCATTCTGGCCAAATACCTTCGCCCGAACCTCGTCGCCCCAAGGCTGCACGTAGTCTTCGACAAGGGTTTTGACCTGTGTGTAATCGGCGGCGGTGAGGCACACGGGCCAGTCGGAGCCGAACAGCAACCGGTCGGGCCCGAAGTGGTCGAACACCACATCGAGATAGGGGAAAAAGTCGGCCTTGCTCCAGTGCTGCCAGTCGGCCTCGGTGACCATGCCCGACACTTTGCACGACACGTTGGGCTGTTTGGCGATCTCGGCCATCCAGTTCGACCACCGGTTTATCTCTTTACTTTTGATGTACGGTTTAGCCAGGTGATCGATCACGAACTTCACATCGGGCGCGGCCCGCACCAGATGCAGGGCGGCTTTCAGTTGTGTCGGGTAGATCAGGATGTCGTACGTAAAGTCGAAAGCCGCCAGTTGTTTGATGCCTTTGATCACCTCGGGGCGCATCAGAAAATCGTCGGGCTCGGCCTGCGCTACATGCCGGAATCCTTTGATCTCTTCGAACTGCGAATACGATTCCAGCTTGTCGTAGAGGGTATCGGCCTGCAAATCGACCCAGCCTACCACGCCCCGAACTATCTCGTAAGCCTGAGCCAGCCCAAGCAGAAAGAGCGTTTCGTCGTCGGATTGGCTGGCCTGCACGGCCACGCAGCCGTCGATGCCGTTAGCGCGGAGCACGGGTTCCAGATCAGCCGGCAGAAAATCGCGACGGATGGTCGCCATCTCGTCGGTAATCCAGCTGTCGCGCTCAGGATTGTATAGCCAGAAATGTTGGTGTGCGTCGATCATCAGATAAAAAATGTACAATGCACAATGTATAATGTACAATGGCTTGGCACAGACAATCATGCGTCGGTCAGGTGCCCCCTGCGAACCGCATTGTGCATTGTACATTATTCATTGTGCATTAGTTATAGGCTACGGCTGTTTGTTGTTGATGGCCCAGGCCTTCGATACCGAGTGTCACGACGTCGCCCGGCACCAGGTAGCGTGGGGGTTTCAGGCCCAGCCCAACGCCAGAGGGTGTTCCCGTCGAAATAACGTCGCCGGGGAGCAGCGTCATAAACTGGCTGATGTAGCTGACCAGCGTGGGTACGTCGAAAATCATATCGTCGGTGTTGGAATCCTGCAACCGCTCGTTATTCAGGCTGAGCCAGAGGTGCAGACCGTTGGGGTTGGGTACGTCGTCTTTCGTCACCAGATAAGGCCCCAGCGGCGCGAAGGTGTCGCAGCCTTTGCCTTTGTCCCACTGGCCGCCGCGCTCCAGTTGAAACGCCCGTTCGCTGTAGTCGTTGATGACGGCGTAACCCGCCACATAATCCAGCGCTTCTTCGAGTTCGACATAACTGGCCCGCTTACCAATGACGACGGCCAGTTCAACTTCCCAATCTGTTTTGAGCGAGTGCTTCGGAATCACAACGTCGTCGTTGGGTCCGCAAAGCGACGTGGTCGATTTAAAGAACAGAATAGGCTCTGTGGGCGGCGTAGCACCCGTTTCGGCGGCGTGTTTGGCGTAGTTCAACCCCACGCAGACAATCTTTGAGGGGCGCTTCACGCACGGTCCGTAGCGCACTTCATCAGGTACGTGGGGGCATTGGTCGACGTGGCTTTCGAGCCAGTGAGCCAGCCGGGCGGGGCCGTCGGTAGCAAAGAAGGTTTCGTCATAATCGCCCCCAAAGTGGGTTACATCGAGGCGGCGCCCATCGGGCAATTCAACGGCGGGATGTTCGTGGGCATCGGGCCCAAACCGAAATAGCTTCATGAGGTTGCTTTGCGACATGTGCGTGACGCAACCAGTGCGCACGCCAGATTCCTACAAGAAAGGAAGGGGGCACGACTCTTTACCAACCTCACTGGCAAAAACCCGTCAAATCAGACCTAAAAAGGTGCTATCCCGTTCGTAGCCAACAGGGTTAATTTACCCGCCAGTCGAACCAGGCCGTGTCATCTTCGCCGTTGGCAACCCCGTTTCCTGGTGTACTATCGGCGTCGGGCGGACTATTGGGACCGGGGCTACCGACCGACCAGACCTGCGCGGCGTTTCGAAACCACCCCGCCGACGTAGGCGTAATAGTGGCCGTCAGCAGCGCTGATCCGTCGGTCGGCAGGCTGCTGACGGTTGCCTGAATCACCGTGTATTGGGCGGTCGATGCTACCACCGTAAAGACAGATGAAGTTAGCAGCGTAGCGCCCCAAAGGGTATCACGCACCACCACCTGCGTGGCAGACAGGCTACCTGCATTGGTCACGACAACCGACAGCACAACGGGCTGCCCAATCGATACAGCCCGCGCCGACAGGGCCAGTTGGAGGCTCAGGTCTACCCGGTTGGGCGTAGGCACCGGCTGGTTAGGAAACACGGGCGGTAACAGTACCTGATTCGGATTGGGCGACTCCGACACCCCTCCGCCTGCGTCGTCCGTGCGCAGGTCAGCCGTAGCCGTGTCGTCTTCACCATCGCCCGTGCCCGAGTTGGGCTGACTGTCTTCATCGAAGGCGTCTGAGCCGCTTACCTGCGCCGCCAGTCGGTAGATACCCGATGTGGTCGGCAACACCGTCAGTGCTATCGTCGCGGAAGTGCCTGTTTGCAGAGACGCTAACGTACCTGACAAGATGCCGCTTGCCTGCGGCGCCAGAGCGGTACTACTTACAACGTTCAGACCAGCGGGTAGCCAACTGCTCACAACCACATTTGTAGCCTCATCGGGTCCGTCGTTCGTCACGGTTAGTTGGGCCGATACCGGTTCGTTGGGGTTGACGGCGCGTTGATCAAAAACCAGTTGAAGCGAAAGGTCGGCGTTGGGTGATAACGAGTTGACCACATCAAACTCCCGCTCCACCGTGAACGCGGGTCGATACTGGTCGCTGCCGTGTTGCGCGGCCCGCAAACGTACCCGGCCGGGCGTACCCATGAGCCGTATGTTGCTCCCCTCCATAAAGGCCGGGCCACTCAGTACATACAATGAGATGGGCAAGCCCGACGTGCTCCAGACCAACGGACGGAATGGGGCGCTGGTTTTGGCACGTTTGCGCGGCGTAGGGAATTCGATCGTCTGCTGGCTACCGTTGCAATCCGGGTAGATGTCTTTGTTGACGGTAACCGCCAGGCCACCGGGGTCGGTTACCGTTAGCACGACCCGATACCAGTACGTTTCCAGCGAGCTACAGTTGCCAAGCGGCGTCAGGGTTATCGTGGGCGATGCCGTCGTGAAGGTTCCACCCTCATGGCCGTGGTCGTTGTGCATACTGAGCAGCTTCCACTGGTAGCTCAGGGCGCTTGTGGTAGACTGCGCATCGGTTACCATTACCGACAAGGGTATGACGCTGGGCGAGGTGGCACTGACAACCGACAGCCCATCAAGGCTGGTCGACACCACGACGGGTGGCGTATTGTTGACCGAAATCACTTGGGTGGCCTGCGCCGTGGCACCGCCCGCGTCGGTCACCGTCAGGGTAGCGGTGTAGCTGTGCGATCCGGTGGCGGTGTAGACATGCACCGGCTGGGCCTGTGTACTTATGGGCGATCCATCCCCGAAATTCCAGGCGTAAGCCAACGCGGTATGTTCCGGATCGCTGGACCCCGTCCCCGAGAACGTCACCGACAGTGGACTGCTCCCGTAGGTTGGGGTGGCAGCGATAACGGCTCTGGGTGTCTGGTTACCAGTAAATTCTATTTTGAACGGATCAAGCAGAAATAAGTAGAACGTATACAGGTTGTTGTCGTTGGGATTGACCATCAACGACACCAGCCCATCGAACCCGTAGCCAAAGGGTTCGACACCCATAGGATGGTCGTCGGTGTCGAACTCGGCGTAGGCGATCCAGTTCCGGTTATAGTCACCAAAGAAGTATTTGTTCTGATAGGCTTCGGGCAGTGTGCCTCCCGTGCGAGTCCAGCCACCTCCAATGATGCAGCGCCCACCCGAGGTGACGTTCGGATACGGTAATTGCCTGTTGGGCACAGCTTCGGCATGACCGTGTTCCAGAAAGAACGTTTCGCCCCCATTACGCCCATACATGAGGTCAGCTTTCGAGAAGTGACCCACCGAATCCGCCGGGTTGGGCAGCCAGTTGTAATAGATATTCTGCGTGGAGTCGTTGGGATTCACGATCTGATTTGGGGGAAGGGTATAAAACTCCGTACGGCCGGCCGTGAAGCTCAGGCCTTCGAAATAAGGCCACCCAAAGTTTTGCCCCGCCTGTTTCAGGATGTGCAGCTCCTCGAAGCGGTTCCACCCCACATCAGCGATGTAGAGCGAACCGGGGTTTGCATCGGCCGGGTTGGTACTGCCCGTGTTGGGTCTTAGCGTGGCCCGAAACGGATTGCGTAGCCCGCGCGCAAACACCCGCGACCGCGCTGATCGGGGGTGGGCAGCCTCGTAATACGGATTTGAGGGAATTCCATCGCCCGTGGCCGGATCAATCCGCAACACCTTGCCGTTATGCGAGTCGAGGTATTGGCTCCGGTATGAGCCGATGTTTTCTTTAAAGGTGATAATGCCGCTCTGGAGACCCTGTTGCCAATAGGCAGAGCCATACCCCGGATTACCGGCTCCGCCTTTGTCGGCACCGCTCAATCCGGCACCATCACCCGTCGTCACGAGTAGGGTGCCATCGGCCCCAAAGACCAGATCCATCCCCGAATGCGAGCCGTCGAGTACAGGTATGCCCGTTTGGGCCGATTCGCCAATGAGGATCTTACGGCTATTCGCCTGCACCACCACATTGTTGGCGTTGGTGGCCGTCAGGCTGGCGGGGGTAACGGTGTAACGCGTGATGCGGACAACGGTGGCCCCGCTGGCCGACTGGTTGGGATCGTAACCGGGCGTGCCCGCATAGAGCAGGTGATACCGATCGACCACGTACCCAAGATACAGGTACCCGTTCTGGGAAAAATTAGGATCGAGGGCCAGGCATAACAAACCCAGGTCTGACTCGATAGCCACCTCTTCCCGAATATCGATCAGTGGGCTGGTCGCCACCAGGCCGTTCATACTAACCCATACGCGCCCATTCTTCTCGCAGGTATAGAGTCGGTTTTGCGGGTCGAAATCCATGTCGACACTGCGCCCCGGTATACGTGCACTGAATTGAGTGATGGAAAAACCGGGCGGCCCCTGCTGCGCCAAAGCTGGGGCAATCGGCGATAACAACCAGGTTAAAAACAGGAACAGAACTGTTGGTGTGGAAAACTGAACGTGCATGGTGCGGTGTAGGATCGCGATGGTCTGTTGGCGCATCGGTCTCTCTCCATACATCACCTTTCATACCAAAAGGTAAGTAATGACTAGTAAGCCATCCAATAACAATTAGGCCTCTTAAGAAATATCTATACAACTTATTGTCTATCAATACACTAACGCTGGTTTGACCTCACGAACTAACAAGTAACTATATTCTGTATACCGCCCAATAAATGTTTATCCACTAATCGACCATCTAATAACTATCAATTTTCATATGGTGATAAAGGGGGTACGCTTGTGGACTTTTTCAATATCAGTACCGAGTGACCGCCCCTCGGGCGATGGCTGTCTGATTTGCTAGTGTATCTGTCCGATTCGGCATAGTCTGCCGCAAATGTCAGCTTCAATCTGCAACGTCAATAGCCCCGTTCTGCGGGTCGGTTTTTGTCCCATTTTCTACCATCATAAACCTTTTTAAACGTAAAAATCATGACTGAACCTTTTATTGCCATGATCGGCCTCTTCGGCTTCAATTTTGAACCACGAGGCTGGGCTTTCTGCGACGGCCGCCTATTACCCATTTCTCAAAATTCGGCCCTGTTTGCGCTGATCGGAACCTTCTACGGCGGTAACGGCACCACGAATTTCGCGCTGCCGGACCTGCGCGGGCGGGCGCCCATTGGGCAGGGACAAGGCCCCGGCCTGACCCCGCGCACGATCGGTGAAGCGTCGGGCTCAGAGACCGTGACCCTCCTCCAGTCACAAATGCCCGCGCACAATCACCTGATGAATGTATCAGGGTCAGGTGGTACGCAAAACAGCCCGTCGGGTACTTTCCTGGCGGTAGCCGTTGATTCGAGTGAGCAGGCAATAAACATCTATGGTACAACGCCAAGCGCAACGGCCAATCCACAAGCCATTGGCGTAGCGGGGGGCACGCAGCCGCACCAGAACATGCAGCCCTATCTGGCTATGAATTACTGCATTGCACTGGAAGGCATTTTCCCGTCTCGCAACTAAGCCCACGCTAACTCGCTACCCTGCCTACCACACCGTTGGAGGCAGGGTAACCTGGTCTATTCATAATGCATACAGGTGTCCTTTTGCCCTTATTAACCAACTTTCTCTATAGTATCTATGGCCTATTTCTATACTTCTGAACGCTTTATCAACGTCCACGATCTTAAAGCAATTCTGTACAAATACCGGCTGGCGGGCTTGTTATGGCTGGCCTTGCTACTCTCGACCGTCGCCAACGCGCAGATCTACTACACGCTCAGCGATAACAATTTCGCAACGCGTACCGATCAGCTTCGACGGGTTAACAGCAATGGTACCAACGACACGCAAATCGCTACCAATTTTGTCGATGTCTCAGGCAATGTGGTTATTGACCGGGTGGGTAACCGGGCCTTCGTGGGGGAGGCTCGCGCTACGGTTCTACCCCGAATCTCGGTCGTGAACCTGTCCAACGGCAGCAGCAGTACCCTGGTCAGTTCGTCTGCAAGCAACCAGACTGCTGGTTTAGCCATCGACCCGGCTAACAGTTATATTTATTATATAGTCAGTGATGGCGCGGCTGGCACCTCCAACGATCAGCTCCGCCGTATCAATTTCGATGGCTCTGGCGATGTACTCATCGCGACTGACGTTGTCAATTCACCAGGTGCCTTGACGCTGGACGTTGCCAATAACCGAATACTAGCCGCCGATATCCGGAATAATTTCTCCAAAATCTCGGCGGTGAACCTATCAACTAATGCGGTATCCACGTTCCTGCCCACCTCGAGTACCTCATCGAGTATCGTCACGGGTATCACAGTTGATCCGGCTAACAGCAAGCTCTATTACATACTCAATGACGGGTCGGCCCCGAGTACAGCTGATCAGCTGCGCCGGATCAACCTGGACGGCACGGGCGACGAACTGGTGGCTACCAACTTTGGGAGTTCGCCAGCTATTTTAACGGTGGATGCCGAAAACAACCGCATTCTGGTTGGCGATATACGCGCCAATCAACCATTCATTTACGGCGTCGATCGGACCACTAAAGTGGCAAGTACTGTTTTCCAGCCATCGGGAGGTACATTAACCGGCCTCTATTTTTCCAGCGACCCCTGCGCTACTTTCCAGGGCACGCTGTCCGCCAGCAATGGGGGGGTACTCACCTGTTTGCAACCGACACTGACACTAACAGCCACAGGAGGGACCAACTATGTATTTGCCCGGACGGGCGGTGGAGGCATTGTCAGTCAGAACGCAACGGCTGGTACGGCGATCGTCAATGCCTCGGGTACGTATTCGGTGACGGTCACCAACGCCAGCGCTTGCAGCGCCGTTGCTACTACCACAATCACCAGCAACACGACGGCCCCCTCAGTGACCGTTAACCCTACCAGCGGTGTACTCACCTGCGCTCAGCCCAGTCTGCAGCTGACGGCCTCGGGCACGGGAACGTCATACCGCTGGACGGGTGGTTCAACCAGTAACCCTTTTACGGTAAATGCCGCCGGGGTCTACTCGGTCACGGCTACCGGCACGAACGGCTGTACGGCAGTAAGCAATAGCGTGACGATCACCGAAAACTTCAGCATAACCAGCTTTACGGCCACCAGCGGGTCGGCCTGCACCGGTAATTCTGCTACGCTGACCGCCAGTGGCTGTCCGGGTGGCACGATCAAATGGCCGGGCAATGTTGTGGGCAGCACCTTCACGACAACGACTACGGGCTTATACACGGCCACCTGTACAATCGGAACGTGTACGACGACGGCCAGCGCCAACGCCACCATCAACCCGTTACCCACGCCAACGCTCACGGTGAGCGGCTCAGGTACGTTGACGTGCGCGATCACCAGCCTGACACTGACGGCTACGGGCGGCAGCAGCTACACCTTTGCCGGGCCGGGCGTGGTAAGTCAGAACGCCATTGCCGGGACGGCGGTGGTGAATGCCTCAGGTACGTATTCGGTCACGGTGGCGAGTGCAGCGGGTTGCACCAGCACCACCACCGCATCGGTGAGCAGCAATACGGCAACGCCAACACCAACCCTGACGGCCAGCCCGTCGACGACACTTACCTGCGCCCAGACCAGCCTGACCTTGACGGCCACGGGTGGTACTAGTTATGCTTTCGCCGGGCCGGGGGTGGTCTCCCAGTCGGGTAACCAAGCCGTCGTGAATGTCTCAGGTACGTATTCGGTGACAGTCACCAATACGGCCACGGGCTGTTTCAGCACCACAACCATCGGCATCAGCAGCAATGCTACGCCGCCCACGCCAACGCTGACGGCCAGCCCCTCAACGACGCTGACTTGTGCGGCAACCTCGTTGACGCTGACAGCCCAAGGCGGTACCAGCTACGCCTTTGCCGGACCGGGTGTGGTATCCCAATCGGGCAACCAAGCCGTCGTGAATGTCTCAGGTACGTACTCGGTGACGGTGACCAACACGGCCACGGGCTGCTTCAGCACCACGACCATCGGCATCAGCCAGAACACCACGCCACCCACCCCGAGCGTTTCGGCTAGTCCGTCGACAACACTCACCTGTACGGTGGCGTCGCTGACGCTGACAGCCACGGGCGGTACCAGCTACGCCTTCGCCGGACCAGGTGTCGTTAGCCAGTCGGGTAACCAGGCCGTCGTGAACGCCTCAGGTACGTATTCGGTGACGGTCACCAATACGGCTACGGGTTGCTTCAGCACCACGAGCATCGGCATCAGCCAGAGTGTGGTTCTGCCAACGCCGAGTCTGGCTGTTAGTGGCACACTCACCTGTGCAGTCACCTCGGTTACCCTAACAGCTACAGGCGGCAACAGCTATGCCTTCGCCGGACCGGGCGTGGTTTCGCAATCGGGCAATCAGGCCGTGGTCAACGCTTCAGGTACGTACTCGGTCACGGTCACCAACACCGCCACGGGTTGCTTTAGCACCACGACCACGACCGTCAGCAGCAACACCACCGCCCCGACGCCAACCTTAACGGCCAGCCCATCGACGACACTCACCTGCGCGGTGACATCACTGACACTGACAGCCACGGGCGGTACCAGCTATGCCTTCGCCGGGCCGGGCGTGGTGTCACAGTCGGGTAACCAGGCCGTGGTGAATGCGACAGGTACGTATTCGGTGACGGTGACCAATACCGCCACGGGCTGCTTCAGCACCACAACCATCGGCATTAGTCAGAATACGACACTTCCCACGCCGAGTATTTCGGCCAGCCCATCGACCACGTTAACCTGTGCAGTGACCTCGATAACACTGACGGCTCAGGGTGGCAACAGCTACGCTTTCGCCGGACCGGGCGTGGTTTCGCAATCGGGCAATCAGGCCGTGGTCAATGCCTCAGGTACGTATTCAGTGACAGTCACCAACACGGCTACGGGCTGTTTCAGCACCACAACCATCGGCATCAGCCAGAACACGACCTTGCCTACGCCCACGCTGGTTGCCAGCGGTACGCTCACCTGCGCCGTTACATCGGTAACCTTGACGGCCACGGGTGGTAACAGCTACGCCTTTGCCGGACCGGGTGTGGTCTCGCAATCAGGTAATCGGGCTGTGGTGAATGCCTCAGGTACGTATTCGGTCACGGTCACCAACACCGCCACGGGCTGCTTCAGCACCACGACCACGACCGTCAGCAGCAACACCACCGCCCCGACGCCGAGTATTTCGGCCAGCCCATCGACCACGTTAACCTGCGCGGTGACCTCGATAACACTGACGGCTCAGGGTGGCAACAGCTACGCTTTCGCCGGACCGGGCATCGTTAGCCAGTCAGGCAATCAGGCGGTGGTCAACGCTTCAGGTACGTATTCGGTGACGGTCACCAACACCGCTACTGGTTGCTTCAGCACCACAACGATTGGCATCAGCCAGAACACGACGGCTCCAACGGCTACCCTGACGGCCAGCAGTCCGGTTGTGTGTGCGCCGAATACCATTACACTGACCGCAGGCGGAGGTACACAATACCGCTTCGCCGGACCGGGCCTGAGTCAGACTGGTTCGTCAAACACCGCCGTTGTCGCCCAAACCGGTACGTATTCGGTGACGGTGACGGGTGCAAACAGTTGCTCGGCGACAAACAGTATTTCGGTTACGGTGAACGCCCAGCCGTCGGCACCCACCCTGACCGGTGCCAGCCTGACCGTCGTGGCCAGCACAACGCCTCTGTCGCTGACGCCTTATGCAGTAGCAACAGGCAACAATACGCTGCTCTTTTTCGGATCAGGTGGCGTGTTAAATCCGCCTAATGCCGATATCAGCGCGCCAGGTGTTTATAGCTTCTCGGTCGTGCAAGTCAGTCCGCAAGGATGCGCCAGCCCCGCCACGCCGTTCAGCCTGACGGTCCTCTCGCCGCTGCCACCCACCAGCCAGACCCTGTGCCGGAGCAATGCAGTGGTGCTGAATGTGTTTCCGACAGGTGTACGCTACCAGTGGTATCGCCTCAACGGCAACGTGAGCATTCGCCTGACCGATGTGGCGGGTGTGCAACGGGGCACCAGCACGTCGAGCCTCACGTTGGTCAGCATTCAGACCAGCGCCACTTATACCTGTCAGGTGACCAATGCGAACGGTACAGTGCAGACATACGGGCCATTTGCCGTAAACGTGACGATCTGCTCGAATGTACGGGAGGCCGCCTCGGCTGAACCCGAAACGCCATTGCAGGTACGCCTGACGCCGAACCCATTGGTGGGCGGTCGGCTCCGCGCCATCGTGACGGGGGCAGCTGGTCAGCGGCTACAGGTTGAACTGATTAACCAGCTTGGTCGTCCGGTCGCTCAGCAACAGTGGGAACAGGCTTCCGCCGAGCAATTGGTCGATTGGGACGTTAGTCAGCAGCCCATGGGCATGATGCTCTTCCGCGTCAGCACCGACACCCGAAGCCAGACGGTGAAGGTGATTAAAGAGTAAGTTGCCAGGCGTTACAGCCTGTCGTTAACGCGAGGCCCCGGTTTCGGATCAACTGTTGATCCGAAACCGGGGCCTTAATCTGTTTATAGACGCGCCGACGAAACGTTACGTGTTTAGCCGAATGGTGCCGCCGTCGATGGGGTAATCGCAGCCGGTGATAAACCCAGCCTCCTCGGAACACAGAAAGAGCGCCAGGGCGGCCACTTCCTGGGGCATCCCCATCCGGCCAATGGGTTGGGCTTTGGCTAGTTTGTCAAACATCTCGGTTTCGCGGCCGGGGTAATTCTTGGCCAGAAAGCCGTCGACAAAGGGCGTGTGTACCCGAGCCGGGCTGATGCAGTTGCAGCGGATATTGTGCGCCAGGTAATCTTTGGCGACCGACAGGGTCATGCTGACGGTGGCGCCCTTACTCATCGAATAGGCGAAGCGGTCGTTCAGGCCGAGCGTGGCGGCAATGGACGCCATGTTGAGAATGACACCGCCCCCCGCCGCCCGCATATGGGGCAGCACGGCATTCAGGCAATTATAAACGCCTTTTACGTTGACCGAAAACACCCGGTCGAAATCCGTTTCAATGGTTGTTTCGGCGTTGCCGATATGGGCAATACCGGCATTGTTAACGAGTATGTCGATACGATGCTCCGCCGCAATCCGGTCAATTACACCCCGTACCGTTAGCTGATCGGCCACGTTAACTTCGTGCGCAAAGGCCCGGCCACCCGCGGCCACCACGCCCTCGGCTGCCGTTTGCGCCGCCGCCCGGTTCAATTCCAGAATATGAACGGTTGCCCCCGCCTGCGCGAACGCTTCCGTAATGGCCAGCCCAATGCCGCTAGCACCGCCCGTAATGAGGGCTGTTTTGTCGTGTAGAGAGAACATGAGAAGGTGTTAATGCACAATGTATAATGGACGATGTACAATGCGGGCCACCGCGGTGTGATCGCGTAGCCATTGTACATCGTCCATTATACATTATTCATTTTATAGTGAAACCCCCCGCTTCCAGGGGATGAAATCGTCTTGACCGAGTTGTTCGGCTTTGGTCAGGTACGTTCCCGAGGCCAGCCCGATGAGCCAGTCGAGCAGCGCTTCGCCGTTTTGTTCAACAGTCTGCGCGCCATCGATAATCGGGCCGCTGTCGAAGTCGATCACGTCGGGCATACGGCGTTGCAATACCGTGTTGGTCGAGATTTTCACGACGGGGCAAATGGGGTTGCCGGTGGGTGTACCGAGGCCCGTTGTAAACAGAATCAGGTTGGCCCCCGACCCAGCCATGCCCGTGGTGGCTTCCACGTCGTTGCCGGGCGTGCAGAGTAGGTTCAGGCCCGGCTGACGAATCGGCTCGGCGTAGTCAAGCACGTCGGCCACGAAGGCCAGGCCGCCTTTTTTGGCCGCCCCCGCCGATTTAATGGCGTCGGTAATCAGGCCGTCTTTGATATTACCGGGCGACGGATTCATGTCGAACCCCGACCCGGCGGCTTCGGCCTGCGCGGCGTAGGTCTCCATCAGATTGATGAATTTCTCGGCCTTGGCATCGTCGGTAATGCGGTCGATCATGTTTTGTTCGGCCCCGCAAAGCTCCGGAAACTCGGCCAGCACCGTGCGGCCACCCAGGGCCCCGATCACGTCGGACAAATGCCCGATAGCCGGATTGGCCGACAAGCCCGAGAAGCCGTCGGAACCACCGCACTTCAGCCCCACGCACAACTGGCTCAGCGGGGCGGGCTGCCGCTCGATCTTGTTGATCTCGATCAGTTCCAGAAACGTCTCCTTGATGGCCTGCGTCAGCAGTTCGTATTCGGTCCCCGCCTGCTGTTCATAGACCAGAATCGTTTTCTGGCTGTGCGGATTCTGGCGCTTCACCTCTTTCTCCAGCATGTCGGCCTGCAGGTGCTGACAGCCGAGACTGAGCACCGTGGCACCAGCCACGTTGGGGTTATTGATATACCCCGCCAGCAGCGAGCAAAGCGCCGCCGAATCCTGCCGGGTGCCGCCACACCCCATTTCGTGCGTCAGAAACTTGATCCCGTCGACGTTGGCAAACGGGCGCTTCGGCTTTTCGTCGGCCACAGCCATCTGCTCACGCGCCACAAAGGGCTGCATTTTCTTGATGACGTCCATCTGCCCGTGCTGATACAGGTGCAGCAGCTCACGGACCTGATCGCGGTATTGGTCGGATTGTGCGTAACCCAACTCGCGTTCGAAGGCTTCTTTCAGGGTCAGTACGTTTCGGTTTTCGCAAAACACCAGCGGAATCACCAGCCAGTAGTTGCGCGTCCCGACACGTCCGTCGGCCCGGTGGTAACCCATGAATGTACGCTCCTGCCAGTGCGACACATCAGGCGCCAGGTACGTATAGGGATGACGGTTACCGATACCGTATGCATCGGACTGATGTTTCAGGTTGAATGTGGTGATCACTTCACCGCGCCGGATGGGTTGCGTGGCGCGCCCTACCGTGACGCCGTACATGGTAACGGGGTCGCCCGGCTGGCGATCTTCCGTTACGAATTTATGCTTGGCCCCTACCCCATTGGGCAACAGGTACGTTTCTGTACCGAGCGTGACCGACGCCTGAGCTGGCAAATCTTTCAGCGCAACGATGACATTATCGGCCGGGTGTATTTTTAATATGCTCGTAATCATGCAGTAAAAAAAAGCCCTTTTAGGCGTTTTTAGAAGCCAATTAGTACTTAATTATACCTGTTGGGTCCAGGTATCGCCCTTGTGAAAACTTTGCCAGCGGATTTGCGATTCTACGGGGCATTGCAAAGATTTGATGATTGAAGCCCCTTTTCCGCACCGTCCATAACCCAGCCTTCTCGTTATCCGCTTTATGCTAACTGCCAACATCCTGAATCTTTTCGACAAGTCGATCATCTATGGAACCATCCATTTCGATCACGGGCGCATCGCCCAGATCGATCGCCTTGGCTCTGAGCGCCCCGGCGAACCCTATATATTGCCCGGTTTCGTCGATGCGCACGTGCATGTCGAGAGTTCATTGCTGACACCGGCACAGTTTGCGCGGCTGGCGGTGGTGCATGGCACGGTAGCTACCGTATCAGACCCGCACGAGATTGGCAACGTGCTGGGGGTTCCGGGCGTTGAATACATGCTGGCCGACGGCAAACGTACCCCGTTTAAGTTCTGCTTTGGGGCACCTTCCTGCGTACCGGCCACGCCCTTTGAAACGGCCGGCGCTACGATTACCGTCAAAGACGTGCGCTACCTGCTGGGCCTGCGCGACATCGGTTACCTGGCCGAGATGATGAATTTCCCCGGTGTGCTCAACGACGACCCCGACGTGTTGATGAAGATTGCGTATGCCAAGGCGTTCAGCAAGCCCGTCGACGGGCATGCCCCCGGCCTGCGCGGCAACGACGCCCAACGCTACATCGACGCGGGCATCGAGACCGACCACGAGTGTATGTCGTACGACGAGGGGTTGGACAAGGCCCGGCGTGGCATGAACATCCTGATTCGGGAGGGTAGCGCGGCCCGCAACTTCGACGCCCTGATTCCGCTGGTCGATGAATTTCCGCAACTGGTGATGTTCTGCTCCGACGACAAGCATCCCGACACACTTGCTCAGGGTCACATCAATCAACTGGTGGCGCGGGCGATCGGGGCGGGCTACAACCGCTGGAACGTGTTGCGGGCAGCCTGCATCAACCCCGTATTGCACTACCGCCTGCCCGTAGGCCTGCTGCGTGAAGGCGACCCGGCCGATTACATTGTTATCCGCGATCTGACTTCATTCGAGTTGCTCGAAACCGTAATCAACGGCGAAACGGTGGCGAAGGATGGTCAGTCACTCCTGCCCGACCTGCGCAGCGAACACGTCAACCAGTTTAATTGCTCGGAGAAAGAGCCCGCTGATTTCTGGCTACAGGCTCACCGGCCCTACGGCCTGCTACGGGTTATCGAGGCCATCGACGGGCAACTCATCACCAATGAGCTCCACCTGGAAGGCACCATTGAGCGGGGGGCCTGGGTAGCCGACCCAGACCGCGACCTGCTGAAGATTGCGGTCGTTAATCGCTACGCCGATGCGCCGGTATCGGTTGGTTTCATCAAAAATTTTGGTCTGAAACACGGCGCTATAGCCTCGTCGGTCGGGCATGATTCGCACAACATCACCGCCGTCGGTTGCGACGACGAAAGTCTGTGTCAGGCGGTGAATGCGGTTATCAAGGCGCGAGGCGGGCTATCGGCCGTGGGCGTCATTCAGCAGGACAGTTCTCCGCTCTACATCCGTAAGCTGTTACCCCTACCCGTGGCAGGCCTGATGACCGACGAGGATGGGTACGTGGTCGCTGAGCAGTATACTGAGCTGGACCGGTTTGTCAAAGAAGAACTGGGCAGCACCCTGGCCGCTCCTTTCATGACACTGAGCTTTATGGCACTTCTGGTTATACCTGCGCTCAAGCTGAGTGACAAAGGATTATTCGACGGACGCACTTTTCAGTTTGTGAAAATCGAAGGCGCTCACTGAGTTGTCATTCAGGCACATATCCTATACGATCTTACCAAAATCATGCTGTTTTTTAACGATTCACCATTTTTTTGCATTTTGCCAGTATAATTCATAAAATCTTATAGTAAGTTTACCAGAGACCTCTCTCCAAAACCAACTCACAAGCAACCATGGCTCGTCAGCGCAACACGCCTGGAATCGACGAAATCAAATTGTGGGACGAATTCCGGTCTGGTAACCAGCCGGCTTTTGCTCAACTTTATCAGGAATACGTCAGCGTCTTGTTTCATTACTGCAGTCACTTTTCGCAAGACCGCGCCCTGATTAAAGATTGCATCCACGATCTGTTTGTCGAATTGTGGCGACACCGGCAAAATATCGGCCCCACTACGTCAGTGCGCTTCTACCTGATGGCGTCGATCAAGCGGAAACTGGTTCGGCACATCACCGCCGAGCAGAAGTTCTGCAACCCTGATGATCTGCGGCCCGGAGAAGGGTTTACCGACAGCGACCGCTCGCACGAGATGACGCTCATTCATCAGGAAGAGGACTCGTTCATGAATGACTGCCTGAGCCGCGCCCTCGACCGCCTGCCCCGTCGGCAACGCGAGGCGATTTACCTCAAGTTTTACCAGAATATGGGCAACGACGAAATTTCGAAGCTCATGGAGATCAATATTCAATCGGTCTATAACCTCATTTTTGGTGCATTGGGCAATTTGAAAAAATACGTGTCGACAGAGCGTATGCCCATGTAGTGCTCCATCGCTCAATGCCAGCTCATTGAGTTGTTCTTTCCCTGTCTATTCCTAAGCCTTGTAAGCGGGCCGCTGGTTAGTTAACCAGCGGCCCCTTTTATTTTATGAGTCTCGGGGCGTAGTTTGTCGATGTGCTGCTTGGCAGCCCTACAACAACACATGAACCTGATGAACAGCGACACCATTCCCCTCCCCGAACGAGTCAGGCCGCGCGTCTTGGACGACGTAATCGGTCAGCAAAAACTGATAGGGCCAGGTGGCGCCTTGCGCCGGGCCGTCGAAGCCGGACGACTCCCTTCCATGATCCTGTGGGGACCGCCGGGCGTGGGCAAAACCACCCTTGCCCTGCTGCTGGCCGAGGCCGTCAAGCGCCCGTTTGTGGCACTTAGTGCCATCAACGCCGGGGTGAAAGAAGTACGGGACGTATTGAGCCGACCGGCGGGGTTGTTTCCGCCCGTTGTGTTCATCGACGAGATCCACCGCTTCAACAAAAGTCAGCAGGATGCGCTGTTAGGTGCCGTGGAGAAAGGGCAGATCACACTCATTGGCGCCACCACCGAAAACCCGTCGTTTGAAGTAAACAGCGCCCTGCTGTCGCGTTGCCAGGTGTACGTACTCGAAGTACTCGACCGCGACGAACTGATTCAGGTGGTCGAGCGGGCATTGGCCACCGATGTTGACCTTAAGAAACGGCAGGTACGTATTGCCGAGTATGACGCGCTACTTCGGCTGTCGGGTGGCGACGGGCGCAAGCTGCTCAACCTGCTGGAACTGGTGGTAACCAGCCATATTGGTAGCGACGAGCTGGTCATTACTGACGACTATGTAACGCGTGTCGCGCAGCAGAATATCGCTCGCTATGATAAGTCGGGCGAACAACACTACGACATTATTTCGGCCTTTATCAAATCCCTGCGTGGGTCAGACCCTAACGGCGCCCTGTATTGGATGGCGCGGATGCTTGTAGCGGGCGAAGACCCCGTCTTCATTGCCCGACGGATGCTTATCATGGCTTCTGAAGACATCGGTAATGCCAACCCCAACGCACTACTGATGGCTTCGCAGGCCATGCAGGCCATTCGGGTTATCGGCATGCCAGAGGGACGGATTATTCTGAGTCAGGTAGCCATCTATCTGGCTACGTCGCCTAAGAGCAATGCTAGTTACACGGCGATCAACGAGGCGATGGCTCTTGCCGAAAAAACGGCTCACCTCCCCGTGCCGCTGCATCTGCGCAACGCCCCAACGAAATTGATGAAGCAATTGGGCTATGGCCGTGAGTATCAATACGCCCACGACTATAATGGCAACTTCAGCCAACAAAATTACTTGCCCGACGAGTTACAGGGCCAACGGCTTTTTGAGCCAGGCCAGAACCCGCGCGAGCAGGAAATGCTGCGAACGCTACGCACACTGTGGAGTGACTGGTATAGCTATTAGCTAAACTATTTATTTACCATAAATATAATTCGCTGTCTTGTCGCAGAAACCAATGGTAATCAGCTTGCTGTCGCAGGTTTCGACGGACCCGAGGTTCACGAATGAATCGTTCAGGTCGATTCGGTGAACCTGCTACATCGCACTGCTACTATTTCCGGCATTAGGATTGATAATGAATTAGTGGAACTAGCCACTTAACTCAACGCCTTTGTCTGCCCCCAACGACTTCAAGTACCGTGTCATCTACGAGCAATTGTCGAGGTTTTCTGGTAACCTCAGCCGTACGACCTCATTCGACGAAATAAGGCAATGCCTGCAACGGCATGTTAAACACCTCTTTGGCTACCAACTCATCCGTTTCTGCTTTTACCAGCAGGACGCCTACATCGTTTTTTCGCTTACCCCAACCAACGTCGTCTGGCAACAAGGCGATTGCAGCCTACTTTACAGCCACGAACGGTTACTGAAGGGCAACAGCATTCCGGTGGTGATCAACGACGCTGCTCTGCTCGCACAGAGCGTGGAGTTGGTGCCCTTTCCGCCAACTGACGAACTCGTTCAACTGTGGAGCTGGAACCTGACATTTGCCCCCGACTCGGGCGTTATTGCCTGTGTTTTTTCTACGGAATCGCAGGCGTTTCAGGCGGCTGACGTAACCGTGCTGAAGATCACGCTGGAAAACCTGTATGCTAAACTCCAGTCGATTCGGCTTATCGATGAGTTGAATGCCAGCAAGAAGGCGGTCGACAACGCTTTGTTGGCCCTACAGGAGAAAAGCAACGTAATCTCGAAACTGGTCGCGACTCAGGAAGAAGTTATTCAGCAACGTACCCGGGCGCTGGAACTGAAAAACACGAAATTGCTACACCTGTCGCGGCAACACGCCCACACCATTCGCGAGCCACTTACCCGTATTCTGAGCCTAACGTACCTGATTGGGGTGCTTCCACCCGAAGAGGTCATTAACGATATTATCCCTGCACTGGTCGTTACGTCAACTGATTTGGACCAATCGCTTCAGCAGGTCGTCCAGCAGATAGACGGCGCCTTATTTTCCTCTGACGAATGGAATCAAAAGCTATGAGCCCCCTAACGATCATGCTGGTTGACGACAGTAGTATCTGCAACCTGATCATGCGCAAAGTGCTCAGCCACTTACCCATCACAACCGACATACGCGACTTTACTGACCCTGTGTACGCATTTTCGCAGCTATCGGCCCTGCACCCATCCCTGATTTTTCTGGACCTGAATATGCCAGAATTAGACGGTTGGGGCTTTCTGGAACGTATGCGCGAGACGGGGCAGCGCCAGCCGGTCATCATCCTGACGTCGTCGACCAGCACCATCGACCGATCACGCTGCGATGAGTTCAGCAACGTGCTGTTTTACCAGAATAAGCCGGTGACGGCCGCCTTCGTTGACGTACTGTCGCCACTTTTACAGGAATTTCAGGCAAAAGCCACCCCGCCAACTACCGGTGCGTCAGGCACCACGTACCCAGCGCAGAATAGCGGGGCCCCAATAATATAGGGTGAAGAAATACGTACCCAATCCGAGAAAACCGGTGGCCAGTAGCAGCACGAAGGCCGCTGACAGCTTGAGGGCAGGCGTGGCCTTTCTGGCACGCGCTCTACAGAACACCTCGACCACCAGCAGATTGGGAACGTAAAAGAAAAAGGCCATGATCTGGTCGAACGGACCGCTGAATGTGTTGGTGTGTCCAAGGCCATCGGTGAGCAGCAGCCAGAAACCGTAGTCCATCCGGTACAGCCATGAGCCAATTGTCAGTGCATACAGCCTCAGCGCCCAGAGCCTGTGCTTGCTCATCTGTCGCTTCACAGCGAAGCGATACGTCTGAACAGCGGCCAGCCCCATGAGCACGCCGTATAAGCCAAAGCCAAGGTCCATGACGAGGCCGCCAATCGTGCCTTTCAACCCAATAAACACCAGCCCGCCCACAGCAGCCAGCAAGCACGCGACAACATACAGGCGGCCAATCCAGCGATGCAGCGCCGGAAAGCGGCTCCTGGCTGCTTCAATCAATTGAATACTGCCCAGGATCAAAATAATGCCCCCGGCCGCAAAATGGAGCCCGATGCCAGCCGTGGCTGCGGCCGTATTTCGTTCATACAGGCCGGGCGGCACCTGATTCCATCGCACCATCTGGTTATCATATAGGGCCGCGGCATAAAACGCCAGGATATACAAACCGAACAGGCAGGCACTCCCCCAAACGGTTATCACCAGCAACACACTCGTCCAGCGCAGTGCCCTGTTACTTACCCTGTGTAGTGGTGATCCGTTGACCTTGGGTGGTAACAGCTCACCTATCGGCTCCGTCATATCGCGATCGACTGCCTATCGACCTGACGCGCAGGCAGTACCGCCGGCAAACATAACGCGCCGAAACGCCAAGGCGAAACCGGTTGACGTGTCGTTTACTGGACGGCAGAAAACGCCGATTGTTGCTCCTAAAAAGCGACCGACTTGAGCCGCAGCCCGGCGTCTTCGGGTAAGCCAAAGACCAGATTCATATTCTGTACAGCCTGCCCCGATGCCCCTTTCGTGAGGTTGTCGATTACACTACTGATCAGCAACTGTCCGTCGTGGTGTTCAAGCGCCAGCAGGCATTTATTGGTGTTGACCACCTGCTTCAGATCGACCGGGCCGTCGCTCACGTGCGTGAACGGGTGCTTTTCGTAGTAAGCCTGATAACGGTCACGAGCTTCAGCCAACGTACCTGCGAAAGGCGTATACACGTTGGCCATGATGCCGCGCGTGAAGTCGCCCCGGTACGGTACGAAATTGATCGCTTCTCCGAAACCGGGCTGTAGCTGCACCAGACTCTGCCGAATTTCGGCCAGGTGCTGATGCGTAAAGGCTTTGTAAATCGACAGGTTGTTGTTGCGCCAGGTAAACCCTGTGGTGGGCACCAGGGCCTGTCCGGCGCCCGTACTGCCCGTGACGGCGCTAACCTGCACGGCATCGAGCAACAGGCCCGCTTCGGCCAGCGGTAACAGCGCCAGCTGAATAGCCGTAGCAAAGCATCCAGGGTTGGCTACCCGGTCGGCCTGTTGGATGCGCTCCCGATTCAGTTCGGGCAAGCCATACACAAAGTCATTGGTCTCATCGCGGAAGTCGGTGCTGAGGTCAATGACCGTTACGTGTTCAGGTACGTCGTTTTCGGCCAGAAACTTCGCCGATTGGCCGTGTCCTGAACACAAAAACAGCACATCGAGCCCCTCCTGTTGGACCAACGGTTGTGTGTCGCCCCCGGCAAATGTCAGGTCAGTATCGCCCAGCAAATCGGTATGTGTGGCCCAAACCGGCTTACCCGCCTGACTTTGGCTGTGGGCAAAAGCCACCGACACAAACGGGTGGTTAATCAGAATACGAAGCAATTCGCCACCCGTGTAGCCCGCGCCGCCAATAATTCCTGCGTGAATGTTCATTCGCTGAAGAATGAATAATGTATAATGGACAATGCACAATGGGTTAAGTGAACCACACAAGCTGGCCCCTGGTCAACCCATTGTGCATTGTACACTATACATTATTCATTGTGTTTCACTCGTTCGTAAATCATGACCTGGTTCGAGGCTACTTTCGAGAAGCCCCGCACGTCGTCGCCGGTCCAGGCATTGTTCATCTCACCGTAAGAACCAAACTTGGCCGACATAAGGTCGTATGCCGACTCGATACCGAGCACGGTGAACCGATAGGGCGCCAGTTGCACGAATACCTTACCCGTTACGTGGCTCTGCGTGTCGGCCAGGAACGTCTCGATGTTGCGCATCACGGGATCCATAAATTGCCCTTCGTGTAGCATAGTACCATAGTAATTGCCCAGTTGCTCTTTCCAGGTCAGTTGGTTTTTGGTCAGTACGTGCTTCTCCAGTGTATGGTGCGCCTTGATGATGATCAACGGAGCCGGGGCCTCGAACCCAACGCGGCCTTTGATACCGATGATGGTATCACCCACGTGGATGTCACGACCAATACCATACGGGCCAGCCAGTTCGGTAAGGCGTTGGATAGCACCGACGGGATTCTTGAAGGTTTCGTCGTTGAGGCCCGTCAGTTCGCCGTGTGTAAACGTCAGTGTTACGGTTTCTTCACCCGATTTGGTCACCGGCGTTGGCCAGGCTGATTCGGGCAGGTATTGGTTCGACGTGAGTGTTTCTTTACCCCCTACCGACGTACCCCACAACCCTTTATTGATCGAATAGGCCGCTTTGTGCCATTCCTGATCAACGCCTTTGCTTTTGAGGTACTCGATTTCGGCCTCCCGCGACAACCGCAGATCCCGGATAGGGGTAATAATCTCGGCCTCGGGCACGATGATGCGGAACGCCATATCGAAACGTACCTGATCGTTGCCAGCCCCCGTGCTACCGTGTGCAATCGCGGAGGCGCCAATTTGCCGGGCGTATTCACCCACCGCAATGGCCTGGAAGATCCGCTCAGCCGATACGCTCAGTGGGTACGTATTGTTTTTCAACACATTCCCGAAGACCAGAAACTTCAGGCAATCCTGATAATAATCGTCGGTTTTCGACACGACCGCGTGCGAGGCAACCCCCAGCGAGTAGGCCCGGGCCTCGATGGCGGCCAGTTCGTCGGCCGAGAAGCCCCCCGTATCGACCAGCACCGAGTGGACTTCCATGCCCCTGTCTTCGGTCAGGTACTTTACACAAAAGGAGGTGTCGAGCCCTCCGCTAAATGCAAGAACAACTTTTTGTTTATCAGCCATTTCAGGTAGGAAGGTCATGTACCAGCGAATAACGGCCGCTGACAATGCCCAATTTGGCCGCAAATATCGGACTTGTTGGGGGAAAAACGCAGCTAAACTACAAACGGCTTAAGGCCCGTAGATTGCGTTCGACGATTTCGACCACCACCGCATCTGGCTTCTGGGCGTCGATCCGTTTCCAATCGAGCGTCGACTGCCGTACCAAACAGGATGTACGGAAGTGAGCAGGTAGAAAAAGCATCAGGCTCGGGCTAAACGAATCCCCAAAGACCAACAAACTAGGTAGACTGGCATCTGGGCCCACCCACTGCGTATCGGGGTACCCAAGGGCCGACTTGCTCATCCCCTTCTTTTCAACTGCTTTCAACGACTTTTTCGGCTCAATCCAATACAGATAAGGCTCCGGAATTTGCTTGCGTAACATCATCAATCCAGCCAAATCACCACCTTCGCCAGCCATCTTTTTATAGCGATACTCTTCTTTCAGAATTGGCGGCAGCGTCGGAAAATCGGAGCGCATACGCTTCATCAACGAGGCATACCCAATCAGCGCACCCAAATTGTTCCAGTGTGTGTCAGTCTGCTGGTAAACGGGCGCTATTGTCTTTGCATGCAACAGTGTATCCCGAAGATCAACATATGAAATTTCAGGATATTGCTTCATTACCATAGTCAACACATCATGCGGCGTCTCCGGTCGGTCAGAACCAGATGTATACAACTGATTTGGACGACGTATATCGGGCAATTTTTCAGGGTAAATACTATGAGAATCAGGCGCGATCAGTACATATAACTTGATACCCCGTTGGTTTAGACGTTTCTGAGTAGCTACCAGATGATCAGCTATCACGCGAGCGGAATCAAGCGATAATGGGTAAAGGCCGATATGTTGCTTCATTACGTTGCTAGATTGATCTCCAGCAAAAAGCCATCCATCTTTTCCTAATACAACCTGTTCGGGTATAGGAGATTGTTTTAACAGAAAATAATTTAAAAAACTGTGACAATATACCAGCAGATTTCGCCCTCCAAAATTGCCGACATAATATGAATTTATTTGCTTAACTATACTTTTTAGATAGTCAACTCCCTGACCTTTTGCCTGTATCATCTGCTTATTTTCCATGGTTTGTACAGTGGTCAACCCTAGAAAATACTCAACTGTCGGCAGCAGCAATAAGACAAAGAAAAAACCAACTAGACTTCGTGTATATAACTTTTTCATCTATACAATTAGTTAAAATCTAAAATAAATAAATGGATTATACGTGCTAGCTGCCAAGTAAATAAGTGTAATAATAAACAAACTAAAAAGGCCAAATATATAACTAATGCTACTCCAAAAAGCAGGCACTCGGCGCTGCCATTGATACGTCCACCAATGATAAAAGGGGGTAGCCAGCAAACAGCCGAGTAGTAACGTACCCAGTAAGGGCGGGGTTAGAAAATAAGAGGCGGGATAAGCAATCCAGGTACTATTGACCTCACTACTGCCAACCATTCGGCTCAGGTACGTAATAGCACTGCTCAAATCATCAGCCCGGAAAAACACCCAACCAATCAGCACAATCAGTAAGGTGTATAAATGTCTTATCAACTTGGGAGCCTGCTTGAGTCGATTGGCTAAACCCGCGCGTTCAATGAGCAGAAACAAGCCATGGAATAGCCCCCAGACGATAAAATTCCAACTTGCCCCGTGCCAAAGGCCTGTTACAAAAAAGACAATCAACAAGTTACGGTACGTCTGCATGGCCGTTCCCCGGCTCCCACCCAGTGGCACATAGAGGTAATCCCTGAACCAACTCGAGAGTGAAATGTGCCAGCGACGCCAGAAGTCCTGAATAGATTGAGCTGTGTAGGGATAATTAAAATTCTCTTTGAAGTCAAACCCGATCATTTTACCTAATCCGATCGCCATGTCGGAGTAGCCGGAAAAATCGAAATAGATCTGAAGCGAATAAGCTACGATACCAAGCCAGGCGGCTGGCGTTGAGATAACATCAATAGGCGCATCGAAAATAGTATCGGCGATCCTGGCAAAATTATTGGCTAGCAGCATCTTCTTTGATAGCCCAATAATAAAGCGCTCGATACCCAATGAAAAACTATAAAAAGTTGTCTGGCGACTTCTTATTTCGCCGGCAATATCAGCGTAGCGTACAATTGGTCCGGCAATCTGATGCGGAAACATAGCTACGTATGTACCATATTCAATAAAATTTCGATTAGCCTTAATACGCCCCCAATAAACGTCGAGTGTGTAAGAAATCCCCTGGAAAGTATAAAAGCTAATACCGATAGGTAAGGCTATCGATTCCATATGTTGCCAAGATTCTACTGGCATACCCCAATACTTGGCAATTTGGCTGGCGGTATAAATAGTAAAATTGGCATATTTGTAATAGAATAGCAGTGATAAGCTACCCAACAGGGATAGGTACAGACCCCCTCTTCGATAGTTATAAGCGATGAGCAAACCAGCTATATAATTTATAGCCGCTGATAAGAGTAAGATTAGTACCACTAACTCTTCCCCCCACGCGTAAAATAATAAACTAGCAATAAAAAGGAAGCTGTTTTGCCAGTCGAAATGTGTTCGAGTTTGTACGTTTCGATTAGCAGGCAAGGCGTGATAGACCAGTAGAAAGAATGGCAGAAACAAAAAAACGAAAGTTGGCGAACTAAATAACATGCCAGTAGATCAGTAAAGGGCGCCAAATGTAAGTTTTCCTTTTTATATCCCTCCTGACTATTATCATTATGCACTACAATTTCTCGATACAAGTCCGCATTATATTTACTTCATAGGATAACAGTAAACTATACGATTACAAATTCACCAAACGATTATGATCAAGTTTTTTTGCCATCTGTTGCTCGTTCTTAGTTTCCTAAGTTGTGGTTATACGGATGATTCTGTTACTAAGCCGCCAACTGGCTCTTCGGTAGCCCCCCCCAACGGCAATATACCTACGATTCCCTCCGTGGCAGATTGTAGCTGCCCTACAGATACCTCGACGGCCTCAGCATCGGCTACTGCTTTTGCGCGAACGCTCATCATTGGCAACAGCATCATGCTTCATCTGCCACAGCAAAACTTAGGTTGGCCATATTCGCATGGTATGGCCGCGTCTGCTCCTCAGGCTGACTTTGTGCATCTGTTAACTGCCAACTTACAGCGGCGGCTGCCGTCCGCCAGTGTTGCACTGGCCAACGGAGGCGATTTTGAACAAGGGTATTGGACCTACGACCTCAGTCAGTTAGATAATGCTTTCGTCAGCAAGCCAGATTTGGTCGTTGTTCGGATCTCAGAGAACATCAACGATAGTTTTGTCGAAGCCAAAAACTTCGAATTCCATTACAATCGTCTCCTCGATTATATAGTCGCGCATTCGGCTGTGAACGCAAAAATTGTCTGCTCGACAAGCTTCTGGAATAACCCGAAGAGCGATGCAGTCATTCGTAAAGTGGCCACGAAGCGTGGTTATGCAGTGGCCTGCCTTTGCGGGCTTGTTGGCAGGCCCGAATACATGGCTACTCAATTCAGCAATCCGGGAGTAGCCGTTCACCCTAATGATAAAGGGATGGCCGAAATTGCCCGCTTACTCTGGAAAAGCATTCAGTAATGTCTTTAACGGAAAAGCCCGCCCCTGTCTAACAGGGGCGGGCTTTCTTTTAGTCTAAGAATGGAATGTCGCTTTACGCGGTAACCGGCTGCGGCTGTGGCTGAATCATATCCATATCGGGTTTCGACTGATCGTCGAGGGTAACGCGGCCCCGCTCTTTCCGCACAATGCGTGAGTAAAGCGAAATCTCCTGATTGAACAGGAACAGGAAAAACAGCTTCACGAACGATGTGTGGTATTTGAGCGTCTCGTAATATTCAGGCGCGGCGTTTTTAATGGCCGGCAGCTTGTTCCAGGGCACTGACGGGAAATCGTGGTGCTCGTTGTGGAAGCCAACATTCAGGTTCACCGTGTTCAGCCGACCGTAGTAGCTATAGGTTTCCTGATTGGGGTCGAGGGTCAGGAAGTGCTCCTGCGCCCAGCGAGCACCCAGTGGGTGTAGCCCAACCGAGAAGAATAAACACAGCACCAGGAAAGCCACCGCTTTCCAGCCAAAAAACACAACGAGGAGCACGTCGAAGGTGATCTGCACGACGAAGTTGGCAATTACCCACTTATCGAATACCGCCAGTTCGCGCATACGGAGCGTACGGATACCCTGGAAAATAGGGTACAGCAGCAGCCAGATCGCTTTGCCAATCGAGTAGTTGTTGATCAGCTTCGCTTCGTACCAGTCGGGCAGGTCGGCGTCGAGTTCGTGTACCCCCTGGAAAGCGTGGTGCTTGATATGGAAATTCTTGAACGTGATCGCCGTAGGGAATATCGTGGGCAGGTTGGCGAAAATAGCCGTCCAGACGTTGGCCGAAGGCTTGCGGAATACTAGATTGTGAGCCGCTTCGTGGATGCAGACAAACAGGGTGTGAGCCGGGAAAGCACCAACAAACCAGGCCGCCGCGATAATCAGCCACCACGACTGATCGCGTAGCAGCCACGCCATACCCACCATCAGGATAACGCAGGCCACGGCGACCCAGAGCGTTGTCGGGTTCTTTTGCCCAATGAGCTTTTTCACCTCCGGGTGGGCTTTCATGATCTGCCGCGTGCGGATACGGTGGGGCTCCGCCGCAGTCGAATACGTAAAGTCGTTGACTTTTGTTGACATAATTCAGGTGTCGTGGCTACGAGCCGGTTAAGACCCGTTGTTGCTTACGGTTAGTTTGTACGATTGACAAAAATAACCACAAAGACGGGTTAACTTTTTGTCTAATTGATATTAATCATAAAAAAGACGCACCCGCCAGTGGTGGGTGCGTCTAACTCATTGGTTCGTAATCAACAATTCTAAAATTTATAGACTCGGTTCATCATCTTTTGTCTACTGTCTTCTGTTGGCTGGCGCAAACTGACTCGGCACGAATGACTAGAAGACAGTGAACAGTAAACGATGAGTGCTTACAGGGTAAAGGCGTAACCGACTGATACACCGACGCTGCGGTTACGGACGGGCAGGTTAACGAGCGGCACCTGCAACTGACGGGTGAAGCCGTACTCGTAACGACCTTCTACAAAAAACTTGCCACTACCCGTCTCGGCCGAAATCCCGAAGCCACCCACACCTGAGAAATCCCAGGGGTTCAGGGTATTGCCAAAATCGAGGTCGACGTCCATGTTTTTTGTGGTAAACAGCGCCGTGGCCCGGGTCCGGATGCGGCCATCGAACGTATAAGCCACCGCCGGGCCAGCAAAGAAGTAGGGCTGTACCGGCCCATCGACCAGATTCACCTTCAGCAACGCCGCCGTCTGAATCGACTGGGTCTGGTAAGCGACCCGCGCACCGATCGGTAGATTGATAAGCCCCAGATCGATATTGGTGCCTTCGCGCAGCACAAAGCCTTTTTGTACATAGTTCACTTCGGGCCGGAACGACACCATCCCGGTTCCGAGCGGAATGTCGAGGAAGATACCACCGGTGGGGCCGGGCGACAGTTCGGGTTGAACGGGCAAATTCTTGAGCAGCGACGGCTCTGAAACGGTGCCCCAGTTAACGCCTCCCCGAAAACCCACCTGAACCTGGGCAAAGGAAGCAGAGGCAACAAACAAAGAGGCAAGAGCAAGGGCGGAGGCAAACAAACGTTTCATACTTTCTTACTGAGGTTAATTTGGTGAACCCGAAGCTCGACCCAGCCGGGTCGATAGATAGGCAGTCAGTCGGGAAGTAGAAAGTCGGCTATAGGCGCGTTTCGTGATTGTTTGATGCTTGGATAGACCAGCCACGAGAAGGATTAACGTACCTGAGAAATTTTTTTGGGCGCGGCTTTCTCCTTTCTTTGCGGGTCCGAGTTTAGTCTTGGGGTGGCATTTATGGGCCATTGACGCGTGTTCAGCGCCGATGCCAGCCAACCCTTGACCTTTGACCAGGAATTATGCGCTACGTAAAACCGACCCGATACAGCTACTTGCCCAAGCCCCTCGACCGGCTCGATGTCATCGGTCTGTTTGAGTGCGACCCGTTTGGTAATTGGCTGCTCTTCAAGCGCATCGTCATCTCTATCGTCGGCTGGTTTACCTACTTCCGCTACACCACCGTCAACCGAATCACCATCGAAGGCACCGAGCATTTGGAGAATCTGCCCATCAACAATGTGCTGTTTCTGTCGAATCACCAGACCTACTTTGCCGACGTCATTGCGTTTTACCACATCTTCTGTGCGGTGAAATGGGGCTTTAAAGACACCATGCTCCCGCCGATGTATCTGTTTGCACCCCGGGCCCGGCAATACTACGTAGCGGCCAGCGAGACTATGCAGAAAGGTATTCTGGCAAAAGTCTTTGCGTTGGGTGGAGCGCTCACCGTGGAGCGGTCATGGCGGGCCGACGGGCGCGACGTAAAGCGCACGGTAGATACCTCGGCGGGCGACAAGGTCCGCACGGCCCTCGAACATGGCTGGGTCATCAGTTTTCCGCAAGGCACTACCAAGGCGTATGCCCCCGTCCGGAAAGGCACCGGCTACCTGATCAAAGAAAATGACCCGATCGTCATTCCGGTGGTGATCAATGGCTTTCGGCGGGCATTCGATAAGAAAGGCTTACGGTTTAAAAAGCGGAATACCCAACTCTCTGTCCGCTTCAAAGCGCCGCTGGCCGTTAGCCCCGACGAAACCGTCGACGAGATTGTCGAGAAAGTGCGTCGTGCGATCGAACAGGACATTCCCGAGCAGATGGACTGGGTTCAGGGACCGGACGGGCAGTAGCTCATACGCAGAACGACAGCTTCCGGCGCTCCCTTCCCCTCAGTTGATTATTTCCCCGAACAGGCACCCTCGGTATAACGTACCCCGGCGCAGCTGGCCATGCAGGCATTGCTGTAGGTACGTCCGTCGCACCCGCACACGGGCCGATATTCCTGCGTACAGACGCAGTTAGCCATAGCTTTCGGCTGGCAATCGGGCGTGACGGCTTTGGCGCACCCCAATACACTAATCAGGACAAAACAGGTAGCAAGCGTTTTCATGATGGATGGCGTCGGTTCGAAACTCGTTCCTATCCACAAGACCCGGCTACCCGCCAAACCGTTGGGTCAACTAGGTCTGTATAACGCCAACGTTGAACGGTTTTGTAATTGGCGCGTGGTTGGCCGCTTCGAGCGTGGTCGCGATGTGGCGGCGGGTATCCAACGGGTCAATAACGGCATCGACCCACAGGTGCGCGGCGGCGTAATAGGGCGATAGCTGGGCATTATATTGATCCGTAATCTTTTGCAGCAGCGCCTGTTCGTCTTCGGGGGTAATGGTTTCGCCTTTTGCCTTGAGCGAAGCCACCTGGATCTGTAGTAGCGTTTTAGCCGCCGACGCACCACTCATCACCGCCATCTGCGCCGTTGGCCAGGCCACCATCAGGCGCGGGTCGTAGGCCCGGCCACAAAGGGCGTAGTTGCCCGCGCCATACGAGTTACCCACGATGATCGTGATTTTAGGCACCACCGAATTGGCCATTGCATTGACGAGTTTCGCCCCGTCTTTGATGATGCCCCCCTGCTCGGCACGGCTACCAACCATGAAGCCCGTTACGTCCTGCATAAACACCAGCGGAATCTTCTTCTGGTTGCAGTTCATGATAAACCGCGCGGCCTTATCGGCAGCATCGCCGTAAATCACGCCTCCCATCTGCATTTCAACTGACGGACCGGGGGAGCCTGCTCCGCCAGAGCGGGGTTGCCTGGCCTTCACCACTTTCCGCTGATTGGCTACGATACCAACCGCCCAGCCGTCAATGCGCGCATAGCCGCAGATCAGCGATTGGCCGTAGTCGGGCTTGTAGGGGTCGAAGTCGGAGTTGTCGATAAGCCGGTCGATGATGGCCTGCATGTCGTAGGGCTTCACCCGGTCTTGCGGCAATAATGTATAGATTTCTGCTGGATCGAGGGCGGGGGGTGCGGGGGCTACCCGGCTGAAGCCCGCCGTTTCTGACGTACCTGTCTTATCCAGAATGCGCTTAATGGCATCGAGACAGCTTTGGTCGTCGGGGTATTTGTTGTCGATGACGCCCGAGATTTCGGTGTGCATGGCCGCGCCGCCCAGCGTTTCGGCGTCGACGTCTTCGCCGATGCTCGCCTTTACCAAGTAAGGTCCGGCCAAAAAAATCGATCCGGTTCCTTCCACAATCAGCGCCTCGTCGGACATGATCGGCAGATAGGCTCCACCCGCGACGCAACTGCCCATGATAGCGGCCACCTGCAATACGCCCATCGCCGACAGGTGCGCGTTGTTACGGAACATTCGGCCAAAATGGTCTTTGTCGGCGAAGACCTCGTTTTGCAAGGGTAGATACACCCCCGCACTATCGACCAGGTAAATGATGGGTAGCCGGTTTTCCATGGCCACTTCCTGCGCCCGCAGGTTCTTTTTGGCCGTAATGGGAAACCACGCCCCTGCTTTCACGGTGGCGTCGTTAGCCACGATCACGCACAATCGCCCCGATACGTACCCAAGGCCGGTAACAACCCCGCCCGATGGGCAACCGCCGTGCTCGGGATACATACCTTCGCCAACAAAGAGGCCGATTTCAAGAAAGTCGGTCTCGTCATCGATCAGGTACGTTATTCGTTCGCGGGCGGTGAGCTTTCCTTTTTTGTGCTGATCGTCAATTTTTTTCTGGCCACCACCCAGGTACGTTTGGGCCGAGCGGCGGGTAAGTTCGTCGAGAAGGGGTTGCATAAGGGTTTGTGAATGAAGTTGTAATAAAAGAAAAAATGCCGACGCGAAGCCCTCCGACAGGTTCAGGACGACCGCCCGACGTTGCTCTGTTTTGGTAAACAGCGACAAGTTTGTGGTCACCCTGAGCCGGTTGAAGGGCTTCGCGTCAGCATTCTATTTAACAGGTCACTACTTATTTCTGCGGTATCGAATCGACCTTGGTCGTCGTTGTCGTGGTCACGCGCACAGTACCCGGTTTGCTCGGGGCAGGCTTGTCTTTCTTACCGAAGACCGAAAATGACACGTTGATGTATTTCTTCGGATTCTCCCGAAAGTCGTTGAGCAGTTTATCGACCGAACCGGCCGTGCGACTCACATTCACGTAGAGCGAATCGTCGGTGGTGAGCTTACCCAGCGATCCCTGGCCTTTCTGGATGTTACCCAGCAGTTTTTGCAGGTTATCGATCGACTTGTTGGCGTTGTTGAGCGTCTGCCGGAGTTGCAGAGCGTTGAGCGAATCGGCAAATGAACTGGTTTTGGCCAGTACCGGTCCCAGTTCACGCGTAGTCTGATCGAGCGACCGCGACAGCTGATTCACATTGGCCAGCGCCGCTTTCAGGCCAGCTCGGTTTTCGTTCAGCGCCGAGTTGAGCGTTCCCGTTACGGCATTGGCCCCTTGCAGGGTTTGGTTCAGCACCACACCGGTTTGATCAAACTGAGCCACCACCATGTTGAGCCGCCGCGTCAGCGAGTCAACGTTGTTTAGAACCGGCAGCGTTTTTTCTTTGATCAGGCCCGAGATACCCTGCTCGTTGGCGGCGGTCAACATCTCGCCTTCAGGCAGCACCGGCGCACCGGGGTTCAGCTCCAGCCGAATAACCTTCCCCCCCAACAGGCCGCCATCAGCCAGCAAGGCTTTTGACCCCTGCGTGATCACTACGTTTTTGTTGACGTCGAGAGTTACTTTCAGCTTATTACCCTGATCAGGCAGTAGTTCGATAGCACCCACCCGACCAACGGTTAGCCCGTTGAGCAGCAGTGGGTTCGACGTGGTTAGCCCGTCTACGTTAGTGTAAATGACCGTGTATTGCCTGCTTTTCTTGAAGATATTGGTTCCCTTCAGAAAGTTGAACCCAAAAAATAGCATGGTGAGGGCCACTAAAGCCAGCAGACCCACCTTTGCTTCCTGCGATAGTTTCATGAACGATTGATACAATTCCCGGCTCAACAACTGACGGGCCGGTGCCTATTGGGGATAACTTAGGTTTATCAGTCAAGGTTCAACGGACACAGGCTCAGCATTGAATCGGCCAGCCTACACCGTTGACCAACGTTGCCTGAAGCCGTAGTTACTAGTTGGTCCCCTCCATATCGTGTTTGTACTGCTCAAACGCTTTGCAGATGGAGGCAGCAATGCGGTCCTGTCCGTCTTCAGAAGCCAGAAAATCTTCTTCGTCGACATTAGTCAGGTAGCCCGTTTCGACCAGCACGCTCGGCATGGTCGTGCGCCACAACACCAGAAAACCAGCCTGTTTTACGCCGTTGCTGCGGCGCTCGGCCATCCGGCGGAAGTTGCGCTCGATTTTCTCGGCAAAGCTGATGCTGCTGCCCATAAACGCATGCTGGTAGTTGGCCAGCATAATGTAGGCCAATGGCGAGTTGGGGTTGAAGCCTTTATAAGTCTCCTGATAATTGGCTTCTTTCAGGATAACCGCGTTTTCCCGTTTGGCGACGTCGAGGTTGCCTTCGGTTTTGTGTAACCCCATGGTGTAGGTTTCGGTGCCGTGTACAGCCTTCGACACCGGGCTGGCGTTGCAATGGATCGAAATGAACAGGTCGGCCCGGTTGCGGTTGGCAATGGCTGAGCGCTCGGCCAGTTCAATAAACCGGTCGGTGGTACGGGTGTAAATGACCCGTACGTCCGGCATTTCTTCCTTAATCTTCTCCCCTAACGCCAGCGCAATTTTCAGGTTGATCTTCTTTTCCTGCACCTGACGGCCGTGGGTGCCGGGGTCTTTACCACCATGACCGGCATCGAGCACGACCGTCCTGATCTGGTTGGCGCGCCCCGCCGGACGGGGCTGTTGAGGCACGGTATCCTGCCAGCGAGTAGGGCTCGGCAGGGTCGTCAGGGCAAGCAAAGGCCCCAATATCACCGAAAGTAGGACAATCCTAACAAACCGATTTGAGGCCAGTGGCACAGTCGGTTTAATACTATTTAACAGTGAAATGGCTTTCAAGGCAGTATCGGGTGTTTGTTCGTTGGTAACTTTGTGTACGTTGCGACGACATTCTCCCGTCGGCAAATGTAATTTTTGATAGAACCGAAAAAAGGACATATTATTTTACGGGTCAACACGTGGGCGCTGATTCTGTGGCTTTTGCTGGGCTTTTTGGGCTTCGCACAGGCGCAGGATCGCCCCACCAACCCGCTCAGTCCGCTCCCGACGCCCCCCTCCAAACCCGTCAACCAATCGCCCGAAGCCACGCGGCCTGCCTCAGGTACGTCGGCACCGGCGGGTACACAACGTACCCGGCTTTCGGGTCGTTCGGCCGGGGATACGGCCCGTACGGGTACCCCATCCGACTCTGCCAAGGTACCGCAGGATCAGTTTGCGACCACCGTACGTTACTCCTCGAAAGACTCCAGCCAGGTTAACGGGCAAATCGTAGAGCTATGGGGCGAGGCCGAAGTGGTCTACGGCGACATCTCGCTGAAAGCTGATTACATCAAGCTCAATCAGGAAACCAACGAGGTATATGCCCGCGGGCGCTACGACTCAACGGCCAAAAAGACCATCGGCACCCCGATTTTCAAAGACCGGAGCGAGACCTATAATACCAAGGAGATCCGCTACAATTTTAAGACCAAAAAAGCCCTCGTCACCAGCATCATCACCCAGCAGGGCGAAGGGAATATTCGCGGAAAAACCGTTAAGAAAGACGCTGAAGACAACCTCTACATTCGCGGGTCGATCTACACGACCTGTAATCTGGCCACGCCTCACTTCCACATCAACGCGCCCAAACTCAAGGTGGTGCATAATAAACAGGTAGTATCGGGGCCGTTCAATCTGGTGATCAACGAGATACCCCTGCCCATTGGCCTCCCCTTCGGCTTTTTTCCATTTCCGAAGAAAAAAGACATTGGCGTATCGGGGATTATCATGCCTCAATATGGTGAAGAACCCAACGGGCGGGGTTTCTACCTGCGCGATGGCGGCTATTACTGGGCCGTCAACGAGAATATCGGCCTTCAGTTCACGGGGCAGATTTACTCGCGGGGTAGCTGGGGGGGCGGGCTATCGGGGGCTTATAACAAACGGTATCGGTACAATGGTGGCTTCCAGCTCCGCTACAACCGCAACTTCGCCGGTGACCTGATCGACACGCTTAACAAACCCCGCACCGACTTTGCCATCACCTGGAACCACGCCCCGCAGAACATCGGGCGGCGGTCGTCGTTTTCGGCCAGCGTCAACGTGACCAGCAACAGCTACAACCAGTTCAACTCGTTCAATACGGCGGCGGTTACCTCCAATGTGGCGGGGTCGTCGATCCAGTATAGCCGCACGTTTGGCAAGTATGTGCGGGCGGGCAGCAACCTGCGCGTGAATCAGCAGTTCGGCCAGATCAACCAGACCACGGGCGTGCGCGAAAACGGCAAAACAGACGTGTCGGGTGATTTCAACCTCTCGGTCAACCAGATTGCGCCCTTTGCGTTGAAAGGAGGAACCGGCCGTTGGTACGAGAGTTTCCGGCTGGGTTTTCAGTTCGATGCTAATGCACAAGTCAGCAATACCATCCGCAGCCAGTTCGACACCACGGGCTACGGCTTTCGGGTCATACCCGACGAATCAATCTTTGGAAAACCCGTTAGCCGGGCAATATTTATTCAGGACAGCATTCAACGGGCCACCGACATCCGCCTTGGCAGAACCGTCGAGGACCCCAACCTGATTGCGTTCAATTTCGATAATCTGGGGCGCATCTGGGACAACCGGCTGATCAACATGCGCTATAGCATTCCAATTGCGCTGCCCAACTTCAAGATTGCCCGCTACATCAATTTTACACCAGGTTTCTCGTTACAGGGCGATATCTACAACTACCGGCTAAATTATAGATACGTACCTGACTCCAACGGCGTGAGCATCAGCCGTGAGCGGGGCTTCTTCCCGACCTACCAATTCTCGACCAACGCCAGCATCAACACACGCTTTTACGGCACGGCGTTTATCCGGGGTAAGCGGCTCGAAGCCATCCGGCACACGGTAGCCCCGTCGGTATCGATCAGCTACACACCCGATTTCTCGAGTTCGACCTTTGGGTTCTACCAGCGGCTTGAAGGTCCGGCCGGTTCAGCTTTTAACAATATTCCCGAATATCGCCGCACGCTGTCGCGCTTTCGGGGGCTTGGCGGCACCTATGGCAGCACGCCACCGGGGCAATCGGCTATTGTGTCGTTTGGGATCGTCAACCAGTTGGAGATGAAGGTACGTACCCGCGACGACAGCTCGGGGCAGGAGTTTAAGAAGGTACCGATCTTCGACAACCTGAGCCTCAATGGCAGCTATAACCTGCTGGCCAATGAGTTTAACCTCTCAACGATCAACGTCAGTGCCAACACGCAGATCGCCAAGAACATCAACTTCAACATCTCGTCGGTCTTTGATCCGTATTATTTCAAGCTTATCCCCGGCGCTGAAACCAGCTCCGGCCAGGATGAATACGTTCGGATCAACCAGTATCTGGTTAACGCAGGGGGAGGATTAGCTCGCTTGTCGAGCTTGCAGGCGTTTATCAGCACCCGGTTTGCGCCCAAGAAGGCCGATCAGCCTAAGAAATCGCCCAACGCCAGCGACGCTACCCTGAAGGCCATCAATCAGAACCCGGATCTCTACGTTGATTTTAATATTCCCTGGTCGTTGAACCTCAGCTATTCATTTGGCTACACTAGCTTTAGCCCTATTCAGAGCGCCATCATCCAGACGATGCAACTCACGGGCGACTTCAGCCTGACGCCCAAATGGAAATTTACGTTTCAGACGGGTTATGACTTCCAGTTCAAAGCACCATCGATCACGACTATTGGTGTCAACCGCGATCTGCACTGCTGGGAAATGGCCTTCAACTGGACGCCCTACGCCGGTAGCGCCTTCCGGGCTGGCAACTACTCGTTCGACCTGCGCGCCAAGTCTTCAATTCTACAGGAGTTGAAGCTGAGCCGCCGTCGTTCATTCTACGATTCGGGCGGATTTGGGGGTGGTTTCAGGTAACCATTTTCTAGAGCTTAGCAATACAACTATCTATTTAGTAAGTAGTTAACTACCTTTTAATAAATCTAAACGGGCAGATCTGATTACCCGTTCATATAGGCATGTTTATTGACAATCGGCGCAAAACACTCAATTAGTACATCATTTCAAGAAAAAAAAATACATATCATCATTGTGCCAAACTGGTCAATATCTTTTTTTTAAGAGAGTTTTACACCAATTGTATTTTGTTGATTTTCAATCTATTACCAAATAAGTATAAGTAAATGTAGTCAGGCATAAAAACACTTACAAGCTGACAATCACACATTTAGATACCCCATACTTGGTATAGTAGTTGCCAATGTCAGTGAAAGAAAACATGCACTCTATCTTATGCAAAAAAGTGCTTACTCCAACTCACTAACATTTTAGTTATCAGGCTACTACGTTAGCCCGTTTCGCCTTCTCTTCTACGGATACCGCCTTTCTATGACAGGTTTGTCGACGGACCTGACCGGTATCACTACGCGCTCTTTTCGCCGCTAGGGTGGTTGCTACAAACCACGCCTGACCAAGATTTCTGTCCATTTCCCCTACTACTTCTTCTTTATTCCACATGAAAAACGTTTCTCGTAACGTAGCCACTTTGCTGGCTATGCTAGTCTGCACTATGTCCATAGTTTTTGGACAAACGACCCCCCAAACGCGGGAGAATAATCAGGTTTGTATGGATCCCGTCGTTGGTATTGGGCGGGGAGCCTACATCGATCAGGCCCGTACATCGGGTATTTGCGTAGCCTGCTCAGGTAGCAGCACATCGGCAGTTGTCAATGGTAACCTGGCCGATTTCGCCACTATTGATCTGGGTGTATCAGCCGCTGGTGGTTACCGCGTTTCGGTCCGGGATTCACTGCAATACTATCCTGCTGGTAACGAAGCCGGTTTTGTGATCCGGTACCGCGACAGCGGTCTGCTAGGCCTGCTCGACGCTACCCTGCTGAACCAGGTTGCGATTCGCACATACCGCAACGGCACGCTGGTTGAAACGGCTAACTTCTCGAGCGGTTCGGGCCTGCTGAAAGCCAACGTGCTGGGCGGTAGCGGTTCTGGTAAGCAAGCCCTTAGCTTCGTCACGACCCAAGATTTTGACGAGATTGAGTTGGTGTATAATGGGCTGGTGTCGGCGGGTAAGTTACTCGATGTCTATTATGCCTTTGAGGGCCCCGGTACGTGTCCTAAAGATTGCATGGATGCCTTGCTGACAGCGGGCAACGGTGCTACCGCTACGAGTGGCCAGGTTGGTGCAACCGTTACCGTTGGCCCCATCCAGGTCAACGCTTGTACGCTGGGCGGTAGCATATCAGGTGTTCCGAACGTACTTGACAGCGATTCGACCACCAACTTTGCCACTATTGCCTCTACCGTCGGGCTGCTTTGTAGCCGGTACATCGAAGTGGGCACGGCGACAACGTACCCAGCCGGTTATGAAGCAGGTTTCGTGATCGACAACGGGGGTAGCCTTCTTGACTTAACTGCACTGGGCGGCATTACGGTCACTACGTACTACAATGGTGCCCAACGAGAATCTTTTACGGGTAGCAACCTGGTTTTTGCCAACGTCCTGGGCGGATCGAACAAAACGCAATTGGGCTTCAAGGCTGGACAGGCGTTCAACAGCATCCGAATCTCCCTGACAGGTGTTTCAGTAGCTGTCAACCTGCGCGTTTATCATGCCTACGTCAAAGCCGATACGGATAACGACGGCGTAGCCGATTGCTTGGATAAGTGCACAGGTAATGATCTGCTCGACGCTGACGGCGACGGTATCCCCGACGCCTGCGACAGCAACGTGGCCGACCTCTCGGTTACCAAGTCATCGAACAGCAGCACGGCTACGGTTGGCAGCAATGTGACGTACACAGTCAATGTTCAACGCCTCTCTGGCCCCAATGCTACGGGGGTTGTGGTACTCGACACGCTGGCTCCCGGGCTGGTTTATGTATCGCACGTGGCAACGCCGGGTACGGTCTATAACCCAACGACAGGCCGCTGGACGATTGGTAGTGCACTGGCAGGCTCCACCTCGACGGTTTCGTTGAGCATCACGGCTCGGGTCGATGTGCGGGGCGTCAGCACCAACATTGCCGAAGTGATTCGCAGCTTCGAGACAGACCCGAACTCAACACCGGGTAACGGGAATCTGTCAGAAAACGACATCGCCAGCGCCTGCGTCAGCGTACCAATTGATCTCTGCCAGGGCTCATCGGTAGTGCTCTCGGCCCCCGATAGTTACACGGCTGGCGTCGAATGGTTCCGCACCTTCAACGGCGTTACGACCTCGGTTGCTACCACGCCCACGTTCTCGGCCTCGCTGTCGGGCAGCTATAGCTTCACCAGCGTTGGTGCATCGGGTTGTGCATCGGGTAACTGCTGCCCCGTTATCCTGAACGTTGAGCCGCTGCCAACGCCAACGCTGGCAGCCAGCCAGTCGGTCATTTGCGCAGGGGCCAGCACGACGCTGTCGGTGGTTAGCCCGGTAGGCAGCACCACCTACGTCTGGAGCGATGGCACTGTAGGTACGTCGGTAGTAGTGAGCCCATCTGTCACGACCGTCTACAGCGTATCGGCGACCTCGGCCGGCGGCTGCTCGAGTGTTGTCTCGATTACCGTTACCGTCAATGCCGCGCCGGTTCAGGCTCCCATCATTGCGATTTGCGGCCCGGCATCCAGCGGTACGTATAGCTTCGTGATCAGCCCGACCACGTCAGGTACCAGCACGTCGTACTTCGTGAAAGTAGGCTCTGCTGCCGAGACGGGTCCGTTTGCCTACGGCACGCCTCGCCAGATCGACGGCAACACCGGGTCATTCTCTGTCGTGATTCGGGATGCTACCACGAGCTGCTCGATTACGCTACCGGTAACGGCACCGACCAACTGCCCCACGTGTCCGCCTAAAGTTTGCGTACCGATCCGCATTGCCCGTGTTGAGTAAGGTTAGGTTTGTTTGAACGATCCACTCCATTCATTCCGAACGGCCCGCTTGGGCCGTTCGGTTTTTTAGGTATCAGGCAAACCAGTAGCCGTCTGATTTGAGACTAATACACAGTCGTTTTCAGCTTGCCTTTCATGGCCTTCCGCAACTTCTCCACTTTGGGCAGCGACACCCGCTGAATATAAGGCTGATCGGGGTGGAGCTTGCAGTAGTTCTGGTGGTAATTCTCGGCAGGGTAAAACACCTGAAACGGTACCACCTCCGTCACCACCTTACCCGCATAATAATGTAAGTCATTGGTGCGGCGAATTGCAGCTTCGATCTCGGCCTTTTCGGTAGGTGTCCGGTAAAAAGCCACCGACCGATAATCGCGACCAACATCGGGTCCCTGCCGATTGAGGGTAGTGGGGTCATGGCCAGCAAAAAAGGCCTCTAGCAGTTCACGATAGCTGATCACTTTCGGGTCGTAATACACCTGCACCGATTCGGCATGGCCCGTTTGGTCGGTGCCAACCTCTTCGTAGGTCGGATTCTTGGTGTTTCCGCCCGAATAACCCGAGATCACCTCCCGCACGCCTTTCAACTGATCGAAGCCTTCTTCCATGGCCCAGAAACACCCGCCCGCAAAGGTGGCGACGGCCTCGCCGGGTTTCAGGGTGGGAAGTTTGGCCGGTGCGGCGGCTGGCGCCTGTGCCCACCCGACTTGGGCGATCAGCAGGAGCCACATCAACGTTAGTTGTTTCATGGATTTGCTTGTTTAGTCATGCGTTACAGCCTGATTGGGTCGTATAGATACTGGCCCATCTGCGCTATCAGATAAACGCTGGGTTTGCCTTATCCATTCCGTATAGCGCTGTGGTGATCAGGCATTCTTCGGCGTGGTGGTGGCAGGTAGGCTCACCGGCTGCGTGAAGGCGTGTTTAATGGCCGGAAACTGCTGTTGAATAGTGGCATGGATGCGCACAATGGCCTCATTCAGTACGTCGGTGGTCAGATCTGTCTGGAACGCCACACTCTGGACCATCGTAATTTCTTCGGGCCCTAAATAAATAGTCGCCAGTTCGCTGACCTGAACCACCGCCGGGTCTGATTCGGTGAGGGCGATCAATTGCCGACTCACCTCCGGGTCGACGCCCTCGCCCAACAGCAGGCTTTTGCTTTCGCGGGCCAGCACCACCGCCACCCCTACCAGCAACAGCCCGATCAGGATAGAAGCCAGGCCATCGAGCGTGGGGTTGTTCAGCGTATGCCCCAGAAAAACGCCTAGAAACGCAATGATCAGGCCAATTACATCGGAGGCGTCTTCAAACAGCACGGTAAACGTGGCCGAATCTTTACTGTCTTTGATCGCCGCCCACAACGATTGCTGGCCGCGTTGGGCGTTGAAAGCCCGCCAGGCCGTCAGGAGCGAATAGCCATCCAGCACCAACGCAATACCCAGCACGATGTAATTCCAGAAAGGGTCTTTGATTGGCTCGGGGTGCTGAATGTGCGTGATGCCTTCGTAGAGCGAGACCCCGCCGCCGATGGCAAAGATCAGCAGCGCCACCACATACGACCAGAAGTACTGCTCGCGCCCATAACCAAATGGTCGTTTCTGATCGGGTGGGCGCTGACTGCGGCGTATACCCAGCAGCAGCAGGACTTCGTTTAGTGTATCGACCAGCGAGTGAATACCTTCAGAAAGCATCGCCGAGCTTCCGGTCATGCTCGCCACGATGAACTTGGTGGTAGCAATCCCCAGATTAGCCGCCAGAGCCGTATAAATCGGCGTATTCGATGAAGCCATACCGGTAAAACTACGGGTCGGGGCTGATGTTTACCCAGGCACTTACGGCGCCCCGTTGGCTATGGACCGGACGGGATAGTGACTAAGCCAGGCAACGTACCTGTCCCTGGTAGACGAGCCAGGAACGTACCCAGCCAATTGGTACGTCAGCAAGGCTATAGATACGTACCGAAATGCACCGAGTTGGCCGCACAGAATGCCTCCACCGCCAGATCGACTTCATGAGCCGACTGGATCTGCACACTGACTCGTATGGCGGTTCGCTGCCACATCGGCTTGTCGGTTTCGACTGACTCGTCAGCGGTCAAATCGGCCTTATCAAGACCCAAAAGCGAGACCAAAAACCGGCCCGACGTACCTGGATCGGTGCGCTCGCGTTGGGTCTCGGCACCCGGAGGGGCCGAAAACAGAATGTGGTCGATCGTGAAGCCCTGCGCCAACAAACGTTGCACAGCCTGCTGGGATTCGGCAACGTGGTCAAAAAAGCCAGTAATCGTTTGGGCGTATGTCATGAGCCGGTCGTGCTGTTCGTAGAAAGAATTCATCAACAGCGGAGGACCGTATGGCGGAGCAAACACCCGGAGCCAGGTAGGCTACTAAGTAGTTTACTGTTAACTCGACAAATGTACTTTGGCTTTATGCGCAGCCCTATGATATGCGCGGTCCAACAACATGATTGTTACGGGTTACAGCCACGAAGCCTCCCCTACTCACAACCAAATTGTTAGCCGCTCATGAGCCTTTAGCCGCCCGACAACTCGAGGCATAGCCACGTTTAAAACACTTACAATCAAATCAGTAGCGAAGAAATGATCATATTCTTTAGTGACATCGGTCATAGGAAAGCGCAAAAGCCCTACGCAATTTTAACATTTGCCCGAAACATATTATCGACTTACCAACCTGTACGTTCATGAAAAATTCCAGAGCGCTTGTTTATATAGCCGACGATGATGCCGACGATCGTTTCTTCATACGATCGGCCCTCCGGGAAGTTGATCCGTCCATTACGCTTGTTGAAGCCGAAGACGGCGACGATCTGCTCGACAAGCTGGTTGCCTGGAGCTTAAACCCGATGGCTTCGCCGATCAGTCTAATCCTGCTAGACATGAATATGCCCCGGCGCAGTGGTCTGGAAACGTTGATCGACCTCAGGTCGACGCCGGCCTTCCGGCACATCCCAATCGTGATGATGTCTACGTCTGCCGAACCCGCCGAAGTTGCGGTAGCCTATCGGCAGGGTATCAGCAGTTACATCCGAAAACCGGAGGTATCTTCTCAGATCAAATCGATTATCCAGGCGATCAAAATATGCTTCCTGAATGCGAGCGTAGCCTAACGCGCCACGACTGCCTTGTCGTTTTGACCCGTGGCCGATCGGTTTATGCTGTTTCTATTTTTTCTTACCATGCCGAATACCCTGCCCAATTTACCCGAGGATGACGATCTGGCCGTTGAGGTTAGCCAACTACGGCTGGCCAATCAGGTCCTGACACAACAGGTGAGCGACTACAAAGCTGACCTGACCCGGATACGGGCGGAGTTGGCAGCCTGTGAACAGACCCGATTCCAAAGCCAGCAAAATGAGCGGGAACGCAGTCACTTACTGGCGCAGGAACGAGAGCTGAATGAGTTGAAATCAAACTTTGTCACGCTGGCGTCGCACGAATTTCGCACGCCCATGGGCACGATTCTCTCCTCGGCATCCCTCATTGGCCGCTATAATAGTCCCGACGATGCTGAAAAACGCGAGCGTCACGTGCAACGGATTAAGCTGGCCGTCAATAGCCTGACTGGGCTCCTGAACGATTTCCTGTCGCTCAGTCAGATGGAAAAAGAAACGCTTTACGGTAATCCTCTTCCGGTCAACATACTCCTCTTTTGTCACGAACTCATCGACGACATAAACGCCGTCATCAAACCCGGGCAACTGGTCGTTTATCGGCACCTCGAAGGGCCCACTACCGTATCGATCGACGGGCAGATGATCAAAAACATTCTGATCAATCTGCTGATCAATGCCAGTAAGTATTCGGCTGAAGGGAAACAGATCGAACTCAAAACGGCTGTAGATGATACCCAATTGATTATCACGGTCAGCGATCATGGCATCGGCATTCCCGATGTCGACAAAGACAATTTGTTTATCAGTTTCTTCCGGGCGCGCAACGCCGCGCAGGTGGAGGGAACGGGATTAGGACTTTATATCGTTAAACGATACGTAGACTTACTGGATGGTGCTATCAGCTTTACTAGTGAACTCGATTCGGGTACTACGTTCACCGTCCAACTTCCGTTGGCGTACTCCCGACGCTATGAAAAGCATCCTGGTAATTGAGGATAATGCAGAGATGCGCGAAAACATCGCCGAGATGCTCGAACTGGCCTCCTACACGGTCATCCAGGCTGGAAACGGCAAACAGGGCGTACAGATGGCGCGCCGCACCCAACCCGATCTGATTCTCTGCGATGTGATGATGCCCGAATTGGACGGCTATGGCGTCCTCCAGATCCTGAGCAATGATCCTTTGCAGGCGACTACGCCGTTTTTGTTTCTTTCCGCCAAAGCCGACTCGACCGATTTTCGCTTCGGCATGAACCTGGGGGCCGACGACTACCTAACCAAGCCCTTCGACGACGTGACGTTACTCAACGCAGTGGAGCTTCGGCTAAAGAAGGGGGAACGGAAACGATCCGACGCTGTCGCCAGCCCGGCTAATCTGGCTAATCTGACACAGGCTATCCTTAACGAGAGCACGGCCCAGCAGGAGTTATCCGACTATTACCCCACGGCCCACTACAGAAAAAAACAACAGCTGTTTACGGTGGGTAGCTTACCAATGTCGCTGTTCTTCGTCATTAAGGGAAAAATTAAAGTCTCCCGGCTCAATCAGGCGGGCAACGAATATATTACTGCCTTAGTGGGGGCGGGTGAATTTATTGGGTACGTTGACCTGTTAAAAGGGGGGAGCTATGCCGAAACCGCCGAAGCCCTAGACGATGTCACTGTCGTAACCATCCTGAAAGCCGACTTTCTGGAATTAATTGGCCACCATCAGGGAGTAGCCGCCAAGTTTATTCACCTGTTGGTCAACGATGTAGTCGAGCATCAGAAACGGCTCCTCAATCTGGCCTACCAATCGGTACGTAAGCGGGTAGCCGAAGCCCTGCTGATGTTTCAGGAAAAATTCTATTCGCCATCGGTCAACTCAGAGCAATCCGACCTAACGCAACTGACCGATGCGGCAGACGTACCTGGCCAACCCAGCCGCCTGATACACAAACCGGCCGGCACGGTTTTGCCTCCGATGACCCTGTCACGCGATAATTGGTCGCACCTGGTGGGAGCCTCTACCGAAACGGTTATCCGAATCTTAAGCGATTTTCGGTCTGATCGACTCATCGACATTAGCTCGCATCAGATCACCTTGCTTAATGTGGGTAAACTGGCTGAACTGAGGCAGTGATTTACCCTTCTTACCAACATCTGCGCTATTGTCTTTTGCGCCCCTGTTGTATTTCAGGCCGACGCGGAACTACCCGTTTGCCTTGCGCTGACTGAAGCCGCTTCAACAGCTCGATAATTCATTTTTACTCAACGTTATAATGTCAACCAAACTCAAATTTAGCCCCGTCGGCCGATCCCCTTTCTTTACTACCGTTCGTGAGCGGGTCGATGCCTACTTTGCCGGAAAAGACCTTTCTCCCCACGCCAATGGGGCCATGTGGGCTAAGGCCGCGTTTTTTCTGGGCGGGTACGTCCTGCTCTACGCACTGTTGATATCGGGCCAGTTTGGTGTATGGCCCATGTTGGGCTTTGCCATCGGGCTGGGCATATTCGCAGCCTGTATCGGGTTCAACGTGTCGCACGATGCACTGCACGGGGCTTTCTCGGCCCGTCCATGGGTCAACAAATGGCTGGGGAATACCTTTTACCTATTGGGGGCCAACCCATATGTCTGGAAAATAACGCACAACGTAGTACACCACACCTACACTAACATACCCGGCCACGATGAGGATATCGAGGTAGCGCCGGGCCTGGTGCGGCTCAGTTCGGAAGAGCCCCTTCGCCCCTGGCACCGGTACCAGCACTTCTACACGTTTCCGCTCTACACGCTGGCCTCGCTTTCGTGGGTATTCCGAAAAGACTACGTCAAATTTTTCAAGCGTCAGATTGGTCAGCACAAACCGGCGGCCCACCCCCGGCGCGAGTATGTAAACCTGTTTGTAGGCAAAGCCCTTTACTACCTGTTTTTTCTGGTGTTGCCTTATCTGCTGCTCGATGTGGCCTGGTGGCAGGTGCTGATTGGCTTTACGGGTATGCAGCTGGCCGAAGGACTGGTGTTGGGGCTCGTTTTTCAACTGGCTCACGTAGTTGAAGGCACCTCGTTTCCGCTGGCCCATGAGTCGGGCACCATGCAGGATGCCTGGGCTGTCCACCAGCTTCGGACGACGGCCAATTTTGCGCCGCGTAGCCGACTGGCGGCCTTCGTGTGTGGCGGCCTGAACCGGCAGATCGAACACCATCTGTTTCCGAAGGTGTGCCACATTCACTACCCTGCCCTGACGGCCATTGTGAGGCATACGGCGCGCGAATTCAACCTGCCTTATCTGGAAAACCGGAGCTTCTGGACCGCCATCGCCTCGCACTTCAGGGTGCTGCAAACAATGGGGAGGCCCGCTTAGGTAAGGTGTCGGGCGGCCGCCGCGCCGAAAAGAGTTAAAGCGTTTTGGCGCTCAGCGTGTTGTATACTAAACCCGACACACATGGCGACTCATCAGGACAAGAAGAACAAAAACACGAAAAAAGTGGCCACGAAGCCCGCCAAGCAATCGGGTCATCCTGCGGTGCCCAAATACGTGCGCGACGACTCGTCAGCCGGACCGCTCGACCTGACGGCTCAGGCGAAGAAAGGCAAGAAATAATAGCGCTGGGTACGTTCTGGCCTTAATGGCCGGCCCCGTGATTCTTTCGGCACCTCAACATCCCTTACCAATTGTTTTATGGCCAACAACACGCTGGTTATTGTCACAGGGTACAAATCGATATCCCCGCGGCCCATTCGCAAAGCTTATCTGAACAGCAGCGAAGACAAGGCAACGCAGCGCTTCGTACAGGCGTATCCGGGCATCCGGGACGTTACGACGGTGACAATCACGTTCGAAGACGAGTTTACGATCCGGGCAAACGGTGATATAGCCCCCTATTGATCAGGCATCCGGTCAGGCAGCAGCGCTGTGTGACCGGATTTTTGTTAGCCCCTATCCGTTCAGGTTATTGTATTGCCGGATGTAGGTGCCGGGCGACATGCCGGTGGTGCGTTTGAACTGCCGGTTGAAATTAGACAGGTTGGTGTAGCCGCACGAAAACGCAATCTGGCTGATGGTGTCCTTCGATTCGCGCAGGTAGCGGCAGGCGTGCTCGACCCGTACTTCGTTGAGCAGCGTCGAAAACGTTTTGCGGGTGTGCTGGCGGAAAAACCGGCAGAACGCGCCGGGTGTCAGGTTCGCCACGCTGGCCACATCGTCGAGCGCAATAGGCAGGTGGTATTGTTCCAGAATAAATGAGAAAACCCGCTCCAGCCGCTGCTGATCTTCGGGGCGCTGAGGGCGCGTGAAGGCCGTCACCGACAGGATCTCCCGGCTAGCCGTCGTTGCCAGAAAATCCAGGATCGTCAACAGCGTTACCAGTTGCTCAAACGGGCGCTGGGTCGGCAGTTTTCTGAACTGATCGGGCAACGGATGGCCGTCGCTGCATCGAAACCGGATTCCGTGCTGCGCCTCGGCCAGCAGGTGCTGCAAGTGGCGGGTTTCGGGGGTATTCAGCACCGTTTTTTCAACCTCATCGGGCCGGAACAGGGCCGAAATCGCCACGGAGCGCATCGACGAATCGGGCAGAAAATAGCCGGGATCGCTGCGCAATACGTGCGGTAGATTGGCCCCCAGCAGAAGCACATCGTTGGGGGCAAAGCGATCAATTTTGTCGCCCACAATCAACGTCCCCTCCCCTTCCTGAATCAGCGTCAGCTGAATTTCCGGGTGAAAATGCAGCAGCTTGTAGAAATGCGGGAAGCTGTCCTGCTCCACCCGAAACGACCGATCGTCGGTCGCCAGCACCTTAAATAACAGCGGCTTCATCAATACATTTTTTACGAGTCTACAGGCATTCACGCACAAAGTAGTGAATATAATACCATTGTTCACGAATCGGTAGCAAACGAGGGGTCGATTGGTCCAGTACCTTTACACTAGACTAGCAACTCCAATCATACCGCTTATTTCTATGAACGTGACGACTCGTTGGGAAGGTGTTTATCCCGCGCTGCTGACCCCCTTCACGGCCGACGATCAGCTTGATCTGCCCCTGTTCGAAAAAAACCTGCACGCGCAGCTCGAAGCCGGGGTGCATGGTTTCATCATCGGTGGCTCGCTGGGCGAAGCCAGCACCTTACAGAATCAGGAAAAGATCGAACTGCTGACATCGGCGCTGGCGGTTTGCCAGGGCAACGTACCTGTGCTTATCAACATCGCCGAGCAGGCTACCCGGCAGGCCATCGTCTGCGCGCAGGAAGCCGAAGCCAACGGTGCCGACGGCCTGATGCTGCTGCCCCCCATGCGCTACCCCGCCGACGCCCGCGAGACCGTAACGTTCTTCAAGGCCGTAGCCAAAGAAACCTCGCTGCCGATCATGATCTACAACAACCCGTATGATTACAAGATCATGACCACCGTGGCGATGTTTGAAGAGTTGGCCGAACTGCCCAACATTCAGGCCGTAAAAGAATCGACCCGCGACCTCACCAACATCACCCGGATGCGCAACGCCTTTGGCGACCGTTTCAAACTGATGGGCGGTGTGGATACACTGGCGCTGGAAGCCCTGCTGCTGGGTTGCGATGGTTGGGTTGGCGGCCTCGTTGATGCCTTCCCCGCCGAAACGATGGCGATTTATAACCTGACCAAAGCCGGTCAGGTAGCCGAAGCACTCGACATCTACCGCTGGTTCATGCCCCTGCTCGAACTCGACATTCACCCCAAACTGGTGCAATACATCAAGCTGGCGGCCCAGGCTACGGGCATCGGTTCGGAGCACGTGCGTGCCCCCCGCCTCCCGCTGATCGGTGCCGAACGCGAGCAGGTGCTGAACATCATCAACACCGCCCTGGCCAAACGCCCCACGCTGGCAACCGGTAAACCCGTGGCCGAACCGGGCGCATCAGCTCCCCTCAACCCCGCACTGACGGCCCTGAACCCGGCTGTATTCATTAACTAGGTATGGCTGAATACCACTTTTTCTGCATCGATGCACACACCTGTGGCAACCCCGTGCGGGTGGTCACGGGTGGGAGCATTCCCTTTTTGCAGGGTGCCTCGATGAGCGGAAAACGGCAGCACTTCCTGCGCGAATTCGACTGGATTCGGACGGGGCTGATGTTTGAGCCACGCGGCCACGACATGATGTCGGGGAGCATCCTGTACCCGCCCATCGACCCGGCCAACGACGCGGGCGTGCTGTTTATCGAAACGTCGGGTTGCCTGCCCATGTGCGGCCACGGCACCATCGGCACCGTTACGGTAGCTATCGAGCGCAACCTGATCCGGCCCAAAACGCCGGGCGTGCTGCTGCTGGAAGTACCGGCCGGACTCGTCAGGGCCGAGTATGTGATGGATGGTCCTAAAGTGACGTCGGTGAAGATCACGAACGTGAAGTCGTACCTCGCCGCCGAAGCGCTGACCGTCGAATGCCCCGACCTGGGTACGTTGACCGTCGACGTAGCTTATGGGGGGAACTTCTACGCCATCGTCGATCCGCAACCTAATTTCCCGGGTCTGGAGCATTACAACGCCGAGCAACTGATTGCCTGGGCGCGGGTGATGCGGCAGCGGATGAACGAGCAATACACGTTTGTGCACCCCGAAAACGCGACCATCAACGGCCTGAGCCACATCCTCTGGACCGGCAAACCGCTGCTGGACAGCTCGACCGCCCGCAACGCCGTGTTCTACGGCGATAAGGCCATCGACCGCTCACCCTGCGGCACAGGTACGTCGGCGCGGATGGCCCAACGCTACGCCAAAGGCCTGCTGAAACCGGGCGACGTGTTTGTGCACGAAAGCATCATCGGCTCCATTTTCAACGGGCGTATCGAAGCGGAAACCGAACTGGCCAATCAACCGGCCATTGTACCAAGTATCGAAGGCTGGGCACGCATTTACGGATACAATCACCTGATTCTGGACGAAGCCGACCCATACGTACACGGATTTCAGGTCATTTAAAGACTTTCTCTTTCCCTTTCTCCCATGCACATTGGTATTGTTGGTGGTGGTATTATCGGGCTGAGTTCGGCCTATTACCTCCATAAGGCCGGGCATACGGTGACGCTGTTTGACCAGAACCCCATCGCCGACGGTTGTTCGTTTGGCAACGCGGGTATGATCGTCCCCAGTCACATTATCCCGCTGGCGCAGCCGGGCATGATCGCCAAAGGCATGCGCTGGATGCTCAAATCGACTAGTCCGTTTTACGTCAAACCCCGCCTGAACCTCGATCTGGCTCGCTGGGGCTGGCTGTTTTACCGCCATGCCAACGACGCCCACGTACAGCGGTCCATTCCGGTGCTGCGCGACCTGAGTCTGCTCAGCAAAAACCTGTATCAGGATCTGGCCGCCAATGGCGATTTAACCTTTGAGTGGCAGGAACGAGGGCTGTTTATGTTGTACAAAACGGCCGCTGCCGAGCACGAAATGGCCGAAGAAGCCGACGTAGCCAACCGGGCGGGTATCGAGGCGGTGCAACTTGACGGACAGCAAGTGCAGGACATGGAGCCCCACACCCGCGTCGACGTGCGGGGCGGTATCTTTTACCCCGGCGATGCGCACCTCAATCCCAACGAACTGATTCACTCGCTGGTCACGTACCTACGGCGCGAAGGCGTTACGCTCATTGAAAACACCACTGTCACGGGCTTCACCAAAACGGGATCGCACATTCGGTCGGTGCAAACGGCGCAGGGCACCTACGACGTCGACACGGTGGTGATTGCGGGGGGCGCGTGGTCGCCCGAGATTGCCCGGCAGCTAGGGCTCGACCTGTCGTTACAGGGCGGCAAGGGCTACAGCTTCATGGTCCGGAACCTAGTCAACAACGTTCGGATTCCGGCGATTATGCTGGAAGCGCGCGCTACGGCCACGCCAATGGGTGGGGATCTGCGATTTGCGGGGACGCTCGAAGTGGCGGGTACCGACATGACCATCAACATGAACCGGGTGCGGGGCATTGTGCAGTCGATCAACAACTATTACCCCGACATTCCGGTCGATCTGCCGCCGGTAGAGCGCGTCTGGCGGGGGCTTCGTCCCTGCTCACCCGATGGTTTGCCGTATATTGGGCGCAGCAACCGATACGACAACGTGGTACTTGCCACGGGGCACGGCATGATGGGGCTGAGTCTGGGGCCGGCAACGGGTAAACTCGTGAGCGAAATTGCCGCCGACAAGGTCAACAGCCTGGACATTTCTGCTTTCAGCCCCGATCGGTTTTAACGCAACCCCCTAGCCGGTGAACGCGACGACGCATGTGCGGCGTTGCCTAACCAACCTTACCGCATATGACAGACGCACAAACATCAACCGATACGTTTCAGGGCATCAACCCCGCCACGGGTGAAGCCCTGCCCGGCTTTTTCACCGAAGCCACCGTCGACGAGGTAGCGCAGGCCTGTGAGCAGGCAGCCGTTGCCTTTGCCACGTACCGCCAGAAGTCGGGTGCCGAAAAAGCCCGTTTTCTGGACGCCATTGCGGCCGAAATCGAAGCACTGGGCGACGAACTGCTCACGCGGGCACAGGCGGAATCGGGCCTGCCGCTCGCTCGCCTGACGGGCGAGCGCGGCCGCACCACGGGGCAGCTCCGGCTCTTTGCCGAGTACCTGCGCGACGGCTCGTGGGTAGACGCCCGCATCGACACCGCCCTCCCCGACCGCCAGCCCCTGCCCCGCCCCGACCTACGGCAGATGCTGCGCCCCCTTGGCCCCGTTGGCGTGTTTGGCGCAAGCAACTTTCCACTGGCCTTTTCGGTAGCGGGTGGCGACACGGCTTCGGCGCTGGCTGCCGGCTGTCCGGTGGTTGTAAAAGCGCATCCGGCCCACCCAGGTACGTCGCAGCTCGTTGGTGAGGCCATCGAGCGGGCCGTTATGGCTGCGGGTATGCCCACAGGTACGTTTGCGCTGATCCACGGCCGCACCACTGCCGTCGGCATGGCCATTGTGGAGCACCCGGCCATCAAAGCCGTTGGGTTCACAGGTTCGTTGCGGGGTGGCCGGGCGTTATTCGACGCGGCGGCCCGTCGTCCCGAACCCATTCCGGTTTACGCCGAAATGGGCAGCACCAATCCCGTGTTTTTCCTACCACAGATTTTACAGGAAAAAGGCGCCGCACTGGCGCAACAATACGTTGGCTCGGTGACGCTCGGCGTGGGACAGTTTTGCACTAATCCGGGGCTTTCGGTGGTGCAGCGTTCCCCCGAAGCCGACACCTTCGTGCAGGAGTCGGGCAAGGCCGTAGCGCAGCTGGCGCCAGGCACGATGCTGACCAAGGCTATTTTTCAGTCGTTTACGAAAGGTATCGATAAATTAAGTCAGACCAACGGCGTTCAGGTGCTGGCGCAGGCGACCCCGACCGACAGCTTTGCCAACGGTACCCCGACCCTGCTGAAAACGACCGCCGAAGCCATCCTGGCCGACTCCGCCATTACGGAAGAAGTGTTTGGGCCAAGCAGCGTTATTGTGGAAGCCAACGACCGCGAGCAGTTGCTGGCCGTAGCACGCGGGCTGGAAGGCCACCTGACGGCCACCGTGTTTGGCACCGATGCCGAACTGGCCGACTACGCCGACCTGCTGGCCATTCTGGAGCAAAAAGTTGGGCGCCTGCTGATCAACGGTTTCCCGACGGGCGTTGAAGTGAGCCACGCTATGCACCACGGCGGCCCCTACCCCGCCACGACCGATTCGCGGTCAACGTCGGTCGGTACCAACGCCATTGTGCGCTTTGCCCGCCCCGTCTGCTACCAGAATTTCCCGGATGCACTCCTGCCCGACGAACTGAAAGCCAGCAATCCGCTGCACATCTGGCGGCTGGTCGACGGAAAACGGACCAACTGATAAACATAGTTTCCGTGTGCCTTCGCCCGGGCGTCGGCAAGGTTTTTATACCCTGTAGTTCCCCTATTTAGTACAACTGATCAATGTAACCCTGCCCCCAACCCGATACGTCAGGCGATGTATGGTGTTGGGGGTTCTTTTATGGGGGCGAGCCGGGTACGTTCCCCAGTTGCAGCAGCACTCGCCGGCTTACCCAGGGCTCAGGAACGTACCCAGTCGGCCAAACATCCGCCGGGCTGAACCGGTTAAGTCAATGGAACTGATACAACAACAACTTATGAAAACGATTCGCGCCCTGAGCCTCTTACTCCTGATTGCGCTGGCGGGCAGCTCGTGCACGCCAAACATGAAATTCAACACGTCGACCATCGTACCGTCGGCAACGGGTGAGGTTAAAGTCAGAAAAGACCGCAACCAGAATTACGCCATCGACATACGAATTTTCAATCTGGCCGAACCCGAAAAACTCAGCCCGGCCAAGAATGCCTACGTGGTCTGGATGGAAAGCGACGGGAGCAGCACTCCCAAGAAACTGGGCCGAATCAACACCAGCACCGGCCTGTTTTCCAAGGCGTTGAAGGCCGACCTGAACACCACCGTCACCACCAAACCGACCCGCATTTTTGTCTCAGCCGAAGACAGCCCCGACGTTGACTACCCGCAGGGAGTCGTGGTCATAAGCACCTAGTCTGAGCACTTGTTTCTCCATCAAAAAAGCCGCCTGGTACGTTACCAGGCGGCTTTTTTGATGAGCGCGACTGCTTTATTCACGTACCAGCCGAACGCCGTAGACCGGGCCTGCGGCATTGCGTGGTTTGGCCTGTAGCCGGATCGTTACGGTCGATTTACCGTTGGTCAGCTCGGTCGGGATTGGATACTGGATGTCGTAGAAACGACTCTCCTTGTACTTGTTCAGGTCTTCGCTCGCGATCACGGTTCCGTCGACCAGCACGTCGAACTGACGCCCCCGGTTGTCCATACCCCAATACGTTCCGATCAGGATGTTGCGGGCGGCAGGGTCGGTTTTTAGGGTGAAGCTCATGGCGCTGCCATCGGTGGCTACCCGAAACTTGCGGGTGTGGTCTTCGCCTGCTTCCAGTTTGTCGCCCGTTACGTTGTGGTCACGTTCGGGTTGCATCTCGCCCAGCCGCAGCAGGTCGACCGTGCGCTGTTCCAGATCGGCGGCTTCGCGGCGTTTCTGTTCGTAAACCGCCTGCTGCTTTTTCCAGGTGTCGGGTGTAAAGACGTCCCAATACACCGTGTAGTAGGTATCCTGCACCTCATAAAACGGGCGCAGCGTAACGGGTGCTTGGGTACCGGTTTGCGCCGTAGTGAACGTGAGTGGCGACGAAGCGGGTTTGATCCAACCGTTCGGGTCGGGGTGGCTCGTCACAAACACGGGTACGCCCTGCGTGGGGTCGGGTTCGGTCTTGCCCAGATCGCCCGCCAGCAGTACCGGGCCATAGAAAAATGCCTGCCGCGCGGCGTTGTCGGGCATCGGCATCGACCGTAGCGAAGCAGGTAACGTCAGTTCGATAACGTCGCCCGGTTTCCAGCTTCGGTCGATCACCACGTACCCGTCCTGTACCGTTTCGGCTACGGCTTTGCCGTTGACACGTACCTGCATCGGGCCGGCGAGCCAGTACGGTTTCCGCAGTCGGATGGGCCATTTCGTGGGCTTGGCAGCTTGTACCGTCAGCCGCACGGTTGGGTCGGTAGGGAGGTTGGCGTTTAGCGTGAGGCGTAGTCCTTTTTCGGCCCAGTTCAATTCCGACGGGATGAATAGATTGACAAACAGACTCCCATCAGCGCCTTTGAAAAAGATGCTTTCGCCATATTTGACATGGTTTTCCATGCCGGTACCCACGCAGCAGGTGAAGTCCTCTTCCTCATCGCTGAAGTGCTTGCGGGTACCCATCCGTAGCGGCACGAAATAGCAGACCATACCCGTTTTGTGGTGCTGCGACGCCAGAATGTGGTTGTACAATGCCCGTTCGTAGTAGTCCATGTAGGTGGCGTTAGGCTGCAACGCAAACAAATGCCGGGTCAGTTTCAGCATGTTATGCGTGTTGCAGGTTTCCATGGTGTTGTCGGTCAGTTTGTCGTTGAGCTGATCGGGCGTGCTCAGGTATTCGTAGTTGCTGTTGCCGCCGGGCGCGTAGGTGTGGTGGTTGACAACCGTCTTCCAGAAGAAATCCGACATGGCAAAATCAGGCTGATTGCCCGTCAGCTCGTAGCGCCGGATCGTGCCGATCAGCTTGGGCACCTGCGTGTTGGAATGACGACCGGGCAGAATATCTTTCCGGCGGGCCAGCGAATCGAGCACTACACGGTCATGGAATTTGTACGACAGATCGAGGTACTTTTTGTTGCCGGTCAGCGCGTAGGTATTCACCAGTACATCGTTCATGCCGCCATACTCGCACAGCAGCATCTTCTGAATCTGCTCATCGGTGAGGCTTTTCAACGTTTCGCCCGCCCAGTCCGACAGCCCGACGTTGATGGCGAGCGCCTTGTCGTTGTGGCAGTATAGATAGGCATCAAGCAAACCCGCCATCACCTTGTGCACCGTGTACCAGGGCGACCACGCTCCGTTGAGGTCGAACCCGCGCGAACGAATGTTGCCCTGCGCGACTTCGGCGAAAACCGTGTCTTCGCGTGGAATAGCGCCCACGTAGCCCGTCTTGCGTGCCCGTTGGCATTCCGCCAGTTCATCGACGATGTAGTTGACGCGTTTCAGGTAGTCGGGATCGTTGGTAGCCGCATATTGCAACGCCAGGGCCGACAGGTAGTGCCCCAGCGAATGCCCCGCCAGCCCCGACGATTCCCAACCGCCATATTTGGCGGCTTTCGGTGCGAGACCCGCGTGGGTTCTGAACTGAGCCAGCAGCCGGTCGGGCTGGAGGTTGAGCAGAAAGCGGGTGTCGGCCTCCATCGCCGTTTTAAACGGACTATCGAGCAATTTGACGGCACTAAGCGGAAACGCATAAGCCCGGATCGGCACCGCCGTTTTTACCCGTACCCGGGGGTCGTTCTGTTCGGGCAGGTACGTCTGCGCGTGGGTGAGGTGGGCAAGACAGAACGCGAGTACGAAAAAGATAGGTTTCATAGGTTTGGTACAAGTCAAGAGCAGTTAGGCATACGTTGATGGGGTGATTTCGACAGTTAGCGTGGTGTCAGGTCGGGAACCTGACACCACGCACTGAGACGCAAGGGATTGCGTCTCTACTGCCCTCCCACACTCCACTCCAGAATGCCACTCGACGCGTCTTTCGGGAGTTGCACCAGCATGCGGAGAGCGTTCGTCTGTACGGGCTCAAACGCGACCTCGTTGTAGGTGTCCTTGCTCACCACATAGGGCGTTTTCGTGGTCACCTCCCGCCAGTCGCCCGTGGGTGTCTGGTACAGCAGCTTCCAGGAGGCCGGAATCCGGCAGCCGCCCCAGGGACCATCGTCGAACCAGTACACCTTGGCCGACGACACCGTGGCGGGTTTGGCGAAGGTGTACTGCACCCATTGCGTCGTGTCTTTTTTGGGCCACCAGTGGTAGTAGATATTGTCGTGGTCGTTGGAGTGCTTCGGCGTATCCTGATCGTTCAGGGCCGCCAGTGCCTTGGTTGTCAGCGAAGCCGAAATTTTGCTGGTCGACGCAATCGTGGGGGCGGGAGTCGGCTTGGCGGCGGTAGGTTTGGTCGCCAGCCAGACAGCCATTTCGCCGCTTCCCCGGTTGGCCCAGGCGTAGTACGGAATGGCCGTCAACCGGGCCGGGCTGGTCTCGAAACCGCCAGCGGTTGTGCGTTTCACCTTGGCCGCTTCACCGGTCAGGATGTCGGCCCCGCCAAACAGCGCCGGGTTGAAACGCGCCTCCAGTTGGCTTTGGTCGGGCAGAATGTAGTCGAGCACATGGCCATCGGGGGCATCGGGCCACTCCGCGCAGTAGACGATCGGGCCGCGTTGCAGCGCCACCTTGTCCTGATCGGCTTTTACCTGCGCGTTGGCCTCGATCCGGCGAATCTCCATCGGCAGCGACAGCCGCACCACATCGCCCGGTTTCCAGGTCTGTTTCAATACGGCATAGCCGTTGTCGAGCGTGTACGTCGCCTTTTTCCCGTTGACCGTAATCACGACCGGGCTGTTGCGCTGATCGGCGAAGCGGTACAACGTACCTGGCACCGGCTGATTCTGCGCCCAGCCCGGAATACGGAGGGCCAGTTCAAACGCCTTGGCACTAGCGGGGTTCAGCGTAAAAGCGATATCACCTGCCCACGGGTACGTGGTTTCCTGCGCCACCCGAATAGCCGTACCATTGAGGGTGACATCGGCCGTGCTGTTCACAAACAGGTTGGCGTAGAGTCGGTTGCCGCGCTGTGCGTAGACGTACCCAGGCATCGACGGAATGAACCGGCATACGTTGCTGGGGCAGCAGGCGCAGCCAAACCAGGCCGAGCGGGCGTGTTGCCCCTGCGACTGCAACGGGTTGGGGTAAAAGAACCGGTCGCCGCTCAGCGATACGCCCGACAGCATGCCGTTGTAAAGCGTCCGTTCGAGCACGTCGTAGAAGCGGGCGTCGCCGTGCAGCAGAAACAGCCGCTGATTCCAGTAGATCGTCCCGATGGCCGCGCAGGTCTCGTTGTAGGCCGACATGTTGGGCAGGTTATAGGCCGGTCCAAAGCCTTCATGGCCCCCTTCGGCACCGATTCCGCCCGTGATGTAATATTTGCCGTCGACCACATCGTGCCAGATCCGGTCCATCGCCGTCACGTAGGCTTTATCGCCAGTGATGGCGGCCACATCGGCCATGCCCGAATACATGTACGTGGCCCTGACCGAGTGCCCAACGGCTTCGGTCTGTTGCGTGACGGGCTTGTGGTCCTGGCTATACTCCTGCCCTTTGCCGCGCACATCGAGCAGAAACTTCGCCAGGTCGAGGTAGGCTTTCCGACCCGTCGTGCGGTACAGTTTCACCAGCCCCATCTCCACAACCTGATGGCCGGGCGCGTAGCTCAGCTTGCCGGGGCCAAAGTCGCGCACCAGCAAATCGGCGTTTTTAATGGCTACGTTCAGCAGCGTTTTTTTTCCCGTGGCCTGGTAGTGCGCCACGGCGGCTTCAAACAGATGACCGCTGTTGTAGAGCTCGTGGCTCAGGTCCGATTCCTTCTCCCAGCGTTTCAGCCCCGCCCAGGGGTGCGGGTGCGCCGGGTCGATGGTGCGGGCGGTGTAGAGGTAGCCGTCGGGCTCCTGTGCGCTGGCAACGTACCCAATGAGCGAGTCGATGCGGGCGTCGAGTCGTTTGTCGGGGAAGGTTTGCAGCGAATAGCTGGCCCCTTCGATGATCTTGTAGATATCGGTATCGTCAAACGGGTATTCAGTGCAAAACTTGGTGCCGGCTTTCAGATGCCCCGCCACCAGAAAATTGTCGACCCGGCCCGTGCTGTAGCAATGCTTAAGGGCAATCGGGATGGTTACCTCGTGGTTGAGCCGGATGCGCGGCGCCCAGAACTGATCGGTCACTCTGACGGCCGTGAAGGGTACTGGCTGAATGGGATAATCGCCGCCCGCTTTCGGTCCGGCTCCGATCGACTGCCCATAGCTTACGCCCATCAGGGCCAGGCAGGCTAGCGGCAGGAGTGTCTTCACTACATAGTTGCGCATAGAAACAGGTTCGTTCAGATCAGTAAAATAGTATTAGTGGTGGCGCAGGAACACCGGGCAGTCCCGTTCGCCGCGTACCCGCTGCCGATGGGGTTTCTGGCCGCTTCCGGGGTGTCAATCAAGCACAAAAGCAAGCGTCACGCCATCCACTACGGCAGAATGACCCCGGACTACAACGAAGGTACAGTGGCTGACAGGGCTCTTTTATACCGTAGTTCGCGAGTGCTGATACTTTTTTAACAAGTGCATAAACAAGCCAATTGAATACAACCTGAATTCACTTTATTGCTTTCAGATTCTTTGGCATGAGTCGATACCGGCCGTAGTTTATTCTGAAAACGGCCGCTTTAGTCGGCTGCAATCATCCGGCTCGTGAAGCCGGTTCATGCCCGTGCATACGCATCGAGTATTCCCTGAATTTACACCTTTACTTCCTCTTTTTACCAGACTATGGAAACGGCCACCAAACCTGCCAACGAGTTCGTAGCCCGGCTGGGTCTGCTCGACGCGACGATGATTGTGGCCGGTTCCATGATCGGGTCAGGGATTTTTATCGTGGCGGCCGAGGTCACTCGTAGCGTTGGCGGGGCGGGCTGGATGCTCGCTATGTGGTTGTTGGCGGGGCTGGTGACGGTCATTGCCGCCGTCAGTTATGGCGAGCTGGCGGCCATGTTTCCCCGCGCGGGCGGTCAGTATGTCTACCTGCGCGAGGCCTACAACCCGCTGGTCGGGTTTCTGTATGGCTGGTCGTTTTTCGCCGTTATCCAGACCGGCACCATCGCAGCCGTTGGTGTGGCGTTTGCCAAATTCACGGCTTACCTCATCCCCGCCTTCAGCGATACCAATTTCCTGCTCGATCTGGGAGTCTTCCGGCTGTCGGCGGCGCAGCTGGTGTCGATTTTCGTGATCGTGCTGCTCACCTACGTCAACAGCCGGGGCGTGAAAGAAGGCGCGGCGCTGCAAACTTTTCTCACGATCGTAAAGCTGCTCTCGCTGTTTGGGCTCATCATCTGCGGCTTTATCTGGGGCGCGAAGGCCGACGTCTGGAACGCCAACTGGCAAAACGCCTGGCAACTGGCGAGCCTGACCAAAAACGGCGATGCCCTTTCCTACACGACCCTATCCGGGCTGGGCGCCTTCGGGGCCATTGCCATCGCCATGAAGGGCACGCTATTTTCGAGCGACTCGTGGCACAGCATCACCTCGATAGCCGGGGAAGTAAAACGGCCCGAGCGCAATATCGGCCTAAGCCTCGTGCTGGGTACGTTGGTCGTGACAGTCATCTACGTGCTGACCAACGTCATGTACCTCGCCGTGGTGCCGCTCAACGACATTGCCTTTGCCCCCAGCGACCGGGTGGGCGTGGTTGCCGCCGATTATATCTTCGGCAACAGTGGCACCATCATCATCGCGATTATGGTCATGATCTCGACCTTCGGCTGCAACAACGGCCTGATTCTGTCGGGCGCGCGGGTGTATTACATCATGGCCAAAGACGGGCTGTTTTTTGCCAAAGCGGGCCAGCTCAACAAAAACGACGTACCTGGCTACAGCCTCTGGATGCAGTGCCTATGGGCCAGCGTGTTATGCCTCACCGGCGAGTACAACAACCTGCTGGCGCTGGTTATTTTTGGCGTACTGATTTTCTACATCCTGACCATTCTGGGCATCTACCGCCTGCGTCGACTTCAACCCGATTTACCCCGCCCCTACAAAGCGCCCGGTTACCCCTACCTGCCTGCCGTGTATGTGGTGATCGCCCTGGCGCTGGCCGTATTGCTGCTGTTTTTCGAAACCAACTACACGCTGCCAGGGCTGGGCATTATTCTGGTCGGCATCCCCATCTACTACCGGCTTATCCGGCAACCAACCTGATACGGCTACCCTGTGCGGGCTGGGGCAGTCGCCCCCCGAAGAACCTTTTCAACAAACCGGGTGCCGTAAACGTACCCACCGATTGTCTGGCTAGTGCTACCTCGTTATGAAACCTTACATCGTTCCTATTTGTCGAGCCAACTCACTCTATAGCTGGGCCTTCATCCTGCTGCTGGCAGGGAGCCGGGCGCTGGGGCAGGGCACGGCCGACGATTACAAACGCAGCGAAGCGCTGAAAGAGAAGCTGCGTGACAAAATCTACAACGCCCCGGCGACCATCAACTGGCTTCCTAAAAGCAACCGGTTCTGGTACCTGACCCGCACCCGCAAAGGGAGCGAGTTTATCGTGGTCGACGCCGCCAAACGGACCCGGCAACCTGCCTTCGACGCGCAACAGGTAGCCCAGAAACTATCCGAAGCGACCGGTAAAACGCTCGACCCCTACAAACTTCCGTTCAATAGCATCACCTTCGGCAAAGACGACGAGAGCGTCGAGTTTGTGGCTGAAGGGTCGGTCTGGCAATACGGACCGGGTTCGGTAGCCTTTCGGAAGAAAGGGCCTTTTACGACCGAAGTGAACGACCGGCGCTATTGGGGCGAAGGCCGTGACGAAACCGCAAAACGGCTGGTTACCTCGCCCGACAGCAACTGGACGGCCTACGTCAAGAACTACAACGTGTACATCAAATCCCGGCAAACGGGGGCCGAAAGTCAGTTGAGTTTCGATGGGTCGGCGGGCGATTATTACGCCAACAGCATTCAGTGGGCGCCCGACTCGAAAAAGCTGGTCGCCACCAAACTGCGCCCCGCCGAAAAGCACCTGATTCACTTTGTCCGCTCGTCGCCGACCGATCAGTTGCAACCCCGCCTCGAAAACCGCGAGTACCTCAAGCCCGGCGATGCACTGCCCATGCGGCGGCCACAATTGTTTCTGGTCGATAGCAAACAGCATATTCCGGTGTCAGACGCGTTGTTCAGCCAGCAGTTTAGCCTCTCGAACCTGAACTGGCGGGCCGACAGCCGCGCCTTCACATTCGAGTACAACCAACGGGGGCATCAGCTTTACCGCGTGCTGGACGTAAACGCCAGTACGGGTGCCGTCAAGACGTTAATCGAGGAGCAGAGCAAAACCTTTATCGACTACAGCGGCAAGCGGTTTCGCTACGACGTGGCCGATGGCAAAGAGCTAATCTGGGCCTCGGAACGCGACGGCTGGAACCACCTGTACCTCGTTGATGGTACTACGGGTCTTGTGAAAAAGCAGATCACCAAAGGCGAATGGGTGGTGCGCGAAGTCGTGCATGTTGATGAACCCACCCGCACGATCCTGTTCGCGGCGAGCGGCAAGCAATCGGGGCAGGACCCGTATCTGATTCAGTATTACCGCGTCAATTTCGACGGTACCGGCCTTACCGCGCTGACAACGGAAAACGCCAATCATGTAGCCCGCTTCTCGTCTGACTTTCAGTATTTTACTGACACCTATTCGCGGGTCGACCTGCCGCCGACTACCGTGCTGCGCAGCGCCAAAGACGGGTCGGTGCTGATGGAACTGGAAAAGGCCGATATCAGCGACTGGCAACAGGCGGGCTGGAAAACCCCCGAGGTGTTTACGGCCAAAGGTCGCGACGGCAAAACCGATATCTGGGGCATCATCATTCGCCCTACCAATTTCGATTCGACTCGAACGTACCCGGTTATCGAGAATATCTACGCCGGACCACACGGGTCGTTTGTTCCCAAGACCTTCATGGCCAACGCTTTTGCCATGCATGAACTGGCCGAGCTAGGCTTTGTGGTGGTGCAGATCGACGGCATGGGTACGTCGAACCGCTCGAAAGCCTTCCACGACGTCTGCTGGAAAAACCTCAAAGACGCGGGCTTCCCCGACCGGATACTGTGGCTACAGGCCGCCGCCCGCAAATATCCCTCGCTCGACCTGAACCGCGTGGGCATCTACGGGACGTCGGCGGGCGGTCAGAGCGCGGCCGGGGCTTTGCTTTTCCACCCCGACTTTTACAAAGTGGGCGTTTCGTCGTGCGGGTGCCACGACAACCGCATGGACAAGATGTGGTGGAACGAACAGTGGATGGGCTACCCCATCGGCCCCCACTATGCCGAGTGCTCGAACGTTACCAACGCCCACAAGCTACAGGGTAAACTGATGCTGCTGGTGGGCGAAGTCGACGACAACGTCGACCCCGCCTCGACCATGCAGGTAGCCGACGCGCTCATCAAAGCCCAGAAAGATTTTGAACTGGTGGTGCTGCCGGGCGTGGGCCACTCGTCGGGTGGCGATTACGGCGAACGCAAACGCCGCGACTTTTTCGTCCGTCATCTGCTGGGTGTCAACCCACCCGCCTGGCCCGCTCCGGCTCCCGCCGTTTCGCCGAACTGATTGCCTTTTCTGTAAGCCAACTGCCGATATGATCCGATCCGCTACCGTCTTTCTTCTGCTAATCAGCTGTTTAGTCATCAATACCCCCTTTTGCCAGGCGCAGCCCAACCCGCTCAATGGCATCAATCCGCAGAGTAGCGATGTCCATCATTTGCTGACGCAGTACTACGCCGACTGGGGTAGCCTGAGCCGTTTCTACACCGTGGCGGGGTCGCCCGAGCGCCGGGTACGTTTCCAGCAATTTCATACCGACTACCTGAATCGGCTGGAACAACTCGATTTCAACCGCATGAACACAGACAGCCGGGTCGACTACCTGCTGTTTCGGCGCGATCTGCAACAGCAACTGGGCAAGCTGGCGGCCGAGGCGACCGAGCGGGAACAGATCAACGCCTGGTTTCCCTTTGCCGATTCGGTCTATGCGGTTGAAAAGCGGCGGCGGCGTGGGTACGTACTCAACCCGCAGCAATTTGCCCAGAACCTGACCGGCATGAGCCAGCAGATCAGCCAGTTGCAGAGTTCACTATCGAAAGAAACCAACCTGAACCCGACCCTGCTGATGCGGGCCATCTCGACGGCCGAAGGGTTGCAGTCGGCACTCAAAAGCGTGTATACGTTCTACAACCACTACGAGCCGGGTTTTTCGTGGTGGATTCCGCAGCCCTACCAGAAAACCGATAGCCTGCTGACGGCTTACACCGCCTTTTTCCGCAAGAAAAGCCGCGACGCCGCCCCTGTGAAAGACGACGGCAGCGGCATTACAGGCGTAGCCGTTGGGCGCGACGAATTGCTGCGGCAGCTTCAGGTCGAGATGATTCCCTATTCACCCGAAGAGCTGATCGAGATCGCCAACAAAGAATTTGCCTGGTGCGACCGGGAGTTGCTGAAGGCCTCGCGCGAGATGGGCTTCGGCGACAACTGGAAAGCGGCGCAGGAAAAAGTCAAAAACAGCTACGTACCTGAAGGCCGCCAACCCGAGCTGATTTTGCGGCTATTCAACGAATCGGTGGCGTTTTTGAAGGCCAAAAACCTCATCACCATCCCGCCCATCGCCGAAGAAACTTGGCGCATGAGCATGATGTCGCCCGAGCGGCAGCTGGTCAACCCCTTCTTTCTGGGCGGCGAGGTGATCCAGATTTCGTACCCTACCGAGGGCATGAAACACCCCGACAAGCTGATGAGCATGCGCGGCAACAACCCCCATTTTTCGCGGGCAACTGTACACCACGAACTCATTGCGGGCCACCACTTGCAGGGGTTCATGAACAACCGGTACAAGGTGTATCGCAACTTCGACACCCCCTTCTGGACCGAAGGCTGGGCACTCTACTGGGAAATGCTGCTGTGGGATCAGGGCTTCCCGCAGTCGCCCGAAGACCGCATCGGGATGCTGTTCTGGCGGATGCACCGCTGCGCCCGGATCATCTTTTCGCTCAACTATCACCTGGGCAAATGGGGCCCGCAGCAATGCATCGATTTCCTTGTCGACCGGGTTGGACATGAGCGGGCCAATGCTGAGGGTGAAGTACGGCGGTCGTTTATCGGGGGGTATCCGCCGCTGTATCAACTGGCGTACATGACCGGCGGCTTCCAATTTCTGGCCCTCAAGAAAGAACTGGTGGATAGCGGACGCATGACCCACAAGCAGTTTCACGACGCGGTGTTACAGATCAACTCCATGCCGGTCGAGATGATCCGCGCCATCCTGATCAACCAGAAGTTGCCCAAGGATTTCAAAACGACCTGGCGATTCTACGACCTAAAACCACTACGCGACTAGTATAGCCGAGGTCCATAAAAAAGCCCGTTCAGCCTACCGTTGAACGGGCTTTTTTATGGATCAGAAAAGGCATAGACTCCAACAGATACTTACCGAGAAGTAATATCATAAATTACTTATTATTTTGTACTTATTTAATCTCCTATTAATTTAGTCAGCATATACTGCAATAATGTACATTTCCCTAGACAACACGGAATAATATTCTGCCTTAAGTACTATAACTGTCATAAAATATCATAGATAGGCGTATTGTTAAAATATCTTAACCCTATATATTTGACGATAGTTAACCTCCTTTATAATTCGAATTTAATCTGCTCTATGGTTAGAAATCTACTGATGAGTATACTGCTGGTATACTCATTCTGGGAACCCTGCTGGGCTCAGGAACGGACCCTCAAAGGAAAGGTCACAGCAGCCGAAGACGGCAGCCCGATTCCGGGCGCGTCGGTCGTGTTGAAAGGAACGACAAAAGGAGCTAACACCGGCGTCGATGGTACCTATTCGATTGCGGTACCCTCGGGTGGTGGCACGCTCGTCGTCAGTTTTGTGGGGACGGTTACCCAGGAAATCGCGATTGGCAATCGCACACAGATCGACATTAGCCTGGCCGCCGATACCAAGAGTTTACAGGAAGTAGTCGTTACGGCGCAGGGTATTGTCCGTGAGAAAAAAGCCCTCGGTTACGCCGTAACTACCCTGGACAACAAGCTGCTCGAAGACCGTCCGCAAGCCGACGTTGGCCGGGTCTTACAGGGCAAAATTCCCGGGGTAAACATTACGGCTACATCGGGGGTTTCGGGCACGGGAACGAGCATCAACATTCGGGGTTTCTCGTCGATTACAGGGTCAACGCAACCCCTCTTTGTCGTCGACGGCGTGCCGTTCAACTCAAGCACCAACTCACGCGACGGCTTTACGGGCGGGGGGCAGTCGGCCTCCAGTCGGTTCCTGGACCTCGACCCCAATAACATCGAGAATATCAGCGTGTTAAAGGGGCTGGCTGCTACCGTTACGTATGGTGATCAGGGCCGGAACGGGGTTATTCTGGTGACGACCAAAAACGGCAGCAAGAAAGCCCGCCCCACTGAAATTACGCTGACCCAGTCTGTCTTTGCCAACACGGCCAACCTGCCTACGTATCAGAATGATTATGTGGGTGGTTTCCAGCAGAACCTGGGCTATTTCTTCAGCAACTTCGGCCCTACACTCGCCGAATCCGCTGCCTACCCCTCGCAGAATACGAACACGGCGCTGACCAACCACCCGTATGCGTTCCTGACCAACGCAGCATTGCGGGCGGCAATGGCCCCGTACGTGGCGTCGGTGAGTCCGTACAAAATGCAGGTCTTCCCTGATAACGTGAAGGATTTTTTCCGGACCGGGATCATCTCCAACAGCTCGCTTAACCTGTCGGGTGGTAACGAACGGGTTGGCTACAACCTCTCGGTCGGTTATAATAAGGAGCAAGGATATATTCCCGAAAACGGGCTGACACGCCTTAATATTGGGGCGGGTATCCGGGCGCAGCTGACCAAGAAACTGAGCATCAGCACCTCGTTCAACTACGCCAACACGGATCAGTACTCGCCCCCGCTCAACGCCGGAACCGGCAACAACTCGCTCGGCGGCTTCCCGTCGGTGCTGGCCAACGTGCTCTTCACGCCCCGGCAGGTTGACCTCATGGGCTGGCCCTACGAAAACCCGGTCGACGGTGGCACGGTGTATTTCCGGTCCGGCAACGACATCCCCAACCCTCGCTGGATTCTGGCCAACTACAAAACGACGGGTGTCGTCAACCGGTTCTTCACCACGACCAACCTGACGTATGACATCGCCCGGGACCTGGTGCTGCTTTATAAGGTAGGTCTCGATACGTACACCGAAAGTCAGGAGTACAAGTTCAACAAGGGCGGCGTCGACTTCGTCAATGGGTTCTACAATACCTACGACATCCGGAATACCATCTGGGATAACAGCGTAATTCTGTCTTACACCAAACCCCTGGCCGACCGCTTTACGCTCTCAGGCCGGATTGGTGGCAACATGCGTAACGACCGGACAAGCTCGATTTTTGTAACGAGCCAGAACCAACTGGCGCGCAACCTGTTCCGCCACAGCAATTTCATCGATAACGTGGCGTCGAATGGCGAAGTGGAGCAAACGCGGATCGGGGTGTTTGGCGAACTCACAGCCGACATCAACGATTACCTGTTCCTGAACCTGGCCGCCCGGAACGACTGGACGTCGACGGTGGAAATTGCCAACCGTCAGATCTTCTACCCCTCGGCCAGTATCTCGTTTGTGCCCACGTCGGCCATCAGCAGCCTACAGGGTAACAGCGTGCTCAGCTTCCTGAAAGTTCGGGCGGGTATCGGTACGTCGGCGGGTTTCCCCAACCCGTACAGCACCCGTAACGTGCTCAACCAGAGCGCCAGGGGCTGGCTCAACTCGTCGGGGGCTACTGTGCAGACCCACTCGGTCGACAACACGCTGGGCAACCCGAACCTGAAGCCGGAACTCCATACCGAAATTGAGTTAGGTCTTGAAGGTCGCCTGTTCAACAACCGGCTCAACTTCGACATCACGGGCTATCAGCGCACCACCCGCGACCTGATTACCCGCACCCCGCTCGATGCCTCGACCGGCTACACCGCTACGACAATCAACATCGGTAAGATCCGCAACGAAGGGATCGAAGTGAGCCTGTCAGGTACGGCCATCAAACGCAAGGGCTTCTCGTGGGATGTCACCGGCGTGTTCTCGCGCAACGTACCCAAGGTGCTCGATCTGGGCGGCACGCTTCAGGAAGTACAGATCGCTGGCTTCGGTGGCACGCTGGGTAACTATGCCGTGGTTGGGCAACCCTTCAACGTAATCAAAGGCACCGGTTTCCGGCGCAATGAGCAGGGTCAGTACCTGATCGACGGGCAAGGCTACCTGCTGGCGACTACTTCGCCGGTTGTCCTGGGCAACCCCAATCCGGCCTTTACGTCGAGCCTGATCAATGAATTCCGCTACAAGAACTTCTCGCTGAACGTGATGATCGCCTATCGTCACGGCGGGGTGATGTACTCGTCGACGGCGGGTGCCCTGCTGGGTCGCGGTCTGGTCAACACGGCCAACGGTAATCTGGGCGGCAACGACCGGTCACAGACGATCATTCTGCCTGGCGTGAAGAACTCCGACGGCACGCCGAACGATATTCAGGTTACGGCATCGGACTTCTACTTCAACAACTATTACTTCTTTGGTGATGAAGGCCGCATGTTCGACGGGTCGACGATCCGGTTACAGGAAGTATCGCTGTCGTATCAGCTGCCCAAAACGCTGCTGAACAAAATGGCGATCAAAGGGGCATCGCTCACCTTCTTCGGCAACAACCTCTGGTACCGGGCGCTGTATTTCCCCAAAGAACTCAACTTCGATACCGACAACCTCGGCCTGGGCGTCGGCACAGGCATGGGCTTCGAATTCCTGACGGGCCCCAGCTCACGACGGCTCGGTGGCACGCTAAAGATTACCTTCTAACCATAAGGCAACGCAAAGCGCCCCGTGCGCCTGCCCATTCCTTATCTTAAAAGCTGACGATAATGATCAAGAAGTTAAGCGCCTTACTACTCCTGCTGTGTGTGGGGGCGGTCAGTTCCTGCAAGCTGGATTTGCTCGACAATCCGAATGCCGTAACGACCAACAACACAGACATCAATTACCTGCTCAACTCGATTGAGCTAAGCTACCGGACGCACTTCAACCAGATGAGCGATCCGGGGATGCGCCTGACGCGCATGCTGAACCAGGGAGCGGCCATTTACGACAACGCCGTATCGCCCGGTAACTTCGACGGGGCCTGGGAAACCGCCTACGCCGGCCTGATGACCGACGTAAAAACGCTGATTCCGCTGGCTGAGTCGAGTGAACTGTTCGTGCATGCCGGCATTGCCCGTACGTTGCGGGCTTCGGTCCTGATCAATCTGGTGGATGGCTTCGGCGACGTACCGTACTCACAGGCCATCGACGCCGCCAACTTCAACCCGGCCGTTGACCCCGCGCAGAGCATCTACGAAGCCGCCCTGGCCGAGCTGGACAAGGCCATCGCCAACTTTGCTGCTACCTCGAAATCGGGCGCGCCCAGCGACCTGATCTACGGCGGCAACGCCGACAGCTGGACGCGGGTGGCCAATTCGCTGAAGCTGAAAGCGTACCTCAACCGCCGCCTGATCGACAAGGCGGGGGCTACCACGGCGATCAATGCCCTGATCGCCGGTAACAAGCTCATCTCGACAGCCACCCAGAACTTTGTGTTTAAGTTTGGCTCGAACCTGACCAACCCCGACACGCGCCACCCGCGCTATGCCGGCCAATACTCCCCCACCGGCGGCGGCGACTACCAGTCGAACTCCTACATGGGTACGTTGTATTCGTCGAAAGGTTTTCAGGACCCCCGCATGCGGTATTACTTCTACCGGCAAACGGTGAAAAACCCGACCGACGTAAACGCGCTGCGCTGCATCACCAACTCGAAGCCCGCTCACTATACCGATGCCGACGTGTTCTGCCTGCCGACGGGGGTTGGCTACTGGGGCCGCGATCACCTCAACAACGAGGGCATTCCACCCGATGGGTTGCTGCGCACAGCCTGGGGCGTTTATCCGGCCGGTGGCTTGTTTGATAACGACGCGGGCGTACCGGTATCGCTGGGCGCCGGAGCCGGTGGCGCGGGCCTTCACCCCATCATCATGCGGTCGTTTGTCGACTTCATGCTGGCCGAATCGGCTCTGACGCTGGGCACCAATGGCGTGGCCAAAGACCTGCTCAAGTCAGCGATTGAAAAATCGATGGCCGACGTACGGGCGATGGCGCTGGGTACGATCGAGAGTGGCAAGATCAGCACCTACGAAGCCGCCAACAACTTCGTATGGGCCGATCAGGTGACGAAGTACGTAACGAAAGTACTGGCCGACTACGACGCCGCCGCGACCACCGACGCCAAGTTGAACATCATCGCGACGGAGTACTGGCTCGCGCTGTATGGCAACGGTATCGAGTCGTACAACCTGTATCGCCGCACGGGCAAACCGTCGAATCAGCAGCCTGCGCTCGACGCCAGTCCCGGCTCGTTCCCCCGGTCCTACTACTATCCGTCGACCTACATCATCCGGAACGCCAATGCGAAGCAGAAAGCGAGCCTGACGGTGCCTGTCTTCTGGGATAATAACGCCGCCGGTATACTCAAATAGGCATTCGGGTTCTGTTGTAGACGCATCAATTCCCACAAAACGTAAGTTGTGATGAAACAGTATTTTCTTCTTGCTCTGCTGGGTCTAGGCTCGCTGAGCTGTAAAACTGACATGGTGAGCCGGATCGAACCGGCCGATATCGAGAACGGGGGCTATATCCGTACCGTGACGCCCTACCCGGTTGGCAATTCGACGTTCAGCGTCAGTAAGGCAAATCTGGGCGGGACCAAAATGGAGTTTGTGGCCGAGGCTGTCACGCCCAATCAGGGCGCGTTGTTTGCCTCGTACGACCTGACGATCAAGTTTGTGGACGCGACGCCCGCCAACGGCACGACGCCCTCGACGACCGTAGCCCTGAAGTCGATTCCGGCGTCGGCGTTCACGAAAGACGCCACGACCGGCTATCCGCGCGCTACCATCGCGGTGACGGGTACCGAGGCCCTCACGGCCACAAAGCTGACCGCCACTGACATCGCCAATGGCGACCGGTTTGAGATTAACGGCACCATGAAACTGACCAACGGTAAAACGTTTACGGCGGCCAACACGGGTGCCAACATCACCGGTGGTGCGTTCTACAGCTCGCCCTTCTTCTACCGGATCAACGTGGTGAATTAACGGTAGCGCTCTTTGCTGAGCCTAAAAAGACGGTCGGCCTGCTAACGGAAACGTAGCGGACCGGCCGTTTTTTATGGACTCAAAAGTGGCAAGGCCATTCACGCTGATGCCGAATTGCCTGTCCAGAAAACGCGCATCCTGAGGCGGTCTGAACGTACCGTTCAGTTCGCGATTAAGCGCCGTGTTGACGCAGCACCTCCAGCCTGTTGCTGCTTACCCGACTTTGTTGTCCGCGTTTTCACTCGAAAGCGCTGGGCTGGGTGCCCGGCGAACTCCTTGAAAAAGGGCCACAACGCCGTAGATAACTAAGCCGACCACCAGACCGAGCACGAATTCTTTCAGCGTGGCAGGTACGTTGGGCAGCATCTTATGAATGTACGGTATGTTGTGGTCGAATATGCCACCGGCCACTAACAGCAGCGCTAACGTACCCACCACGCCCAAAACCCGAATGACGACGGGTAGCGCACCGACCAACCCACGGCCGAGCGTCGCCAGCAGACTCTTCTCCGCCGATCCTTTGATTAGTTTGTAACCCGCATCGTCCATGCGCACAATCAGCGCCACGAAGCCATACACGCCAACTGTGGCCAACAGCGCCACCGCCGCCACAGTCACGATCTGTACCGACAGTTCTTGCTCAGCCACAGACCCCAGCGCGATGATGACAATTTCCACCGAGAGAATGAAGTCGGTGGTAATAGCCGATTTTACTTTATCCTTCTCCTCACCGGAGGCTGGCTTTTCCTCCTGAGCCGGGGTGGCGGCGTGCTGTTTCTTCCCCACTCGTTCTGCCAGGAAGTGGACGATCTTCTCCGCCCCTTCATACGCCAGATAACAACCACCAGCCAGCAGAATCCAGGTGATAGCAGCGGGTAGAAACGCATTGAGCAGCAGTGCAACGGGCACAATGATCAGCTTGTTGACGAACGACCCTTTTGTAATCGACCAAAGGATGGGCAACTCCCGGTCGGCCAGAAAGCCGGTAGCTTTTTCAGCGTTTACGGCTAAATCATCGCCCAATATGCCGGCTGTTTTGCGCGTGGCTACTTTTGTTGCCAGGGCAACATCATCCATTAACGCCGCTATATCATCCAAGACGGCAAATACTCCCGATGGCATTTCGTTTTCGTTTTAACTTCTAAAATACACGCAAGCCCTGAGACAGAAACAAGCTATGTCTGTTTCCGACGCGGATAGTCAACACAGAACGACTGAGTATGAGTGGCTTGCCAATGGTATGTCGTGGCAGGTTAGCGCGCGTCTGGTTCAGCGCCTTTCCGAAGCCATCGCAAACTACCACTGCTCCTGGCTCTGTCTGATACAACACTAAAAAAGCACTCACGGTTAACGGTGAGTGCTTGATATGTAAGACTCCGTATTCGTTATGCCTCATCAACGCACACAACATACGGGCGAACATTACAATTACCTATCATGTTGGTCTTGTTTACAGAGCCTATTAACCAGATAGCCGCAAAAAGGCGATGACCTTTTTTTCCAGTTCAGCCCATAGTTGAGTCTTCAACACCTCACGTCGGTTAATTAGCTCCTGTCGGCTATAATGGCCCTGTGGTACCTCTGCCGACACCATTACGCCCGTCGGTTTGTGCAACAGCTCTACGCGGACCCCAGTCAAGCCAATGGCGCGGGAAGTCCTAGTCATTCGACCACCCCTGCCCTGACCGGCCGTACTTCCAAACTCAGACTCCGCCACGTCGGCGGGGTTCAGGACAAACTTGTGCTTCATAACCAGTCTTTTACCATTACTCCACGCGCAGTCGGCCGTTGCTGTAAGCACTCCTCATACTCGATACAACACGCAATAAATGCATTGCACAAAGCATAAAAAAAGCACTCACGATTTAACGTAAGTGCTTTTTTTATGCTTTGTGCTCCCGAAGCTGGGCTCGAACCAACGACCCTCTGATTAACAGTCGTAGCCAAGCCCTTAACGAATAGTATAATTTCTTTTACCAAGGCTATTCAAATCTCCTGAAAAACAGCTAGTTAACCCTGAAACACTTATCATTCTTTATTGCTTTTGTGCGCTGATTCTACAATTTTGTATTGCAATCTGTATTGCAACTGACTGCCAACTTGCAATACATTACGAGCAGGACAACCATTAATTTGTTCCTCGACAAACGGGCAAGTAGAACCGAGCAGGATATAGTTAAAGGCTTGCCTGTCTTGACAGAAAGCAACGGTTGTTTGGCATCTTACATTAGCCGAATGGAAGTTTTTACAAAAAAGCAAAAGCAAACAGGATAACCAGATAAAGGATAAGTTACGGCTTTGGTATGAGATGTACGGATAATCCTTCCAGGAAGAGTTGACCAGCAAGCCACAAACGAGGTACCACAAACGGTCACAAATAATTAATGATCAGTTAGATGGGCAGTTCACATTCGATGCTTTAGTGGAAGGCCTTACCAATTATGGCAAGGAGAAAGAGATGCCCGCCAAACAGACCGACCTCTTAAGGTCACTAACGTTTAAGGCAACCATTATGATCAACGCCGTACGAATGGACAATGCCGTTAACTACTAGTTGGTCGTAAAGTCATTATGCCCGTTTGTCGCTTCTTTCACAAATTCAGTACGGAAAGAGTTTTTGAGCATTCCCGTTCCTTCCAGTTGCTGAGCATTTTGCCCTTCTACATACTAACTGCTGGTTTTTCCACCACATCGAGGTTCAGGCCTACGCGGGTAAGAAACCGCTAAGGACAGAAAGCTTCATGCCTCCGTGGATCGGATCGGACTGAGTAAGCTAAAAGCTTTTTGCCTGAGGCAAGCCATTGGGTAATAAAGCCAACCGTTGCCTGGATAAATTTCTTTCCGGTCCGCCGGTGCGGCCGAATCACAAAGGATTACAAACTTACCCTATTTTCTTCGGTGAGTTAGCTGTATTTGGCCAATATTCAGACTATACCACAGCGACTTCTAAGGAGTTATCACAGTAACGCATTGTTTACTGGCAATTGATCGTTTAGAGTTGTTATGCCTATATTTACGCTAGAAGGCAAAAGGGCAATAGTGCTATCCATACGCAGAAAGGCAACACACTGATGCGGCCGTGTCCTTGTATTTCGGTCAATACAGGCTGCTATGGCTGCTACCTACTACTGCCTTTCCGAGCGTAGGCTCTTAACCCGCTCTATCCCATGAAGAAAGACTCAAGTAATTTGTCTGATATATGTACGTTTCGATAATCCCTGTACCACCTACCTGCTGATGCCAGATGCCAAGATGGTTTGACCTATTCGTCTCGCAGCCTGTTGTTACGGCGTAGCTCTTGTTGCATGTATTTACATAAACCGCAAAGAAAATATCATCTACCTTAATTGGTATATATAGGTCATGAGTAACTGGTACAGAAAAATTGAAAAAGGCATTTCCTGGTCAGTTATACGGATTCATATTTACGTATGGCTAGCGTATATAGTTTACGAGCATTTAATTTATTTTTTTGTACTCAGTGAAGTTAAATTATACATCACTGAAACCCTGATTGGCTTCGCAGCCAATGCAATATTATTCTATTTCGCCGCCTTGTATGTGTATCCTATGTTTTTACCAAGTCGTCAATATATACGTCTGACTTTGTATACAAGCTGTATACTTATTGGTTATGTTATTTTTAAAGTAATTTTTAAATTATACATTTTACCTATATTGGGTCCTGATTGGGCGCAACCCTACGCCTCTAAGCGTCTATTAATCGGAGAAACTTTCTGGCGGGGTGGCTATTATATGTTGCTTGCACTGGGTTATTGGTTTGGTTCACACTTGTATGTCACCCAAAAGCGAAAATTGTCGTTAGAACGGGAGCAACGGGCCAATAACCTTCGCATGATCGAAATGGAGAAACACCTCAATCTACTGGAGGTCGATTTCCTGAAATCGCAGTTGAATCCTCATTTTCTGTTTAATACATTAAATTTTTTCTATTCGCGGCTGATCACTCAAATGCCTCAGGAGGCCCGCGGTATTCAGCTTTTGTCAAGTATTATGCGGTACGCGCTGCAGAAACGCACTATCAATGGCAAAGCTCTATTGACCGATGAAGTAAGTCATTTGAGTAATTACATTGAATTACAGAAGGCCCGATTCAGCAATTCAATTCATGTCGAATTCACAATCGACGGAATGCTTGATTATAAGCTGGTTGTTCCTTTAGTTTTGATGACACTTACCGAAAATTGTTTCAAACATGGCGACCTTTTCGACGCTGAATCGCCGGTACGTGTTACGATACAAACGACAGACGAAATCTTATATTTTTCAACTGTCAATAAAAAGAACAAAGTCAAAGCAAAAGATTCAAACAATATCGGCCTGACTAACGTCCGAAAAATCCTTAAAGACGTGTACAACACGAATCACACCTTTACAGTTGTTGATAGCGAAAATCGCTACGAAACCCGTTTGTCGATCAACTTATGAATATGGCGACTTGCTACATCGTAGATGACGAAATAGCGGCTATTGATGTAATCCGCAATTACATCGGGCAGACCGACAATTTGACGCTGATTGACAGTTTCACTAATCCGGTAGAGGCACTTAAAGCTATAAAAAAACAGCCAGCCGATGTCATCTTTCTCGACATCAACATGCCCAACATCAGTGGACTCGATTTTGTAAATCTGTTGCCTGAGGAAATTAGCGTCATTTTTACGACTGCTTACCCCGACTACGCACTCGACGGTTACGAGCATAACGCTGTCGATTACCTGCTTAAGCCCGTGGCTTATGACCGATTTCTAAAGGCCGTCGATAAGTTTGGTAAGCTTACTAACAACGCCAACGCTCCTAAAGCTGAGCCGATCAACGGAGCTTCAGATTACATTTTTGTTAAGACCGACTACAAAGGCAAATTCATTAAGGTCAACTTCAACGACATCATATACGTTGAAGGGCTAAAGAATTATTTGTCGATTTATACGGGAGACGAACAGCGTATCATTACAATGATGAGTATGAAAGAAATGGAGGAGGTTTTGCCCAAGACCAGTTTTCTCCGCGTCCACAAATCGTACTTAGTATCGTTTGATCGGATCAAAGCCGTAGATGGGAATCAAATCCTGCTGACCAATCAGAAGGCTTACATTCCGTTGGGTGAAGGATATCGAAAAGTGTTCTTCGATACCCTTCGCGAAAAAATTCACGGCGGTAAGCGCGTATAGTCATTACCGTTAGCGAATTTACTTGTTGCTGATTACCTTTAGTCCATCATGCAACTCAGGGAAACCATCCTGAAGCAAAACCCTCTGTCAGGCAGGCCAACAACCTGCCCAATAGCTGTTTAACAGGCAGCGCCTTCCTCGCTCAACCATGATGCTCAATGATACATTTCGGCCCTGATTGGCCGAAATGGCAGTGCGTTATTGCCTAATTTATTCACGACTTTATTGTGTTCAATAACCTGCCCCTTAGTCTATGCATCACTTTTTCGCAGCCAATCTGCTGCTTCGGGTCCCAGCGCTCCCATCAACGGTAGCCTGGTCGCCCGAACAGCTTCTGGAATGGGCGCAACTTCCTGCCAGTCAGGAAGCACTGGCCATTTCATCACCAACTCTAGTTGATTCGCTAGCCAATTGGTTAGCTCGGCCCGAAGCCGATCTCGAGACCGGTCAGCAACTGATAAAGACCTTATACAAATACGCCACCCGGATGAGCAACCGCTGTACACCGTTTGGGCTGGCAGCGGGTTGCACCCTGGCAGGCTGGGCCGATTCATCACAGGCAGGCGTAGTAGTGAATGGGTTTCGGAGGCGTACCCGGCTCGACACCCTGGTCGTCATACTGCTGACTGAATATGCCAATACGCACCTTGAACTGCTACTTCACCTGCGGTGCTACCTGAACCCAACCTGTCACCTTGTGGGACAGGAAGCCTCGTACATCGAATATATCCGAGAGGGTGAAACCTGGGTAAATCAGATCAGCCTCACGGAACTGACAGAGCCGCTCGATCTGATCAGCACATACCTGACCGACCAAACCGCCTCGCTCCAAGAGCTGAGTCAACTCCTGACGGATCAGTTGAACTACACACAATCCGACGCGATAACGTACCTGACCGAGTTACTCGAAGGGCAGATCCTACTACCCGAAACCACCCTACGCCCCACTGGTTCCACGCCTCTATCGACGCTGATTCAGGCGATCAATAAGGTACCCAAACCGCAAATGAGCCGTCAGTTGCTCACCTTGCAAACAACCCTGCTGGATATGGGACAGTTATTGCTTCAACTCGACAAGCGGACAGGGGATACCACCCAACTACAGTCGACGCAGGCTGCCTTCGACTCGCTGTTACAAAAGTTGCCGATCGGTCCGTTGCCCAAACAGGTCTTGCAAGTCGACTCAGAGCCACTCGTGCAGGGAGGCATTCCCCAGTCCAGTCAAAAAGCCCTGCTGGAAGGAGTCGACGTACTCAAACGGCTAAGTGCGCCCAGCAATCAATCGGCCCTCGATGCCTTCAAAATTCGTTTTTATGAACGCTACGAGGAACAGGAAGTACCCCTATTGCAAGTGCTCGACGATGAAAACGGGATTGGCTACAACGATGATCTGGTCAAAAGCTACAGCTCGCTCACATCGGACCTTGTTACGCCTGCCAGCCTAATACATCCTCAGCAGATTCTACGCCAATCGGCCGACCGCTACCTATACACTAAATGGCTGAATGCCCTCCAGGAAAATGCACACGAGATCCGCCTTCAACCCGATGAACTGTCTACCATTGAGCCGGTGATCAAGCGGATGCCCGTTTCGATGAGCTTGCTGTTCCGGCAAGTAGCTGATGGTCAACTTTACATAGAGAACAGCACTGGAATCAGCTCGTTGGTGATGATGGGCCGCTTCACCGATTATATCCCCCAGGTACGTGACTTCGCCCGCCAAGTGGCCCAATCCGATGCCGAGCAGCACGAAGGGGCTGTTCTGGCCGAGATTGTCCATATGCCGGAAGATATCCGGGCGGGCAACATTACCATACGGCAACCCATTCACACGCACGAAATACCCATTTTCGGGCAGGCTACCTCGTCGCCGCTCAACACCATTCACTTGACCGATCTGCTAGTTTCGGTGCGGCAGGGCGTGATCCGGCTTCGATCAAAACGGCTCGATAAAGTAATTTTACCCCGGCTTAGTACGGCTCATAATTTCAGGCAGTCCACCAATCCGATCTATCGGTTTCTGGCCGACCTTCAATACCAGAATGAGCAGGCCGTACTTCAAATTGACTGGCAACGGATTGAGCCCGAGGGTAACTATTTTCCGCGGCTGGTGTATAAGGATATTATTCTAAAACGGGCAACTTGGTATTTGCATGCCGCCGATCTGGCGCAGTGCCGGGGCCTAAAAACCAGCGCCGCTTTTCAGGCATGGTGGCGTAAACGCCATTACCCCGAGCAATTTGTCGTCGTTGTCGGTGATAACGAATTGCTGATCGACATCAGCAATGAACTTGCCATTCAGGTGTTGCAGGATGAAATTAAATCGAGCAGCACTTTATGCCTAGAAGAATGGCTGGCGCCCGATGCCACAGCCGTGACAAACCCACACGGCGAAACAATGGCGAACCAGTGGGTAGCCACCCTCTACACGCGCGATCAGGCCGCGCCCAACTACCAACTACCTGCCCGGATTCAATCACTCGATGAACGTACCTTTCTGCCCGGCTCCGAGTGGCTCTACGTAAAGTTTTATGGCGGGGTACGTACCCAGGATCAACTGCTGACAACCCTGATCTGGCCACTGGTGCAGGAGCTACTGCAAGCCGGCATGATCAGCAAGTGGTTTTTTGTTCGGTATGCCGATCCGCACCCCCACGTCAGGGTTCGGCTCCTGCTTACCCAACCCACGCACTTCACCAGCCTGCTGGCCGACCTCCACACGCGCGTGAAGGAGTTTCAGACATCGGGCGGGGCGGTAACCATGCAGTTCGACACGTATGTACGTGAGCTGGAGCGGTACGCGCTGGGAACGATGGACGATACCGAGTGGCTCTTTTTTCAGAATAGCCAGATTTGTTTGCAGGCGCTGTCGGCACTGCCATTCGAGTCGGAAGAACGGTGGCTCTACCTCCTGCCTGTCATCGACCGGCTACTCGATCGCTCCGGGCTATCGGTGGCCGATCGGGTCAAACTGGCCGAGGCGGGCTTCAACGCCTTTTCGCGCGAATTCAACGTCGATCTGGCCATGAGACGGCTCCTGAACCAGAAGTATCGGGTGTTTCGGGAGGCGATACAGGCCTGTATGACGACAAAAGCGGCGTTTTTCTCGACGCCCCCGATCGAAGAGGCGCTAACCCGGCTAGCTAGCCAGTATGGCACGGCCGATCAGCAGCATTACCTCCATCACCATATCCACATGGCCATCAACCGAATGCTCCCCGATGAGCAGCGGCTATACGAGCTGATTCTTTATTTCTTTCTGAAACAATGGTATACGAGTCAGGTAGCACGGGAACGAACAAGCCAAAGCGCCGGTAAAGCGCCGATTGACAGTATGGGAAAAACGACCTGATTATCGGTCTAATCACGGGTGATATATGACCAATAGCGGCATATGTACACTAATTTTTCGGGGCGTGATAGGAGTCCCTACCTTTGAATTGTTCAAAGAAAAACAAACAGAAAAACATCTATCTTATGAAAAAGTATTCGACTTCCCTGACTGGCTCAACAATCCGCCCTACGTTCAAGCGTACTTCTGCTGGCACGCTCCGCCTCGCTAATCAAGGCAACGCCAACCACCACGGCAAATCGTTTACGACTATCACTACCATCTTTTTATAGAACACCGCTTTGTAGCCTTTACCACAAATACATACTGGTTGGCGATTCTAGTATCAGATAAAAGAACGCTTTTTTAGTTGACGATCTTAGTAGACCTACTACCCCAAAAACCATATGATATATGACCACCGTCTGATCCACTCAGGCGGTGTTTTTTTGTGATCAGTCTGATAAGATCGCCAGTCGCCCCCCTGTAACGTACCTGGGCAGTATGGGGCGGGGTGCCGGTTCGTCCAACAATTGGTCTACGTTGACAGCCTGAACCCGCATGGCGTCCCCTACCTTGTTCGTAGCCAGATGGGCCTGGTAGCCCTCGGCAAGGGTTAACGGCACCAACTGCCAGCGCTGTAGTCCCACCTGCGCCGTTAGGGTTGCCTGATCGAGCCAGATTTGCTGAACAGGTAGGCTCATGCCGCGCCCATCGGCTTTCATGATCGCTTCTTTCTGCGTCCAGCAGGTATAGAATCGGGTCATTTGCTGTGCCGACCCGCCCCCGGTGATATACGCCCATTCGTCGGGGCGCCAGATGGCCTCAAAATCGCGCCAGTCAATGGGCTTCATTTCTTCCACGTCAACCCCGATTCGGGTGCCTTCTGTGGCTAGCCCACAAAGCACCACATCCCCCGAATGCGAAATATTGAAGTCGACAAGCGCATTGAGTTGCGGCCGCTGGTAGGCGCCGGTAGATACCTGCCCAAGCCAAGAGTCGGGCAGGTGTTGTTGCCGCAGGGCATAACGTAGCAGCAGTTTACCGTATAGCGACCGATGCTGATCGGCAGCGTAGCGGAATCGAACAACCTGCTGTTGCATAGCGCCCGGCAGGCTGCGGAGTGCTTCGGTAAACCGGGGAGCCGATAGCACCCCGTCAAACTTGACATAATACAGACAAATCATGGCAACCGAGTTGTTAAAATGGGTGAATACGCTCAATGACGGCGCGGAGTCGTATCCATCGCTACGTTACGTTTCTGATACCGGTAGTCGGTCAGGGCGTTCATAAACGACACCAGATCATCGACATCCTGATCGGTCATGGTCTGGGCTCGCTGATGCCGCACGTTGGCGTGGGTACGCGGGTTACCCAGGAAGTTTTCGCGCTGATTATAGAAGACGATCACCTCGCGCAGGGTCTTCATCGAGCCGTCGTGCATATAGGGGCCTGTCACGCCCACATTCCGGAGAATAGGCGTCTTAAATTTCTGCCGGTCTTCGGGGCGCCCCGTAATACCGTAGCGGCCCATGTCGTTCCCGTCGTGCACGCCTACAAAGACCAGCGAATCGCCGCTGAAGTCGGGGCCAATGTGGCAGGCCGGCTGCGCGCAGGTATTTTCCTGATAGAACAGGTAGAAGCCCCGAACAGCCGACGCCGACATGGCCGACTGATCGCCTTTCAGATAGCGGTCATAGGGCGAATCATAATCAGAAAGGCTACGCTGGAAGTCGGCGAGTGCTTTGGTTAAGCCCAGCGAATCGGGGGCTCGGTTAAAGACTTTCTGAAATGCCACGGTGTAATAGGCGTGCTGGCGAAGCCGCCCAATGGCCTCCGTTACGGTCAGGTTCATTTCTTCAGGATGGGTGATGGGGCCGGTTGCCTGGTGTTCGAGCGTTGCCGCCCGGCCATCCCAGAAATAATGCTGCCGCCTAGCCGAGTAGGTCACGGTGGGCGTGTTGCGGCCCGTTGGTTTCCCATTCACCCCAATGCTGAACTGCGAGGTATCCGAAAAGGCGAAATCGGGTTTGTGGCAACTCGCGCAACTGATGGTCATTTTGCGCGAGAGCATTGGCTCATGGAACAGGGCTTTCCCCAGTTCGATCGTCGACGTAGGTAGTTTGCTGAAGCCCGAACCAACGCGCGACGGGGTAGCGAAATTGAGGAGCAGAGTAGCCATCGCCACGAAGCTGCTGAGAAGGAGTGTCGGTTTCATGGTGGTTACTGCTTTTGTTTACGCTGACTGAACAACCAAGGCAGCAGGGTGGGCTCTTCGGCCAGCAGGGTATTCCAGCAGCGGTGGCCGCGTTGTTTAATTTCCGAAAAATGGCTTGGCCGATCGACCAGCCGATAATACGACCGCATGAGCTGCCGGGTAAAGGAGCCAAACCACTCGTCGCGCTCGCCGAAGACCTGCCAAGTAGGCACTTTGGCCGCTTCCTGCGCCGAAAACTGCGACAGCCTATAGGCCGTACTGACGGGCACAATAGCCGCCAGCTGATCGGGGTACCAGGTAGCCAGTGCATAGGCCCCTTCGCCGCCCATGTTGGTGCCGACCACGTAAATACGCGACCGGTCGATGGGGTATTGCCTGGCCAGCGAGTCGATCAGTTGCATCGATGACTCGAGGGGCCATGTCAGGCTTGAAAAGGCTTCGCTTCGCCAGTTGCCTTCGGTGGCCGGTAGCTGCGGCGCCACCACAAAGCAGGGGTACTTGGCCTGCACAGCCGGATCGACCAACTGCCACACAAATTGCCGGAGTTGCAACCGGTTGTCGTTTCCTGCTTCGAAATAGTCGTGCAGATAGAGGATTACCGGGTACGTTTGGCTAGGTTCCATCCGTTTCGGCTGAATCAGCCGGTAGCGCAGGGTATCGCCCGTTGCGTGAACGTACCCACCTGCTTCTGACGGATATTGATCGGTGTAAAGCACCTCATAACGCTTATCAAGTGCCTGCAGGCCGTCGGCAGTCCAGTTGCCATTGGGTAGTTGCGTCAGTTGATTCTGCACACCCCGGATTGGTTGCCCGTCGATTAGGATGGACTGCGCTGTAGCGGCCGTAGCCACCTGATTCGTGCTGATTCGGAGCGTCGATTTGCGGGTCGGGGCGGCCGTGTAGACGGCGATTGCGGGATGGTCGGTCACTAAGAGCCGGGCCTGAGTGCCGTCAAAGAGCATCCCGTCGTTGGTCATGTAGCTATTCTGAACGTACCCATCGGTTGGTTCCGTGTTGATCCGGCAATCGGTTATCTGGCAAAACGTTTGTACACCCACAGCCAGATTGGGTACGTCGCGGCGACCCCACCGCTGCCAGCCATGATCGTGCTGGCGTTGATAGGCCGAAGGAACCGCCGGGTCCAGTGTGAGTCCATTGTTGAGCGTGAGCCCCTGCAACCACACCTGCCCGTGTTTAACGTTTCCTCCCCGCACCACATCGGCCAGATCGACCACGGCGCGGTTGATCGACAGGTATAACAGCCCTACTTTTTGGGTAGCTCTGGGCGTGTAGATCCGCTTGGGTTGAGCGGTTTTGAAATCGGCGACCGACGTTGGCGTGGCCGATGCCCCGGCATCGAAACGGGGAAACTCAAATTGCGTAACAGGCACGGCAACACCGGCTTTTGTGCGAGACAGAGGTAAGGCACCACGCAACACCACGCCATCGGGCAGTATTACGTCGTGGTTGATGTAATAGGTACCTTTGTCGAAGATCAGGACGCCTCCGCCCTGCGTGGCCAATTGGGTCAGTGTGGTCGCCAGCGTCAGCGAGTCGAGTTGGCGATCCGGTTTAATCAGTCCTTTTACCGATGTAGCGACCAACTGTTTTTTGGGCAAAAACTGCGCGAGGGTCAGCGGCTGCGCCTTGCTCGCTCCGACCGCTAGTCCGATCAGGATGGTGCTTACTAGTGTTCTGGTATACATGATTTCTATATAGTTTCTAGTGTTTATGCGTAAGCGATTAACTGGGTAGCACGTATCAATTTGGTGCTGATCTGCCGCGCGATATCGGCTTCGTGGTCGAATAAAAAAAAGTGGTTGCCTTCGTAGATATGCAGCGATAAGGGGTGGCTGGTTTCGCGCTGCCAGAGGCGCACGTCGTCGGGCGTCATCAGGTCGCGGGTGCCCACGAATGCATCGATGGGAATAGTGATTTGTTGCGACTCGTAGCGGTACGTTTCCGACGCCTGAATGTCGGCGCGTAGAATCGGCTCGAACAGATTGAGCAATGCCTGATTGGCCATCAGTTCAGGCGACATTCCACCAAAATCACTCACTTCACGGATAAACGCCGCCGACGGGAGCCGGTGCCGCTGCGAGGTTGGTACCTGCGAAAGCCCCCCTTTCCCACTGACAAACAGATGATCGGGTTGCCGCAGACTCAGGGTCTGGGCTTTACGGGCCACCAGCGCCGCGAGCAGTGCCCCCAGGCTATGCCCAAACAGGGCGTATGACTGCCCCGGCCGGAGCTGATCGCCCATCTGGCTTATCAGGTCGTCGGTCATGGCGTGGGCGTCGTGCAGTAGCGGCTTGCCAAACCGACGCCCGCGGCCTGGTAATTCAAGCGTTACAGCCTGAATCGACTTGGGAAAATGGCGCAACAGCGACTGATAGGCGTAGTAGCTTCCGCCCGAGAACGGAATGCAAAACAGGATGGTAGGCTCGGAGGTGGACGACAGTGTCATGATCTTATTGGGTTAGGTCCAGTTCGACAGTTTGTTGATGCTCGATAATCCGGCCGGCGCTGAACTCCACAATGCGGTCGGCAAAACCGAAGTAACGATCATCATGTGTAACGGCGATGACCGTCTTGCCCTCCTGTTTCAGAATGGGCAGCAGTTGGTCATAGAAATAGTAGCGGAACGAGGGGTCTTGTTCGGCAGCCCATTCATCCATCACAATGATGGGTTTCGCTTCCATCAGCGCCAGCACCATGCCCAGACGCTTCTGTTGCCCTTTCGAGAGTTCGCCGCTGATGGTGCCCTGCCCCGTAAACCGGATTTTACCCGTCAGCCCCAGCAGGTCGATGTAGCGGAGTAGCGTAGGGTCGGTGGGGTTGAGCCGGTACCGGTCGTAGTGCTCGCTGAACAAGTGGGCGTCGGTAAACAAAGTCGTGATCAGGTCGCGGTAAGCAGCGCTATGTCCTTTGGTCATCGACTGCCCGTTGAGGTACATCTTACCCCACTGCTTGTCGAGCAGGCCAGTCAGTAGCAGCAGAAACGTGCTCTTGCCACTGCCATTGCTGCCTACGATAAAGACGGTTTCGCCCCGGTTGATGGTCAGATCGAGCGGGCCAAGGTGGAAGGTCGTCCGCTGGAAATCATCTTTATAGCTGTATTCCAGATCGCGAAAGGTGACGCTTTCAAACTCGGCGATGGGTACTTGCATCGCCGGAGCAACCACATCGAGATGCTGCACCTGCTCGTCGAAAGCCTGCAACCGACGGATGGCCGTGGCCGACCGGCTAAAGTAAGGCAGCGTACTGACGAGGGTCGTCAGCGGACCAACGATGTAGAGAATCGTGACGGTGAAAGACACCGTAATCTGCGGGTCGGCGCGGCCCAGCAGTGGCAGCCCGAAGATCACAAACCCCAGGATAGCAAACCAGGCAAAGCTGCCCAGCACCTCGTTGTTGGCATACCGGATGGCCGTGTTGGTTTCGAGCCCTTCGGTTTCATTACGATTCTTTTTCAGGTAGTGCTCGTAAATCGTCTCCGTGCGTTCGGTGCTCATTTTCACCGCTTTGTAGCCCATGAGCAGATCATTGAGGTAACGGTAGTAGTGGTTTTCCAGCTCACGAATGCGCTCAAAAGCCGAGCTGATTTTCTTGTTCTGCCAGTAGTAGGCCAGGAAAATCAGGGCTGTCATGCCCAGTACGAGGCTCGCCAGCATCGGCTGTAAAAAAAGCATGTAGCCCAGGCTGAAGACAATCATCACGGTTGTATTGAATACGTCGATCAGGATGCGCGGAAACTGAACAATGGTTTTGATATCGTTGATGGCCGTGTAGATGGCCTCTTTTTTCACCTTCACGAACGACTCATACGAAGCACTCACCACTTTGCGCACGATCGACAGCTCGAGATCGAACAGGACGCTGTTGGTGAACCGGATCAGGTACGACTGGTAGAACCGCCGCGACAGATAAGACCCCACCAAGATCGCCACAAACAGCAGCGCCAGGTTGGTGTTGAGCCCCCCGCCCGTGGCTGTGCTGGTCAAGCTCTGGTTGAGCAAGATGATCAGGCTACTGTAGAGCAGGCTATTCAGTACACCCAGGATGAATAAACTGATATATTGCCGCGCTTTAGGCTTAACTAAATCGAATAGATACATGATCGCTTATTTTTAAGATAACTAGTTGACTTTAAGTGTAATACTATGAGCGTGTTGTACACCAACCAGCTCGGCCAAAGCGGCCAGATTGGTACTCAACAACTGCCGCATAAACGAGAAATTGATCTTATCGACGGTGTCGTCTTCCTGGCTGTCGATATATTCCCCGGCATGGCCATCGGTGATGTGTAGGGTAGGCAGGCGGCGGTACCAGAAAATCACGTGGTCGCTCTGTTGCACTTTGAAAATGGTGCAGTGTGAGCCACCCGTACACTCGCCATAGCCGGGGTAATCCTCAAGCACGTACCTGAGGTGAGGCGCGTAGTGTTGCGCATGGCGGACAACGGCATCGGCTAGATGGCGCGAAGCGTGGTTGCTCACGATAGTCATGAAGTTAGCTCGCAGGCTATCGGCCTCCAGTTTTTTCTGTTCGGCCGGGAAAAGCTGAGCAAAATCCTTATCGGGACGTAACGAGCGGGCGCGGGGATTGTAGCTGCCAATACGGTCGAAATTGAACGTACCCAGCAGGTTTTCGCGGCGCGACAGCCCACCCTTGAACAAGTAGTAATTAGCCCCCACAAACTCATCGTCGCCCGAGTAATCGAGGCCAATGGCCGTGAGCCGGTTTTTGTGCGGATAGGCCGCCAGAATCTCCATGACCTCGAGCATGCCAGCTACCCCGGAGGCGTTCATGTTGGCACCGGGAGTAACCCAGTTGCCATCATAAGCGGCGGTAAGTGCGTAGGTGACGGGCGTGGCAGCAGTGCCGGTCGAGGTAGCGATTACATTCTGCCCGGCATAGCCTGCAAACTGAAAAGGCTGTTGTCGAACCACGCAGTTGAACGACTGAAACGATTGATTCAACAGGTCACGCACTTCAAGCAGGTGCTTCAGGCCAGCGGGCACCGACGGATGGCGCACGCCGCTAATGGCCGTTAGGCGGCGTTTCAGCCGATTGGTGTCGATCCGACTGATGAGTTCGTCGAAGGGCACCGGCACGCCATCATCCGCCGTCAGTCGATAGGTTAGCGCCGATACCCGCTGCCGGTAGGCCGACAAATCGACCGCAAATGCATGCTGCGTGTTGGCCGTCAGCGGCTGGTTTATGGCGCCCCAGCTGGGTACGTCCACCGGCAGGCCGCTAGCATCGAATACAGCCACGTTAACGGTCACGTTGGCTTCTTCGGCGTCGGCCACGTGGTAGCTGACGTTCAGGCAAGCGTTTACCGAATCGTAGTCGAACTGCACCGCCGAGAGGTGCGGTGGCCTGTTGGTTTGCGCCCAGGCTACCCCAGGCACGTTGCTGATGAGCAGTATAGAAATGGCTAACGATTTCATGATAATGAATAGCTATAGGTTTATCAGATGATGTATGTTTCGTATTGGTCTGACAGGCTCAGTTGAATTGAGCTTGGCTGAGCAACTGCCTGCATGGCGTCGATCACCTCGGCCAGTTCGGCGATAGTGGGGCGTTGATAGATGTCGTTGAGGGGAAGTTTATAGCCTAGTTGTTGCTGAATAGCCTGCTGAAGCTGAATGGCTTTAATCGAATGGCCGCCAAGGTGAAAAAAGCTGGTGCGGATGTCGGGCTCAAGTACGTCGAGTAACGTCGTCCACAAAGTCTGTAGCTGCTGTTCGGTTTCGGTACGGGGCATTTCGGCCGTGACAACCGTTGGTGGTGTCACCAGCTGGCGATAGTCGAGCTTGCCGTTGGGCGTCAGCGGAAACACGTCAACGGTGATAAACCGGGCCGGAACCATGTACTCGGGGAGCCACTGCCGAAGCTGCTGCCGCAGGCCGCTGTCATCCATTGGCTGGCTCATCTGCCACTTTACAAACGCCTGCAACGTGCTGCCAGCGGCTAATTCGGCCACGGTTACGGCTACCTGTTCAACGCCCTCTACCCGGCTTATCTGTGCTTCGATCTCGGCCAGTTCGATGCGTCGACCGTTGATTTTCACCTGCTTGTCTTTCCGGCCCAGGTAATCGAGCCGACCGTCGGGCAGCCACCGGGCCAGATCGCCAGTCTGATACAGCCGACTACCCGGCCACTGCGGCAGCACTCGGAAAGCGCGGCTGGTAGCATCGGGTTGGTTGATGTAGCCTATACCCACACCCTCGCCGCCCACATAAAGCTCGCCCACGCCACCCACAGGTACGTGTTCGCCCTCGGCAGTCAGCACCAGCAGTTGCGTGTTGACGATGGGCCGGCCGATGGTAATGTGATCGTGCTCCCCGGCGATTTCCTCGATAGCACACCCAACCGTGGTTTCGGTGGGGCCATATTCATTGAAAATGCGCATGGCCGGATTCAGCCGCCGCAACAGCCGGACGTGCTCGGGCAGTAGCGCCTCGCCGCCTACGATGATGTGCGACACGCTGGTTTGGCTCAGGCCGGTGTATTGGAGCAGCAGCACGTGCGAGGGCGTCATCTTCACGGCCCGGATACCCGAGTTCGGCGCGAAGACTCCGGCCAGCACTTCGTTCATCGCTGCTGCCGGTTCGTATATCCGAACGCCATCGCCCCGTAGTAACGGCGAGAACAACGTAGTAATGGTCAGGTCGAACGCAATGGACGTGAACAAGGCCATTGGGTAGCCGCCCTGATCGGCGAAATAATATTGGTTGCTCCAGCGCAGGTAGTTCATCAGGTTCCCCATCGAGATTGACGCGCCTTTGGGCCGGCCCGTCGAACCGGAGGTGTAGATCACGTAGGCGCGGTCGGTGGGCGTCCAGCAAACCGTGGGCCGGAGCACCTCCCCTACCGGCCGGAACCGATCGATGGCCAGCGTGGGGCAGTTGACGGGTGTGAACGCCACCGCCGAATCGGTGAGCAGCAGTTGAGCACCGGCATTGTCGAGCATGTATTGGTGCCGGTCGGCGGGGTTGCTGATGTCGAGTGGACTAAAAGCGGCCCCCAGTTTCAGTATAGCCAGCAGGGCCGTAAGTACGCGGGAGGAATGCGGCATCAGCATGCCCACCAGGCTACCCGGCCCGATGCCGTACTGCGTTTGCAGGTACGTTGCCAGCGCGTCAGATTGGTCATCGAGTGCCTGATAGGTCAGCGTGGTGGCTTCGTCCCAGACGGCGACGGCCTGCGGCGTTTGTTGAACCTGCTGCCGGAACGCCGTTACCAGATCATCCGTCCCGAACGTCTGTGTTTCGCCAAGGCTCTGCTTATCCAGCCAGTTTTGCTCCGTCGCCGACAGCATCAGCAACTGCCCAATCGGGCGCTCGGCGTCGGCAGGCGTCGTGGCGGTCGTCAACAGGGCGACGAAGTGGCGAAGAATCTGTTCGGTCCGGTCGAGGTCATACAGATCGGCATCCACCACCAGCGATACATCGAGCGATTGTGGATTTTCGAAACAGAAAAACTCCCAATCGAATTTGCTTTGGGTGTCGGAGCCAGTGGCATAGTAGGCTGTGCGGAGGTCGGTTAGTGACTCGTCGGTGGCCTGCCCCAGCTGCTGGTGCGAGAGCATCACGTCGAAGAGCGAGCCATCGGTCCGACTGTGGCTCAGGTCAGCCACCATCTGATCGTATGGGTAGAGCGCATGTTGCTGATTGGCAAGATTTTTCCGCTGAACCGCCCCGGCGAGCACGGTAAACGGCGCCGACGGATCGACGGTAGCCCGCACGACCAAGGTATTCAGGTACAGGCCAATCTGCTCATCGAGGCCGGGATGCTGACGCAGCGATACCGGCGTTCCAATCAGCAGATCGGTTTGGCCACTGTAGCGATACAACAGCACATAGAGCGTGCTCATCAGTAGGTTGTAGACGCTGGTTTGTTGCGTCACGGCCCAGCGTTTTAGCTGCGTGTAGGTAGCTCCTGTCAGGGTGGTACTGACCCGATGGCCGACAAACGTTTTCTGTACGGGACGTACCTGCTGCACGGGCAGCATCGGGCGATCTGGCAGGTTTGCCAGCTCGGCCAGCCAGTAAGCTTTATCGGGTTGAGCCGAATCGGCAAACTGGCTGTTTTGCCAGTCGGCCACATCTTTATTCTGAATGGCGAGCGGCGGGTACTCAATTGCCTGCCCGGCGGCGTGGGCATTGTAGAGCCGGAAAAGCTCGCCTGTCAATTGCTGCAACGACGCGCCATCGACCAGTATATGGTGAATCGTCATCACCAGCACATGGCGTTCGGCAGCCAGCGGCACCACGCACACCCGGAACGCCGAAGGCCGGTCGAGAGGTAGTGGTGCCTGTTGTTCGTCCTGAATGAACGCGGGAAACGCGGCTTCGTCGATATCCGTTACCACTCGAAAAGGCAGATCGTCGGGTTCGTAATAGCTCACCACCTGCCGGAGGTCGCTGCCGATAAAATGGAAAGATGTGCGCAGGATCTCGTGCCGTTCAACCACCTGGCCCAGTGCCAGTTCGAACAGCCACGAATCGAACGGACCCGTAAGCTCACAAACCTGCTGAATGTGGTAGGCCGATTCAGCGCCCGCAAATTGCGCCAGCATCCAGAACCGACGTTGCGCTGCCGAAACAGCATAGTGGCTCTGGCGGGGCGCCAGCTGAATAGCCTCGTAACGCGCCGACTGCTGATGGGCGTTGATCCGACCAGCCAGCTGCACCACCGTGGGGTAATTGAATACCTCAGCTACGTTGAGTCTGGTACCGATCCGCTTGTATATCTGGGCCACCAGCCGCATCGCCTTGAGCGAATGCCCACCCGCCTGGAAGAAGTTGTGCGTGGTGGTCAGCGTGGGCGTTTCCAGCACCTCCTGCCAAATAGTCAACAGCTGGCTTTCCAACTCGTTCTGGGGCAGCACGACTTCCTGGCTGGCATCGGGTTGCGCGGGATTAGGCAGCGCGGCCACGTCCACTTTACCGTTGGCGGTAAGGGGCAGCTCGTAGATCGGTACCAGCACCGCCGGGATGGCGTAGATGGGCAATCGTTGCTGCAAAAACGTCCGTAGCTCCAGCAGGTCGATGGTTTGTTTCGTTTCAACGTACCCAGTCAGCGCCATATCACCCTGTTCGTTGGCTTGAGCCACTACGCAGGCTGCAGTTACGCCTTCAAAGGCGATTAGGTTGCTTTCAATGTCCTGTAATTCAACCCGGATACCCCGTACCTGCACTTGTTTGTCGTTGCGCCCGAAGTACTCCAGCCCCCAGTGCTGATGCCAGCGGGCCCGGTCACCCGTGCGGTAGAGACGGCTACTCGACTCAAAGGGGTTTTCGATAAAAGCCCGATCGGTTTGGGCCGGGTCGTTGAGATAGCCAGTCGACAGGCCGATGCCGCCAACGTACAGATCACCAATGGCGCCTTCGGGCAGCAGGTTCAGGTCTTTGTCCAGCACCAGCACGGTGGTATCGGCAAAGGGTGCACCGATGGGTACGTGTCCCAGCGCCCGGTAGTCATCAGCGTGGGTAGGGTTGATCTCGAAAAAAGTAGCGCCCACGCAAGTTTCGGTGGGGCCATAGCCGTTGATGACGCGCCGGGTTTGGGCGTAAAAGAGCGATTCGGCCAGCCGGGCTTCTTCGCCCGTAGTGATAATGCGCGTCAGCGTGGGTAGCGAACGACGGTCGAAGGCGTTGAGGTAAGCAGGCGGAAAAATGGCGACGGTCACACCGTTGGCGTCGATGTACTCACCGAGCAGGGCGGGGTTGTCTTTGGTAGCCGCATCGGCCAGACAAAGCGTCGCACCGGCAAACAGCGCCATACCGGCTTCAACCATCGCGGCGTCGAAACCTGTCGAGGCCAGGTACAGCACACGGTCCGCCGGTTGGATGGCCAGGTACGTGATGTGGTCCTGAATCCGGCTACCGAAGCTCCGGTGGGCAATTTGTACGCCTTTAGGGATACCCGTAGTGCCCGATGTAAAGATGATGTAGGCAACCTGATCGGCCCCAATCAGCCTACTGCCCTCTACTGTCCGGGCAGCGGCTCTGGCTTGGGTACGTAGTTCGTTGAGGAACAACGTGGATGCTGGCAGCGTGTTCGCCGGTCGATCGGTCAGGATGAGCCGAGGGTTGGTTTGGCGGCTCGCTTCCAGCACGCGGGCGGCAGGCATCTGAGCGGCTACCGGTACGTAGGTAGCTCCCAGTTTCAGCAATGCCAGCCAGGCGATAAGCTGCTCGACGGACCGATCGGCCCAGACAACGACCGCCTCATCAGGCCGCACGCCATAGGCATGAAACAACTGCCCCGCCAACGCATCCACCTCCGCGACCAGTTGCCCGTAGGTAAGCGTTTCAGTGGGCGATTGAATTGCTGTCTGGTTGGTGTACTGCGCTACCGATTGCTGAAACAGGCCAAACAGACCCGTTTCGGGCGTTTCGTAGTGCGTTGGATTTTGCATAGCCGCCCACAGGCTCAGTTGCTGTTGAGCCGGTAGCCGGTTTAGCTGGCCAATGGGTTGAGTCGGGTCCGTCACGATCTGCTCCAGCAGGTGCTGAAACTGCGCCGCCAGGTTCTCGAACAGCCACGGCTCGTAGCGATCGGCGCGGTACGTAAAGCGCAGTTGCAGGGTGTCGCTCACCTGCGCCAGTACGCCGAAATCGTAGTTGATCTGGGTAAAAGCGTCTTCGTCAAGTGGACGGATCAGTGCCAAGTCGATGTTGGATGCTCCGCCCGGCATGGTATCGACTACAAACAGGTGATCGAACAGCCGATCCCGGAGCAGCGACTGCGCCTGTATGTCGCTCAGCGGCAAATGCTGGTACGGCAGCGATGTCCAGAAGTCGCGTTGCCCCTGCCGGGTCAGGCTGTAGACGCTGTCGGCATTGGTCCATTGCACCCGCACCGGCACCGTGTTAGTAAACAAGCCGATGGTGTGGTCGAAAGCGGGGCCATCTACCGGGCGGACCGTGCTGACGGTGCCAAACGTGACGTCCTGGGTCTGGTTGTACCAGCCCAACAACACGCCCCATACCCGTTGCAGCAGCGTGGGCAGGGTAGCGTTCATCGCCACCGCCGTCTGGCCCAGCCGACTTGTTAGCTGGGCAGGTAGCACCTGCGTGACTTCAGCCCAGCGAGGCGTTGCATTGGTTGTCTGGCGCTGGGTAGGTGCCAGCGTAGCCGTTTGCAGATAGCTCTGCAGGTACGTTTGCCAGAACATTGCCGCCTCGGTTTTGTCCTGCGTTTCGAGCCACTCGACATACTGCCGGAAGGGTGTTGGTGCGGGCAATTGCAGTGGGGTATCCTGTGCCAGCGACTGGTAGATGGTTACAAACTCAGCCATTAGTTGCCGAACGCCCTGCGCATCCATCAGGATGTGGTGGTTGGTGAGCGCCACCACAAACCGGTCGGGCTGTAGGGTCAGCAGCAGCACCCGCAGCAGGGGTTCTTTGGCCAGCTCAAACGGCTGAGTACGTTCCTCAGCCAGTCGCCGGGCGATCTCGGCCTGAGCGGCGTCGGTGGGTAGGTGGCTCAGGTCGTAGGTACGTACGTCGATGGTCCGGTCGGCCAGCAGCACCTGATAGGGTCGTTTCAACCCTTCAAACACAAAGGCCGTACGGAGCAGATCGTGCCGCCGGGTTAATTGTCCGATGGCCTCGGCCACCCAATCGGGTTGCAGGGTATAGTTGATCGCAAATGCCGACTGGACAACGTATGCCTCGGCCTGCGTCTGCGATACATACAGGAAGTTTTCCTGTAGTGGGGTTAGTGGGTAAATAGCTTCCGTCATGGCTGTGTTCAGTTGAAAAGGGCTTCGATCAATTCCAGATCGTCGGCACTGACCCGCTCCGTCTGGACGGGTGCTGTAGCCAACGGCTCAGTGTGAGTGCGGGCCGTCAGGTGGCGGCCCCATTCGCCGAGGTAGGGCTGCTCAAACATGGTTGCCACCGACAGGTCGTAGCCGCGTTGTGCCAGTTTGGCCATCACCTGCACTGATCGAATTGAGTCGAGCCCCAGCCGAAGCAGGTTGTCGGTGCAGCCGATTTGCGGCTGGGCCAGTATGGTTTCCAGCACCTCGGCCAGCAGTCGTTCGTTGGGGGTTTCTGGGGCCACATAGGCCACCAGTTCCGACCGGGCAGCGGGCGTAGGCAACACCTGGCGGTCAATTTTACCGTTGACGGTCAGCGGAATTTTATCGAGGAATAGAATCGCCTCGGGAATCATGTGCGCGGGCAGGAATGCCAGCAGCCGTTGTTGCAACGCCTCTTCGGTCAGCTCGGTAGCCGTCGTTTTTTTTACTACGTAGGCGACCAGTGATTTACCCAGCTTCGGCCGGTCGAGGCCCAGTACGCACACTTCTTGAACGCCGTCGATGCGGGCCAGCTGGTGTTCAATTTCGCCCGTCTCCACGCGGAAGCCTTTAATTTTCAACTGATTGTCTTTTCGACCCACGTATTCAACCCGGCCATCGGGCAACCAGCGCGCCTGATCGCCGGTGGCATAGAGCCAGTCGGTACCGCCGTAGGGGTTTGCAATAAACCGCTGGGCTGTCTGCTCAGGCTGATTGATGTAGCCTTTGCCAACCCCCGCCCCGCCGATGAACAGTTCGCCCGTAACTCCCACCGGTACCATTCGGTGTTCGACATCCAGAATATAAAGCCGGGTGTTGTCGATGGGTTTGCCCACGGCCCGCGTGTCAGTTTCGTCGCCCACCCGGTTCACCACGCAGCCCACGGTCGTTTCGGTAGGGCCGTATTCGTTGTAAATCCGCATGGCCGGGTTGAGCCGCCATAGTGTCCTGACGTGTTCGGGCTGAAGCTCTTCGCCCCCCACCACGGCACAGGTAATGTTGGTATAAGCAATAGGCAGGTGATTAAGCAGCCCGACGTGGGCAGGCGTCAGTTTCACCATCGTCAGCTCCGACGTTTCGCCAAACACCGTTGTCAACACATCGTGCAGCGGTTCGTCGTCGTGGAAGATGCGGATGCTGTCGCCGCGCAGTAGCGGAGCCAGCAGGGTGGTGATGCTCAGATCGAACGCCACCGACGTAAACCAGCCCATCGGGAAGCCGTCGCGGCCCAGCGCATAGGTCCGGTTGACGTAACGCAGGTAGTTCATCAGGTTTCGCTGCGACAGCTGTGCACCTTTGGGTTGCCCCGTCGAACCAGACGTGAAGATCACGTAGGCCGTGCGGTTGTCAGCAATGGCTGGTGCCTGCTGTTCGGCCGAAAGCGCTCCGTCTACGTGCGGAATAACCTCTGTAGCCACCGTGTAGCAACCTACCTCCTGCAACGCGGGCAGGTAGTCGACGGCGGTCAGCGCGACTTTCGTGCCCGCCTGATTGAGCATGTAGCGCACCCGGTCGATGGGGTAGCTGAGGTCGATGGGCAGGAACGCCGCCCCTGCCCGCATAATCCCCAGCAGACAGGCGACACACTCGATGGAGCGGTGCATGTATACGCCGACAACGTCGCCGGGCTCTATACCAACCTCTTGTTGCAGGTAATTGGCGATCTGCACCGACCGCCGTTGCAGCGTGCGGTAGTCGACCGTGGTGAGGCCATCGAGCAGAGCCGCCGCATAAGGCGTATAGGTTACCTGCGCGTCGAATGCCGTGAGGTACGAGGGGTCGGGCGTGCGGATTTCGTCGGCATCAGCGCCCCAGTAAGTGAGCTGTACTTTTTCGTCGGCTGTCAGCAGGCCCACCCGGCGCAATGGCGCTTCGGGCATAGCCACAAACTGCCGGATCAGGTGCTCGTAATGCGTTTGCAATTGCCCAACGAACGCGGCATCGTAGACGGCCGCGTTGTATTTTAAAGTAATCTGAAGCGAGGCACCGAGTTTTACGTCGACCGCCAGGTCATAGTCGGTATGCTCGGTCGTGGTGACGTTGTCGATAACCCAGTGCGTCGACGGTGCTTCCGATAGGCTGGTTTCGACCGGGTAGTTTTCAACGATAAACAGTTGGTTAATGAGTTCGCTGCCCAGCATAGATTCAGCCTGAATGACCGACAAAGGCAGGTAACTGTGGCCGGTTGCGGCCAGCCGATCGGCTTTGGCCCGAGCCATCAGGTCGGTCAGCGTGTCGGTCTCGGAAAACCGGATGCGGACGGGTAGGGTGTTCAGAAACAGGCCGACCGAATGCTCAGCGCCAGCCAGTTCGGGTGGGCGGGAGGCTATTACTTCGCCGAAGACCACATCCTGGGCGTTGGTGTAGCGAGCCATCAGCAACCCCCACAGCGTAGTCAGCATCTGGCTCACCGACAGGTCATTTGCCTGCCCGAATGCCAGCAGCGACTGGCTAATGTGGGTTGGCAACGTAAGGCGTAGGGATTCATACTGGAAGGCCGTCCTGGTCTCGTTGGTATAGGTGCGGCGGGGCAGTTGAATAGGCGTATCGTAGCCGCTCAGGTACGTTTGCCAGTAACTGGTAGCGGCCGTCTGGTCCTGTTGTTTCACCCATTGCACATAGTCGCGGTACTGGGGTGCAGGCAGCATCGGTTTTGCCGACGGTTGGATCTGGGCGTCGTAGCATTGTAGAAAATCAGCCATCAGCACGCCCATGCTCCAGCCATCCATAATCAGGTGGTGACAGCTCCAGACTAGTTCAACTTGCTGATCGGCGGTTTTGAACAGGGCAATTCGGAATAACACCTCCCGAACAATATCGAAGCCGCGTTCCCGATCCCGCTGCTTGTAATCGGCGATGATCGTTTGCTGCCGTTCGGCCGTTTCGAAGCTGATGTTTGTATAGGTAAGGACTGGTTGACGATTGGTTAAAATGAGTTGAACGAGTTCGCCCGTCTGTTCGTAATCGAATGCCGTGCGCAAAATGGCGTGGCGTTCCATCAATTGGTTGATGGCATTGGTGAAGGGCGCCAGCGCTACATCGCCCGTCAGGCGGTAGGCCAATTGATAGCTGTAGGCCGTAGTGTTCGGCTGGCGCAGATAGGCAAAGGCCATACCTTCCTGTAGCGGAGCCAGTTGCACCACATCGGCTAGTTTGGTATCGTATTGCGCCTCTACGTGGGTTTCAAGTTGGGTAAGCTGATCGATGGACAGCTGGCTGTAGCTCAGATCACTCGGCGTCAGCTCCCGCTCCCCCTGCTCCATACAGTGAGCCACCACCGACCCCAGCGCCTGCTCGTAGCCCGCTACCAGCGCCACCACCCACCCCTCGTCTACCATACCCCGATCGTAGCGAACCGACACCTCCAGCTCGCCACCCAACACCCCGCTGATGATCCGCAGCGGCGGACCAAACACGGGCTCGTCTACGCCCTCTACCATACCGTAGTCTTCCCCAGCCAGCGACCACAGCTCCCCCTTGAGGTCCGTGTCGAACTGTCCCAGGTAGTTGAACAGCACCCCCGCCGACAGGATCGCCCCCGTCTGCTGTTGCCACCAACCCCACCCCACCCCGTGGTGGGGCACGCCCCGCAGCTGCTCCTTGACTTCCTTCAGACTGCGGCCCACCGAGCTACTGCTCAGGCACAGCCCTACCGGGTAGAGGCTGGTGAACCAGCCCACCGTGCGGCTCACGTCCAGCCCCCCCACCAGCCCCTCGCGACCGTGCCCTTCCAGCTCCAGCAGCACCGCCCCCGCCCCCTTGAGGGCCTGCCAGCTCAGCAGCAGTCCCGTCAGCAGCGTCTCCTGGATGTGGTTGCCGTAGGCGGCAGGCACCACCCGCAGCAGCCCATCGGTCAGTTCAGCACTCAGCCGGATCACCACCTGGCCGCTGCCGCTGCCCTGCCCCGAGGGCAGGCCCAGGGGCTGGCCCTGCCAGTGGGCCACCAGCCCCTGCCAGTGGGCGGCCTGCTGGGCCAGCAGC
>NZ_JBGGWD010000007.1:0-600057 GCF_041321105.1 Fibrella musci | reverse complement strand
GAACAGAGCCGTTAAGCCCCGCACTGCCGATGGTACTGGAGTCGAATCCGGGAGAGTAGGCGGTCGCCACCTCTGAAACAGCGAGAGCCGTGTTCCACGAGAACACGGCTTTTTGCATTTGTACCCTGCTGATGGTGTTACCTGCAATCCATTGCGTACACTTTTTATGTACCTTCGATGTCTAGGTAGTTAATTCAACAACAGGATGGCAGTTTTCAAACTAACTATTAACGGACGTACCCATCAGGCTGACGTAGAGGCTGATACCCCACTGCTATGGGTACTGCGCGATCACCTGGGGCTGGTCGGTACAAAGTACGGCTGTGGTATCGCTCAGTGCGGTGCCTGCACGGTCCATATCAACGGGGAAGCCACACGTTCCTGTGTCATGCCGGTGTCGGCTATCGGTACAGGCAAAGTAGTAACCATCGAAGGGTTGTCAGCCAAAGGTGACCATCCCGTGCAGCAAGCTTGGGATGAAGTCGACGTACCTCAATGCGGGTATTGTCAGGCCGGGCAGATTATGACCGCCGCTGCGTTTCTCAAACGCAATCCTAAACCAGCCGTAGCCGATATCGATGCGGCGATGAGCGGGAATATCTGCCGCTGTGGCACTTACCACCGGATTCGGGAAGCTGTGCAATTAGCCAGCACTAAACTGAAGAAATAACCATGCAAACACAGACCAACGAGAGCCGTCGGAATTTCATGAAGATGGCCGCAATGGCTGGCGGCGGGTTTATGCTGGGCTTCAACTGGCTCGAGTCCGAAGCGGCCACTATCAGTACGGCCGTACCAGCGCAGGCGCTTCCGTTCAACAGTTATTTGTCAATAAACCCGCAGGGTGTTATTACGATCCTGTCGCCAAATCCGGAGGTTGGACAGGGGATCAAAACCGCCTTTCCGATCATTGTGGCCGAAGAACTCGATGCCGACTGGACAAAAGTCGTAGTTGAGCAGGCGGGCCTTGATACGAAAAAATTTGAGCGGCAGGTAGCAGGTGGTAGTGGTTCCATTCCTCACTCGTGGAAACGCCTGCGAGTGGCGGGGGCTACGGCGCGGCAAATGCTGGTAGAGGCTGCGGCTAAACGCTGGAACGTACCTGGCACTACCTGCACCACCGATAAAGGCTTTGTGCTGCATCAGGCCAGCAACCGGAAACTGAGTTATGGTGAACTGGCAGCCGAAGCAGCCCAACTCCCGGTGCCGACGGATGTGAAGCTCAAAGACAGCAAAGACTTTAAGTTGATCGGAAGCACCGTCAAGAACGTCGACAATCCGCCTATTCTGACCGGTAAACCCCTGTTCGGGCTCGACTTTTATCGGGAAGGTATGCTGTTTAGTATGATTCAACGGCCTGCTTTTGGCTATAAGGCTAAGGCTGTCGCCAACCAGGCCACGGTCAAAAAGATGCCTGGCATTCTGGACGTGCTGCTTGTTAATAACGCTGTTGCCGTAGTAGGGAAATCGACCTGGCAGGTACAGAAGGCAAAAGGCGCTTTGCAGATCGAATGGGAGAAAACCGACAACCTCGAAAACAGCGCCGATCACAATCGGATATTCACCGAATTGCTGGATAGCCCGTCGGCAACGGTACGTCGGCAGGATGGAGACGTCAAAACGGCTTTCGCCAATGCGGCAAAGGTCGTGAAAGCCGAGTTTCAATGCCCGTTCCTGCCGCACAGCCCCATGGAGCCGATGAACTTCTTCGCGCACGTGCGTTCAGGGGCCAGTGGTGTTGAAAGCGCAGAACTGGTGGGCCCCACGCAAACGCCCGAGCTAGCGCGTAACGAAACAGCCAAACTGCTCGGCATTGCCCCGGAGAAAGTCACGGTAGAACTCACTCGCATGGGCGGTGGGTTTGGTCGTCGTCTGAAGGCCGATTATGTGGTCGAAGCCGTACAGGTATCAAAACTGATGAATGCGCCGGTGAAACTGATCTGGACGCGCGAAGACGACATGACCGGAGGCAGTTATCGCCCGGCTGTCCGGTATCGGTTCGAAGCGGCACTGGACGCCCAAAATAACCTGATTGGTTATAAGCTGCGTGGTGTTGGCATCAACGCCGGCAACCCAACGCGGGAAGATAATTTTCCCGCTGGTTCGGTAGAAAACCTGCTGATCGACAGCGTTGAGCACAAATCGCCCATCACGACTGGTGCTTGGCGGGCTCCCATTACCAACTTCCTGGCGTTTGCCGAGCAATCGTTTTTGGACGAAGTTGCGCAGGCGGCTGGTAAAGATCCTGTGCAGTTCAGGCTGGAACTGCTCGACCGCGCCAAACAGAAGCCGACCGGCGCCATCAAGTACGACATCGATCGCATGCGCGGCGTCATCGAACTGGCGGCTGAAAAATCGGGCTGGGGCAAGAAGAAAGATGTGGCGCAGGGCTTCAGTGTGTATTTCTCGCACCGTTCTTACGTAGCGCAGGTGGGTGAGGTCGTGGTTCAGAAGGGCAAGCCGGTGTTGCAAAAGGTATATGCGGCGGCCGACTGTGGTGTGGTCATCAACCAGAGTGGCGCCCGGCAGCAAGTAACGGGCTGCATTGTCGACGGCATTGGTCACGCCATGTATGGTCAACTGACGTTCAAAGACGGTGCCACCGAACAGAAGAATTTTGGTGACTACCGGCTGATTCGGATGAATGAAATTCCAAACGTGGAAGTGCATTTCGTGAAAAATGACATTGAACCGACGGGGCTGGGCGAACCAGCTTTACCACCGGCGGGCGCTGCTGTTGCGAATGCCATCTTCAAAGCAACAGGCAAGCGACTCCGTAATCAGCCTTTCGTGGAAGACGGTGCCTTCAAGGGAAAAGGCGTTTCGTAGTACGTCAGTTGCCCCAAAACAATTGAAAAAGCCCACTCAGGTACGTTGAGTGGGCTTTTTCGTGATAAAGAAGCCAGGGACTAAAGACCTAGTACGCGTTTGTTAAATGATTCGTCGGCCCCTGTACCGGCAAAATCATCGAAGGCCCGCTCCGTAACGCGGATCATGTGGTTTTCGATGAACGGCGCGCCTTCAGCGGCTCCCTGCTCGGGGTGTTTGATAGCACACTCCCATTCAAGCACCGCCCAGCCGTCGTAATCGTATTGGGCTAGTTTGCTGAAGATGCTGCCAAAGTCGACCTGCCCATCGCCAAGCGAACGGAAGCGGCCAGCGCGTTGTACCCAGCCCTGGAAGCCACCATAGACACCCTGCCGACCCGTTGGGTTGAACTCGGCATCTTTCACGTGGAAGGCGTATATACGCTCGTGGTAGATGTCGATGAAATCCAGGTAGTCGAGACATTGGAGTACAAAGTGGCTGGGATCATAGTTGATGCCTGCCCGCTTGTGGTTGCCAACGGCTTCGAGAAACAACTCAAACGTGACGCCATCGTGCACATCTTCGCCAGGGTGAAGCTCGTAACCGACGTTCACGCCCGCATCTTCGAAGGCGTCCAGAATCGGTTTCCAGCGTTTGCCCAACTCGGCAAACCCCGTTTCTACTAAGCCTGCGGGGCGTTGCGGCCACGGATACATAAATGGCCACAACAGAGCGCCCGTAAAGCTAACGTGCGAAGTCAGCCCCAGGTTTTGGCTGGCTTTGGCCGCCAGCATCAGTTGATCAACCGCCCAGGCTTGCTGTTCGGTTGGTTTTCCCGCCAGTTCGGCCGGGCCAAAGCCATCGAACATGGGCGCGTAGGCCGGATGAACGGCCACCAACTGCCCTTGCAGGTGCGTCGACAGTTCTGTAATTTCTACGCCAATGTCGGCGAGTTTACCTTTCAGCTCGTCGCAATACGTCTTGCTATCGGCGGCTTGTTTGAGGTCGATAACACGTGGGTCCCACGTAGGGAGCTGAATGCCCTTATAGCCCAAATTGGCCATGTATCGGGCAATCGAGTCCAGGTTATTGAAGGGTTCGGCATCGCCCATAAACTGAGCTAGAAAGATACCAGGGCCTTTGAGTGATTTCATGATCTTGAGTGATTTAGCGATTGAGCGACTGAGTGAAAACGGGTTATTCCTTATCTATACTGCTTCGAGCCTTGGCAAGAATTTTAAGTAAGTGACTACCCTCATTCATCAAATCACGCAATCGGGTCTCAGGTACTATTTCTGTGAAGATGAGTGTATCAAGCCAAAATAAGGCCTCATCTAATTCTTCGATCACAATGCTAAGCTTGGCAAAAAATTCATTCTTGCTTCGTGCCCTGCGCACAGCGCGGTAATTAGCTGCACTAGATGAAGAGCAGCGAATGAGCTGCTTGCCAAAATGTTGAGCTTCATAGGATTGAGGTAATGACCGAAAGACATGGACGCAACGAATCATAAACGTTTTTAGCCTTTTTTCAAGGCTATCAGCAAAGTCACCTTTTGCTAGCCGAGTAGATTCCATGACATTTCACTCAATCGCTCATCCACCCAATCACTCAACAGACACCCAGCTTTGCGCCTTGTTACTTTCCAGGATCCGCTCGCAGATGAGCAGTTCGCGGTAGCCGTCGGCGAAGGTTGGGTACGTTGGGTTTTCGGGCTGCTTACCAGCTTCGATGGCCGCGTATACCTCTTTGAAGAGTTGCTTCGACGTATCGGGGAAGCCTTCGTTATGCCCGCCGGGGAATCCAATCACCGAACGTACCTCCGCATGTACGAGTGAGGGATCGTCGGTAACGGTTTGGTTGTAACCGTCGCGGTTGCCGACCCATAGCTGATTGGGCGCCTCAGAATTGAACGCGAAGGTCTTCTTCGAGCCCGAAATCTCAATCTTGAGCTGGTTTTTGCGCCCGGCCGATACCTGCGATACCGTGATGACACCGCGGTTACCATTGTCGAACCGTAATAGCACGTTGGCGTGGTCTTCGGTATTGATGGGTACGTCGGCGTAATCGTCTGGCTGGAGCATCTTGCCCGAATACGTTTCAACCGGCTTCAGCGGCTTCTTGCGCGTCTTGTGAATCGTGTTGAAGTCGGCCAGCACGGCGGTCGTTTTCAGGCCCGTCACGTGTTCCAGAATATCCATCAGGTGCGAACCAATGTCAGCGATGGCCCGTGAGTCGCCCGATTTGTCGGGTTCAAGGCGCCAGTTATAATCGGTTTCGTAGAAGAGCCAGTCTTGCAGGTATGACCCAATGATGCTATACACGTCGCCCAGCTCGCCTTTCTCGCGCATCACCTTCATCTGCCGTACCAGCGGGTAGTAGCGTAGGTTGAAATGCACGGCGTTGACAAGCCCCGTTTCTTTAGCCAGTTGTACCAGTTCTTCGGCTTCGGCCAGATCCTTTGCCAGCGGTTTTTCGCAGATAACGTGCTTGCCCGCCAGCAACGCCGCTTTCGACTGACTGTAGTGCAGGAAGTTGGGCGTACAGATGTGAACGGCCTGAATGTCGTCCTGCTTCAGCAGGTTGTCGAACGTATAGGCGCGGGGGATACCTAATTGAGCGGCTTTAGCTTCGGCCAGCTCCTGCGACACTTCGCAGAGCGCAACGACTTCAACATTGGGTAGGCGACGGAGGGCTTCGATGTGAGCAGGACCGATGAATCCGGTGCCGACGACGCCCACTTGGATTTTTGACATGAGAGAGAAAATTGGTTAATAGAAAGCTGTTGAGACGAAAGACGTTGAATCTGCTCGTGCGTCAGTACTGCAACGTACCTAACTTACTGAGTGGAACGCGCCAATTGCTGACGCCTGAGAGACGCAAGGGGCGGTCCGCCGCTGCGGTTGCGTCTCTACGAAATGAACTTCGTCCATTTCTGATCCGATTTGTCGGAAGAGACGACGGTATCAATAAAGGCCATACCACGGACACCTTCTTCCACGCCGGGGAAATCGAGGCGGATGGGATCGGGCTCAGTGCCGTTGAGACGCGCGCGAAGCGTGTGAGCAAAGTTAGTATAGATGTTGGCGAAGGCTTCCAGAAACGCTTCGGGGTGACCAGCGGGCAGGCGCGTGTTGGCCTGTGCTTCGGCCGATAACGTACCTACGTTGGTCCGGATGAGCCGGGCACCGTTCTCGTTGGTCTTGTAAATGAGTGTATTGGGTTCCATCTGATGCCACTCCAAGCCACCAAATTCGCCGTAGACCTTAATCTTGAGCGGGTTTTCTTCACCGTTGGCAATCTGGCTGTTGGTGAGCATACCCTTCGCGCCGTTGTCGAAGCGGAGCAGCATGTTGGCGTCGTCGTCGAGCAGGCGGCCTTCCACAAAAATGGTGAGGTCAGCGCATAGCTCGGTGATTTTCAGACCGGTAATGTACTCGACTAGGTTCTCGGCATGGGTGCCGATGTCGCCAACGCCACCCACTGCGCCCGACTTGGCGGGGTCGGTGCGCCAACTGGCTTGTTTTTGACCCGTGGCTTCAACCAGCTGCGCCAGCCAGCCCTGCGGGTACTCCACCAACACCTTTCGAATCTGTCCCAGCTTTCCGGCTTTGATCATAGCCCGGGCTTCTTTCACCATCGGGTAGCCCGTGTAGTTGTGTGTCAGGCAGAAAATAAGGCCTGTTTTTTCCACGATCTGAGCCAGTTCTTTGGCTTCAGCCAGATTGAGTGTCATCGGCTTGTCGCAAACCACGTGGAAGCCATTTTCGAGCGCCAGTTTGGCGGGGGCGAAGTGCATGTGGTTGGGCGTCACGATGGTCACAAAGTCCATACGCTCACCTTCGGGTAGCTCTTTCTCCCGAAGGATCATGTCTTCGAAGGTATCATAGACCCGGTTGGGGGGCAGATAGAGCGCGTGGCCGGTTTGCCGCGACTTTTCGGGGTTTGAGCTAAACGCCCCACACACGAGTTCGATCTCGTTGTCGAGGGCGGCAGCCCGGCGGTGAACAGCACCGATGAAAGCGTCGAGGCTACCACCGACCATCCCCATACGGAGCTTACGGTGTGTGGTTGAAGGAAAATGAGAAGGCCGGTTTTCCGATGTAATTGTCATAAGCGCAACGGCAGTAATGCTTGTTCTTCGCAAAGTAATGGACTGCCTCCCGGAAGAAGCAACCACTTCCTAACGAAATGAGAAAAGTGGGCGTATTTACTTTTATTTCGCTCATTTTGGATTGCGCAAAGACGCAAATTGGGTAACATTGGGTTTCAAATGGCTTTGGACTCTGAACATCGGAAGCTGACCAACGACTTCGTGGCACCTCATCCGATACTTTGTAGCCAACAACTAACGTCTTTTACCTAATCAACTCCTCCTTTACACATGGACCTAACCGTTAATCGCTCCCGGCTTTTCAACGCGAGCTGCTTTGCTATCATTACAACGGCCATGGCATTCGCCATTCGGGCGGGTGTACTCTCCCAATTAGGCAAAGAATTTAACTTGACCGCCAAAGAACTGGGGTACGTTAACCAAATGGCTTTTCTGGGTTTCCCCATCGCCATGATTTTCGGTGGGCCTCTCTACAACATCATTGGTCCGAAACGGATCGCGTGGGTGGCGTTTGTTACACACGTGTTGGGGCTGGTATTAACGATCACGGCGTCGGGGTTCTGGAGCCTGTTGATCTCGACGTTCTTCGTAGGATTCGGTAATGGTACGGTTGAAGCGGCCTGTAATCCGCTGGTGACGGACATGTATAGTGGAAACCAGACCACCAAGATGCTCAACCGGCTCCACATGTGGTTTCCCGGCGGGATCGTTATCGGCAGTCTGCTGTCAAAATTCATGACCGACGCCAATCTGGGCTGGCAGTTGCAGATTGGTGCCATTCTGATTCCGGCTGTAATTTATGCCGGTCTCTTCCTGGGGCAGCAGTTTCCGGCCAGTAAAGTGGAGGGCGCTGCCTCAACGGGTACAAACCTGAGAGCGATGGGGTCGCCGCTGTATTTGTTCATGCTGGCCTGCATGGCCCTTACTGCGATCTCTGAATTTGGCCCTGAGCAGTGGATTGACCCGATCATGCGTAATGCTGGCGCTAACCCGATGCTCATTTTGGCATTGGTAACGGGCCTGATGGCCGTTGGGCGCTACTTTGCCGGTCCGATCGTGCATCGTCTGAACCCAACGGGTGTTATCTGGGGGTCGTCGGTTATGGCGGCGCTGGGTATCTACCTGATGAGCAATGCAACAGGTGGGATGGTCTATTTCTCGGCGATCATCTTCGCTATCGGTGTTTGCTATTTCTGGCCAACAATGCTTGGCTTTGTGGCCGAATACATTCCGAAAGCAGGGGCCTTTGGCCTGTCGATCATGGGGGGTATGGGTATGTTTGCTACCTCAATCTTCCAGCCCATTATCGGAGGCTGGCTTGATGAAGAAGCCAGCAAGCGGGGCCTCACCGCCGAAACGGCTGATCTGGCAACGGGTCAGGCTACACTGGGCCATATGGTTATCTTCCCGTTGATCCTGATCGTTGCTTTTGGGATTCTGTGGTTTGTGATGCGTAACCGCAAGCCGGCACACGCTGATGAAACGCTGGTTGCCGAACAGCCACAGCTGTAGTCAGCCTGAAATTAACGCCTAACAAAGAGGGCCGGATCAACATCCGGCCCTCTTTGTTTTACCCCATCCCAACAGGTACGTCTGTCAGGCCACCACCGAAACGCCCTTCCAGAAGGCTACGCGGTCCTTGATCTGGCTGGCCGCCGGTTTGGGGTCTGGGTAGTACCAGGCGGCGTCGGGGTTCGTTTGGCCATCGACGCTGAGTGAGTAATACGAAGCCACGCCTTTCCACGGGCAGGTGGTGTGGGTCGTGCTATCGTTCAGGTACGTTGCGTTCACCGATTCGACGGGGAAATAGTGGTTGTTTTCAACCACCACCGTATCGTTGCTCTCGGCAATAGTTTGTCCATTCCAGATGGCTTTCATGGCTAGCTTTTGTTAGAACTCTGGTTTCTATCAGATAACCCTACTCATCGGTAACTGTTTGGGCAGGTCCATTTGCCAGCTTGTGATCGGCTGGATAAGTCAAGGCGCAACCAATGCCTTCCTGCGTTAGTGATACTGGTTCTGTGGTACCAATGAAGTTGTGCCGATGCTATTGGCTTGTCAGGTGTAGCCTCGGTGATGGATTATTTATTCGCCAACTGCTTGTGTAGCAGACTAATATGGCTTTTATTTATTGGCAAACTCAACGCCGCAGAACTAGTTACTAACCCTTGGAAACTATGTCAGTGTTGGGCTACATTTTCTTCTTTATTACCGCGTTGTTCTACCTGGGCCTCGCTATGCTGACGGCCTCCAAGCCTAATTTGATCGGCGAAAATGCAATGGGTTACGGGTTAGGCTTCTTCTTCCTGGGAGTCGGCTTCGCCATCAGCAGTCTGGTCTTGACCATCGCCATTCAGTCGAAAAACGGGTTTGCCTGGATCACCAACGACGCCGGGTTTCGCACGTTGCTCGTTTTTACAACCTGGCTCCTGGTGACGCTGACTACCTTCTTCTGCGCGACATTCAAATGGGAGTGGCCCACCGATACGCTTTACCCGTCGTTTCTTCATTGGCTTGGGGTGCATCATGGGCAGTTGTGGATCCCTCTGCTGTGGCTGATCCCCTGCTTTGTATCGCTCAGTACCACCGGACAACCTGCCAGCGCATACAAACTGCCTTTCTTTGCCAGTTTGCTGATAGGAGTCCTCTTCACGCTCGGCTTGCTGACGGGCTATTTTCGCGAATCGGCTCAGCAGGCGGCAGCCGAGATCGCCACCCAAAAAGCCGATCAGGAACGATGGCGTCAGGACGATCTGAAGGCCATCGCCGCGCAACAGCTGCACGATCCGATTGACAATCTGCTGGGTTACACAAACCGCTTTCAGGCAGATGATATACGCGCGGCTGCCCTGTCTAAAATCAAAGCACGACCCAATTGGGAACGTGAACTGCTGGCGGTATTAACCAATAAAGACAGCTACAAACAAGCCTATTACTTCCTGGATGGTAATGCCGTGCCGCATCCCGAGCAATTCGCCCAGCCGCTGAACCAAAGCTTAGTATGGTTGGCTGAAACTGTCCGGAAGGATATTGAAGACAGCAACAACCTGCAACACTGGAGTTTCGATTCGTACGGGATTGAGCGAGCGCTCAGAGCTATCGATGAGCAGTTTGCCAACCAAGGCGTCGATTTTTACCCGACGGTGCAACGACTCAGAGCAGCGCTCAGTACAACGCCACCCGAGCAGTTTAAAGACGTGCGCTTCGACATCACCAGTGTGGTAGACAACTGGCTGGCCAATCACAAAAAGCGATAATCGCAGTAGTTAGCTGCAACCTAACCGAGCCGCTTAACTGCTTTTCCCCCTTTATTTTATGTACAAACAACTCTATACTGCGCTGGTAGTGGCCGGTTTGCTGCTTGCCTGCCAGCAGCAATCCCAACAGGAACAATCCACGCGAACCCTCAATGTCGTGTCGGATTCAGCGGCTGTCGCCGAGGTGGTGCATGGCTTCTACACGTGGTATAATGCTTTCTCCCGAAAAGTCGCCAATCAGATTGATTTTACCGACGATGGTGGCCCGCACCTCACGTTGAACCAGGCCAGGCTAGAACGCTATTTTGCCCATTTTACTGCCAGCCACTTCGTGAGCAACGAGTTTATCGAGAACGAATACGCTTTCTACAGGCAGTGCAGTCAGCGGTGGCAACATGAACCAATCGACGATATACCCTCCTGCCTGGATGCCGACAAGTACTTCTGTGCGCAGGAATGGGATCCCGATTTCTGGATAAAATCGCCCGTCAGAGTCCGGCCCATTGGCCCGGACCGGGTGGCGGCTACTCTGTTTGGGCAGGCGTATGGTAGCCCCATGGAACGAACGATCGAGTTGAAAAAAGAAGGTGGTAAGTGGCTAATTGCCCGCATAGAGTGCGATATGGGCTTGAACGACGAGGTAGTAGACTTGAAAAAGTTAACTATCAACGAGGCTTATATCAACGCCAGCGTAGCCAGCCACAAACCCATATCGCCTCTCTATGTCAAGCGATTGGGACTTGAGGCGGTGCTGCCCAACGATGTGCTGACGGCGCCCAACACCCGCGTGTATGTGCTGGATACATTATACGCGACTGAGCGCGGGCGTCTGCTTGTCGTGGCGAGAGACAGCGAAAACGAACGCGAAGCATGGATGATCCAGTATGATGCCAGCCTCCGACTTGTATTTTGGGAGCCTGTTTATTACGCTGATCTGGTCGAGTACCTGAAAACGATTGAGACAGCAGTAGCCGGGCAGCAAGTCGCCATCAAAACCACAACTGATATCGACGGTCGGCCGTCGGTAGACGTGAAAAAGTACACCCTAAACAGCAGATTGATTTTCGAGCGAATCAAGTCATGAACTCCGGATCAGGCCGCCGCCATCTGGCGATTGCGAAACTAAAAGTGAGCCAGGGATTGGGTACGTTGACTCGCTGTCCGGCGCACTGGTTAGCGAGTCAACGTACCCAGCAACGACCGGATCAGGCCCGGCAGGCCAATCAGGCTGAAAACCAGGCCAAAACCGCCCAGTACCATTGGCAGGAGCCATTCATCTTTCCCTTCCATCAGCAATTCATTGGGCCGGTCCTTCAGATACCAGAGCTTGATAACCTCCCCAATCTGAAACATCGGTGGGGTGGTGTAGGTAGTCGAATAGTAAATCTGTGGCTGGTTTCGCTGATCGGTGTATTGCACCACCACTGCCTGCGCTGTACTGGGCGAAAGCTGCCGTTTTTTATGGTGCGCGATCACAACGCCATGGGTTTCGATGCCATGAGTTTTCATGTACCGCGTTTTACTCCAGAGTGAATACGCGATGCAACTACAGACTATGCCGATTAAGGCAAATACACCCAGAAAAAGTAGCCAGAATTTGTCGCCAGTAGCCATAACCAATGCATAGGGAAAGGATAGCGCAAACCTATACGAACATAGGTACTACCGTCAACTGTATTTGAGTTAACGCGCTGAAACGACTTATGAAAGAGCCTAATTCGTGTGAAAGGGGACTGTCGTTTGAGCGTGCCCGCTGCCTACGTACCTGGTTAGCTACTGGGGCTGCCGTTGAGCGAAATGGGGCAGGGCCCGTTGACTTTGGGGCTGTTTGCCGGGCTGATCGCACCGGCTATGTCTAGGCTGATTTACGACTAAGGTATGCAGGGCTATAAAGGCTGTTAACCACGCCAGCAACGTACCTAGAACTCGGTTTTCCACTGCACGACCCAGCCCGTCTTTAACTGTTTGGGCAGCGGGAGTCCCAGCAAGCCGGTCACCGGGTTCATCGCCGACAACGTCAGCGACTGTACCTCTTTGGTGTCGCCGGAAATCACTTTGGTGGCGCGCAGAAAAATCTGCCCTCGGCTATCGACATCGTCAACGACGGCGTAAAGCGCATCACCGGGCTTCAGGTCGATTTCGCCAACCTGCGCGGGCTGCGTTACGACAAAGGCCCAGCTTTGGCCGATCTTGGGCTTGCCTGCTTTCTGCAACTTCGCTTCCACGTCGCCAGTAAATACTGCCGGAGTCTTGGGGCGTTGCGCCAGCAGGTCGGTCAGGAGGCTATCCATAACCGCCGCTTCGCTTTGCGGAGCTGCCCCGCCCAGCAGATCACCCTGAATGGGTTCGCCGGTGAGCTCCGGGTCTTCGTCGATCAGCCAGCCCATACGGCGCGCCTGTTGCCGTTCGCGCTCATAAGGGTCATCGGCATAGGCGAGCATCCCCGAGTTCATCCCGGCATAACGGCCCGGATTGGTCATCAGCTCTTTAAACGCCAGCATCCGGTACAGGTAATAACCGGTTTCCTCGTTCATCGCCATTTCGTAATAGCTACGAGTCGACTGCCGCACGATCTTCTTCTCGATCATGCCCATACCGCCGTTGTAAGCCGCCGCCGCCAGTGTCCATGAGCCCAGCCGCTTGTGCAGGGCGTGCAGATACCGGCAGGCCGCCTCCGTCGATTTCACCAGGTCCATGCGCTCATCGTGGCCAGGATCGATGCGCAGCCCCATATCGCGGGCGGTTTCGTCCATAAACTGCCAGTAACCCACCGCCCCGGCCGATGATACGGCGTCGGCTTTGAAGTTGCTCTCGATAAGCGGCATGTATTTGAAATCGTTCGGAATATGGTGCTTGGCCAGAATGGGTTCGATAACGGCGAAGTAGGGAGTAGCTCGCTGAATCAGTAGCTGCACGCGCTTGGCATACCCCGAGGTGCTCATCAGCGCCATCGCCAGTTTGGCCGATACCACGCCCTGCTCCGTTGGCACCAGTTCACCCGCAAAATTGGTGCGCTGTACGGGCTGAGGGGCCGGTATGGCTGACTTCGCGGTCGGTTTCCTGCCCTTCTTCCGTGACTGAGCAACGGAGAAATGTGCAAGAAGCAAAAAGAGCAAACTGCTTAGAATGATAATGTTACTAAAATGACGTTCTCGTTTCAAGGCAATTTGAATGGGTGCTTGTACGTAACTAACGAGGCTGGTTAGAAGTTCGTGCAGTGGTCGCCAAACAGAAAGACCCATCCGTGATGAAAGGTCATCCGAACGGGTCTTAACCGGGCTGTGGTAAGATCGTTATAACGCTTTCCAGGTGAGTATCCACCCGGTTTTCAGTTGATTCAGGTCAGGTAGCTTGATACCCATCCGGCCGGTAGAGGCGTCTACGGCGATCAGCGGAAGGTTCAGCGTTTCGTGCTGACTGTTGGTGTAAATTTTGTCGGCCCGGAAATACACCCTGTTCGTTTTGGGATCGATGTCTTCCACGACGGCGTAGAGACGATCGCCCTCCGAAACCGTCACGTCATCGACCATGCCGGTACGGGTGAGGTTAAACACCCACACACTGCCGCGTTGCAGGGCGCCGCTTTCGAGCAGTTTCGCCTTAATGCCACCCCGAAATACATCGGCCGCATTAGGTAAGGGCAGATCGTCGGGGCGTTGCTCGGCTATGGCCTGCCCCAGAGTGGGTAGCGGCAAAGGCGACGAGACGGCTTCGCGCTCCAGATTCACCATCACTTTCTCGTCGAACAGCACTTCATTGGCCTGCGCAGCGATTTCCTCCGTCACAGGCTGGTTAAGACTGGCCAGCATTGGTTCGGGAATCAGCTCGCGGTAGCTGACGGGGTGGGTAAACAACTCCTTGAACGCCAGAATCCGGTACAGGTATTTGCCCGTTTCGGCGTTGAGACGCAGGTAATAGTAATTGCGTTTTTGCTGCCGGTGAATACTGCTCAGCAGGTTACCGATACCATTGTTGTAGGCTGCCGCCGCTAGTGTCCACGACCCCAGGCGGCTGTACAGAAATCGCAGATACCGGCAGGCGGCGTCTGTCGACCGCATCAGGTTGAGTCGGTCGTCGCGTGTGTTGTCTACCGTAAGGCCCAGTTCACGGGCGGTGTCGGGCATCAATTGCCAGAAACCTGCTGCGCCTTTGACCGAAACAGCCGTACCCACCAGCGCACTTTCAACCAGCGGCAGGTATTTGAAATCGGGCGGAATGTTGTATTTCGCCAGAACGGGCTCGATGACCGAAAAGAAAGCAGTAGCGCGTTGACGTAGCCGCATCATCGACCGGGCCTGTACGGCATTGCGCGACAGGGCCGAGATGAGCCGACGGGCAACGGCTTCTTCGTGTAGGGGCACCGCCTCACCGCAGAAATAAACCGGCGGGAAGGGGTTGTCCAGTAAAGGGGTAAAACCAATCGAACAGGAGGCTGTGTAACAGTTACGATTAGCGTCGGGAGCAGTACTGATTCCGGTGGGGGTTGCTAGACCTGCCACCGAGCCGGCCAGCCATAGAAAAATGGCTAGACCGCTACATGCCAACAGCTTCATTTGTTACGGTATGGGGTAAACGGCCTGTATTCCGCTACTCCCTTTCTGACTATACATTACTGGGTACGTCACTCATCAGGCTACTAATGAGCGATACTTGTTTACAGCCAGATGTATGCCAACATGAAAAAATTGATCTGTTTTCATGTTTATTTTTTGCCTGTCAAGCCCGTCAGACAGCGCAATACCCGCTCGCCACGGAGTGGGGAAGCCACTTTATTGGGCTTCTTCCAGCGGCGTAAAATCTTTAAACGTCCGCTTAATGGCTTTGTCGGTGGCTTCTTTTTTGTTCTGCCAGTTGGCATCCAATTCCAGCGCCACCAACCCGCTGAGATTCATGGAGTTTCGGAAATCGTCGAGCTTTTTAATGAAATCACCCGTCCGACGAGTCGATTTAAGGGCAAACTCACGGGCAAACACATCCCCCTTGTTCTGTAGCTCGGTTTTCTTACCCAATACGTAATTATATCGATCCAGCAGGTCTTTCATCGATTTCCCGATAACCTCCGTGGCTTCCAACGTACCCATCGTTAACACCGCCGTACCACCAATGGCGGAGATCAAGCGCTGATTGCCAGGATCTTTGATCGTTGGCGAAATGCCCGTAACGGCCCCCAGTGAGGCGTTGGCCATCGAGCGGTTGCGCTTACCACCTTTTGCCCGCTTGTAGTCACGCTTTAGCTCACTTTCTTTTTCATCCAGTTGTTCGACCAGATTCCAGGCCTGTACCAGCACCTGTCGGTAGAGCGCATACGTATAGCGGTCTTTGGCCTCTTCATTGACGGTGTTGTTCACCGTGATATGAATGGTCTGCTCGTCGCGGTTCTGGGCTTTGTCGAGCACGAAAAAGGTCAAGTCAACACGTACGGTATCGTAGGGGTCGCGGACAAAATCGTAGCCCGGCGTCCAGATAAACTCATACTGATTGTTTGTATTCTTGACGAGCGCCGCCTTTGTAATGGCCTGGTTGGTGCTCAGAAAATCGAAGGTGCTGATGTCGTCGTCGCCGTTGGGATCGGAGAGGTAAAACTTCAGGTTGATGGCGGCGTTTTCCCGAATCCGGTACTGCGTGTCTTTCGGTACAATCGAAATGACCGGCGGCAGGTCCATCTGCGTCACGTCGATCTTGAGCCGGCCTTTGGTGCGCGCTTTGGTAGGCTGGTCTTCGACCCAAAACTCTACGTAAAGTGGTTTGCCCCGCAGCATATTGAATTGATTGCGCGAGAGTGTCCAGGTTAGCTCGCCCTGCGCCGTCAGCTTGCTGCCTTCGGGCATCTGATCAGGAATGGGAATAAAGACGATGGGGTCACCATCGGCATCATAAACCTGCTTGGGATCGAATTTATAGACATTCTGTGTCTGGAACCGCACATAAAACGTGGGCAGGTCTTCAACTACCGGCGGGCGGTTTACATGCTGTACCTTAAACTCGATCAGCTGCGTAGCCGATTCGCCCCGCCGATTACGTACCTGGAAAATGACCGGAATAACGCGTACTGTTTTGATCCGGTCGGCGAGGTCATAAGAGGGGGTCCAGCTAAAATGCCCAAGCGAATCGAAGTGCATGCCCTCAACAATACCCTGTTCAATACTGAAGGTAGCGGAGTCGGCGGGGGGACAGTTGGATTTAATATCAAAACGGAGCGTTTGCCCCTCCGCTATGTTTTGCCAGTCGGTCTGTTGTGGGAAGAGGAGTTGAATGGTTTTAGAGTCCTGCGCCCAGCATGCCGGGCCGACAAACCACCCCAACAGCAGGAACGCCAGTACACGAAAGTTCGTCATGCGCGGTGTCTTGCTCAATTTCTGTAGAAACGCAAAACTACGGGGAAGATTACAAGAGACGGTGCCAAATGCTATTTTTTCGAGTAAAATGCCAGTCTATAAAGAGAATCGTTGCATTTTTTGAATACCAAATAGTTTTTATTGACGCAGAAACGCCCGGCTACATCCATCGTAACCGGGCGTTTACCTATTTCAGTACACTATCAATCAACCGTCGGTCCGACGGCCTAAATCGGCTTACAACTGCTTGTTCAGATTGCTGTTGCGGCGGCTGTAAAGGAAGTAAACGATAATCCCCAGTGCCCCCCAAACCACAAACGTCACCTTGGTGTCGAAGCGGAGGTTATACATCAGGTACAGGTTGGCCAGAATCCCGAGGGTCGCCACAACGGGCAGCGCCGGGGTGCGGTAAGGCCGCTCGAGGTTCGGCTCCCGAACACGCAGAATCCAGACGGCGGCGCAGATCATGGCGAACGCCAGCAACGTACCTGAGCTACACAGCTCCGATACTTTGTCGATCGGCGTCAGCGCGGCTACGATCGATACAATCCCGCCCACCAGAATCGTGCTTTTCCAAGGCGTGCGGAACGTGGGGTGAATATCACGGAAGAACTTCGGCAGGAGACCGTCTTTCGCCATACCCAGGAAGATCCGGGTTTGGCCCAGCATCATCACCAGCATCACGGACGTAAGCCCACCAATGGCGGCGATGGTAATGAGGTACACGGCCCAGGTCAGCCCTACGTCGGAGAAGGCCTGTGCGACCGGCGCTTTCATATCGAGTTGGTCGTATTTGACCATGCCCGTCAGCACGAGCGAAACCAGGATGTAAAGGATGGTGCAAATAACCAGGGAAGCAATGATGGCAAACGGAACGTCTTTCTTGGGGTTAATGGCTTCGCCGGCCTGCGTCGACACGGCGTCGAAGCCGATGTAGGCGAAGAACACGATCCCGGCGGCCGTTACGATCCCGTCGAAACCGTAGTGGGTCTGCCCTGATTCGTCAACGACCGGGTTCGGGATAAACGGCGTCCAGTTGGCGACGTCAACGTAGAAGGCCCCGGCGATAATCACGAAAATAACCGTGGCTACTTTCACGATTACGATGATGTTGTTGGTGCTGGCGGCTTCCTTGATGCCTTTCACCAGAATGTAGGTAACCAGCCATACGATCAGCAGGGCGGGCAGGTTAAGCGCAAAAGAGAAATCAGGAATGGTTTGGCCGGCAGCGCGGAGGGCAGCGGCTTTTTCCTGGGCAGTTATGGGGTCATTCATCAACCACAGTGGCGGGTCGATGTGAAACAGGTGGAGTAGTTTTTCGAAATACCCCGACCAGCTCACGGCTACGGTGGTGGCACCCATCATGTATTCGAGGATGAGGTTCCAGCCGATGAACCAGGCAAAAATTTCACCCACGGTACCGTATGAATAGGCGTAAGCTGAGCCTTCCACGGGCAGAATTGAGGCAAATTCGGCGTAGCAAAGCGCGGCAAAGGTACAGGCTACCCCCGCCATGATAAAGGCAACGGCTAGTGCGGGACCGGCCCAGTCGTGCGCGGCAATCCCCGTCAGGACGAAGATCCCCCCACCGATCACGGCACCGATACCCAGCGAGGTCAGCCCCCAGCGGGTGAGTACCCGTTTGAGTTCGCTCTTCTGTACGTCGGCTTCATACGCAGCCAGCGGCTTCCTACGCCAAACACTGGTGGTATCCACTGATTGTTTCATTTTTGTTTCCATGCAGGAAATATAGTTTGGTGATTTGGGTTTTTCAAGAAATAGCGTGGGGCAGGGGGCGCAGGGCAGGGAATTGCGTCGCTAGTATACCGAAAGGTAGATAAGCAAACTAATTCCATGCGCCGCGCTCCCTGCCCCACGTTACCTTACTTCTGGCTCGGCTTGATCGGCAGAGGCGCTTTAGGCTTCTTCTCCTTGCCGCCCGGCGTTTGCTGGAACTCGTCGGGAGTTTCTACCGTGTCGGGGAAGTCGGCCGGAATGGCGCTGTAACCCGTCTTCGGCGTGGTAGGCTTGTTCTCCTCGTTGAGGTTGCTGCGGTTCAGCGCATCAACCACGATCGGCGTAGCCACGAACAGCGACGAGTACGTACCTACAATCACCCCGATCAGCATGGCGAACGAGAAACCGCGGATGGTAGCCCCACCGAAGATGAACAGCACGATCAGCACGAGCATCGTCGACAGACCCGTTACGGCCGTGCGGCTCAACGTGCTGTTCAGCGCGTTGTTGATGATGCTGGCAATGCTCTCGTTCTTACCCCGGTTTTCGTTCAGGTATTCACGTACCCGATCGAAAACCACCACCGTGTCGTTCATCGAATAACCCATGATCGTCAGCAGGGCACCCACAAACGCCTGATCGATGTCGAGCGAGAACGGCAGCCAGCCATTGAAGACCGAGAAAATAGCCAGGATGATGAGTACGTCGTGGAACAGGGCCACCACCGCACCATAGCCGAATGCCAGCTTCTTGAACCGGATCAGGATGTAGCCGAACACGACCGCGACCGCCAGCAGAATCGACCAGATGGCCGAGTAGATCAGGTCATTGGCGATCGTTGGGCCCACTTTCTGTGAGCTTTCGATGGTCCCTTTATTTCCTTGAATCGACGCCAGCCCTTTCTGAACCGCGGCAGCTACCTGCCGGTCGGCATCGGGCGCGTTGTTTTCAATCTGGTAGCTCGTCGTCATTTTCACCTGATCCGAGCCAATACCTGAGCCACCGTACGTTTTTACTTCCGGCTCGTCGCCACCCAGCGCAGGGGCTACGGCGGCACGTACCTGATCGGTGGTGATAGGCTGCTCAAACTTGATCACATACGAGCGACCGCCTTTGAAATCGACACCCAGCCCGAAGCCTTTCCACAACACCGATATGATACCGACGGCGATAATCGTCGACGAGATGATGTAGTAGGTACGACGGCCCGACACGAAGTCGAAGTTCGAATCTTTAAAGAGATTTTTCGCCCACGACGATGCGAAGGTCAGCGTGTTACCTTTACCTACGTACCATTCCACCATCAGGCGGGTGATGAGCAGCGCGGCAAACAGCGACGTAGCGATACCGATGATCAGCGTAACGGCAAAGCCTTTGATCAGACCCGTACCGAAGATCAGCAGGATGAAGCCCGTCAGCAGCGTCGTTACGTTCGAGTCGATGATCGACGACAGCGCATTCTTGAAGCCATCCGATACGGCTTGCCGCAGCGTTTTGCCCATCTCCATCTCTTCCTTGATCCGTTCGTAGATCAGTACGTTGGCGTCGACAGCCATACCTATCGTCAGCACGATACCAGCGATACCAGGCATGGTCAATACCGTACCGGGTACGGCCGCCATGACGCCCATCAGGAAGAACAGGTTGACGAACAGCGTAACGTCGGCAAACAGACCGGCGCGGCCGTAATAGAGGGCTACGAAGATCAGAACGATCAGCAGACCTACCAGCGACGAGATGATACCCGCCGAGATAGCCTGTGAACCCAGCGTAGCACCCACGATGCTTTCTTCCACAATCACGGCGGGGGCATCCAGCTTACCAGCTTTCAGTACGTTGGCCATGTCTTTGGTTTCGTCAACGGTGAAGTTACCCGTGATGCTTGAGCTACCGTTCGGAATTTCGTTCTGTACGTTAGGCGCCGTATATACCAGACCGTCGAGCAGAATGGCTACCGGGCGGTTTACGTTGGCGGCGGTGAGGGCACGCCATTTTTTTGCACCTTCAGCGTTCATGCGCATCGTTACTTCAGGCCGGCCCCGCTCATCATAGTCGTTGCCTGCGTCGGTGATCACGTTACCTTCGATGGGTGCTTTACCACCTTCTTTCTTCACGAAATAGAGGGGGAGCAGTTCGCGCTTGGGTTTGCCACCCTGTGCGTCGATCGCCATCGCCTTGCGGTCCCAGGCAAACACCACGTCGTTGGGGAACAGGCTACGTACCTCGGGGTCGGCGAAGATGGCGTTGGCACGGGCTGTATCTTTCAGATCAACGGCCAACTGGTCCTGCGAAATCGGCACGAACAGGTTCGTAAGAGCAGCCTGCGCCTGCGCCGTATCACCTTTGGCCGCCGTACCCGACGACGCCTGTGCGGTCGCCGTATTGGCACCGGCACCCCCCAGCTGAGCGGCGAGGTCACCCGAGGTAGCCGTACCGGATACCGTCGTAGTAGGTTTCGCCGAAGCGGCAGCCGCTTTGCGTTCTACTTCCGCTTTGGCCAGATACGCGCCCAGTCCATCGATGGCGGGAGCAATTTCGTTGAGGCGATATACCTCTGTGAATTCCAGTTTGGCGGCACCCGTCAGCAGTTTCCGCACGCGGTCAGGGTTGTCGGCACCGGGCAGCTCGATCAGGATACGGTTCGAGCCGGGCAGGCGCTGCACGTTCGGGTTCGTTACGCCGAACTTGTCGATACGCGCCTGAATGACGCGGAACGAGCGGTCGATGGCCCCATTTACTTCATCGTTCAGGAAGCGCTTCACTTCCGTATCCGACGACTGGTAGTTGATGCGCGACCGGTTGGCGCTCGTAGCAAACACCGTAGCCAGTTTGGCACCCGGCACCACGTCTTTGTAGTTCTTCACGAACAGATCGACGTAGCTGCTCTGGCTGCTCTGCTGATCGCGGCTGGCGCGTTTCAGCGCCTCGTTGAATTGCGGATCGCGGGTGTTGCCGGCGAGGCTGCGCAGTACTTCGGCGGGCGATACTTCGAGCACCACGTGCATACCGCCCTGCAAATCGAGACCCAAACCCAGTTCGCGCTCGGTCACCTCCTGAAGCGTGTTACCCAGGTAAACGGGCTGCTTCCAGAGCGAGTCGAGGTATTGTTGTTTCCGTTTGATGTCTACCTGCCCCTGGGCGTTGGTAGCAACGCGTTCCGCGTCTTTTTTGATGTTACGCGCAACGAAGGTAAATGACAGGTAATAGAGGCAAAGCACCGCTATAATCCCCGTCAGAACCAGTACGACGGTTCTGTTTTGCATTGTATGGAGAAATTGGAAATTGAAGGAAAAAAGAAAAGAGGTTCAAGGTCCAAGGTTCAACGTTGTTTTACGCCTGACTGGGCGTGCAGAACAACGTTGAACCTTGGACCTTGAACCTCTTTTAAGGCGCATTCGGGGCGATGGCGTGCCCGAAAACGTGTCGTAAGTACGAGAAATAGAAATAAGGGACGTCGTGAATCCGGCGGAGCAGTGGCGGATTGAGCGCCAAAAACCGGAAACAGGGGAGCGGCAGCAGGTACGTTACCTGTGAGAAATCGAACGACAGCGCCGAGGCCACCACGGCTTCGTCGGTCGCCGCTTTAACCACGGCCTCGTGGCTATCCGTTTTCTGGGCTTTCTTGGCCGTTTGGCTGGCCGTCGGCGTCGGCGCACCACCGCGTACCAACTGACCACCACTGCCGTGCAAGAGCAGCAGCAGCCCCGCCAGAGCGAGCGTCAGAAAGCGATGAAAAGCGTGCGTCGGCTTCATGTACAGAAAACAGGATGACAAATTTCGCACCAAATTAGACCAATAGCAAGATGAAGTAGGCGTAAACCGGCTTATTTGCAAACAACTCTCCCACCACATCATGATCACCATCTGCCTCGACAAGCGTGACTCTGCTCTACTTACCATTTCTTTTCCCCAAGACCCCGTCGGCAACGACCTCATCCGCAACGTACCTGGCAGGCGTTGGAGCTACCGAAACGTCGGACCGTCCCGCCGCTGCTGGACCGTACCCAATACCCGCGATAGTATCGTGAAGGTGGGCCAGTTATTTGGCAAAGCCTACTGCCGCTTCGACGAGGCCGTCGTGCGGCTTTACAAGCCCACGGCAACACCCATTGAAGTAGAACAGGCGACGAATCCACCCTGGCCCGAACGCGGGACCGCGCCCGCCACACGTTCGCTCTCCGCGCAAGCCGTTTCGCTATACGCCCCCCGCTACCGAGTTCGATACTCACCCGGTCATCGTGGCCGTGTCGGACGCGCTACGCATTCAGCACTACAGCCACAAAACGCTCAAAAATTACAAGCAGGCGCTCGTTTCACTTATTCGCTTTGCTCAGCCCCGCGACATCGCCGAGTTCACGAAAGCTGATTTTCAGAAATACCTGCTGTTTCTGCGCGACCGCAAACGGCTCGGTGCCGCAACCATCAACGTACACATTAACCGCAGCGGCGGACCGGCTAGAAGTTCTACCAAGAAAAGGTCTTGCAACGCGATAAAGACCATTGTATGGTAGACTATCCACGCCAGCCTACCAAACTACCCACTGTATACAGTGTCGCAGAAGTAAAAGCAATTATTGACGCCACCACCAGCCTGAAATACCGGTCTCTCTTCCAACTCGTTTACGCGACCGGACTGCGACTTAGTGAGGTCTCCCAACTTCGCCTGACCGCGATCGATCGTACCAGACGGCTAATCCTGATACGGAGCGGTAAGGGCAAAAAGGACCGTGTCGTCATGCTCTCCCAAAAACTAGAAGCCTCGCTCAACACGTACCTGAGCGCATACAAGCCTGTTACGTACGTATTTGAGGGCGAACAGCCCGGCGAACCCCTCTGGAATCGAACCATACAGTTGGTCTACAGTCAGTCGGTTTATGCGGCCGGCATTCAGAAACGGGGCGGCATTCATACCCTGCGGCATAGCTTTGCCACCCACCTACTGGAAAGCGGAACAGACATTCGCTATATTCAGAAGCTGCTCGGCCACGCCAGCCTGACAACCACCGAGCGCTACACGCATGTGACGGCCGACAAAATCAGCACCATCAAAAGCCCGCTGGATGATCTGTAGGTACGTGCAGCCGGAGCAGAGGGCGAATCTGCGATAGGCTGTAAAAGCGGCCACACAGCGAATAGCCCTGCGTGTAGCGCAGCACCAACCGCCTGTTTTTATGAATAGCGCCCCGCGAGTCGTAGCGATATAACTCGTTATCGGCCCCAAAGAAGTAGTTGGGAAATCCGTCAATATCCCAAACACGTACGATCAGTAAAGTAGCAGCTACTTTTTGAGCCATAAATTTGTAAGTACTACGCCGACTTTCTATAATTACGGCATCCCATCCGCAAAGGTATGAACGGCACTCCACTAAACTACATCCTGCTGACTGTGAGCTTTTTGTAGTTTAGTGACTTTACGTACATATACTTGTTGGGTGAACCAGACAAAAAGTGTTCGTGTGCCGGTGACAGGGGGCACGTCTCGACAGGTCGGCTCTTAGCCTGAATTTCGGCGTTCCGGTTGACAAAAGAACCGCCCCAATTGGGCAAGTTTGAAGACGTAGGGCGGGTTATCATCGATAATTTTAATGCTTCTGTGGATTAACATTTAACATAGCAAGAGGTGCAGATTTCGGCTGACAAGTACGGATATTTTAGTTATGTTGCACTCATAATTTCTTACAGGCAACTTCTTAGCTATGGGTTACTGTGTTTCTAAATTATCAAATGACTTTTTTATTTATGATACAAGTTGTTAAAAGTCTGTACTCGCGCATTAAGAAGTATATAATTTATGTTTCAGTTACAATAGTTATTTTATCGGAATATATAGAGCTTCCACAATATATTCAAACTATTTCAGTACTTAGTCTCGGTGTAATGATAGTAGAATTACTATTTGATATAAATGAGAAAGTATCAGCCTCAAAAAATAGACATTACTATAACGATTTTTATGAAGTATCCTTGAAGATGAAAAACTTAATTTTGCATGAAATTAAGTCAAAGAAAAAATTAAAAATTCGTGTACTTGGTATGTCAATGGGTCACGCTTGGCAATTTTTATATAACACATTAAACCCATTACTTACAAATAATAACGATAACTGCTGTGTAGTACTGCAAATAGCAATGCTAGATCCTAATTGGACAGATTTGAAGGAAATTAACCCATATTGGATAGATAAAGCTGTATTAAATGAGAAAATAATAAAACAATATATTCAACTTAATCAAGATCGTATTGCAAATAAGAACTGGGAAATACAATTATATTTGTACAAGCATATGCCTAACTGGCATGGAATTCTCGTTGGAGAAGATTATTTATATCTAAGTAAATGCTCGTGGAAGGATAATGTTTTGCAAGGTGGTGAAAGCGCGTATGAAAAATTCGATGGAAGTGTTGATGCTTACAATAGACTTGAAATATCTCATTTTATAAATTGGTTTGATAAAATATCTAAACTGTAACCTAAAAATGGATGAAGTTAAATACTTAATTCTTGGTTGTGGATACGCAGGCATGACTGCAGCTAAGTGTTTGTTTTCTAACAATGAAAACGACTACCTTATTGTTGAGCAAAATAATAAGCCAGGTGGTATAGCTTCGAGTTTTCGAGTAAATGACTTCACTTTTGATATTGGCATTCATGGACTTTACACAAAAAATAAGAGTATTATTGATGTTTTGAATCCCAACAACCAATCGGCTGACAAAATCAGCATAAAAATTGCTGACTACTACAAAGGTTTTTGGACAAATCATCCTGCATACTTTCACTTAAAAGGTATGCCTGAAGAACTAATATCTCAAATTATTTTAGAGCTAAGATCACTCGAGAACGATTCATCAAAAATCGAATCATTCAAAGATTGGTCTTATCGTTATTTAGGAAAAACTTACAGTGATGAAATTCAAATTCCATATACAGAAAAATTTTGGTCAACATCTGCTGAAAAAATCAATTATGATTGGATAGAGCACAGATTAATGCGACCGACAATAGATGATATACTTAACGGTATATCTAATGACGGTACAGCCGAACACTATGTAAAGCATTTGTATTATCCTCAAGAGAATGGATTTGGAGAAATTGCAAATAAATATTCGAAAGGACTAAAAATTAAATACAATTACACAGTTAATAAAATTGATACAAAAAACAAAACTGTTCAATTTGCCGATGAATCACAAATTAAATATCACAAATTAATATACACTCTACCTCTAATTTAATTACCAAGATTTATCATAGAATGCCCAAAGTGCATTGTTGACTCTTGCCATGATTTAGCATATACGTCACTTATATTAGTCAGTCTAGGGTTGAAGACCGATTCTAATTTAGATAAGCATTGGGTATATGCTATTGATCCAAGTATTCCTTTTTCTAGATTGAGTAAACCGAATTTATGGGCTCCAAATAATTCACCACAAAATAAATCATCATTACAAGCTGAGATATATATATCAAATAAGTTAGATTTTAAAGGAGAAGATCATTACCTCGAACGTACTTTACATTCACTAAAGGAGATGAATATTATTAACGATATGAATATTATTGATTTTGTGGATGTCAGACGTTACAATATTGCCAATATAATCTATGATTTTAAACGAAGCTTAGCTTTGTCGAAGATAAATAACTTCATTACAGATAATCAAATTGTGTGTTGTGGCCGGTATGCCAGATGGGATTATAGCCTGATTGATGAGGTAATTACTTCTACTGAGAAAGTAGTCTCTAAGCTTTTATAAAGATATGTATATTATCGTGTGCTCTGCGTAGGCCAGTCTCCGGCGACAGGTTGCTTGTCTCCAAAAGTAAGCGTTCAGCCCAACGAAAATGAGAGAGTAAAGGTCGGAGGTGCGTTCGTTTCTTCTATCTTGTGCCCTCACCATCAGCCCTCATAGGCGTTGGGTGAACCGGCCAGGATGGGCGTCAAAGGCGGGTCACCTGCGACAGTAGAGCCGCCCCGACAGGCAGGTTTTTAGGCTCGTTGGTCAGCTTCCGGTTGACAAGCCAAACGCCTGATTTAGGTTAACTTATTCATCAGAAATAGACAATGAAGTCAATAGGAAATGTATTGTTATGGTCGTTAGTGGCAGGCTTAGTTTCTGCACTCATCTACTTTATAGTCGAAAAATTTATTGGGCAAACAGATTTTCCTGTTGGTGCAGCCGTTGGGGGCGGGTTAGATGGTTACGGTATGTATCGAAAAGGGCAACGAACAAAAGGGTAGCTTTCCGCTGACAGGCAGCACGTCCCGCAGGACAGTTGGCAGCCCAACCAAATGAGTGTGTAAAGGTGCAGATACGTTTGTTCAGTGGAGTGACTCGCCCACCATCAACACTCATGGGCGTTGGGTGCCGCAACAGGCTGGGAGTTAAAGCCGTCGTTCGGGCGACAGGACGTATGGCTCGTAAGGCGGCTTTTAGGCTTCCATTTCCGCGCTTCGTCTGACAGGCCAAACGCCCCAGTTAGGCAGGTTAAGGTTGCATTTTAGGGTCTCGTCCGACAGGGCAAACGCCCCGGCTGGGCAAGTGCGGGTTTCCATTTCCGGGTTGCTGCTGACAAGCCAACCGCCCTAGAAGTCAAGACAAGAGTTATTAGCAACAACTAACAACAACAAGAATCCTGTGAAAATATACTTATTATAAACTCAAATAATCTGGCTATATGATTGATCCATTATCATTAGGACTCGCGTTATTATTGACGACAGCTAAAGAGGTAGCAACATCCGAAGTTGTTAAGGCAGCCTTTTCTGGAATTATTGGAAATCGCGCTGATGTGTTCCTAATGAGTGGAATTAGTAAGGTCAAAGAAATTATGAGTTTTAGAAACAAGGAGATTCCCGAAAACCATGACCTTTTAAGAACATTGCGAAAATCAATGTTAACCGCCACTGATATGGTAAGGCTTTCCATGAAAGAGGATGGCGAACAGAAACAGTTTAGAAACAAACTAAAATCATGGATTGACGAGCAGATAAAATTGTTGCCAATCATAGAGAACTGGGCTGATTGGAATAATCCAGCCTCTGACGAATTAGAATTATTTTTTGTAAACGAAAAGATATACAGTGAAAAGAAATTACTATTGACTGATGCCATGACAAATTCATGGGAGGTGTATCTTCAGACGCAATTGCAAGTTGAACTACCAAAAGAATTCAAAGAAAAATTGAAAAACGGATGGCAAGAAAAAGATAATATAATAAAATGGGATGAAGCTGTTATGGTACTTATGATTGAGGCACTAAGAGATGGAACAAATGAAATGGGACAAAGAGCTTCTAAAGCATTTGAACACAATTTTCTTTCAGAAATCAAAATTGGACTTGAAAATGTAGAGAAAACAACAGCTTCTATTGAAGTGCAAATAAGTAATGTGTATCAAAAAATGTTAACTCAATTTGATAATATCGAAGCAATTAATCACTTAGCCGACACAATCCATTCCCAACAAAGCACAATAGAATCTCAACAACTTACAATTAAAAAATTAGTAGAGGTAAATGAGCAGTTAAGAGATGATAAAGCTAAAGAACTTTCGACAGATCCAGACAAACTTTCTAATGATGAAACAGAACTTTTGCTTTACGCTTATGTAAATCAAAAAAGTATTTATACGGATATGGAGCCAGGCTACGAACTACTTTGTGTTAGATGTGGTGGGCAATATTTTGGATATGAATATACACAGAATTATATTAATGAGACAAATGCTTCTGACAGAAGCATTTGGGAGGACAGCCCAAAAAAAAATCCTCCAAATGCGAGAATAGTGCGATTACATTGGCTAGCTGTATTAGAATCATTAATTGTTAAGGGATATGTTACACTTCTTAGAGAGAAAAGCTACAACAAATTTTATGACTTAACTGTAAAAGGGAAGCTATATGCTGATGAGGTAATCCAATGGAGAATAAAACATAACCAAAACAATATTCCAAAACCATCATTTTTTCCATAGATGCATACGCTGCGTAGGCGGGTTATGGGCGACAGGGAGCACGTCCCGAAGAAAAGTTTACAGCCCAACCAGCAAAGGGTGTAAAGGTTGACGCTACGTCCGTTGTCTTTAGTAGTTCGCAGAGCCATCAGCCCTTTGGGTCGTTGGGCCGCAGCCCAATATGGCTCACTCGGCGGCTTGGTGCGACAGGGTAAACAGTTCATCACCAGCGTTCTTTGTTTCCATTTCGTGCGTCGTGCGACAAGCCAAACTTGAGTCGAGGCCACGTACCTGAGTGCGTGGGCCGCAGCGTCCGAGAGGCCAAACCTGTTCGACAGCAACGTACCTGAGTCAGTTGACAGCACGTACCGGCCCGGCGGCCCGGCCAGCTTCGCGCTGGGTTTCAGCGGTTAGTGCGTTGCCATCGCTCCGCGCGGGTCAGCTACCGCTGACACTAAGCACTCCTGAACACGAAGTTGGGATGCCCAACCGTCGGGGTGTGTAAAGGCTCGTGCCTCGCCATCAACACCCCAGGACGTTGGGTGCGCCAGAACAAGCTGAAGAACAACGTAGTGGTCCGGTTTCGGTCGACAGGAAGCACGTCTCGACAGACCAGTTTTTTGGCTCGTTGGTCGTCGTTGGTCGGGTTTGGGCTGACACGAGAACCGCCGGAGTTGGTCAGGCTGACAAAAAAGCGAGTTGGCCACGTAGCGTCGACAGGGCAATCGTCCCGGGACAACGTAGTGAAAAGCTTCGTGCGGCACGGAAACGTAGTAAAAGAGCTTCGCGCGGGTCTGAAAATCGGTTTCGTGCGTTTTGCTCGCTTCGCGGCTGTCCCCGTTCCGGCGACAGGAAGCCCGTCCCGGCGGAAAGTTGGGGCAGCCCAACCAAACAGGGGTGAAAAGGCAGGCGGCTCCGGTTGTTGCTTGAGCCGATTTGAGCGGCCATCAACCCCTGTTGGCGTTGGGTGTATGGTCAAAATAGCAGTTAAAGGCGGGTCACCTGCGACAGTGGAAATAGCAAGTTAGTTAAGCCGTTGCTCATATGCGGGGTACGTGTGACAGAGGAAACGCCTGCATTTGGCAAAGTAAATGAGTCCAGCGGGGTCCGGGCGACACAAGAAGCATTTTTTTGATTAAACCATAACACACCATTTCAATGACCAGAATACCAGTAGATTCGTCAAATCTTGCATCAGTCGGTTACGACGGAAGAACTCTCGAAGTTGAGTTTTTGAACGGCTCAGTTTACCAATATTCCGGGGTTCCTGATGAGGTTTACGAAGCATTGATGAGTGCTGATTCTCATGGGAAGTATTTCAATGCCAATATAAGAACCAGCTACTCATACCGAAAAGTTAGGTGAGCTGAAAAGCGTTTTCACGAACCCACTCGATAGTCTTTTCTTCGGGGTTTTGGTCGACACACCAAAGCCCCGAAACAGAGTCTTTAAAGTGGCGCAGTTCAATTAGTTCGGCTATAATTGAAGACTCAATAGTCGGGGTTATTTCCTCTTTTTCGTTCATCGTAGTTGTTGTCTATTTCTTTGGTAGAATAACAAAAAATCGCTGATATTCATTCAGATAGGCGAGTAGGCGAGGCTTCCGCTGACAGGAAGCACGTCCCAAAGGACGGTTTTCAGCCCAACCAAACGGGTGTGTAAAGGTTCGGGTACGTGTGTTCAGTCAAGCAACTCGCCAACCATCAACACTCATGGGTGTTGGGTGAACTCAACAGGCAGAAAAAAGCGTGAGTGCTGGGTTACTTGCGACAAGACGCACGTCTCAGAAAGTGAGCTTTAGGTTCGCTAAGTAGTTTCCGGTTGACATATGAAACGCCTGGGTTGGCGGGCTTGACACACGTTGGGAGGATGCTTGGTGACAAGTCAAACGCCCATATTAATGAAATTTTTCAATAAGAATCATGAAGTACGCAATCCTACTTACCATTTTATTTTCAGTATGCTTAAACAGTTTTGGACAAACAAAACAAGATAGTGTAGCAATAAAACAGGCGGCTCTTGACTATATTGAGTCACAGCATACGCCTAATCCGGCACAAATGGAACGGGCATTACACCCCAGAATGGTAAAGCGGACTTTTTGGAAAGACAAGGCAACGACTAAAGATTATGTACGGGAAACATCGACCGAATCAATGGTTCTGCTTGCTGAAAGTTATAATAAAAAAGGTGATCAGTTTCCCGCTACCCCCAAAAAAGAAGTCAAATTTCTTGACATTTCGGATAGGACAGCTTCGGTTAAACTAATCGCCGATGAGTGGATTGATTATATGCATCTTGTTAAGTTGAATGGTGCTTGGAAAATTATCAATGTACTTTGGCAGTACAATGATAGTTCTCGACACTAATAAAGTGTAATGATACACCAACAGCGGATTCATACGTTGTTGAGCTTCGCGCTCGGCGTGAAAAAAGCGGAATGGTGCGTGGTTGTCCGCTCGGCGTGGGTGGGCTTCCTGCGACAGGACTCACGTCCCGTCGTCAGGGATTCAGCCCAACCTTCAAGGGGTGTAAAGGTTCAAAGGACTGTAGTTCAGGCACGTAGTGCGCTCACCATCAGCCCCTTGGGGCGTTGGGTGGATAGAACGGCCAATAACATAATAGTGAGCTTGCGTGCGACAAGGGGGGCTGTCCCTAACAGGGAAGTTTAGGCTCGTTAGGCTGCTTCGGTTGACACGAGAATCGCTCCGACTGGGCTACTTTGGGCTTCCATTTCCGGGTTCCGGTTGACAAAGGAAACGCCCCCGATTCATTGATAAAGTAATGAAAAGTAAAAGTTGGTTATCATTTGTGCCCGCTTATTGGGCGGCTTTATTTGACATTATTATTACCATCACCCATCAGTCAGATGATTATTGGCAGGGTAACTTAACTAAAGCCAATGAAGGTAATCCCTTTGGTGCTTACATGATGGCCCATCACGTTTCGGGCATCTTCGTCATCTGTTTTATTTGGCTGGTTATCATTGGCTTGGTAGGCCGCTGGTTGCCTGATAAATATGCCAGGGTGTTTTTGCTGTTTGTTTTGATTGTCCATTCATGGGGTGCCTCAACTTGGTTGTCTCAATTTTATGGTTTTTGGTCCGTAATCGGTTTCACGCTGTTTAATGCTATTTTGTTTTACAGGGTAGAGGATTTTATGCAAAGCAGAGTGGTAAAGCCAATCTAATACGCTCCGCGTGGGGTAGCTCTCCGTCGACAGGAAGCCCGTCTCGGGGGAAAGTTTGCAGCCCAACCAAATGAGGATGTAAAGGTTGGGAGTCTTGTTGTTCAAGGACGTAGTACTATCATCCATCAACCCTCATGGTCGTTGAGCCAAGCCGTTGCTTTTTCTGTACGGCTGCGGCTCTTGCGACAGAATAAACACTTGACAATCAGCGCTTCTTCTAGTTCGGCGTGTCACCTGTGACAGTGATACTTGGTGAGTTTACAATATATTTGAGTTTGTCGGCAACAGCGTTTGATAAGCTAAACTTCTCGAATTTTAAAGTAGATATACGAATGAACAACTTAGTCGAAAAATATACTAGTCTTGTTGCCTCATGTATTCCAAGACTGGAGTCGTCTATGAATCCGGGCTGTTCACCTGAGCAGATTATGAGACTTGAGCAAGAGTTAGGTGTAGAACTTCCAGAGTCTTACAAACAGCTTCTTAGTTGGCATGATGGCGAGAAACAGATAAAGATTCTATTAGGCCACTCGTTTATATCCGCTAGTGAAGTGCTCTCTATTTTCAAGCGTTTTTTGGAAACTCGGGCAGGTATTCGTGACCTTAAAATTTATCAGCCCGAATTGATTCTTCCTTTTTATTTTAACAAGAAACGTGTTCCATTCGCACACGACCATTCAGGCCAGTACATGTGCATTGACTACGAACCGGGCAAGGAAGGTAGAGTTGGTCAAATCATTTACTTACCACTTGGAGAACCTGAGCCTATTTCTGTAGTTGCCAACAGCTTTGATGATTACTTAGCATTCTTAATTAGTGCCATTCAATCAGGCCGCTTAAAAGCTGATGTTTATGATGAGCCAGATGATGACTATTTTGAAGCATATTTTGTCAATTACTGGCGGGATGATTGGACTGATATTGCTGACGAGTACAATCAAAAAGGAAGATGGTCTTAGCTCCGCAAGACAAGGTAGCGGTGGACAGGCTGCACGCAGGTATTCGACGTTTGAACGCCCAACATCCGAAGTATGTAAAGGTTAGATAAGTATGGCCGTTTATTCAGACTTGCTTTATCCATCAATACTTTGGATGGTTGGGTGGCCCGTCCATCAAGCGTTTGTTTGCAGCCTTCGGGCGACAGGATGCGGGCCTCAACTTCCAGCATCTGGCTGGCATTACAAGTGCCCCTGTAAGTCAAGTGTTCGGCTTCCAAGTCCGGCTCCCCGGCGACAGGGTAAACGCCCTGGTTGGGACGTTCAGAAATTCTTAGTATGGCATATCGAATGACACAGGACAGTATAATTGCTTTTGGCAACCGAAATTGGCAAATTCTTGATGTTAAAGGTGACAAAGCGTTGATTATCAGTGGAGAAATAATTGAACTTCGTTGGTATCATCAAAAGTTTGTAGAAATAACTTGGGCAAATTCTGCGATAAGGCAATACCTTAATAATGAATTCTACAGCACTTTCAGCCAGGATGAAAAAGCAAAAATCAGTACAGTTACAAGCCGCAATCTTGATAACCAGTGGTTTAGAACTAACGGCGGCAAAGACACAACTGACAGTATATTTTTATTAAGTCTGGAGGAAATCTGCGAGTATTTCGGTAACAGTGGAGCAAAATTGAGAAATAAGGGCAATCAGATATGGTCCATAGATGATGAAAATAACAGCAGACGACAAGCGAAGTATGGTGGTAATTTCCACTGGTGGCGGCTTCGGTCACCTGGCTATTACGCTCGCACTGCTGCAAGTGTCAGCTATAATGGTTGTGTCTACGTCCGTGGTAACGGTGTTTATGGAAGCCCAAGAGATGGCGGGGGGATTCGTCCCGCTCTATGGCTAATATTAGAAGAATAATCCTTCTTCATTCGCTCCGCGTAGGGCTGCTTTCGGGCGACAGGCAAAAGGCCGGTTACGGATGCCTCCGCATCCATCACAGCCGATGCATTGAGCAAAGAGGCTGTGCAAGAGCAGGTAAAAGAAATTGTGCTATGCAATACAGCCAAAAACTTTAATGATGAGGGTACAAAATCTGTCGCTTTGCAGGCCGGAAAGTTCACCGTTAGCTGTACGTTTAATAATAACAACAACGACCTTTATCGCCTCGATGAGCTGACCCGTGCAATAGAAGAATTACTGTAGTGTCATCACTATAAAAGTAAAATTGCCATGCAAAATTCTTATTTCGTTAATATCTACATTAAAGGCAAGAAAGCAGAAATGAGCCAGCTTTTTAAGCAGTTGAATGCCTTAAAAAGCAAGGATCAGGTTTTTAAATCTTTGTTGGACTTCACTGAAAATACCTCTGCCGAAAGCAATGAAACTTATGGCAGCTTGAATGAAGATCTGCCTAAATCTGCCATAGAATATACCCTGCATTCGCCCACAGAGATGTACGCAGATATGGAAACAGAGAATGGCATTCCCGAAATATTTCTGCAGAAACTTTCTGCCCTATACAAGGTATTGGTTGATGTGCAATACGAATGCGACACCGATGATGTGGCCGGGAAAATCGTTTTTGAAAATGGAGAAAAAAGGCTACACAAAAAATACCGCTTTCTGGAAGGGAAATACCATCTGGATACCGAAAAGGATAAAAGTATTTTTTGGGAAGAACTGCAGGTTATGACCGAAGATGTATATAGCCAGAATTATAAATCTGCTGAAGAAATCATCCGGGACGAGCTGCCATTTTTAAACGAAAAAGAAAAAAAGCGGTTTACAGAAATGTATGAACAATTGTAGCGCATGTTCTTTTGATGAGTAAGAATCGGCAGGGTATTTGCCATATCATTAGCTAGTGCATTAACAAAAATAAATCTTCAAAAACACTATGTTGAATACTCACAATAAAGCAGTAGCTGTAACCATTTCCTTAGATGCTGGAATTCTATTTGTGCCACGTAACTAACGACAGATCGGAAAATCGATAATGACAGTCAAGTTTTATGCAGGTAGATCGGCTGACAGAGTGAGTTCTCGATAGGAAGCTGTAGAAACTTGTAAAGCAAATATGAAACCAGCGATATCTAGAGCAGAAGTATTAGCCTTCAGAATTCTCAATAGAAATATTGATAAATAAGTATTGGGTTGATTGGGCAGTTGATATGCTCGTAGCTGGGTTTGATACTGAAAATTTAATATTGATGCGTGAATTAATCCGTAAAGTCGTTGGCTCACAGAAATAGCCCAACTTTCTCAGAAGCGATATTGGGCAATCATATACTTTACAGACTTACTCACGGACCAATAACGCCATTATGGTACTTGTATTTTTATTGAAAGGGATAAAAATCGAAAGGAGTTTGCAGCCAAGTGTGGTGCAATAAAGCTAAAACACAAGTTATACAACCTACCTCCCTTTCGGATTTTGGTGTAGGATGATTTTAAAATCTTTGGTGATCGGTTGCTTTGTTTTTTGATTAAGGTACAGTTGCAGTTGCTTCGGGGTAATTTGGGCGCTGTCTATAATTTCAATTTTATTTTTTTCCTTTATGTTATCTGCCAAGCCGTTGCTAGAAGTGATCACGATACCTCTATCTTCGTTGATGTGGTTGATGCGCCCGTCAGGAAAAATATGAATGCTGTTTTGCTTGCCATCGGTATAGATACTTGTAAAATCACCTGCATTGCCATAAACAATTGCGCCCAGTTGGTAGAGCATAGAAGAGGTTGAGTTATTTTTTGTTTTCTGTCCTATGGCGGGCAGATGCTCCTTCAGGCATTGGTAAATGGTTTCAAAATCGGCGATGCTGAATTTTTCTGGATTTACAAAAATGGTGATCTTTGATATTTTTAAAGGCGTAGTATTACCCGGAAACTGGATGATAGAAGAAATGGTATCCAGGTAATTCCATCTGGCATTTTTATAAGCGGTTTCATAATAGGGTAAGCCAACGTACTGCTGTATTTTGTACACCAGCTTATCGTTGTACTTTAGCTCGTGGTAGCGCAGGTCTGCATCAAAACGCGTTTCGTTGACCTGCATCAATTCAAGCTTGTTGTTTCTACAGGTTCCTTCAAAAATCAATTCCTCATTTTTACTGATGCAGGAAAAAAACAGGGTGCTGATTAATAAGAGGTAAATTATACTTTTCATAGTCATTTTCGGGCTATTTCTGGTTAAATGTATCGATTTTTAAAACTCCGTTGATCAGGCGATAGGTTGCTTGTTTATTCTTCTGTTTCAATTCGGGCATATAATAATCATAAACGGTGATAGTTTCATTTTTTATCCTGGTGCTGGTAGAGAATTGATTTTCTACCACATCATCGTAAAAAATTGGTATAGACTTTTGCAACCAGCCATCATTATTTAATTGCAACAACCAAGCTTTAGATTCATTGTCAGTTTCCTTATAAAAAACGATGATACGGATCTTATCTATATGATACAAAGTTTCTGCGCATTACATTTTTGCAAGGTCGTCTGCAGAAATCAGCGATTCTACTTATAATAGCTCATACGCCTGTTTTTTGCTTAGCGAGATTGAGCTTCACGGTCTCCAGCACTAAATACCAGCGAATCAAACAATAAAAGCGTATCATCGGTATAATTACAGGCGGCCATGCCTTTGCGGTTACCGAAAAACTTGAACGAGGGCCCGGCTAGCAGTGAATTTCCAGCCACTTCTACCTTCTGGCCATCACTGCTGGTAAAGGCCAGATCGGGGTCATCTTTGAAATGAATCCGTAACTTGAGCGCCTTGGTAAAGGCCACTACGGTATCACTCGCTTGTCGGAGATTTTCCAACGAGAAATACCATTTCACTACTTCATCCAGGCCCTTCTCTGAGACCGTTCGGATGATTTGAGCCATTCGACGCAGTCCTACATCACAACCGAGTGCCATCAGACCAGCCAGAAAGAGCGAATTGGTAGGCCGTTTAGGGATGTGCTTAGGCTATCAATGGGTCAGTGCATCGGTAAACCGAGTGGGCGAGCGGTCGACAGCGTGAACGCCCCGGTTAGGGTAGCCAAAATTTGACTTAGCGGATTTCAACCAATGTCCTCTTTTTAGAGTCTTGGGTAAAAACCAGTTGGCCATGAGGCGATTATTGTGTGTGTTGATGTTGTTACCCCTTATGGTGGCCTGTAAACAGGAAACCGTTGAGGTTCCAGTTTCCTACTGTGGATATTCAAGTCCGAACACCAAGCGGGGCCAGTTGTTGCGTGATGTAGCCGTTAGGGTTGTGCGATTGAGCAGTCAACCCAACACGTTACAATTGGAGCAGGTAAATGGCGGCTTGTATTTAGGGACTTGCAATCTGGTTGATGAATATCGACAAGAAGGGTTAGAGCTTGTTATAAGCGGCTACTACTTGACTTGGCCAGGCTTGGAAAATATTGACATAACTCCTGCACCTTTTGAGGTTGTAGAGGCGCGAAAAAAGTAAACGTTTTCGCTCCGTGTGGGTCGTCACCAGTGACAGGCAGCACGTCCCGGAGGAAAGTTGGCAGCCCAGCCATTGGGCGTTGGCATAAAGCCAGCTTTTGCTTATAAAGACAACGGTTATTTTTTCATTATCAAATAGATCTAAATTATTCTGGTAAAATAAATTAATCCAAAAGACGTTATAGTCCACCACTTTCGATCCATTTTTTGGCAGATTCTATCCAAAAAAGCTTATTATACAATAACCATTTGCCTGCTACAAGCTTTAAAAAATACTTATGCTGATCCACGATACTGTTGGTAACTTTGGTGACAATATAGGACGTAGTATCGCTGTCTTTCACGGTACTGATGATGCTTTCATTCTCAGGGTCGTATTTCGGCGGAACGCCATAAGAACCCATAACGCCGATTTTTTTATCTTCTTCTTTAAGGCCAGGTATTGCGTAGGTTTCAAAAATGTCGAAATATTCTTTTCTCTGCTTTACCACTATACTGTCTGCTGTGGCATAATATTGGGCATCAGTGATGCTTTTGTTTTTAGCCATAGCCTCTAGTTTTTGCCCATCCTGTTGATTGTTGCGCTCCCAATGGTTCATTGCACTCATAAAAAGAAGCAAGGTTTTTTCAATGTCGGTTTGCTGTGTTGTAGTCATTTGAATTAGTGGATTGTTATTTTGTGCCTGTAAGGTAATGGTCGTTGGGTAACCCATCCAAGCAAGTGGGCGTTTCGCGTTCTGGTCGACAGGGCAGACAGGGCAATGGATTGATAATGAACGCTCTTTGTTGGTTTGCCACGTACCTAGTGGCAAGCTTATCCACCATACATAGATGGAACGTCGACAAACGCGTTTCGGCCGACAGGAAACGTACTCCTTGATAGGCCCATCTCTACAGTGCTCGGCCTGTTTTTGGTTCGGTGGACAATACCAATATTGGTTAGACATTGTTTTGGTGACATGCCCATCAATTGAGAAAGCAATCTTTTAGAATTATGCTGCCACAGCACATAGCAGAAAAGTTTTATCGCACTATCAAAGGAGACATTACAATTGAAGACTTTGAGCAGTGGTTATACGCCGATAAAGAAATCGAGAGGCTACTTAGTCCTGACGATTATTTGGAGTTAATTGCTTTAAATTTCAAGAAAAGTGGAGCCAAGTATGAACTGTGGAATTTGCTCAAAAAACAAATTGACCTCGGTGAATACGAAACCTATAAATTGGTTGAACTATTAACGGAAGCGAAGAAGAATACTGACAGGTTACCTTACATTTTAATGGAGTTTTATGGCCTGTATTGCAGAGGATATGGTTTTCTCCAAGAACTCGGCCTCAATTATGGTTTATCGGTTGAAGCTCCGACTATACCCAATTCAACGGCAGACACGTGGGAAGAATTGACGATAGAGCAACAACAAGAATTATTAAACAGCTTTTGGCCAGAACTCGAAAAGGAAGTTGATCGCGTAGTTGATTGGCTTGTGTCCGACAAAATAATTTTGACAGGTGAAAAAGACTACATAGGGGATTATATCTATAATGATCTACGGACTCAAAAAGAAAGGGGTCATGGCTATTAAGGTTGGGATGCTACCGTCGACAGGAGTCGACCTTGGCTTCATCGGTTTGTATGCTTGTAGTTCGCTCTGCGGTGGCGCGTTACCTCGGACAGGAAAACTCGGAGTAGGCCAATGCGGCATCCCAACAAAGGCGAAGGTGTAAAGGTGTCACGTACCTGATCGTGAGCTATCTTTCATCCACCATCAACCCTCGGGGTCGTTGGGTGAACACAATAAGATGTGAGTCATAGGCGGATTACCGGCGACAGGAGAACCGCCCCGACAGGTCAGCTTTGGGCTCGTTAGGCGGGTTGCAGCTGACACGATAAATGCCCCCGTTGAGCAGATTGGGTTTGTGGGGCAGCGTCTCGGCGACAAAGCAAGCACCCCAAAACTTAATGCTTTTAAGATTTTGAATTTATGAGTAACCAGCGAAAAGCCGCACCCTTCAAATTGACATACGAGTTGACTGGGGCAGGTTGGGCGCATTCAGTAATAGAAGTTGGAGGGCAGAAGGTTGAAATGAGTGTGTCATATCTTCATGACACATTGGAACAACTTACCTCGGCGACTTTACATCTGGTACGTGGGGAGTCACTTCAGGAGGAAGTGATATTTATGGATGAACCAGGCGAGTACCAGTTAGAACTAAAACGTAAGACGGAAACATTAATCGTGTCGCTCACTCAGTTTGAGGATTGGAAAAGTTGGGGGATGTTTGATGAGAGCAAGCATCACGTTCATAATTTGATGGTATTTGAAGTGTCCGTAAAAAAATTTGCGATGGAGGTGCTAAACGTGCTTTTCAAACTGTACGAGCAACACGGTTTGGATGGTTACAAAGCGAAGTGGGTGGAAGCTGAGTTTCCGTTTGCCAAATACCACGCTTTAGAAGTGGCCATCAAGGCGTATCGGTAGTATTGTTCGTGTGTGCGGCTGTCTGGCGGCAGGCCGCACACCCCCGAAGGAAGGTTTTCAGCCCAGCCAAACGGGTGTGTAAAGGTCAGGTACATGTATTTAGTTGAGTTTCGCGCCCACCATCAACACCCGTTGGCGTTGGGGGCGAGCGCGAAACTGGGCGTTCAATGCGGGCTACCTGCAACAGTGGAGCAGTAAGTCAGGTAAGTCGTTTTGCATGGGCGGGCTACATGTGACAGAGTGAACCCCCTCGTTAAGTGACAACAAGAATAAGTTTCGTAGGCAGATGTAGTAACTGACAGGTAGGAACTAATGAAGGTACTTTTCTGGCTCATTATTTTGGCTCTACAGATTTTCGTATCGCTCAGTTTTGGGATCGGTGTTTATATGCTCGGGGCTTTGTATGACTATCAAGGGGGATTTGATGGCTTCTTCAGTATGACTTTCGTTCAGCCTGTAGTTGGCTTTTTCACATCAGCGGCATCCATTTTCCTTTGTCTAATTCTGGGGCTTCCCATTCGTGTTTTAGAAAGTGTCTATCAATGGTGGACTCAACGTTTTTTGTTACCCGTGGTTATTTTTGGTGTTGGCTGTTTGATGTTGATAGGCTCGTTTTTTCTTTCAGAAAAAGTGTATCAAGGACCTCAAGGAGTTAGAGTCGTACCCAATTTTAGCCTTGTCATAGCTGGTTGGTTTACTACGCTCTTTGCCTTAAGCCATTTATTTCCACCACCTAGACTGATGGAATTTGTGGAAAGTAAATTTAAACGAAAGTAAACATGAAGCTCCGCGTGGGGTAGCTTCCGCTAACAACACGCTCGTCCCCTAGGACGGTTGCAGCCCAACCAAATGAGTGTGTGAAGGTGCAAGTGCGTTTGTTTAGTGAAATGACTCGCTCACCATCAACACTCAGGGGTGTTGGGGGGCGTCCAGGTCAGTGGGTATTTCACGTTTTGGGCGACAATGGACAAAATGAAAACTATAAAGCTAATCGGCTTGGTCTTTTTGCTGCTGTCGATCGACAGTGCCATTAGGTTCATTACTCTCATCACTCATAGCCAGAAAACGTATGTCGATTCTGTGGGTGATTTTTTTAGAGAGTACCTGTCTTACACGGCTTTTCACATCTATCATTTAGGCTTGGTTTTCTGGATATTGGCAGGGATATATGCACTGGTTGCCAGTAAAATACTGGTCAATCGAGAATCTCACTTAGCCTTGGGCGCAGTCATTGCCCTGGCGACGTATTTGGTTTATGCTAATTACTTCTTTTTAGAACTGAAGTCTAAACAGTTTTATCCACTTGTCATCGCCTACCCGCTATTGGGTGGCCTGTTCGGGGCTATTTATTACAATATTTACAGACGAAAGTAACTCTCCTGCTTGATATCAACTGATCCTTTGACTCTTTTAACACTCGCATTTCTTTGAGTTAGGGCGTTGATTCTTAACGTTACTGGTGGACGGCAAGTTTACGAAATCGTTGCGACCGACAAGGCAACGTGCTTGGGGGGCACGGTTTGACAGGCTCGGATTTGCCGCTTCCACCTCTCTCGGCTTTAGCGGTTGTGTGTTTAGTTGGTTAGCTCTGCCGGGGCCACTTACCTCGGACAGGAGAGTGGTCGAGTAGGCCAAAGCGGCAACCCAACCAAACAAGGGTGTAAAGGGCAAAGGCATGTATCTTGCGGTGAGTAAAGTGGTTCCCATCAGCCTTTGCTAGCGTTGGGTGGCCCGTCTAAGTAAGTGGACATTTCACGTCATGGCCGACAGAGTATCATGCTGATAATGAGCGATAAAAAGTAGTTGACTATCCTCTGACATCCTTATTTGGTATATAGCATCGTGAGAAGTCGGCGAGAGATAGTTCGAGATTTGGTTCTGTTCCAACAGGATCTGGTTAGTTTAACTACTGAGTTGAATCGATATCCCTGGGATTGTCCAACAGCTTTGTATGAAATTAACCAGCACGATCTAGCCTCCGTGATCCGTCGCTGTCTTTTCGATGAAGTTTCTCTTCAAAACTTACAGGACTGGGCCAATACCGTTGAATGTAGAGAAGATATATCCTACAGTAGTCCGCACCTCGAAGAAATAGTGATCGAATTAGCTAATCCATTGATATTTAGCTCGCTAACAAAATCGAGCTTATGGGCTACTTACGAACGGGTAATAAATGAACTAATATTTTAGAAAGGCAGGTTTCGGCCGACATGGCAACGTACCTGAGTGATTACCGCTTGACAGCCTCGGCTTCTGATGCTATTAAAACATGGGCTCAAAAATTACTAAATCTGTAATAGTCTTGAGTGCAATCATTTCCATGCTAGGATGTGAAAAAGAAATCCCTAAAGTTAAATACCTGAATAAACGATATACTGCACTAACTCCACTTGGACAGTCAAAAAAGTATGTCTTGAAAATGATCGCGTCAGATGCAGATTTTAATTATAAGCGCATAAGCAAATTGGATGACCTTTTAACTAATCTCGATTCTTCAGATCATGTAATCTCATTTTTTGAACCTGTAACTGGTAGCTATAAATTTTATCAGTTTATTGCAACGTATAAAGGAGAAGCATACAGTAGGGGGGATCGTTCGGAAGTTAAAGAGTTTCACGATCTCCTGATCCTTAAAACTGATGCAGAAGACGCAATATGCGATGCTTATCAGTATACGATAGAATGGGCAGAAATGCCTCATCAATCTGATCTTCTGAAGGCTCAGTCAAAGCAGGTAAGGCTGAAAGAGAATCTTTCTATAGAGCATCTTCAGCTAAAACGAACCTATAAACCTTTTGATTATCCATCAGAAACAGGTCGCCTATCACTTTTAAACCATGATTTATAGCTCTGCTGAGTTCACTCACGTTGGACAGGAATCACCCGGAGCATGCCAAAGCGGTAGCCCAACGCAGGCAAAGTTGTAAAGGTGTAACGTACCTGATCGTGGCTTATCTTTCGGCCATCAGCCCTTGTGGGCGTTGGGTGAACCGATCAAAAAATGTCTGCATTTCCGGGTCGTGGGCGACCGGTTGCAGAGTTTAGATGGATTGCTTATTCGGCAGGTTGCGGCTGACAAGTCGAACGCCTCGAAAGTCAAGTTTTGGTTTGTAGGGTAACGTTTTGGCGACAGACTAACTGCCCCCAAAAAGTCAGCTTCGGGCTTTGTGCTCGGTGAACGAATAACACGATGGAACAAATCTCAATTGGTAGCGTAGTCAAACTTAAATCAGGCAGTCCTCAGATGACAGTCACCGGCTACGGGAAGAAATACGGAACCGGTACTATACTGATTAATCTCGTGGAGGATAAAGAGCAGGTTAAATGTCAATGGTTTGATGCAACAGGAACGTTGCAGCAAGACACATTTCCTGTTGCTGCCTTGCAGTTAGCTTGATCAGAGTCGTGTTTGCTCTACGTAGGTTGGCTTTCCGATGACAGGCAGCACATCCTGAAGGAGATCAGGAAGCCCGACCAAACGAGTGTGTAACGATTCAGGTACTTGCGTTCAGATGAGTCGCCTATTATCAGCTCCCGTGGGCGTTGGATGGAAGTCTACGCCGGACGTGTGCGCAACGATCCGGAGGATAAGGCAACGCCGGCTGTAGGAGATTGTGTAGGCAGGATCAACTAGTTCACCTACACCGAGGTTTACTCCATTAGCACACGGCAGCAGACCAACTGCTTAACAGATCATTATGAAACTAGCTGTTTTTGGGGCTACGGGCGGAACAGGCCGCGAACTGATTTTACAAGCTCTTGATAGAGGTCATGAAATAACGGCAATCGTTCGTCGTCCCGCGGCCTTTACGCTAACCCATGCACGATTGAAGATAATAACGGCGGATGTCATGCAGCCAAATTCATTTGCTTCCGCGCTCGAGCACCAGGACGCTGTACTGTCAGTCATTGGCAAGAGCAGCTTGAAACAGATGACGTTCTACCGCCAGTCAGCCCGCAATATTATCGATCAAATGGATAAAGCGGGTGTTAAGCGGTTGATTTGTCTTACCAGTATCGGTGTGCTGGACAAACCGGTCGGCCCCTTGTTTTACGTTTGGCTGATTAAGCCACTGCTTAAGAATATCTACGACGATATGCGGTGCATGGAGCAGACGGTAAGTGAGAGCCAGTTAGTCTGGACGATTGTGCGACCGTCCTTTTTGTTTGATGGGAAACGAATGGGTCAGTACCGCGTGGGTGCATCGGGTGAGCTAGCTCATGCGAACAGGATTTCGCGGGCTGATTTGGCGAATTGCCTCCTGGATCAACTTGACACGCAAGCTAATTGGCAAAAAGCTATCGCCGTTGCCTATTGAATTAGGGCAAGCCATGACGGGAAATTTAGTGAATGCGTAAGTCCTCGTGGGCGGCTTGTCGGGCAACAGGCCACCAGGTTATCGTTTTCAGCCCAACGAAGGCGAGCGTGTAAAGATTGAAAGTACGTGCGTTCCGGAACATAGCTCGTTGATGGTCAACGAGCGGGTGTTAAGTTCGATTCATAAAGTGTTCGTTTGTCAGTGTCGCGGCGACAGGTTGCGGACCGCAGAGGACAAGTTTTTGCTTGTTGGACGACTTTTGGGTGACAGCAAAAACGCTTAAGGTAGTCAGGGCTGAAAAATTATAAACGATGTTCAAAAATCTTTTCGGTAAGAAAGATACACCGCAATCTGCGTCTTACAGTGAAGCCATTCTTTTTGCCATCGACAAGTTCATCGAGGATTTTGATGAATGGTATAATAGGGGTGAAGTTGACGAAGAAAGTGCAGACGATTTTCTTTACAACCAGATTTTTGAACACGTTCGCAATGAGGAATTAACGAATCAACTATACGTCTTCATACCCGTTGCGCTAACACGTATTTGGTTCGAGCAACAACCTATCAAATTATCAGAAACGTATTCTAAATCAAGGGAAGGTAGTGATAGCCAGCTTGTCTGGCTTGATAGTATTGAGGTTTATCGGCAAATCGTTACCGTGCTACGTTCAAAATTGAGCGGTTTATCAGATGAGGATGCTTACAAAATTCTGGCGCACAGTTCAGAATACAAGATTATTGGCTACGCTTTAGAGCAGGGTGTTCCATTGGAAAATGTGAAAATGGCCCCTTTTGTAAGTGGTGTCTAAAGTTCATTCACAGGCTGTTACGTACCGAGTGCTCAGTTTGTTAGGTGACAGGCAGCAAGCTGCAAGATCAACGCAGACAGCCGAACTAAGAAAGGATATAAAGGCCGGGGAACGTGTATTCAGGCAAGTAATCTGTGGAGCCATTAACTCTTTCGGTTGTTGAATGCGGCAACTAATTGAGTAGGTTCAGCAACGTACCTGTGACTGAGCAAGCCTAGAAAGGATAGGTACGCAAAGTCTGACCTTCACTGCTGATGAAACAGTATCCAGTGCTGAGTACTAAGCGACTGTACAACTTTTATTGTGCTATGCAGTTTGAATCAAGTATGATAAGCCAACCTTAACGATACATAGCCATGCAAGCACCCCTTCCCAAATTTCTCCCGTCGCTGGTTTTCGACGACAAAGCCGAAGAAGCTGCAAGATTTTATACATCAATCTTTAAGGACTCGAAAATTCATAATATACTTCATTTCAATGAAGGTCAACCTGGTCCGGCTGGTAGTGTATGTCTTGTTGCCCTACAACTTAACGGACAGGAATTCCAGTTTGCAAACGGAGGGAGTTCCTTCAGATTTTGTGAAGGCATGTCGCTCTATATGAATTGTGATTCTCAGGAAGAAATCGATGACGTATGGGATAAATTGTTGGAAGGCGGTAAAGCGCAGGAATGCGGCTGGCTGAGCGATAAATTTGGTGTTTACTGGCAAATTGCGCCCACGATTCTGTGGGATATGATGAAAGATCCTGACACCACAAAAACCCACCGAGTTCTGAATGCCATTTACAAAATGGTCAAGCTCGATGTGGCAGCGATCAAGCAGGCTTATGAGGCCTGACGATTGCACCGTTTTACTTCGAACGAGTCGCCTATCTGTAGCTCCACCCGGTTGGAGTAGACGAATTGTGTTATAGGTTCGCTCCGATGAACAGACAGCCGGGCGACAGGTAAAAGATCGTCTGATAGAAGCAAAAACTTGTAGTGAGAAAGTATACTATCAAGCGCTTATAAATGGCTGCGACAATTATATTATCCATTATAGGGATACTGTTTGTTCTCATGGGTTTCCTCATCAGGAAGTTCAAGTTAGCTAATGTGATTGCAGGTTATGATCCTAGTCTGGTAAAGGAACGAGCAGGTCTAGCCACTTGGATAGGAAACTGTGCCATGGCAACCGGTCTATCTGCATTGATCATCGCCCTGTTGAACCACCTTTTCCTATCAGCCAAATCCGAGACGTTTTCATACATAGCTTTTATGGTTCTCTCTATGGTTAGCGGTGTAGTCGCTTTGGCTGGTTCTCAGAAATACAGTAAATAGATTAGTTCTCTGGGATTCCCTGGCCACGGACAGGCTAGCGACTGAGTACGCCAATACCGCAGCTCAACCAAGAAAGGGTGTAAAGGCGGTAACGTACCTGAGTTTGGCTTGTCTTGTGGTGCACCGTCAGCTCTTTGAGGCCTTGGGTGAGCTGGCCAAGTAAGCGATGTGGGTGCGTCATTGGTGGCTTTACCACGTACCTGCCGACAGGGCGAAGTTGGGACGACATAACGGTGGCAACATTGTCTTGATCGAAACAAGAACACACCTTTAAAGCCACTTTTTTTAATTGATTTAGGGCCTGAATCTTATAAAACATGACTACCAAACAGACCACCTTACTAGCTAACATCCTCCTGGTTCTACGCCTTGTATTTGGGCTATTTTTGCTCGTAGTGACCGTGTTGGCTGATTCAATCTGGATACGCCTTCTGTGCTTGTCTTCTGCTGTTTTGCTGCTTCATCGAGCGTATACCATCCTGGCTGATACTAAGCGTTATTTAAGCAGAAGTGACTGGTGTAGCCAGAGCCACTTCCGCCAGACAGGAAATTGACTGGATTGCTGACACGGTAGCCCAACCAGCTATGCATGAAAAGGTCGAACGTACCTGATAGTAGCTTATCTTGTGTTTACTATCAACCTTGGCAGGCGTTAAATGGTGCGTAAAAAGAGTGGTTCCCAGTCTCTGCTTCGGTCTACAAGTAAGAAGAGATGGGCTGTCATTTCTGGTCTTTGACCGACAGAGCGTATTCTCTAAGAGCGATTCAGACAGATCGAAAGGGCCAGTCATAACGGGATAGCTGATTGTTTAGGTAAAGGAAAATTGAAACTCAGAAGTTGATACCATGAGAAAAATAGTTTATTACGTTGCTTGTTCGATTGATGGGTTTATCTCAGGACCAAATGATGACGTAAGCGGGTATGTAGCAGAAGGAAACGGAGTAGAAAAATATCTACATGATTTGGCTTCTTTTGATACGGTAATCATGGGAAGAAACACTTATGAATATGGGTATAAATTTGGAATCTTGCCAGGCCAGCCTGCCTATCCGAATATGACCCACTATATCTTCTCTAATAACCTGACTTTTGATAACCCGCACGAGACAGTGCAGGTGAAGCCAGTAAGCCTTGAAGAAATCAATAACCTTAAACGGCAGTCAGGATCGGATATATATTTATGTGGGGGTGGACAATTCGCAGGCTGGCTTTTGGATCATCAACAAATAGATATATTGAGGATAAAACTTAGCCCTTTGATTGTAGGGCAAGGCGTTAAACTTTTTGGCGACTCCAAAAAAGACTATAAAGCAGAACTGCTCGATAGTACAGTGTATGATCACGGACTGCAAATGATGACCTACAAACTCAATTATTGAATAGCGCTGTGCATGCTGTGGGGCGGTTTGTTGGGCGACAGGGTGCCTGTCCCGGATGAGAGTTTTCAGCTCGATCTGTCAGCGGTATAGTATAACGTACCTGATCGTGACTTGTCTTGAAGTTACCGTTAACCTTCGCAGACATTGGTAAGCTTAAATCATTCAATAGCAGTAGGCTAGCTTTCGGCCGATAAGAGAGCTGGTACAATAAGCAGGCTTAAGTTTCTATGGCTACCTGATTAGCCAACACCCTATCAAGCAGGCTAGAAAAATGCGCAATAAATAATACAAAATGTCGATTTTATTGAGCATGTGCCAGTCAGTGAGTTGTCCATAGATCAAGATAAATAAGTTCTATAGTATGAGCAATAATAAAGAAATAGAATTGTTTTTAACTAACATAAGTAATTTATGCCCCGAAACTCTATCTTCACTCGTAGCTAATACTACTGAAACTGTACTAAAAAAATACGAGTATTTTGTTAAAGACGGTGATGTTTCTCGTGAAGTAGGAATACTTGTTAAAGGCATAGTACGTTCATTTTTTGTGACAAATGAGGGGAAAGAATATAACAAAAATCTGTTTACTGCTCCAACTATAATTGGTTCCTATGTATCATTAATCACAGGATTACCAAATCGCCTACCCCAGCAAGCCCTGACTGATTGTCTTGTTGTGAAAATTCCGATAACTGTTATTGACGAATTATCAGAAAATAATATTGAGATTGAAAGGCTTAGGCGAAAAATTGCCGAACATTTCTTTGTGTTAAAGGAAAAGCGTGAGCTTGAAATGGCTATTCTTCAGGCGGAAGAACGCTATTTAATTTTTCGTGATGAATTTAAAGGAGCGGAACAATTAATTCCTCAGTATCATATCGCCTCTTATCTTGGCATCACGGCAACGCAACTCAGCCGTATTCGAAGCAAAATGAGTAAGAAAAAGTAAGAGGTATTTTAGAGCTATGTTCTGCTGCAACGCTCAATTCGCTGTAGTATAATCTGAATAGGAACCAAGCAGCACCAGTTTATTGAAGAACTATGTGTGAGCGTAGATGGACCTCAGCGGCGGAAGAAGCGACTCATCTAACGAATTGGCCTTCTCACCACTCGCCGTTTAACAATAGGCGCAAAATCTTTATTCGATTCGGAGCGGATGCCTTCTTAAAGTCGACGCTCCACTACGGCCTTATGTACGTTCAGACCACGTACTTCATGGTAGTCTTGACCGAGCGCGAATCAACATATAGCATTGACGATGGGCCCGATCAGTCGCTGGATGGCCTATTGGCTTGATTCAGCGCTAAGTGTCTGGAGAATACCATCCAATTTTCAGCGGGAAAATACCAGCAGCTTGTTGGCCAAATCAACCACCCAAAAAGGCCGTTTTCATCACTGGCAATCGGCCCTTAGTTACCCAAAGCAGGGCATCGACGATCAAGATGAATCGTGCTTTCGTTTACGCTGAAGCGGTAAAGGAAGTGTCCGCCGCTACGGTCACCATTATCTGCTGCCTACTGAGGTCGGTTAATAGAGCCTACCGCAGCGGCGGACCGTTGAGGAGTCATTTGCAGTAAGCTTAGTTACTACAAAATGGACCGGCTCTCAGTCATCAACTAGGCTAAAACACGCTTCAAATCTTTACCTATGTAAATGCAAGGCGCCTATCCCGACGTTAGTTTTGCGCTATTATTTACTAGTCAAAATGAGCCTTTTATGAGAAATAAAGAATTTCCTTTTTTTACCAATTTGTTCATTTTGGCGGCCATCTGGAATCTTGTCGGTGCCGGATTTGGCTACTTCAATACCCAATATACTTTTCAGGGTTTGTTTGGGAGGGAACTAGTTGATCCTCTATTTTATGAAATATACAAAGGTGCATGGGGAACTACACTAATGTTCTTTGTTGGCTATCTATTGGTTGCTTATAATCCGATTAAGCATACAGGCGTTGCCCTTATAGGCGGGATAGGAAAACTGTCTTTTGCTATTGCCGAGTTGCAGCTTTATTATTCCGGACTTGCGAATTCTAAAATACTATTCATTGTTATAGGCGATTTTATATTTTGTGCATTTTTCTTGTATTATTTCATTAAACTAGTTGTCGCTAAAAAAGCGATAATATAAGCAACGTTATGAGAGCTCTGGTGTCGATACTACTTGTCGTGATTAGTATAGAAAAATCAAATGCACAAGACGTATGGAAACTGGTCAAAGATGAAGGTGGAATTGAAGTTTATGTGGGTAAACTTGCAACTAGCGATTATGTTGCCTTTAAAGCTGTCATGTCTTTGAAAACAACAAAAACAGCGATTGTTAACGTATTAAAAGAAGTAGCTAAATACCCTGAATGGTTTGCGTTTACTGCATCAACGCGGCTAATATCACAGCCGGATAATGAGCAATCATTTTTTATGGAAACAGATTATCCTTGGCCTTTCTCAAATGAATGTATGAATTATAAAATGAGTTTTGAAAAATTTCAGGATGATAACCTAAAAGTAGCTATCACAGCGATTGATGGTACGATGAAATGTAAGTATTCATTAAAAAAGGCAAGTGGTTATATTTTGCTTAAGACAGAAAATGAGCGTATAAGAATAACTTATTATTTTCATTCTGAACCATCGCAGCATATCCCCCCATGGTTGATTAATCCAAAGATTCATGAAATGCCTTTCCAGACGTTTAAAGCACTACAAAAAAGATTGAACAACTAAATTGTTGTATGTATACCAATGCGATACGACCTATGTCAACCTCTGGAGAAAGTCGTTGATGATCAACTACCGGGTCGATATCTACGGACGCTGGTTGACGAGTTAAGACGAACTAACGGGATGACTGTGGACGAAATCGCCGAGTATAACTATGGTAAATTTGTGCATGTGCTCGACCCGAAAGGTAATCTGATTGAGCGTCAAGAACCCAACGGTAAGCCCAATCAGGCCTAAACGCGGGTTCTCACCACCTCACTTCCCATTGATGGGTGCCCGTAGGTACGTTGGTAAGCTGCCAGCTGTGGTCATCCTGTTTGGCCGAAACCCGGCGACCGTTTTGCCAGAGTGTAGCCGTCGGGCTGAGGCGGGGTACGTAGACGACACCCTTCGTGTTGGCGGGTAGCGTCAATCGGAGGTGCCATTGCCGAGCAAGTTCGCGCTGGGTACGTCCACGCTGGGCGAATCCACGCGGGGTACGTTGTATGAACGATACGCGCACGGGGCCGTGTAATGTGGGGAGTTGCAGCGAGGCCTGTTTCAGGCTGCCGGGCTGTGGTTTTACCTGAATGACGCCGAAGGCCGGGGTGAGCGGTTCGACGCCCATTAGCTTTCGTACAATTACATTGGCCGGGGCGGCTCCCCAGGCGTGGTTCCAGTCCTGATTGGGTTTGTAGCGCGTGTCCCAGGCTTCGGTGGTCATCGTGGAGCCGGTCCGCAGCATGTTGTACCAGCTCCGTTCGGCGGTCGAGGTTAGCAGGGAGAGGGCGTAGTCGGCCTCATGGGCGTTGTACAGCGCGTCGAGCAGAAACTGCGCGCCGTAGACACTACAGGCCATGCCCCGCGACCGGATATGCGCCAGTACCCGCGCTCGGTTGGCGTCGGGCACCAGCCCCACAGCCAGTGCCATCATGTTGGCGTGTAACGAGGCGTGGCGGGTGCTGTCGCCGTCGGTCACAAGGCCCGTGGCGGGGTCGATAAACGTTGCCTGATAGGCCTGTTTGACCTGCTCGCCCCGTTGCCTGAACTGCGCCGCCTCGTCGGGTTTCCCCAGTTGGTGAGCCAGCTCGGCCATGTGTTGCAGGGCCTGATAATGGAATGCATTTACGACCGCATTATAGTCGCGAAAGACAAAGCCGTCGGTTTCGCCCGCTTCTTTCTTGCCCAGGCCCAACACACCCTGTTGCGGCCAGTCGACGATATCCTGTAGGGTTGGGCGTCCGTCGAAGGTTTCGTAGTGAATCGAAGCTTTAAAGGCGGGTGTCTGCTTGCCGGTGCGGGTGCTGATGAGGCCGTCGGGTCGGGCCAGTGGGAGCAGCAGTTTGGCTTTCAGGTCGGCATAGAGGCGGGTCAGGTTGCGCGCGTCGCCCGAGTAGCGGTAGTCGTTCCAGGCGATCAGCACATTTTGCAACGACCACTCGGTGGGCCAGGTGGCGTGGAAAATGAGGTAATCGAGCGAGCGTTTGGCCATCGTATACTCGGCATCGGTTGCGTAGTGCGCCAGTTGGTTGATGAGCGCGTCAGCTTCGTAGGGAATCCGTTCACGATCCCCATCGACGTAATACCCGGCAAAGGAGGTGGCTTTGATGGTGTGTTTGCACAGCGCCCAAACCCGGTTCAGCGTGGTGTCGGAACTGCTAAAGGTCGCGGCGGCTTCATCGAACGGGTACGTGACAACGTGGCGTACCAACTCGCTCACCTGCACCGACGGAGCGGGCGCTTCGAGTTCGACGTACCGGAACGGCAACACCTCGCCGATGTAGTCGGGCATCAGAATCGCCTTTGGGCCTGTATTGCGCTTGTCGGGCGGGATCGGCACCGGGTACGTATGTGTGCCGGGGCGTAGGCGCAAGACGAGCCGCCGGTAGCGGATGGTGCCGGGCGGCTTACGATGGACGTTCCCTTCGGGCGTCAGCCGTTCCCCTACGTGCAGCACCAGAGAATCGGTCGTGGCCGTTGTCTGGGCCGTGAGCCATACCTGTCCAAACGCATCGTCACCGAAGTCATACAGCTGTAAACCGCTGAGCTGGGTACGTTGCCGGGCCGATTGCTGCTGTTTCACCAGTGGGTAGTGGCTCGTGGCGTAGTCGGCGAGTGTAGAGCCAGTGCGGAACACCCGGATGGCCGAATATGGGCTAACCCGCCGCCGGTCGTCCCAGACGCGGACTTTCCAGTAATAGACCCGATTGGCCAGCAAGCGCTGCCCGGCAGGTATCAATACGCCGACGCTCTGGCTGCTGGGTACGTTCCCTGAATCCCACACGTCGCCCCGCCCGGCGGCACAGTCGGCTCGCGACGAACTCAGCACCAGTTGATAGGCCGTTTGACAGTGGCCGGTGCGGGTGTCGGGTAGTTGCCAGCTAAACGAAGGCCGCTCGCTGCGCACAAGGGCCATTTGCAGGGAGTCTGGAGCGGTTTCGGGCGTCAGCGTGGTCAGGAAACCGCGGTGCCAGACCTTGTCGGTATGCAGCAATAAATCGGTGCGGAGGGCCACCGGGGCCAGAGAAATCTGTGCCCGTAGCGTCGACACGGTCAGCGAAAGCAGGGCCAGCACAAAAAATCGCATAGGTCGTCAGCGTAAGTCTTCGCCGTGATCGTTGGGGAAATCGCTACCACTCCAGATGGCTTGCGCGCTCCACAGGTGCGGCGGGTCGGTCCAGAACGGGTCGGTAGCGGGCAGACCAAGCGGCAGAAACAGGCTCGTGGCGAGATAGAGACTCCCCTGGTTATTATACACGTCGGCAATGTCGGGTTGCGCACCGTAGAGGCCGATCGTCAGCCAGCCGTTTTGGTACGTGGTGGGGCTTTCAAGCGTTTTCCGAAGTACGGCGGTGAGGGCGCCTCGCACCTGCGCTGGTTTGAGTGACGCGGGCAATGCCTTTCGCCAGGCCATATCGGCCAGATGGTGGAACGCCGCCCCCCGGTAAACAATGGAACGACCCGTAGCCGGAAACGAGCCATCGGCGTTGATGAGCCGTTCCTGAATGATGGCGTACCGTTCGTTGCGCCGCCTGATTTTGTCGGTCATGGCGGCGTAGGCGTTGGTTTTAGTGCCGATAATACTCGTAACCGCCGCCAAATAGGGGTGAATCACATAGCTGTTGTAATAGTCGAAGGCGTAGCGGGGGCCGTCGGTATACATGCCATCGCCCACGTACCATTGTTCCAGTTGTTGCAGGGCGTAGTCGACGCGCATAGGATCCCAATCGTAGCCGAAGCGGCAAAAAAAAGCTTCGTTCATGGCCGAAAACAGCAGCCAGTTGGAAAAACCGGGCTTGAATGTACGCGTGCTGCGAATGGCCCTGACGAGGCGGTCGCGGTCGGTGGGGGTGAGGTGTTCCCACAACCAGGGCGCCCGCACGAAGGCCAGCGCCAGAAACGACGCATCAACCAGCGACTGCCCGGCCAGGTTGAACCGCATGTAATCGCGGGCGGTAGAATCGAGCGCGTTGGACAGGCCCTTCACAGCCCATTGCCGGTACTGGTTGCGTAGGGCTACTTCGTCGGGGCTGCCGCCTTCGGCCTGTAGCCAGGGGGCGATGCCGCTCAGCACCCGACCCAGCACTTCCACATACTGCACCTGTAGCCGTTGCTCGCGGTTGTCGACCCGTTTCGAGACCACCCTGGGCATCACGAGGCGCAGGCTGTCGTGGGCCAGACTTTGCAGTACAGGCCGCACCATCCGGTCCAGTTCGTAGAGCCAGTATTGCCGGTCAGTGCGGGCGGGGGCGGGTGTGGGTACGTTCTTCTTCTTCGACTGGGCATGGAGTGGGGAGCTAAGCCCGGCCAGTCCGCTTAATCCGATGAGCAGACAGATGATCCGGCGTTTCATTGGCGGTAGTACGTTGGTTGGGTACGTAGTAAAATGGGGGTATACAGCCGAACGGTGGTCAGGTACGTGCGGGCTGACTGTCGCTGGTTGAAGACAACAGACGGCCAGATATACCGACTGCGCGGTGGCTGCCTATCCTGCCTAACCACGATTGCCCGGCCGGCTTACCGCTGGTAGACCCGTACATACTCGATTTCGTACCGCGTCGGGAACGTTGTGCCCGTAGGGTCGCCGCCGTTGTCACCGCCAACCGCCAGATTCAGCAGCAGGTAGTGCGGTTGCCGGAAGGGGTTCTTGCTCGAGCCGTCGCCGTTGATGGTTTCGGCCAGCAAAACCTCGTTGAGTAATCGGTCATCCACAAACAGCCGGATCGCTTCGGGCGTCCAGTCCATCCGCCAGGTGTGAACACGGCTGGCCCAGTCAGTCCCGCCCAGCGAGGCGAGCGGCGTTTTGGTGGTGCGCCAGTTAGCCGTATAGCGTTTCGACGTACCCCAGGCTACGTTGGCCAGCAGGTCATTGCGGTAATACTCCATAATATCGATTTCGCCGTTCGACGGCCATTCCCCCGCGACGCCCAACGTCCAGAACGCAGGCCACAAACCGGGGCTGACGTCGATGCGCCCCCGCATTTCAAAGCGGCCATACTGCCAGCTGTGTAGCCCCTGGGTTTTCAGGCTGGCCGCTGTGTAGTCGATCGTCGGGCGGCTGCGGCGCCAGTCGGTACTGCCGGGCTGATGCAGTGGATTGGGACGGTTTTCGCGTCGACCTTCGATGATGAGCTTACCGTTCTGGCAAAACGCATTGTCGGGCTGGTACCACTGGAGCTCGTGGTTACGTACGAAGCCCCGCTCAAACGTCCAGTTGGCGGGATTAGGCGGCCCGTCGGTATCAAACTCATCGGCCCAGACCAGTCGCCAGGTCGTGTCGGTAGGGGAGGCGGGCGTTACGGACTGAGCCAGCCCAGACAGACAGAAAACGAACAGCAACACGGCTAGACAAAAACAGCGCTGAGCAGAAGCGGGCATGGAGCAGACAGGTTAGGTTGCGCGGCAAAGCTGCATAGAAATGGCGGAGCGTCCCTGCCGTTCGCTCATAATCCATCAGCGCGCCTCGCCAAAATAAAGGCGTACAACCCTATCAGTTAGTCTGATAGTGGTTGATAGAAATATTCTATGACGAAATAAAAACAATAGATAAACACTATAAAGAAGATTCGTTTATTTTTGATCCGTCAACCAATAATACTCTGCCAAACATGAGAGACAACGGAACTCAGGATACCAAGGACCCATCAGTATGGGACGTCAACGATGATAGCCACGTCAACACGGTGGGCAAATGTCCATTTTCAGGTGGTGCGCTGAACAAGAGCGCGGGCGGTGGTACGCGCAACCGCGATTGGTGGCCCAACGCCCTTAAACTGAACATCCTCCGTCAACATTCGCCGCTGACGGATCCGATGGACAACGACTTTAACTACGCCGAAGAATTTAAAAGCCTCGATCTGGCGGCCGTCAAGCAGGATATCTACGACCTGATGACTACCTCGCAGGACTGGTGGCCCGCCGACTACGGTCACTACGGTCCGTTCTTTATCCGGATGGCGTGGCACAGCGCAGGTACGTACCGCATCGGTGATGGCCGGGGCGGTGCCAGCTCGGGCGATCAGCGGTTTGCTCCGCTCAACAGCTGGCCCGATAACACCAACCTCGACAAGGCCCGCCTGCTGCTGTGGCCGATCAAACAGAAGTATGGCCGGAAACTGTCGTGGGCCGATTTGATGATCCTCACCGGCAACTGCGCCCTGGAATCAATGGGCCTGAAAACCTTTGGCTTCGGCGGTGGCCGCGAAGATATCTGGGAGCCCGAAGAAGATATCTACTGGGGTTCGGAGACGGAATGGCTGGGCGATAGCGTCCGGTATGCCGGTAGCAAAAACGGTGAGCGTGTGCTGGAACATCCGCTGGGTGCAGCCAACATGGGCCTTATCTACGTAAACCCCGAAGGCCCGGCCGGTAACCCCGACCCGATGGGCGCCGCCTACGATATTCGTGAGACGTTCGGGCGCATGGCCATGAACGACGAAGAAACCGTAGCGCTGATCGCGGGTGGCCACACGTTTGGTAAAACCCACGGCGCGGCCGACCCGACCAAGTACGTTGGTTCTGAACCGGCCGGTGCCAACATCGAGGAGATGAGCACGGGCTGGAAAAACACGTACGGTAGCGGCCACGGCGGCGACACCATCACCAGCGGCCTGGAGGTGACCTGGACCAAGACGCCAACCCAGTGGAGCAATGATTACTTCGACCACCTGTTCAGCTATGAATGGGAACTGACCAAGAGCCCCGGTGGCGCGCATCAGTGGCAACCCAAAAACGGGGCCGGCGCTGGTACCGTGCCCGATGCGCACGATCCGGCGAAACGGCACGCTCCCATGATGCTGACGACCGACCTGGCGCTGATCACGGACCCGGCCTACGCGAAAATCTCACGGCGTTTCTACGAAAATCCGGATGAGTTTGCCGACGCTTTCTCGCGTGCCTGGTTTAAGCTGACGCACCGCGACATGGGACCCATCGAGCGTTACCTCGGCCCCGAAGTGCCCACCGAAGAGCTGATCTGGCAGGACCCCGTCCCCGCCGTGACGCACGAACTCGTCAACGCTGATGATATCGCTACGCTGAAAAGCAAAATCCTTGCCTCGGGCCTGACGGTATCGCAACTGGTGACTACGGCCTGGGCGTCGGCCTCGACCTACCGTAACTCCGACAAGCGCGGTGGCACCAACGGTGGTCGCCTCCGGCTGGCTCCGCAGAAAGACTGGAAGGTAAACGATCCGGAGCAACTGGCTAGCGTGTTGAAAACCCTCGAAGGCATTCAGCAGGAATTCAACGGCGCGCAGGCCAATGGCAAACAGATTTCTATGGCCGACCTGATCGTGCTGGCGGGTTGCGCCGGTGTGGAACAGGGCGCCCGTAACGCTGGTCATGAGGTAACGGTGCCGTTCACGCCGGGCCGGGGCGATGCGTCGCAGGAGCAAACCGACGTGGTGTCGTTCCAGGCGATGGAGCACAGTGCCGACGGTTTCCGCAACTACGTCAACGCCAAACACAAGTCGTCGGCTGAAGAGATGCTGATTGACAAGGCGCAACTCCTGACGCTGACGATTCCGCAGTTGACGGTGCTGGTAGGCGGTATGCGCGTGCTGAACACCAACTTCGACCACTCGAAGCACGGTGTTTTCACCAACCGCCCCGAAGCGCTCACCAACGATTATTTCGTGAACCTGCTCGACATGGGCACCACCTGGCGGGCTACGTCAGACGCACAGACTGTGTTCGTCGGCAGCGATCGCAAAACGGGCGAACCCAAATGGAGCGGTACTCGTGTCGACCTGATCTTCGGGTCGAATTCTGAGCTGCGCGCCGTGGCTGAAGTGTATGGATGCAGCGACTCGCAGGAAAAATTCGTGCGTGATTTCGTTGCCGCCTGGGATAAAGTGATGAATCTGGGCCGCTTCAACCTGGCCTAGTAGCCAACGAAGTAGCTGATAAAAAAGGTGGTCTGGCAACAGGCCACCTTTTTTATATTTACGAAGCCTGGTGAGGTAGCTGAGGAACGGCTGTCCATCACCTGCCAGCTAAACGTATAACGTACCTGTTATGGATCGTAGCGCTACATTGCCAAGATTCGATCGTGCTGATTTTGAGTTCGTCCGGGCGATCGCGTTGACCTTTCCCGGCACTGAAGACGGGATTTCGCACGAAAACACCCCGTCTATAACCGTTCGTGGAAAACTGATGTGCCGTCTGCACGATAGCGGCGAATTTGTTCCGATTCGTCTGGCGTTCGACCTTCGCGATACGTACCTGGAGCGCTATCCTGACCTGTTTCACGTACCTGACCATTTTAAGCCGTACCCCTACATCTGTATGTGGGTACATGCGTATAGGGCCGCGCTGCTGACTGAAATTCTTGAATTGAGCTGGCGCGGTCTGGCGAGCCAAAAGCAGCTAAAGGCCTACGAAGCGCAGCAAAAGGGTAGATAATGAGCTTGGCTAGAGTGGCCTTGTTTTCCAACGAATCAGGTGAAAAATAACGTGATACGTGGATTTCGTTGTCTGTAACCCAACTCTAGCCATGCTGAAGAAACATACGACGCTGATCGGAATTAGCGCGGCGCTACTCCTACTCATCGTAGCCGCTTCTCAGTACCCGGGTGGCTCGTATTGGGATGCCAAGTCTGTTGGCTTCGATTTGACAAAGAATTACCTGTGTAATCTGTTTTCCGAACAGGCTGTCAATGGGTTAGCCAACCCCGCCCGGCCGTGGGCAATAGCCGGGATGCTGTTGCTGTGTATCAGTTTCGGGGTGTTTTTCGTCCGGTTTTCCCGACGCATTCCGTCGAAATCGGCCGCGGCTATTATCGCTTATTGTGGTGCCGGGTCCATGCTTTTTGCGTTTCTGGCTGTCACGCCCTACCACGACCCAATGATAGGAATCGCCAGCTTTCTGAGCCTGCTGGCGCTGTTCTACCTGTTTGTGTATATTATGAAATCGAAATTGCTGGTCTTCAAAGTGTTAACGATCGGCTATCTGCTGATTCTTTACGCCAATAATTACATTTATTACACACAAAATTGGTTAGAACTCTTGCCGATCCTGCAAAAAGTTAGCTTTCTGATCGGCGTAGGCTGGATGCTGGGCCTGGAGTATTTCACCAAACCCGACGACTTCAAAACAATCGCCTGACTGACACATGCTTTATTTTACGCAACTGATTTACATCAAGGAAGGGCAGGAAGCCGTCTTCCATCAATTCGAGGAGGTCGCTATCCCGCTGATCGCCGACCACAACGGACGCCTGCTGGCCCGTATCCGACCCACCGACGAGGCCTATATCGAACAGCAGATCGACAAACCGTATGAGATCCACCTCGTCGAATTCGACTCCGAAGCCGATTTTCACGCGTTCAGCCGCGACGAGCGCCGTCAGCAGTTTCTGCACCTGAAAGAACAGTCGGTAGAGCGGTCGGTACTGATTCAGGGCGTGAAGCTGTAACGACTGGCGGGATCGTCAGGCGGCCTCGGTCAGAGCGAGTTGGGCTAGTGGTTTGTTGAGCCAATCGGCCAGCACGGCTACCACGATGCTGTGGTCTTCGCGCTGCGGCAGGCCCGAAATCGTGACCGTGCCAACGAACGTACCCCGTAGCCAGATGGGAAAGCTACCGCCGTGCGGCGCATAATCCCGAACCGAAAGACCCCACTTTTCGTCGAGCGACGTTTGCTTTTGGGCTAATTCCAGCCCCATGGCATAGGAACTGCGATGAAACCGCTCAACCACGTTCCGTTTTCGCCGAATCCAGTCGTCATTATCGGGCGTGGTGCCGGGCATGGCGTAGAAGAACAGCGGTTGCCCCACCAGCCGAATCTCGATCGACACCGCTTTGTGCCGGGCGGCAACGGCCTCTTTCAGCAACTTACCCAGCTGCCAGGCCGTGTCGGCGTCGAACGTGTCGAATTGAAGCTGCGCCTCCTGCTGCGCCATCCGCGCCAGATCATGATCGATTGATGAGTTCATGCGGCAAACTTAACCACGACGACTGATTCATGCATCGGGTGCCTGTGAGGCAGACAGGTGTCGGCTGGGTACGTTGTGCGCTCCCGAGTCTGTTTATTCGTAATTAATCGATTGACCAACTGCCGGAAAATCATACAACGTGTTATAGAAATAAGCATATTTGTTCTCTTCTAAGAGGCTATATGCTAGTGCGTTGGGCGTTTGTTCGAAAGCTGTTGGTGGCCTTGCTGCTTCCCCTCGGGGCAATCGCGCAGGAACTGATCCCAAACGGTGGTTTCGAAACGTACCTGAACTGCCCAAAGCAGGACAATCTGCTCTCCGAAGCAGCCCCCTGGTACAATCCCAACCGGGCCACCCCCGACTTTTACCATACCTGCTTCAATACCGGGCAGATGGATCTGCCGCCACATTCGGGGCAGGGGTTGGGGCGCTTGTTCATGGATTTGGGATGGGCCGAATACATGGCCACGCCGCTCAAAAAACCGCTGGATGCGGGCGAGGCCTACCAGTTTGAACTGTACATCAGCTCAGCAACGCCAACCCGCTACCCGTCGAGTTCGTTTGGTGCTTACTTTTCCCAACAACCGCTGAATTCGCCCCTGAAAGACCTGCTGAGTGTGAGCGGGCAGGTGCAGGTGCTCGACAACAGTCCGCAGCGCCTGCCGCAACGGTTGCAGTGGGAACAACTGGGCGGCTGTTTTGTGGCGAGGGGTGGCGAAAGTCACGTTACGATCGGCAATTTCGTGAAGCTGCCGGTGCTGCTGGGCTACTATTATCTGTTCATCGACGACGTGTCGCTCCGGCCAATCCGGCTCGATCTGGGCCGCGACACTACCCTGTGTGGGCGGCAGAGTACGCTGCTGCTCGACGCCAAAACGCCCGGCGGTATCGACTACAAATGGAACACGGGCAGCACAGCGACAACCCTCAAAGTGAGCAAGCCGGGTAAGTATTGGGTAACCGTAACCACCGCCTGCAAAACCCTAAGTGATACCATTACCGTCAACTACAGCCTCGATTTCAGCCTGGGCCGCGACACCACCCTGTGCGAAGGTGAAACGATGACCCTGCGTGTGCCCGTAACCGGCACTTATCGCTGGCAGGACGGTAGCACACTGCCGACCTATCAGGTCCGTGGTCCGGGTACGTACCGGGTTCAGGTGGTTGAGGCGGGCTGCACAGTCGCCGATACCATTCAGGTACGTTATGTGCTGCCGCCCCGGCTCGATCTGGGCCCCGACAAGCAACTCTGTGGCCTGGAAGTGTACACGATCAAGCCCGCCGTGGCCGAGGGTACGTTTCGCTGGCTCGATGCGTTTCCCGAAACCGACCGAACGGTGAATGCGTCGGGCTCGTTTCGGGCGTCGGTGACCAACGACTGTGCCACGGTCAACGACGCTGTAGCCATTGATTACAGCGGCTGCGAATGTACCATACAGGCCCCCGACGCTTTTTCGCCAAACGCAGATGGGATGAACGATTTGTTTCAGCCTGTTGCCTGTGGCGATATCACATTCACGGCAATGGCGGTGTATACCCGGTGGGGCGAACTTATCTTTCAGACAAACAGCGCTCCGTTTAGCTGGGACGGAACGTATAAGGGGCAGCGTTGCCAGCCAGCCGTGTATACGTGGCAGATCAACTACAAGCTCAGTCGCCCCGGTAAAGAAACGGTTTCACAGACCGTCAATAACCGCATCTTACTCGTTCAGTAAACCGGTTTGACGCATTCTTGCCGCTGACAAAGCGGCAGGAATGCGTAGTGGTTGATTAATTAGAACATAAAATCTATAGATTTTTAGTTATTAGGTCGGTTTTTAAAAACCATTCATAGAAGGGTCCGTTGGTATTAAAAAGCAATTAACGCTCAACGTCAATCATGAATCGATTTTTTAGACCCGCTACGCTTCTGGGCGTCAGCCTGATGGCCTTGTTGGTGGCCTGCAACAAAGACGAGCCGTTCAACACCCAGATTCCGGAGAAGAACGACCAACCAACGACTGCGACCGTCGAAGGGAATGTATTTGAGCCGGCGCTGGTAGCCGCCACCGATCAGCGGATTGGTCAGCTGCGGGTTCCGGCTGGTTTTGCCATCGCCAAATTTGCCGATGGGCTGGGCAAACCCCGCCAATTGGCCGTCAGTGAATCGGGCAACGTGTATGTCACGAATCGGGAGGCGGGCACCGTAACGCGGCTCCGCGACACCAATGCGGATGGGGTTGTCGATGAAAAGCAGGTCGTTGCGACGATCAAAAGCGTGCACGGCATCACGATTCGTTCTGGAACCATGTATCTGGTATCTATCAAGGAAGTGTTTTCGGCCCCAATCAACGGCGACGGGTCGCTGGGTACGTTGCGGCAGCTCATTGGCGATCTGCCCGACGCGGGGCAGCACCCTAACCGCACCATCGGCTTTGGGCCCGACGGGCTAATGTACCTCACCGTGGGCAGCACCTGTAACGCCTGCGCCGAGCCTAACCCGGAGCATGCCACCATGCTGGTGGCGAATCCCGACGGCACCAATCGGCGGGTCTACGCCAGCGGGTTGCGCAACACCATCGGCTTCGGCTGGCATCCGCAAACCAAAGAACTCTATGGCTTCGATCATGGTATCGACTGGCTGGGCGATGAACAGCAACAGGAAGAGTTGAATCAGATCAAACAGGGTGCTTTTTACGGCTGGCCCTACATTTACGGCGACGGTAATTACAACCCGCACCCGCGCCCGATGGGCGACACCACCTACGCGCAGATTCGGGCTCGCACCACGGTGCCCCTGATTGGCTACACGCCCCATGCGGCGCCGCTGGCGATGGTGTTCTACACGGCACCCAGTTCGGTTACGTCGGCCTTTCCCACGGATTACCAGAATGATGCGTTCGTGACAATGCGCGGCTCTTGGAACCGGACAAAGCCATCGGGCTACAATGTGGTTCGGGTGAAGTTTGAGAACGGAAAACCCGTTCGGATCGATGATTTTGTGACGGGCTTTTTGGTCGAAAACAATCAGTCGCAGTTTGGGCGTCCGGTTGGGATTGCCACCATGCCCGATGGCTCGTTAATTTTCACCGACGATAACAACGGAGTGATTTACCGGGTCAGTTACCGAAGATAAGATATGGCAGGCTGAGCAGGCTTCCAGTCCAGTCCTGATCGCGTAAAGGTGAACAAGGGGTAGTATCGTTTATACCGGCAATAGACCGGTTAAGCGATACTACCCCTTACTTGTCTAGTAAATGCAGATGGTTACTTCTTTGCAGGTTACTTTTCTGCCAAATCGTATACGCGAATACAATGCACTACCTCCCTTATCTCTTTATGGTGCTATACGGGCTGGCTTACCTGGTGGGCATGACGTTGGGCATCCTGGGTATTCTGGCGCTACTGAAATACCTGCGCAAAGCCCCCTGATGGTACCGCCTGGCCGGAGCCGGGCAAAGGGGTGCTGGCTAGTTGGTGACTGCTCCCGTTGCTGCCCGGCTGGAGCCGGGCGGTACTAACTCAAACCTTCAGGCGGCTGTCGCGTTGATTAAGCAGACAACAACGCTATGAAGACTCTGCTTTCACTTACGCTGGTTTTGTTGATGGCCAGCCACAGCTACGCGCAGCCTAAAACGTCTGCTTTCTTTATGATCGGGAATTATGCCAGCCCGAATTGGGAGAAACTGGCCTTTGACCTGAGCAATGGCGCTAAAACCATAACGTATTCGTACGCGGCGAACGAGCGCGGCCATACACTGCAAACATTGGGAACCCGGCTGGTTAAAGGCCAGAAGGGGCTGTTGGTCAAGATTCCCGGCACAGCCAAAACCTACGTGATCGTTCAGGATCGTCCCGGCAAGCGGTTGCAGATGATGAGCGAAGACGGTACGTACCGGAAAGCCTTCCCACTGGGATATGAAGGTCCTATCGATGGGCGGGGTACGTATTGCGCTACCTGCGCCAACGAGCCAGCAGATGCGTTTGGTCTGGTTAATGCTTTCTTTCGGTAGCGGCCAGAAAAAGGCGCCGTCATCCGATTGATAGCGGCTAAAAAATGCGTACTTGGTTCTCCATATGGATGCTACCAACTCAATTCCAACGACGGTCGACGCGTACATTGCCACGTTCCCGGCGGCGGTTCAGGCGCTGTTGACTCAGGTACGTGCCACCATCCGGGAGGCGGCCCCGGAGGCGACCGAAACCATCAAATACGCCATGCCGACCTACGTGCTCGATGGCAATCTGGTCTATTTCGCCGCTTTCGCGAAACACATTGGTTTCTACGCCACGCCATCGGGGCAGAATGCGTTCAACGAGCGCCTGACCGGCTATAAGACAGGTAAAGGCTCGATCCAGTTTCCGCTCGATAAGCCCATTCCGTATGAGCTCATTCGCGACATGGTGCTGTATCGAGTGGCCGAAAACCGGGAGAAAGCCGCGGCAAAACGCAAGCCGAAAGCAAAGGCCAGCTGAGGCACGGCCGTTTTCGAAATTGCTTTTGGCTCGGTGTACCTGCTCAGAACTGGAGCCGGAAGGTACTGCCCCGCCCGACCTCGGTGCTAACGGTGAGTTGGCCGCCCTGTTGCTGCAACATCTGCCGCGAGAGGCTGAGCCCGATGCCTGAACCCGTTTTCTTCGTCGTAAAAAACGGGATAAAAATCTGCTCCAATGCCTCGGGTTCAATGCCGGGGCCATTGTCGGTTACATCGATTACGGTTCGATTGCCGTCGGTGTAAGCCGCCAGCCGGATGGTGGGCTCGTGCGTCTGAATCAGGGCTTCGCGGGCGTTCTTCAGCAGGTTCAGCAAGACCATTTCCAGTTGCCCTTCGTCGGCGCGGATCAGCAGCGGTTCGGCTGTTGCGTCGGCGCTGGGTACGTTGAGTGTGAGCTGGATATGCCGTTCGTCGAGCGAGGGGCGTACCAGCGCGGCGACTCGCTGGACCAGAGCACCCACCGATACCTCGGCCATGCGCGGCGCAGGAATGGTGGTAAAGCTGCGATAGGCATCCACAAAGCGCATGATTCCCTCACCGCGTTGGGCAATGGTGCCCAGCGCGTCGCGCAGGTCGCCCACGGCCTCGGTGAGAATGGGCGTGGCGGGCAGATCAGGTGGGAGGTTTTGGGCGATGTCGTGTTCGAGAATGGCCTGCATGGTGCCGGTCAGCGAGACGAGCGGCGTCATTGAGTTCATGATCTCATGCCGCAGCACCTTGGTCAGGTTTTGCCAGGCGTCTACCTCTTTCTGTTGCAGTTCAGACCGAATATTTTGCAGCGAAACCAGCGTGATCAGCCGTCCCCGCAGCCGCACGTCGGTGGTCCGAACGGCCAGGTCGTTGCCGTTGGCGGTGGTGTAGGCAAACGCGGCCTGCCGGTCGGGGCCGGTGAGGCGAGCGGGCAGGTCGGGGTACTGGTTCGTCAGGTCACCCAGCATCCGCAACCGGTAGGTATCAAGCAAGCGAAGGGCCGCCTGATTGACCAGCTCGACCTGCCCCGTGGCGTCGAACGCCAGCAACCCTACGCTGACGTGCTGTACAATGGTGTTGAGGTATTGCAGGTTAGCTTCTTTCTCGGCCCGTGCCTGCCGGAAGGCTTCGAGTACCTCGTTGAATTGCTGGTTCAACTGCGAAAACGACGGCCCCAGCTGACTGTCGGCGTTGAAGCCAACGGCAAAATCAGAGTACCGCACCGATTCCAGAAAGTAGGTCAGCTTGCGGTTGACGCCCGTGGTATAGGTATACAGACTCGTACCCAACCAGAGCAGCGTACCGCCGACAATCACCAACAGAGGCATCGTCAGCGTAGGCAGCACCCACGTACCTGTCGCCAGGCCGTTGCGGATCAGCCACAGGTACGTTGCCAGACCGGCCATCACCGCCAAACCGGCCATTCGCCACGTAATACCCCAGGTAAATTGATTCACAAGGTTTCGTTTTCAGTCTTCCGTTCACTGTTCACAGTCTTCTGTTAGCTGGTGCCTGAGTAGGCTAGCGCCAGCCAACAGAAGACTGTGAACAGTGGACAGAAAACAGTTACAGTCCATATTTCTCCATGCGCCGGTACAGGGCTTGCCGCGACAGGCCCAGTTCGCGGGCGACGTCGGTGATGTTGCCGCCGTGTTTTTGCATCGCCTGCTGAATCATGCGGCGTTCCATCGATTCGATCTGTAAGGTGTCGTTACCGGGCATGGTTTGGCCCATCGCGGCGGGTGTCGATCCAAAGAAAAAATCGTCGGACGTGAGTGTATTACCCCGCGCCAGAATGACGGCCCGCTCGATGGCGTGCTGTAATTCGCGGACGTTACCCGGCCAGGCATACTGCTTCAAATGGCGCAGCAAATCGGGGCTGATCTGCCCTACGGGCCGGTTGTACTGCTTGCGATACTGCCGCAGAAAATGTTCGGCCAGGGGGCCAATGTCGTCGGGGCGTTGGCGCAGGGGCGGAATGTGCAGCTCAATGGTGTTGATCCGGTACAGCAAATCCTGCCGGAACGAGCGATCGATCACCCGGGCGTTGAGGTCGGCGTTGGTGGCGCAGATCAGCCGCACGTCGATGGGGCGGGGTTTATTGCTGCCCACGCGCATCACCTGCCGCTGTTGCAGCACCGTGAGCAGCCTTGCCTGCTGCGACAAGCCGACGTTGCCGATTTCATCCAGAAAAATGGTGCCGCCCTGCGCTTCTTCAAAACGGCCGGCGCGGTCGTCGCGGGCGTCGGTGAAGGCACCGCGTACGTGGCCGAACAACTCACTTTCAAACAGACTTTCGGGCAGGGCGCCGAGGTCGGCGGCGACAAATGGTTTGTCGCGGCGGGTCGACAGGCGGTGAATCTCGCGGGCCAGTACGTCTTTACCCGTGCCGTTTTCGCCCAGAATCAGAATGTTGGCGTCGGTGGGAGCTACGCGCTCCACCGTGTCTAAAATCTGGCGCATGGCTGCGCTCTGCGCAATGACGGGGCCAGCGTTGGCCGCGCCGCCTTTTTTCACCGACGTACCTGGCCCCCCCGACCCTTCGCTCGCTTTCTTGCTGTCGATGGCCGTTTTGATCACCTCCACCAACTTGTCGTTTTCCCAGGGCTTCAGCACAAAATCGGCGGCTCCCGCCTTGATCGCCCGCACGGCCATTTCCACGTCGCCGTAGGCCGTGAATAGCACCACACGCGTGCTCGGGTCGGCGTCGAGAATGCGGTCGAGCCAGTCGAAGCCTTCTTTGCCGGAGCTGACATCGCGCGTGAAATTCATGTCGAGTAGTACGGCGTCGTAGTTGGTGTTACCCAACAGAAAAGGAAGGCGGTCCGGATTTTTTTCAATATCGACCTGCCCGATGTGGCGCTTCAGCAGCAGCTTGGCCGCCAGCAGCACGTCGGGGTCGTCGTCAACGATGAGAAGTTTAGCCGTTTGCATAGGGGTAAAAATACGTTCAACGTCCAAAGTTTAACGTCTAACGTTGGGGTTCTTTTACAATTGGCAACACGTCAGGGAACACCGGACTTTGCACCTTGCACGTACTTTTGCGCCCATGTTTTCCAAACTTCTCTTTTTTAGCCTGCTTGGTCTGGTGGTGGCGGCCAACTTCACGGCCCTGTTTTTGCCGATTATGGAACCCGACAACGGCCTGTATGGTACCGTTGCTAAAGAAATGTTCCTGACCGGCGACTACGTCAATCTGTATTCGTGCGGCGTCGAATGGCTCGACAAACCCCGGCTTCCGTTTGTGCTCAACGTGCTGTTTATGAAGCTGCTGGGCGTCACCACGGCGGCTTATAAACTCCCCGCGCTACTGTGTTTCTGCGGCAGTCTGTTTTATACGTATCGTTTTGCCCGGCTTAATTATTCGGTGTTGGTGGCGCAGGTGGCGACGCTCATGTTCGGTACGGCCTACCACGTGATCCTGTCAAATACCGACGTGCGCGCCGAGCCCTTCCTGACGCTCTTCATTATCGGGCCGGCCTACCATGTCCTGCGCGCCTTCCAGGATAAGCAGACCAACGCCTGGCCGCACATTGTGGCGGGTTCGCTGCTGGCCGCCTGTGCCATGATGACCAAAGGCCCGGTGGTGCCCATCGTGACGGTAGGGGCGGGACTCGTGATCCACGCTCTGCTGACGGGTCAGGTACGTTCCCTGTTTGAACTACGTTGGCTCGTGGCGATCGTGCTGACGTTTGTGTTCACGGCGCCCGAGCTGTATTGCCTTTACCAGCAGTTTGATGCGCACCCCGAGAAAGTGGTATACGGACAAACAGGTACGTCGGGGTTGCGGTTTTTCTTCTGGGATAGCCAGATGGGCCGTTTCCTGAACAACGGCCCCCTGCGCGGCAGCGGCGATCCACTGCTGTTTACGCACACGCTGCTCTGGGCGATGCTCCCCTGGGCGCTACCGTTTTACGCAGCGGTGGGGCGGTCCATCGCGGGCCTCGTCCGTCGGCAGAATCCGCTGCCTGAATATCTCTCGCTGGGCGCGGGCCTTACGCTCTTCGTGCTGTTTTCGGCGTCGCGCTTCCAACTGCCGCATTACCTCAACATCGTCTTTCCGTTCTACACCATCCTGGGGGCGCATTACCTCACCACCCGCACCCCAATTGTGCTGCGGCGCTGGGTGATCGGGCAAACGGTGCTGGGCGTGGTCGGAACGCTGTTTGTCACGGGCATCGTGCTCTTCTACCAACCGGCCCGGTTACTGGAAGGCCTGCTCTGGATCGGGCTGTTCACAGTAACGACGGCGGCCCTGTTCTGGCGTTATCAGACCGCTGAGCGTGGCCCGCTGGGTACGTTGATGGGCCGGATGGTGGGCTTGATGGCGATGTTGGGTGGGGTGATCAACCTGATTCTGTACCCTTCGATCATGGAGTATCAGGCGGGGATGAAAGCGGCCGATTTTGCTAACGAAAAGCCCGCGCTGCAACGGAAAACGTACCTGTATGGCGTGCATACGTTTGGCGAAAGCTCGTGGTCGTATGAATACTACACAAAACAGCCCACGCAGTATGTGTATCAGGATTCGACGCTGAAACAGGCCACGCAGGCGGGACCGGTGCAGGTGTTTACGAGCGCGCCTTACGCCGATTCGCTGGCGCAGCACGGTTTCCAGGTACGTCGGATCGCCACGTTTCCCTACTACCATGTCAGTCAGCTGTCGGGTACGTTCCTGAACCCGGAAACCCGCCCCAGCACGCTACGGGCGTATGTGCTGGCTGAGGTGAGATAGGTTGAGGGCGTAGCCAGGTACGTTGCCGAATCCTCCTGACTCAGAGAAGCAACGTACCTGGCTGCCTTGTCCCGCTCCCTCACAAACTGCGCCAACTGATGGATACCCGAGTTGACTGGTAGAATAAGTACTAACTCAACCCAATCAGTATGGCAGACAAACAGTTTGCGATGGGCGACTTCAAAGGCATGTCGTCTATCGAGCCTTTTGCTACCGGCTCAAGTGTAGTCAATATCGGCCAGAACGAGCGGATCATCTCAGCAGCGGCGGGCGCTTTATTGACGACGATCGGCGCAAGGCGCGGGAGCTGGCTGCTGGCTACGCTCGGCGGCTACCTGGCATTCCGGGGCGCCTCGGGCTACTGTCCCATCAATCAGGCGGTTGGCCGCAATACGGCCGAAGACAGCCGCATCGAACCGCTCGAAATCAGCCGGAGCATTACGGTGAATAAGCCGCGTGAGGAAGTCTATCAGTACTGGCGGAAACTCGAAAATCTGCCCAAGTTCATGAAGCACCTCCAGTCGGTGACGCAACTCGACGAGCGGCGGTCGCACTGGGTGGCGCCGGTACCAGGCACCGAGAAGATCGACGCCATCGGCAACCTCGAGTGGGACGCCGAAATCATCGAAGAAGTTAAAAACGAACGGCTTCTATGGCGGTCAATCAGCGAATCGACAGTCGACAACGCAGGGGAAGTGCGCTTCCAGGACGCGCCTCCTGGCCGGGGCACCGAGGTTCACGTAACCATCCGGTACTCGCCGCCCGCCGGGCAACTGGGCTCTGCCGTAGCCAAACTATTCCAGCCCGCCTTCCGGCAGATGGTGAAAGAAGACATCCGCCGGTTCAAGCGCATCATGGAAACGGGCCTGATCCCATCCAACGAAGGCCCGTCGGGTCGGGAGCCGGAGCGCATTAACCCCGCCCTGCGCCAGCACCTCGACCAGCCCCAGACGCACTCAAGCAGTCCCAAATCGGATAAAGAAAACGCTCAAAACGCGATCATCTAACGGGTTTAAGGTTTGGTGTTTAGGGTTTAATGTTGCACTAAATGCTGTAGTCTAGGTAGCAACGTCAAACCTTGAACCTCAAACGTCAAACCGCCCTTTCCCTATGAAAGCACTAACCTTCCAGGGTCGGTATGATTTGCGCCCGATGCGCGTGCCCGATCCGTTTATTGTCGATGCGCAGGATGCTATTCTGCGCGTGATTGGGTCGGCTACCTGCGGGTCTGACCTCCACTTGCTTAACGGCTACATCCCCACCATGATGGCGGGCGACATCATCGGCCATGAATTCATGGGCGAGGTGGTTGAGATTGGCCCCGGGGTGAAAAACCTCAAACGCGGCGATCGGGTAGTGGTGGCGGCAACCATCGGCTGCGGCGAATGTGCCTACTGCAAAAACGAGTCGTGGTCGCTCTGCGATAACTCGAACCCCAACGCCTACATGGTCGAGCCGATGTTTGGCGATGCCCCGGCGGCGCTCTACGGCTACTCGCATTCATTCGGCGGTTACGCCGGTGGACACGCCGAGTTTGTGCGTGTTCCGTTTGCCGACAAAGGCTGTTTTGTAGTGCCTGAAAGCATCCGTAACGATCAAGCGATTGCCTGCGCCGATGCTTTCCCAACGGGCTACATGGCCGCCGATATGGCCGATATCAAACCGGGCGACATTGTGGCCGTGTGGGGTGCCGGTGGCGTCGGGCAGATGGCGATGCAAAGCGCGTGGCTGATGGGTGCGGGGCGGGTGATCTGCATCGACCGCGAACCGGCTCGACTCGAACTGGCCCGCAAGCACTGCAAAGCCGAAATCATTGATTTCTCGAAGGTTGATGTGTTGCAGGCGCTAAAGGAAATGACCGCCGGACGCGGCGTCGACTGCTGCATCGATGCGGTCGGCACCGAGGCTGTCGACGACTCATTCCAGTATTACATGGACAAGGCGAAACAGTACGTGCGGATTGAAAGCGACCGGCCCCTGGTGCTGCGGCAGATGATTATCGCGGCGAAAAAAGGCGGTAACCTGTCGATTGTGGGCGTGTATGGTGGCTTTGTCGACAGCATTCCGATGGGTGCCGCCATGAACAAAGGCCTGACCTGGAAGATGGGACAGCTCCATGCCCAGCGCTACATTCCGCGCCTGTTCGAGCATATTCAGAAGGGAGAAGTCGACCCGTCGTACATGTTCACGCATACGTTTACGCTTGAACAGGGCATGACGGCCTATGACACCTTCAACCGCCGCGCCGATGGCATTCTGAAAGCTGTCCTGCTCCCTAGCGGGACGTTTGCGTAAAAAGGAGTTCAAGGTTCAACGTCCAAGGTTCAATGTTAGCTGGCGCGTCAGTAATACACTTGCGCCAGCTAACATTGAACCTTGGACGTTGAACCTTGAACATGTCAAAAAGGCCACACCTTTCTGACGCGGGCGGTGATCAGGTAGACTAACGTACCCAGCAGCGTAACGACCATCCCGGAAATCATGTAGCTGGTGCCGGTCGAGTAAAAGATAAAGCTCCAGATGCCGATCGCCAGCAGGGCCGGCAGCGGGTAGAGCGGCATCCGGAAGGGAAACCGAATGGCGGGTTGCCCGTCGGTCGTTGCAGTCAGACGGGCACGACGATGCAGGAGCATTAGCCCAACCGCCTGCCCAATAAACTGCACGACCACGCGCATCGCCAGAATGGCCGTGATCACCGATGATAGTTTGAACAGCAGGCTGAAGACAAACGCCAGCCCGCCCAGAAACAGCAGCGAGACATACGGAAACTGGCGCGTGGGGTGAAGTTTGGCGAAAACCGATAGAAACTGCCCGTCGGCAGCGGCGGCATACGGCACGCGCGAATACCCCAGCAAGACAGCAAACAGCGACGAAAACGCCACCAGCAGAATCATCAGTGTCGCTAGCCGCGCCGCACCCGGTCCATACAACGTTTCGACCATCGTACTGACGATAAACGGGCTATTGGCTGCCTCCTGAAACGGCACCACACTCGCCACACTCAGGTTGAGTAGCCCATACAGCAGCGCGATACCCACCACCGACAAAAACATGCTCAACGGAATGTTGCGCTCGGGATTGCGGATTTCGCCGCCCAGGTGCGCGATGTTGTAGTAGCCCAGGTAGCAATAAATGGTTTTGACCGAAGCGCTGCCGATCGCCGTGGCCAGTACCAGCGGCGATACCTCCCCGGCAGCGGTCCAGGCGTCGCCCAGCAACGTACCTACGGGCTGTTTGCCGTTCCAGAGGCCACCAATGATGAGCCAGCCCATCGTACCCAGCACGCAGACCCACAGCAACACGCTGATGCGCCCAATACCGTCGATCCGGCGATACAGCAGGGCAATCACCAGCAGGACAACCGCGCCTGAGAGGCAACGGCTCGTCAGTTCGTCGAGCGGGTACAGGTAAGAAGCGTACTGCGCGAAGCCAATGGCGCCCGACGCCACCACCAGCGGGGCCTGAATGAGCGTCTGCCAGACATACAGAAATGAGAGCAGCCGCCCCCAGCGCCGTTCGCCAAACGCAATCTTGAGGAAGTTGTAACTGCCACCCGCCTGCGGATACGCCGCGCCCAATTCGGCCCACACGGATGCATCGATCAACGACACGAGCGCGCCGAGAGCCCAGGCTAGTAAAAAGTGCGGCCCACCCACGCTTTTCATCACGATAGGCAGCACCACGAATGGCCCAATCCCCACCATGTCGATCATGTTGAGGGCCGTGCCCTGCAAAAGACTCAACCGTCGGGGCAGCGCGTCGGTTGGGTTGGTATCAGACGAATTCGGTAGCGGTGTATTCAATAGTAACGGGGCGTTTGATGGTACGAGGTTGACGGTGCGGCCCATATTTACGGATCAACGACATCGGCTAACATCAAACGGCAAACGCCAAACCATTTCGGCCCGTTCGCCACTGCGACATTTTAGCGAAACATAGATTTGTATTGATAGTTTATTGATTTAATAGACTTGTAAACGCAACGTTATGAAACGACAATGGATAGCCAGCCTGGCACTGGGGCTTTTTTTGAGCACCGCCGCGCTGGCACAAACGCAGCCGAGTGGGGCCGGTAACACGGCCAAGAGTGGGCAACGCAATACGTCTTCGACCGAAGGGCTGCAACGGAAAGGCGGCGAACAGGTGGGTACACGCGGTAGCGAGAAAATGAAAGACGGCGTATCGCGGTCGGGTAATTCGAACCTTTCGCCTACGTCGCCTACCAACGTGTCCCCGCCGGGTGGCGATAAAAAGAATGCGTCGGGTGGGGGCACCGCTGCTAACAACACCCCTACGAGCGGAGCTGCAAGCACGGGCAACAAGGCTGAAAAACCGAACATCCCGGTACAGAAACCGGTGAAATCGGCATCGGGCACGCGCAACGGGAATGTGGGCAATGCAGGTACCAAGCCAGTACAGACGCAGGGTAGCACCTCCGATGGCTCGGGCAGTGTGGCCTCCAACGGTGGCGCGCCCGGCACCCGAACGAAGGAAACCCGCTCGGTGAAGCCAAAGAGCCGGGCTGCTGCCATGGACGCCAATGATAAAAGCCAGCCGGCGTCAGCAGCGGGACAGGCTAGCTCAGCTCAGAAAACGGGCGCTAATGGCGCTCCGTCGCAGGGTGGCTCAAACCTGAGCCTGACCAAACAGGGACAGAAGGAAGGTTCTGCCAGCGACGCCGCCAAACGCAACAAACCTACCCCAGGAGCTGCCAAGACGAGCAACCGGAGGTAGGGTCGGTAATGCACAATGAACAATGTACGATGCACAATGGGCTGGCGCAAGAGTAGACGCCGCACCGGCGGACCGGTCAGCCCATTGTGCATCGTACATTATTCATTGTGCATTACCGACCCTACATTACCAATCTTGCATTATTTTTAACACATGAGACAGAAAGCCTGCGAAGACCTGCTTGCGCTGACCGACATCAAGCCCGCGCAGGCCTATGTGTGTGAGGAATGTGTTAAAACGGGCGATTCGTGGGTGCACCTACGTACCTGCCAAACCTGTGGCCACACGCACTGCTGCGATTCATCGCCGAATCAGCACGCGACGAAGCATTTCCACGCAACGGGCCACCCGGTCGTGACCTCTGCCGAACCCGGCGAACGCTGGCTCTGGTGTTACGCCCACGAGCAGATTGCCAGTTATTGAACGAACAATGTACGATGTATAATGCACAATGGGCCGGGCGGCGAACCGCTGACGCATAAGTAATCTTGCGTCAGCGGTTCGCCGCCCGGCCCATTGTGCATTATACATCGTACATTGTTCGTTCAACTTACCTCCCGTAGCCGGAGCTCGAGCTGTTGGTCGCCATGAGCGGGTACTGGTCGAAGATCGACCGGACGATGCCTTTGAAGTAATTGTTCTTGAAGTTCTGGTTGCGCATCATTTTCGACGCGTATCCTTTCCAGATCACCTGATACGATTCGGCGTCGATGAGCGAAATCATCAGTGTGCCTTCGTCGAGGTTGTAGTCGATGCGTTTGTAGGTTGCATCGTCGTCTTCGCGCACGACCCAGTCTTTAATCACCGGTTGCTGATAGCCCCGGAAGCGAAGGTCGCTACGGAAGATATTGTACGAAACGAGCAAGTTCGGGCTGCGGTTGCTGACCCGGTAACCGCGTGCTTCCATCTGGTGCCGGATGGCGTCCTGAATGTCGGAGCAGAGCAGGGTCGAGTCGATAAATTCGCATTCCAGAAAGTTGAATGATTTGTAGTCTTTGAAGTGGCCTTCGTAGCTATAATCGTGTTCAACAAACAGGCGTCCGCCGCCACTGGGCGAGCAACAGAACAGACCAAGACCGGACAAGGCCAGAATAAGAGACGTGGCAAAGAACTTGCTCATAATTTCGCTGGTAAATGTTGTTACTAATTATGTTCTGGTTTTGGTGATTAAAGACAGACTTAGAACAGCAATATAGGAACTAAGGTTTTAAACAACGAAGGCAACGGACGCTAATTTTATAATTAGCTAACCCCGGTAATAATCAAGGGCCTGGCGCATCTCCAATTTAGTAACCGGTACATCATAGGCGCACTGTCCCGGCCCGTCGATCAGGGCCATACGTACCTGACCGGCGCGGTTCTTTTTGTCCTGCAACGTGTGCGCCAGCACCGGTTCCAGATCGGCATCCGTAAACGTCACGTTGCCATATACGGCAAACAGGTATTCTTCGATTTCGGCAAGCAGCGCGGCATCGATCATTCCTTTCTGGTGGGCGATAAACGCCTCCATAATCATGCCCGCCGCAATGGCCTCGCCGTGCAGCAGGCGACCTTTGGGGCGCTCCAGAAAATGTGTCTCGACGGCATGCCCCAGCGTATGGCCAAAATTCAGAATCTTGCGCAACCCCTTCTCGGTCGGGTCCTGCTCAACCACGCGCTGCTTGATTGCAACGGAGTGCGCCACGGCGGTGTTCCAGTCGAGGTCTTCGAGGTCGTAGCGGCGGAGGCGTTCCCACTCGGTGGCGTCGGCAATGAGGCAGTGCTTGATCACTTCGGCGAAACCCGATCGCAGTTCGCGCGGGGGCAACGTACCCAGAAATGCCGTGTCGATCAGCACGTCGTTGGGTTGTGTAAAGACGCCGATATGGTTTTTGAGTCCCTGAAAATCGATGCCCAGTTTCCCGCCCACACTCGCATCGACCTGCGAGAGCAGCGTGGTGGGCAGTTGAGCAAAGGCGATACCCCGTTTGTAGGTAGCCGCACAGAACCCGCCCATGTCGCCGATGACCCCGCCACCGAGATTCAGTACGAGCGCGTGGCGGTCGAAATTGGCGTTGGTCAGGGCGGCCCAGATGGTTTCGCACGTACCCAGGTTTTTTTGGGTTTCGCCCGCCGGAATCTTGATCAGTGTGTGTTTGGGCAGCAACGGCTTCACGAGCGGGTAACAATGGCGGGCTGTGTGGTTATCGACCAGAACAGCCAGCGCCGAAGGGGCCTGAGCGTCGATAAACGCCGGAAGCGTGGTAGCAAGGGGAGCAATTTGGGGCATCACGAAGCAGGGGAACCGTCAGCAGTACGTAGGCGACCGCCGATAGGTTGCGCCTGGGCGTACTGCTTTGTTGAAGATGCCCCAAAGCTATCCTACAATTTATAATACGTGTAGCGGAGTATGTTCTTTTTGTAGGGGCCCTGCTTCGTCGCGTCCACGCTCAGGAACATAGTCGCAAAATTACCGTTGGAGGGCGCCCCCGCTACAATGTTATACGTCAGGTCGCCCGGTTGGCCAATCAACTGCGCCAGGGCGCGCTCTTCATCGCCGATAATGGTCAATGTACCCTTATCGATGCTTTGTCCGCTTAGTTGCGTTACGTTCAGTTTCCAGCGCACCTCACGTGTTTTGCCGTCCTGCGTGGCTTTCAGCCGGCCATCACTAAAGAACTCCCAGATGATCGTGACCCCGTTTTTGATGAAATCGGGGCCCGTTTCGAAGTAGTTACCGTTCTGTTCTGTAATCTCATAAGTAGCCCGTTGCGCCTGCCATTTGCCCACTAATGACTGAAAGCCATCGGGTTGCGGGTCGACGGGAGTTGAACTGCTTCCGCAGCCTGCCCCGGAGTTGATGACGAGTATGGCCATCAGGGTGCTGTAAATCAATAGCTTTTTCATGGGTTGGTTCGAGTAAGTGTAAGGGCAGCTTTATGTTCATAACGCGGGTCGGCGCTGTTCCAGAATGCCGATCCGGTTGGCGTCGTGTAGGTAAAGGCGAGGCGCAGAGTCATGCGGTCGGCGCCCCATTGTCCACCCGCCACCGCTGAGTGGACGTTGAAATTCTGGCGCATGGCTTTCTGACCGTCGGGCGTACTGAACTGGATGGTTTCTAACCGGTGCCAGTCGTCGTCATTCACGCGCCCATAGAGCGTGTACGGCTCCTGCCCAAGTGGCCCCGTTACGGTTGCTAAGCCATCGAACACGCCCTTGTTACGGCCCCGTTTCTTCGATCGGGTACGTCGCCCTGCCCGGTCCCAGCGTTCGTCGTCGGTTTCGGGTAGGTCGATCTGGAGTGTCAGGGTTTTAGTCATGCCGTTAGGGTCGCGGAACGTACCCCACCACGTACCTACAAGCAGCGGCTCGGTGGTGCTGTAGGCCCAGGGACGCTGGAACCGGTCGATGAATTTGCCGCCGTAAAAGCGAACCCCCATAAACGCCGCGCCGCTCAGGAGCAGGATCACCAGAATGGGCAGACAACCTCTTCGATTGGTCATTGTTGGTCAGAAAAGTGGGTGGAAAAGGAGCAACTTACCCAGTTGAGTCAGTTGAACGCCCATCGCCTAGTGCAACTGGTATTTGTCGACGATGGCCTGCCGTCTTTTCGGGAAGCTCACCATCCCGAACTTCTGATGGAGATCGCGATACATGGCCTGAATTTCGGGCGCGTTCATGGCCAGGCCCCGGCTTTTGGCCAGTTCGGGAATGGTCTTCGTCGAGGCCTCCAGGTACTCTTCAAACGGCTGCTGAAAATAGCAGTCGATGGCGACCACGGGCTTGTCTGTCGCGTTCCAGAAGGTGTGCACAATGCCGCGCGGCCGCAGGTGCCAGCCACCCGCCTGCACCTGGTATTCAGTGTCGCCCACCAGCACCATGGCAGTGCCTTCCAGCATAAACATCAGCTCGTCGAGGTCTTTGTGCAGGTGCGGGGCCGGGCCCATCTTTTTTGGCGCTACGGCAAACTCGACGCAGGAGAATTGCCCGTTGGTTTGGCCGCTCCGCACCCGGGTGCGAATGTTCAGGCCGGTGGGGCCGGGCGTGAGGGGCTCAGCGGGCGGCACGTAGAAGGGTTGAAGCGGGTCGACACCCGGTAGAGTTTGCCCGGCCGAGGCCAGCAGCGGCCCACCCATAAACAGGCTGGCCAATGCGGTTGAGGTTAAGAAATCGCGACGTTCCATCGGAAAGAAGAATAGCGTGAACTGGTTATTTGCCTGCCTGATAAATGCTCATCAACAGGGCTTTGCTGATGCGCTGACTCGCCCGTTTGCCCAGATGCCCCTGCCCGTCGGAGTCGATGCCGTTTACTTCCGACGGATCGGCGGCACTGGCGCGGTTATCCTGACAAATGCGGGCGACGCCACCCTGCTGACAGGCGTTTTCGTTCGTTTCGATCGCCTGTAAATCGAAGATCACGTCGGTGGTGCCGAAGGTGGTTTTCATCCATTGGCCCACGTTCTGCTTAGCCGCGTTGCCGCCATCAGCCGAGGTGTCGTAGACGAGCGGCGGCGTGATGTGCACAAACCGAAGGCCCGGAATCTGCGCGCGCAGGTCATCAATGAAGGCTTTGTACGCGGTTTTAACCGTCTCCCGGTTGTCGTCGCGGATGTCGGCGTAGCCAAACTTGAACACGGCGATCTGGAGCGTTGCCTTGTTGCGTAGGGCGTGGTCTTTGAAGACCCGGATCTTATCGGCCGGATTCCCATTGGCGATGCCGCCCACGTCGACGAAGATGCCGCCGTTGAGCCCGTCGCTCAGTTTGCCATCGGGGCCGTAGTACGTAAACCGATAGCCATTGGCGCGACTGCCTTCTTCGAGATCCTGCCCAACCGACTGATGCAGAAATAGCACGCGCCAGCCGTTGATGCGGTCTTTTTCGGCGGTAGTGAGTTTGTCCCAGGCGTCGATGCCCGCCAGCCCGACCGTGCCGGGTTGGCCCTTGCCTAGGCCGGTGGGCGTGGTGCCGGGGTCGGTTGGGACGGGTGTGGTGCCGTCGTCGGGGGCTTTGGCGCAGCCCAGCAAGGCGAGTAGCAGGCTAAATAACAGACAGGTACGTTGCATGGTGTAGCGCACACTGAAGGAACAGGTGCGTTACAAACCTAGGCGTAGGCTCCTGTTACCACCTGCCGGAATGCGTAAATGGCTGACTTTGCCGGGCGAATGGCAGAGACGATTGAGCCGCTGTTGCAGCGGTTGCTAGGCCAGACCGAGCAGTTCGAGCACCTGCGCTTTTTCGCGCCGCGACACATCAACTTCGCTGCCATCGACCATCACGATGGTGCCGCCATCACCCCGGATGTATTCAGCGATGTGCCGCACATTGATCACCGCCGACCGGTGCACCCGCACGAAGCCCATCGGTAACAGCACATCGGCAAACTGGCCGATGGTGCGCGAGGCTACCAGCCGTGGCCGGTCGGTGCAGTAAAAGGTGGTATAGTTGCTGTCGGCTTCGAGGCGGATGATGTGCTCGATGGGAATAAACACAACGCCCCGCCCCGACGGTACGGGCAGTTTCTGAAACTGAAGTGGCCAGGCGGGTGTGGCCGGCAGTTTGGTCTGAAGGCGTTGCTCAAGCCGACTGATGGCTTTGCTTAATTCAGCTTCGCTCACAGGTTTGAGCAGGAAATCGACGGCACTTTGCCGCACGGCTTCGATGGCGTACTGGCTGTGGGCGGTGGTGAAAATGACCTCAAACGGGTAGGGGCCATACTGGTTCAGCAGCGCAAAGCCATCCAGTCGCGGCATATCCACATCCAGAAACAGCACGTCGGGCTGATGCTGCCGTAGCCCAAGCAGGGCCGCTTCGGGGTCGTCGTAACTGGCTATGATCTGAATGGCGGGAGCCACGCGTTGCAGCTTGATCGCCAGCACATCGAGGCTCATGCGTTCGTCGTCGATCAAAATGGCGTTCATCGGCCTGAAAATAGCGAGAAAGGGCGAACTGAACCAGCCGATGGCGTTGATTTCAGGTACGTTAGGCGACTTTTAGCGTGAGAGTAACCAACGTACCTGGCGACGCATCGGTGACCGTCAGTGTAGCCCCCAGCGCCGTTAGCCGTTCGGCCGTAACAGTCATCCCCAGCGATTCGCGTCGGTTGGCGGTGGGTGGCTGGTGGAGCGCCGCCGAAGCCGTCCGCCCAATGCCATTGTCGGCGATGGTGATCAGCAACTGCGGCCCCTCGCGACGGCACATGATTGTAAGCCGCCCGGTACCGTCGGTTTTGTGGCGCAGCCCGTGCAGAATGGCGTTTTCCACAAACGGCTGAATGAGCATGGGCGCAATGGGTACGTGGCTCAGGGCAGGGTCGCAATCGAGTTGATAGGTAAACCGGCCCCGGCTGCGCTCCTGTTCCAGTTCGATATAAAGCCCAAGTGTCGCGAGCTCATCGGCCAGCAGAATCGACTCGTGGCGCGACTGTTCCAGCACGTTGCGGATCAGCTGCGAAAACCGTTGCAGGAAGTCAGAGGCACGGTCAGGTTGCTGGCTCAGGATGTAATAATCGAGTGTATTGAGGCAGTTAAACACAAAATGGGGGTTCATCTGCGCTCTGAGCGCCCGCATCTCGGCTTCGGCCCGTTGCTGTTGCAGTTGGGCCTGCTCGCGCCGCGACAGGTTGATTCGGTAGCCCAGACCAAACGAAAACAGTAGCATTTCGGTGGCCGTCCCGATGGGCATCAGGAAATTGACAAACGTGGCCCCGGCCCAGATACCCAGATTTTTGAGCGAAAACAACCCGATCGTCACGAACAGTACCAGCCAGCCCAGCACGTAGAACAGGGCCGGGGCGTAACCCCGCCGCCAGATGAGGAGCGCTGCCACCCAGGTAACCAGAATCACCGGCACCACCGACAGCGCTACGAACTGCGTGACCTGGGCGGAATTGGCCACCAAGGCTACTACCGAAATGCCCAACCCTACCACGACGAAGCCATACAGCACCCACCGGAGACGGGGTAGCCGTTGCGGAATGGCCAGAAAATGATTGGCAAAGCCCGCCGCCGTGGCGATGGTGAGGCCCGTAAACACGTTCTGCGCCCGCACGGCCCAGTCGGGACTGTTGGGCCAAAGCCATTTGAACCCCAAGCCATACATGCACAGGTGAGTAGCGGTCATGGCTAGCAGGTATACGGTATAAAGCAGGTAGCCCCGGTCGCGCACCGACACGAACAGGAAGGCGTTGTAGATCAGCATGGCCAGCATCGCCCCGAAGTAGAGCGCCATGATGGTCTCAAACTCGCGGGCGTAACTGTGAGCCACGGGCAGCGGCAGAAAATCAAGCGTGTACTGCTGCGAATTGACGCCTGCCAGCCGCAGGTAAGCCGTGTAGGGGCTTGGGTCGGTTAGCCGAAGGGGGAAATCGAAGGTGAGGGCGTCGAACGGGCGCTGGGTGAACGGAAACCGGATACCCGCGGGCCACTGCTGCACCCGCCCCACCGGATCGACCAGATACAGATCGCAGACCGTCGACGACAGGCTCATCACGCGCAGCATCCAGACTGGCTGCTGCGCCGCTACCCCGTTGCGGATCGAAAACCGCAGCCAGTGTGCCCGATCGGTATGCCCGAAGTCGATCTGATCGGCCTCGATCGGCGTCATCGGTTGCCGACGTACTTGCGCGAGGGTAAGGGGACCATCAGTCTCGGTCAGGTACGTTACCGCCGCCTGAAGCGCGTGGGGTTGCCCCGCCCGGTCGAGCTGCACGGCCGTGGGTATGTTGTCGCTAGGTACGTTACGGCGGCCATCGTTGGTATGGCAGGCTACAAACAGTAACGCCAAGGTCAACAACAGGCCGGAACGCAACCGGCCAGGCCAGCTATGGCTCAGCCGGTTGCAGCGCTCGTGGCCTGTTTTGCTTCCGTACCTCATGAGGCAAAGAACGGCATCTGTAACCGGGATTCCTTGGGTGTATTTACCGAGCGCGCGCTGCCAGATCCGTTAATGGAATATCCAGCATCCGGCCAACGGGTTGCCCGTTGCGGTAGGCTATGACCCGCAACCGATCGGCTCCTTTCGGGAACACAAACGGCTGCCCATAGCGCGGCGACTGCGCGTCGGGGAGGGTATTATCGGTGGTGTAATACAGTTCGGTATCGGGTAACTCATGGCTGATAACCACATCGAGTAAGCCACCGGGCCCCTGCCGTTGCACCGTCACGAAGGGGTTGAGGTAGCTGCGGCTGTAATTGACTCCCGCCGCATCGAACCGGACAAAATGCTGCTCGACCCGTCGGATGAAATCGGACCAGTTGCGGCTGCTTTTGGGCGACCACAAGGCCTCGGCAATGGCGAAGGCACGGGGCCACACCATGTACTCGGCGTGGCGCGTGGTGGGTATCGATTCGGTCCAGAGGTTGGCCTGCCCACCCAGAATCAACTCGGTCCGAACGCTGTCGGGGACGGGTTCGAAGGCATACGAATTACTGAGGCGGCACAGGCTGTAGGTACTCGGTTCGGCCGATGGGTCGCCCTGATACAGATCGAGGTAGCAGTTCTGGTAGGGCGTCATGATCACCGGTCGGCCCTGTTTGGCGGCGGCAATACCCCCGTTCATGCCCCGCCAACTCATGACAGTAGCGCCGGGCGCCAGGCCCCCTTCCAGAATTTCGTCCCAGCCAATGAGTCGCTTGCCTTTGCTGTTGACGATCTTTTCCACGCGCCGCACGAAATAGCTCTGTAGTTCTTCCACCGTCTTCAGCCCGTTGGCGGCCATCAGCGGTTTGCAGGCCTCGCAGGTCGCCCAGAAGCCTTTGTAAGCTTCGTCGCCCCCAATGTGGATGTAAGGCGCCGGGAACAGCGCCGCCACTTCGGTAAACACCTTATCGACAAATAGATATGTACTGTCGCTGCATGGATTGAGCGTGTTGTCTTCCAGCTTGTAGAACTTGCCATTGGGGTAGATGGGTACTTTTTTACCACTGCACGTCAGCGACGGGTAGGCCGAAATAGCCGCCAGCATATGCCCCGGCATGTCGATTTCGGGCACCACCATCACCTGCCGTTCGGCCGCATAGCGCACCACCTCCCGAATCTCGTCCTGCGTGTAAAAGCCGCCGTAGGATTGGGGTTCGCCGGGAATAGGGTTCTCGCGGCTGTTCCATGGGCCAGTGCGGGGGGCTCGCCACGCGCCCGCCTGCGTCAGGTTGGGCAGGCTTTTGATCTCGATTCGCCAGCCCTGATCGTCGGTCAGGTGCCAATGGAACACGTTGTATTTATAGCGAGCCATCAGGTCGATGAAACGCTTCACGTAATCTTTCGTGAAAAACGAGCGGCTCACGTCGAGCATCATACCCCGCCAGCCAAACCGGGGCTGATCGCGGATGGTGCAGGCAGGCAGCGTAGTCGTGCGTGCAGGTACGTTACCCGCAAACCGGAAACCGGGCCGTTCGCGGTCGGGCGGCAGCAGTTGCCGTAGCGTTTGCAGGCCGTAAAAAATACCCGGCACATCGGGAGCCGTCAGCCTGATTCCCGTTGATGATACCACCAGCTCGTAGCCTTCGCGGCCCAGTCCCGCCACGGCGGCCAGTCGCACGGTGATGTTGTTGGCAGGGCGGGCCAGGTCGTTGATGCGCAGGCCGGGCAGGTTGGTCTGCACGATCTGCCGCACCTCGGCTACGGGCGTTTGTAGGGCCAGCTGCGTTTGAGGCGTGATTGTGAACTGTCCCTTATCGAGCTGAATAGACTGCGGCTGTGGAATCAGGGCGGGTAGGGTAGGCTGGGCAAGGGCGGAGATAGGGAAGCTGGCTGCGGCGCACAGCAGGTGCCACCAGCCCCGACGGTGGGCTGTACGGGGTACTTTCGACGAATTCATGCCGTAAACAGGGCGGATACAGTGAAGTGAATGGTAGTAAAAAGGGGAGACGCCGAAGGGGTTACTCCATCGTCAGCCGCAGGATGCGCCCCGGCCCTTCGACCGACACATAGATGCTGCCGTCGGGGGCCTGTTTGACGTTGCGGACCCGGTTACCCTGAAGCAGCTTTTCTTCGCGCACGACGGTGTTGCCGTCCAGTTCGAGCCGGCTCAGGTACGTTAGCGCCAGCCCACCTGCCAGCAGGTTGCCGCTCCAGGCCTTAAACATTGGACTGTTCACGAACGTCAGGCCGCAGGGGCCGATCGATGGTGTCCAGGTGTACACCGGGTTTTCGACGCCTGTCATCGTGGGTGTGGCCGAGATCGTCGTGCCATCGTAATTGACGCCGTAGGAAACCAGCGGCCAGCCGTAGTTTTTGCCTTTCTGGACGATGTTAATCTCATCACCGCCTTTCGCACTGTGTTCGGTTTCCCAGATCGCGCCCGTCGTTGGGTTCAAGGCCAGCCCCTGCGGGTTGCGGTGCCCATACGAATAAACCGTGGTCGGGGCCGAGTTGCCGGGCAGAATCGGGTTGTCGGACGGAATGGCGCCCGCGTCGGTCATGCGGTGAACTTTACCCCACTCGGTCTGCACGTTCTGGGCGTTTTTGTTGGGCGAATTGGCGCCGCCGTAGCTGCTGGGACCACCTTCGCCCACGCTCAGGTACAGCATACCCGCCTGATCGAACACGATGCGGCTGCCGTAATGCCCTTTCCACTGATTAGTCGCTGCCGCCTGAAAAATAGGCTGCACGTCGGTCAGCGCGTTGCCGTTGAGTTTGAAACGAATGAGCTTCAGCGCCGTATTCGACGTACCGGATACCGTGGCGGCGTAACTGGCGTATATCCAGCCGTTTGCCGCGTAGTTGGGATGCACGCGCAGATCCAGCAAACCACCCTGCCCGCTGGTATTGATGTCGGTGGGCAGTCCGGTCACTTCGGCAACCGTCTGGCCCAATCGGCGATACATACGACCCCGCTTTTCAGCAAACAACAGCTCGCCGCTAGGCAGAAAATCCATGCCCCAGATGATCTCGTAGCCCGTCAGGAGAGTCTCCGTGCGCAGGCCCGCCGTTGTCGTGCCTGTTCCCGATTGGGGCGGCGTGGTGGGGTTGGTTTCAGTCGACGTAGGGTCGTCGGATCGTTGGCAGGCGGCGAAACCCAGTGCAGCGGCCAGCGTTAGGGAGACAAAGATTGATGAGCGGATCATAGCGTTATAAGTCGTTGAGTGTTATAGCGCTAACGACGGTGTTGGCGGCTTTGTTATTAGCGTCGGGTTAGGCGGCGCGGGAGGCACCTACAAAAACACGCCGCTTTCCGAAACCTAAGGCCGTTCTTCTTTCTTATTAGAACTATGGCAGATACTGTTCAAAATCATATCCGAACCGCCCTTGTAACGGGCGGTTCAAAAGGCATTGGCTACGGGGTAGCCGAAATGCTCATCAAGGAAGGCGTGAAAGTGGCGATTACGAGCCGGTCGCAGGAAGCCGCCAATAAGGCCGCCGCTAAGCTGAACCAGTTGAAAGACGGCTACGCGCTGGGTTTTGCCGCCGACGTGCGCGATCTGGCATCGCAGCAGCAGGTGGTCGACCAACTGCTTGGGCAGTGGGGACGGCTCGATTACGTCATCGCCAACGCCGGGGTAGGTCATTTTGCGCCCATTCAGGAACTGACGCCCGAGCAATGGCAGGAAACGATCGACATCAACCTGACGGGTGTATTCAACACGGCCAAAGCGACAATTGCCGAGCTGAAGAAAACCGAAGGCTATTTCATCAGCATCGCGAGTCTGGCTGGTACCAATTTCTTCGAGAAAGGCTCGGCCTACAACGCCAGCAAGTTTGGGCTGGTTGGTTTCTCGCAGGCCATCATGCTCGACCTGCGCAGCGAAGGTATCAAGGTCAGCACCATTATGCCCGGTTCGGTGGCGACGGAGTTTGCCGACCACGTACCCAGTGACGCCGACGCCTGGAAAATCCAGCCCGAAGACATCGGCAAACTGGTAGTCGATCTGCTGAAGATGCATCCGCGCACCCTGCCCAGCAAGATCGAAGTCCGCCCCACAATTCCGGGTGGAAAGAAGTAATCGTGAGGTTTAAAGTCCAATGTCCAACGTTCAATGGCTGACGTTCAACTAACTTGCTAAAAAAGACAAGTGCTGCTGACTTTAGACATTGGACTTTGGACTTTGAACCCTGAACCTTGAACATCATCTCCATGCGCCACATCGTCATTATTGGGAACGGCATTGCCGGGATTACGGCTGCCCGCGAACTGCGCAAAGGCAGTGATGATCAGATCACTGTCGTGTCGTCGGAAACCGATCATTTCTTTTCGCGGACGGCTCTCATGTACATCTACATGGGCCACATGACGTATGCCCACACGAAACCGTATGAAGATTGGTTCTGGGCCAAAAACCGCATCGACCTGCTACGGGCACACGTAACCGGGGTTGATTTTGACCAGAAACAGCTCACCACCGACGCGGGGCAGATACTCCGCTACGACGTGCTATTGCTGGCGCTCGGCTCGCAACCCAACCGACCCGGCGCGCTGGCGGGTGAACGCTCAGGTACGTTGCTACGGGGTGTGCAGGGACTCTACGGTATGCCCGATCTGGAGCAACTGGAGGCATTGACCGCTGAAGGCATCAGTCGGGCGGTGATCGTTGGGGGTGGGCTCATCGGTATCGAACTCTGCGAAATGTTGCTGTCGCGGCAGATTCCGGTGTCGTTTCTGGTGCGTGAAAAAAGCTTCTGGTCGAGTGTGTTGCCCGCCGAGGAATCAGAACTGGTCACACGCCATATTCGCGACCATCACGTCGATCTGCACCTGGAAACCGAAGTGGCCGACCTGCACGATGATGGCAACGGCCGTGTGGCGGCCGTATCGACTACGGCCGGGCAACGCCTCGACGCGCAGTTTGTGGGCGTTTCGGTGGGTGTCTCGGCCAACATCGGCTGGCTGCGGGGTACGTCGCTGGAAACCGACCGGGGCATTCTGGTCGACGAATACCTGCGCACCAACGTACCTGACGTGTATGCCCTCGGCGACTGTGTGCAGCACCGCACGCCGCCGCCGGGCCGCAAAGCCGTTGAGCAGATCTGGTACACGGGCCGGATTATGGGTGAAACTGTGGCCAAAACCCTGCTGGGGCAACCCACGCCCTACCAGCCCGGCGTATTTTTCAACTCGGCCAAATTCTTCGACATCGAGTACCAGACCTACGGCGACGTACCTGCCCGCCTCCCCGACGACGGTACGGTGGCGACGTTCTATTGGGCGCACCCCGACGGTAAAAAAGCGTTCCGCGTCAATTACCGCGCCGATACGGGCGCCGTAACCGGGATGAACGCGCTCGGTATCCGGCAGCGGCAGGAGGTCTGGACGCGCTGGATCGACACCAAACGACCCATTGGGTACGTGCTCGAACACCTGCCACAGGCCAACTTTGACCCCGAATTTTTCCGCCAGTACGAACGTGACATTATCGAAGCCTACAACGCACAACAGCCCGGCGAGCCCGTTCGGCTTAGAGCGAAAAAAGGCTTGTTCGGGTTGTTTGCGTGAGCGGTTTAGCTTTGAGTAAGCAGGTTGATGCTACTTTTGATAGTATCATTTGATACTATCATGACCTCGTCCTACACGATTATCCCCACGTAATGGTCACGGCCTGTTCCAGATCGGGGTGAAGGCTAATGGCGACGGGGCAGGTGTGAGCAATCTTTTCCAGCTTTGTTTTCTGGGCCTCCGTGATGGGCGTACCATCGGCGGTGGTGGCACGCAGGGTCATGGCAATCTCGATGCGGGCAATGCGGCGCGGCGGCTCCGTCGACATGACTTTGGTCACGCTGGCGTCGCTGTTGAGCAGTTCGATGCCGTCGCGGCGGGCAAAAATAGCCATCGTCGTCAGGATACACGTACCCAGCGCATTGGCGACCAGATCGGTGGGGGAGAAGGCTTCGCCCCGGCCCTGGTTGTCGGTGGGGGCATCGGTGTAAATCTGGGTGCCCGATTGCAGGTGGGTATCCTGGGTACGTAGGTCGCCGAGGTAGCTGATCTGGATGGTTGGCATGCCGACAAGTAAAGTGAGTTGAGGCGGTAAAAATCGACATTCGCTAGACAATCCGGCCACGCTTTTCCCGAAAACTTTTCTGGCAATAATGACCAGCAAAGCGATCAGGTGCTTGTCAGGCAATCAGGCCAACGCCACTCAACAGGCTCACTGCCTGCAAAACGGCTCCTATCTTCCTGGTGATGTCGTCCAGGATGAGCGCGATATTGGCCAGATGATCCGACGTCTCTTCAATCTTTTCAGACAGGGCAGTCAGCTTCGCTACCTGGGCCTCGATCTCGTTGGCTTGTTGGGCTAAATCCAGAATCAGAATATCGTTGGCGAGTTGGTCTAACTGCTTAATTGCCTGGCGGAGCAGGGTTTTCTGGGCTTCATCCGTGAGGCTATCCCGTTCGGCAATGAGTGCGGCTTGCGCTTCGTTGATCGCTTTAAACAGGGCAATGAGGGTCGTTTTCATGGCTAGTGGGGGTTATAGCTTCACCTCTTTGTAGGTCGTCTGTAAATCCTGAACGGCGTTGTACAGCCCCAGCAGTTGCTTGCCAAGGCTGGCCAGGGTTTGTTTGGCCATCAAGGATTGCTTCAGTTCTGCGTGGGCCAGCCGTACCTGCCTGAAGGCCAGCACGGTTTGTTTATTCAACTGCTTGAGTTGCTGCTGTTGGGCAACCAGTGCAGACACGTTTACGGCCATCTGATAGCGCTCAACAGCAGCCCCGGTTGGTATGGAGCGTAACAGGCCATCGACGTTGCGCGTGTTGACCAGTTCAATGCCGTCGATAAATACGCTGACGTTGTTTTGAAAGTACGTTTCGTTGGATTGGCACAGCGCTGCTACCAGCGCATCGCCCTCGGCAACGAATCGCTGAATAGCCTTTGTCTGTTTGCCACTGATATAGCGCCCGCTCAGGGCTTTCAACGTGCCGCTCAGCGCCGCCCCAACCCCCGATACGCCGGGGATAAACGCGGCTACTTTGTCGACCGATTCTCCGAGGGCATCGGCCGATGTGCCGGCCGTAGTGGCGAAGTCAGGCGATGAAAGGCGTTGAAGAGCGGTGGCGTAGGCGCTGATAGCGGCCATGCTGGCTTTGAAACGGCGGGCTGTGTCCAGGCTTCGTAACTTCTCGCTGTGAAGGTCAGCTATGGCTTTATAGGTCAACGGATCGGTTGCGCCAACGTTCTGGCTGGCGTTTAGTACGCGCCGTTTGTATTGGCTGTCAAGTACTTCATTTAGTACTTTCTCCGGATAGTCGACCCCTTTGCCCGTTAGCGTAGCAAACTGGTTGACGGCTTCGACCTGCGATTGGGTCAACGTGGCGCAGCCGGTCAGCGCGGAGGCACCGGCAAACAGCAAGACGATGAGAAGACGTGACATAGGCGTATAAGGGGTAAGGGAGTGGTGTACAAATGCGGTGTTGGGTGATCAAAGCTACACAGACCTGTACCATAAGGGTAGCGCCTTTTTCCCATATAAGCAAAGGCGTATTTACCGTTTATGTGGTTAGTTTTGTTGACCGCACCCGTCGGCGTCGCATGGTCAAAGGCATTGGCCAACGGGCCGCAGTGGCTGCGCTCCCTACATTTAACAAACCTTTACTCATGGTTAACGAACCCGTAGCCTCTTCGGGCCAACCCCTCACGGAACAGACCGACAACCGATCGGCCCTGTACACGCTCATGACTGTCTGGTTTTTCTGGAGTTTTGTGGCGGCTTCCAACGGTATCCTCATCCCACTGTTCAAAGACAAATTCAACCTGTCGCAGACGCAGGCGCAGTACATCGACTTTGCTTTCTACGCGGCTTATTTTGTGGGATCCATTCTGTATCTATTGGTGTCGGCGTCGATCAAAACCGACGTATTGAACCGAATTGGCTATAAAAACGGGATCATCTACGGCCTGCTGGTATCGGCTGTGGGTACGTTGCTGTTCTATCCGGCGGCGCAGTTACAGTCATATTCGCTGTTACTGTCGGGGCTGTTTATCGTTGGGTTGGGTTTCTCCTTGCAACAGACGGCCACGCAGCCGTTTATGATTGCGCTGGGGCCACCCGAAACGGGCTCGCAGCGGATCAACCTGGGTGGGGCTGTCAACAACCTGGGGGGCACCATCGGCCCCGTGCTGGTGTCGTTTGCCATCTTCGGGTCGATCTCGCCCGAAGCCGCTAAAAGCGCGACCGTTGAATCGGTGAAAGTGCCTTATCTGGTGCTGGGGGGGCTTTTCCTGGCACTGGCCGCTTTTTTCAAACTGTCGAAACTGCCGCATATTACCAACGATGAGAAGGTAGAAGTAGGTACGGGTGTACTGAAATTCCCGCAGCTGATCTTGGGCATGACTGCCATTTTCGTCTACGTGGGCGTTGAGGTAACTATCGGTTCGAACCTCGGTGAGTATCTGAAAAAAGTAGAAAACCTCGAAGCCTCGCAGGTGTCGAAATACGTGTCGCTGTTCTGGGGGAGTATGATGATCGGCCGCTGGACAGGCTCGATCTCGAACTTCAATCCAACGCCCGCCATGAAGCGGATGCTGGTGTTTGTGGTGCCGTTCGTTGCATTTGGTATCGTATTGGGCGTAAACGCGCTCTACAGCGGCGACGTAACCGACCTGTTGCCCTACGCCGTTTGCGTGCTTGTAATGATTGCTACCTTCCTGGCTGCCCGCGAAAAGCCCGTTACCATCCTGCTCTATTTCACCGCCGCCGGTGCTCTGCTGGCCCTGATCGGCGTGCTGACTACGGGCAAAGTGGCCCTGTTCTCGCTCATCAGCGGTGGGTTGTTCTGCTCGATTTTGTGGCCCAGCATCTTCTCGCTTGGTACGGCGGGTCTTGGCAAATACACCAACCAGGGGGCGGCGTTCCTGATCATGATGATCCTTGGTGGGGCGATCGTGCCGGTATTGCAGGGTAAACTAGCCGACAGCATCGGCATTCAGCAGTCGTACCTGGTAGCGGTAGCTTGTTTCGCTTATCTCTTTTTCTTCGGTATTCGCGTGCAGGCTGTGCTGCGCAAACAGGGTATCGATTTTGATCAGGCCGTGTCTGGCGGTAAGAGCGGGCATTAACATAGTTTGTGGTTTGTGGTTTGTAGAGTATGGCGGGCCAGTAAATCGCTGGAAGGGCTATGAGGCCTGTTCAGCAACCGCTGCGACGTAAACGAACCACAACCTACAGTAGCTGACCGGCAAAAACGACGAACTGTAGATTACCTATGGCTAAACGCAAGACTACCAATACCGACGTACCTGCTGCCGAACTGGCGGCGGTTACGCCCCTTCCCACACCAGAGAGTGAGCAGGCTGCCTCAACAAGCAGCGAAACCAGTAGCGGATCGGCCCCCGGCCACTATTCGCGCTTCTCTGACCTCGACATTTACCTGTTCCGCGAAGGCAAGCACACCCGCCTTTACGAAAAATTCGGCTCGCACGTGGTTACGCACAACGGCGTGTCGGGTACGTATTTCGCAGTATGGGCACCCTCGGCCAGGTACGTGTCGGTGATTGGTGATTTCAACGGCTGGGACCGCGGCAGTACCACCATGAACGTGCGCTGGGATTCGTCGGGAATCTGGGAAATTTTTGTGCCCGGTGTGGCTACCGGTACCACGTACAAATATTTCATCGTCCACGAAAGTGGGCGCGAGCTGGAAAAAGGGGATCCGTACGCCCATTTCTGGGAAATTCCCCCGCAGACCGCCACCAAAGTGTGGGACACGTATTATGAATGGAACGATCAGGACTGGATGGCCACTCGCCACGAGAAAAATGCCCTGAACGCCCCCATTTCCATTTACGAAGTACACCTGTCGTCGTGGAAGCGCGATCCCGGCAATCCCACCCGCGAACTGAGCTACGGCGAAATTGGCGATTCGCTGGTCGAGTATGTCAAAGAAATGGGCTTTACGCACGTGGAGTTCATGCCCGTGATGCACTACCCGTATCCGCCGTCGTGGGGCTATCAGGTGACCGGCTATTTTGCGCCGAGCAGCCGATTTGGCGCGCCGCAGGATTTTATGCAGCTGGTTGAGCGGTTGCATCAGGCGGGCATCGGGGTCATTCTCGACTGGGTGCCGGCTCACTTTCCCGGCGATGCCAACGGGCTGTATGAGTTTGATGGCTCGCACCTCTATGAGCACCCCGACCCGCGCATGGGGTATCATCCCGACTGGAAATCGTACATTTTCAACTACGGTCGTCCCGAGGTACGTTCGTTTCTGATCAGCAACGCGCTGTTCTGGTTCGACCGTTGCCATGCCGACGGCCTGCGGGTCGATGCCGTAGCCTCGATGCTGTACCTCGATTACTCGCGTAACGCGGGTGAGTGGGTGCCCAACGTCTTCGGCGGGCGCGAAAACCTGGATGCCATTTCGCTGTTTAAGGAAATCAACGAAGCCATTTATCGGGAGTTTCCGGGCACACAAACCATTGCCGAAGAATCGACCGCTTTCCCCGGTGTGTCGCGGCCGGTCTACACAGGCGGACTAGGTTTTGGCATGAAATGGATGATGGGTTGGATGAACGATACCCTGCGCTACTTCGAGCGGGAGCCTATCAATCGCAAATACCATCAAAGCGAGCTGACATTCAGTACCGTATACGCTTTTACGGAAAACTTCGTGCTGCCGCTCTCGCACGATGAGGTCGTGTATGGGAAACACGCGCTGGTAAGCAAAATGCCGGGCGACGAATGGCAGCGCTTTGCCAACCTGCGGCTGTTGTTTGCCTATATGTTTACGCACTCAGGAACCAAACTGCTGTTCCAGGGGGGCGAATTTGGCCAGACAGCCGAATGGAATTTTGATCAGAGCCTCGACTGGCACCTGCTCGACCATGGGCCGCACAAGGGGATGGCAGCTTGCGTGAAGGCCCTCAACCAGTTGTATCGCACCGAACCGGCCATGTATGAGCGGAATTTCTCGTCTGATGGCTTCGAATGGATTGATACGACCGACCACGAAAACAGCATACTGGTGTATGCCCGTAAAGGCGAGAAAACCGAGGAAACGCTGATTGTGGTGCTCAACATGACGCCTGTACCGCGCCCTGGCTACCGGATCGGGGTTCCGGCGGCGGGTAGCTACGGCGAAATCTTCAACTCCGACGATCAGAGCTACTACGGTAGTGGCCTGCTCAACCCGGCGCCGATTCAGACAGAAGCTACGCCATTGCATGGCAAAGAGCAATCGATCACGCTGACGTTGCCGCCGCTGGGTGCAACGGTGCTGAAATGGATCGAATAAAGTAAGGCACTCTCTTGTCGATTGTTACAAAAACCCCCTGCTGGCAGGGGGTTTTCTTTTTTTGATTTAACTTAACTAAGAGTGGTCATTTGCCCGGTGATACCACTGTCAGCAATCCGTATGTTCAGCCGGTTGGTTTCTCTGCCCGCTAATACCACCCTGTTTACCGACTCGACTGCGTCGAACCAAGCGACCGACCAGTATCGGTTGCGGGCAGTTACCGCCGCCGCCGAGTCTATTGCCGACGTGTCGATCTTGGTCAATTGCCAGGTGGGTGGTCAGTTGGCTAGCTTGCAATCGGGTGACTGGTACCGGGCCCGCGTGTGGTCGTGTGGTGAATTACCAACGCTCACCGCAATCATCCAAATTATGCTTCGTCACGTCGTGACACTCCACCAGCAGGCCTGGACAAAACGCATCCGACTTAACGGCATATTGCGTTTTCAACAGAGTAGCTCCATACGAATAGGGCAGTAGGCAAGATAGCTCGTTGCTTAGCCACTGCTCAATTGAAAGTTAACTAGCTGTTGTGATACAAGCCTGAATAGCGGAAGCATGTTATTCCGAACGTGAAGTTCATCAAACACGCGCTGAAGTCGGTATCGTTTCAAGATGTCGTTGGCACCTGTATCGGGAAATAAGATATCGGCCGTGATGGTACCTGTCAGTACGTCAAATGTAAACTGTGCGTTGATCAGGTTAAGAAACTCGTTGATTTTTGACAGCTTGAAAGGATCATTTAGCACTTCAGGGTGGCAATACAAGCAATAGGTAGAGACCTCGTTGATCAGTTTCGATAGGTTAAGGTATTGGTATCGAAGCGTTTCGTTGCCAGGACGGGCCACAACTTCATGGTAGATGCGATTAAGGATAGGCTCGAAACCCACCAACGCTACCATCGTGGGCTGAGTGGTGTCATGAATAGCAGCACTAATGTTACTTAGTAGGGAATCCCGGTTAGCGGCCGACAGGCTCAGAGCTGTTGCAGAATAGTCATATACCAAAGCGTCTTTGGTGCGGCGATACGACATAAACGTGCGCAGGTGTTCGTTGATCGTCGGGTTAGCCAAATGAAAAATCTCCAGGTGATGGCGTGCCAGTTGATCATAAACGTACTCGAGTTGTCGAACGGCCGAGAACGCCATTGGCTCTTCCATGGCCGCCGTTTCACTGGGTACGTCGGTCAGTGATAGCCCCATCAAGTAGCAGCAGGTGCCATAGCCAACAGCGATGCGACAAACTTGAACAGGCTTATTAGGCACATGTTCGAAGGCCTTGTTGAACGTATCGCGCAGCATAAAGACGCCATCGATCTGCCTTTCTTCCAGCAGTTTTACCAAATCGTCAGCTACGTAAACGTTGTCTAATTTTTGGGTCTGCGCTTGAAGTTCGGCCGGATCGCTGAGGTTCTCGATCCAGTTTGGTGCACCTGCTTTGCCCGAAAAAGCAAACCGAATACCGTTGGGTACCTTCGATACCCCATCTTCGCCGATGACGCCCAATGCGCTTAACAGCAACGCTGCATAAGACGTAAACCCCGAGGCGAGCCGTAGTTCTGTATCTGCGTGATTGACCGAAAACTGGGAGGCATGTACGGTTTGCCAAAGGTCGGCTGCTGTAGCGTCGGCGCGATCTAATACAATTTGCGCAATCTTCCGATAGGTATCATCCTTGGCTTTAACCTGCTGCTTCAGAATCCGATTGAAGCCTGCCGGGTCGAGTTGTTCCCCAAATTTTTGGGCTTGTTTAACAAAATCGCTTTGCGTGCCGCTCCCGATATGTTTTCTGAGATAGATAGATAACTTTTCTTCTGGAGACATAAGCGTAAATGATAGACTTTAGCCTAATGTAGATTCTTTTTCTGAATTAAATCAATTATTGTCAATATCGATACTGATAACTTCAATATTTATTCATCAGTATGCGGTCGAATCACTATTATGAAATAATATAAAAAAATTGTTTTTAAGGTGTTGTTATTATGAAATATTAGTTTAGTATTGTGTAGAATTCATTGAAAACTAGCCTAACTAACCAGATTGTATGCAAACATCCGCTTTACCATCGCCTCAGTGGGGGGAGGTGTTCGGCTGGCGACGGCCCCGCTATTTTATGGTGTTAACAGAACGGTACCAGTTTGAGCAATATGCCGCCACATATTGTCGGGTATCGGGTAACCCTATGTCGGTATGTTATCTCGAACGATGCGACGTAGTGATCGGCTATTACGAGGCTGATCAGATGGTTGGTGGGGTTGCTTTCAGCACTCTCGAACAGCAACCGTTGCGGGTATTCACCGAACTACTGCCGGATCAGGTCGACGATCTGCTGCGAGGGCATGAGTTGACAGTAACTGACCTACTGGAAATTGCCGGATTTTATATCGACGGACAGCGCGCAATGATCTGGGATCGGTTAAGGATGAATCTGATGCTGATGAGTAAAGCTCAAGAGCTAGCGATTAAGCTACAAAAAACGCATGTTGTGGCAGGCGCCTTCGAAACTGGGCTACAGATTGAGCAACGTAAAATTCTTACGCTGATGCTGTACCGCAACACAACCAATCTGAAGAAAGGCCGGGTGGTAGAGATATACGCCGGCCACCGCAAGCGCTTGGTGCCAGCTGGCATCTGGGTGATCGGTCAGAAACTACTCAAATGGCTTAGCCACAAGTAGTGATCGGAGTAAGAAGGAGAAACAGCTACCAATATACAAAAAGGAAAGCCCCACTCAGCGCTGAGTGGGGCTTTCCTTTTTGTATATTGGTAGCTGTTTTAGTGAATAACAAATTCACTAAATGCTTCTATCCTAATCTACTCAAAATTATGTACACGTACCCCGTCCGCGTCCTGCTGGTGGATGATCACCCCATTGTGCAGAGTGGGCTCAGTTATGAACTTGGCCGCTCTGCTGGCTTACAAATTGTTTGCGCAACTCAGACCGTTGATGAATCATTAGTGCAGCTTCGACGGGATGTTGTCGATGTCGTGCTCTCGGACCTCTACCTGGGAGGGGCAACTACGGGCATCCAGCTGATGCTGCAACTGCGTGAACTGAGCATACCCTTACCGGTGCTAATCATGAGCTCCGATGAAAAACCCGCTACGATCAGGCAGGTGTTGGGAGCCGGGGCTGCGGGGTTTCTGAGCAAGCGTAGTACCCCTGCTGATTTTGAACAGGCCATTCGCTGGGCTGCTAATGTCGATCGTTCACCCGATCCATACATTGCTCCTCACGACTTACGGCTGCGCATGCATCAGCTCGCGACGCCACCACGCCCCCAGCAAGCTACGCAGTTGCAGCCGCTCACTCGAAAGGAGGTGGAAACGCTGCGGGCTTTTGGTCAAGGGCTTGAACCGAAGGAGATCGCTCATGAGCGGCGGGTGGCCGTGACTACCGTCTATTCTCAGCTTAACATGGCTCGCGAGAAACTCCAGATTCATCACGATGTAGAGTTACGCAATTTTGCCATTCGCCATTTGCTGGACTAGGCCTCGGTATCAATCCGGGTCAGGACTGTCTTTCACTGTCCGGCCCAATAGGTAGCTCAACGATGACCCGAGTGCCGCCACCCGATAATAAACCGATCTGAAACTGACCCACAGCCTGCTCGACCCGCCGCCGAATAGTGGAGAAAGCACGGCTGTCGGTTAGTTTATTTTTGGTCACACCGATACCGTTATCCTCCATCTTAAGCAGTACGACCGTCGACGTAGGGCAACGTACCTGGAGGCTGGCCTGCGAAGCCCGTGCATGCCGTAATACATTCTGTAGCAGCTCAAACGCAATGTTGTAAAGAGCAAATTGAGTGTTGGGGGGCAACAGTTGGGCTTTAGGGTCAACGTAGAGGCCGAATGAGGTGGTTGATACCAGATTGAGTTCGTCAATAAATGATGTAAGCGCGGGAGCCAATCCGCCTTGGCGGTTAAACTCGTCGGGCATCAGATTATGGGCAATTAACCGAAATCGCTGGTGCGCCTGTAGCAACAGGTATTGAACAGATTGAATATCATCGATTGAGATAGCTGGTTGCCGACTCAGCCCATCGAGCCGAAGTTGCAGGCTGAACAACATGCTTCCGAGATTATCGTGGAGGTTGTCGGCCACCGTGCGACGCTCGTCGATACGGGCTAATAAGCGGGCTTCAGTCTCCTGGCGCTCCCGTTGCTGGCGTTCCTGTTGGTTGAGTAACGCCGCTTCTCGTTGCTGGGTCTGTGCAACACGCCGTTCGTGTCGTTCGCGCCGCGACTGCGCCGCAATGCCCAGCGTAAAGCAACTAATTTCAAGCATGGTGCCCCCACTGAGGGCCATTGCACTTAGGTTGCTACTCATGGCTGTCAGCAAGCCAGAGCGGCTTAAAACAAGCAGCAGGCCGCCCGCCAGCAAAGCACCTGTACCAACTACATAATAGATAGCCCAACGCTGCCCCTGCCAGACGACATAGCAACCCAACGCAAACATGGTCAGCATAATGGGAGTGCCCTGGTAAACTAGCAGTGCTGCTCTTGGTAGCCACCAGTCGGGGAGAGACAAGGCAAACAGGGTGATATTCAGCACGCCTAAACCGATAAACACCCGATGCCAGATCGGGGCTGTCTGGCGAAGGGCAAACAGTTGATTAAAAAAATAGAGGTAAGCAAAAATCCACAGCGTGAAAAAGAGATTGATGCCATGCGAGAGCAGCCAGGGACGCTCAGGCCACAAATAACGCATGCCAAGCCCTACTCCCCGGCTTGTCTCATAAAGCAAATAGCTGGCTACCATGAGCCCAACCAGTAAGTAGCGACGTTCGCGGGTGAAGCCGTACAGTAGCAAATGAAGTAGCATTGCCAGCAAGGCAAAGCCTGAGTAGATGCCCCAGCCGTAATGAAGCAGGATCGTATAGTTGTCAAAAGCGGCTTCGCGCCAGATCGTCAGGGGTAGGTATTGAAGCCCCATCTCATTGCGGCTGTGTACATAAAGTGTGAGCGTCTGGCCCGGCCGTACCGGCATGGTAAACACGAAATGGGGATGGGGTACCTCCCGACGATCGCCCAAACTGCACGAGGTAGACCGATGTGTTTCCAACACCCGCCCAGTGCTGTCGAGAACAAATAGGTCTACGGAGGTAGCTATCGGAAATGCATTCTCCAAAAAGAGAATTTCATCAGGTTTTTGATTGGGTCCCACCACGCGGATACGTACCCGCACCCAATAGTCGTCGAGGGTGTAGCCTGCGTTAGGATACTGCGTATTCACTAACCGGAAACGCTGAGCCACGGCCGGGCTGGTTACGTCGTGTAACGTCAGGTGACGAGACGAATCGGCCAACCACTCAGCCCAAGGCCCTGTCTCAATGTGTATCTGGCTGCTGTCGATAATCAACACTGGTTGAGCTTCCAGCTGATGGGTCCATAACCCGCTGATTAACAAAAGAATCAGTCCTTTCCGGAAGGTAAATAGCGACTGCATGACGCGTGTGGATAGACTGCAAACATAGGGAGCAGATTTACCCAAACCGCCATAAAAGTCACTTAGTATATCGTAATTATTACGATTTTTTGGTAACCATATGGTGTGAACCTTTGAAGCGTTGTTTAACCGCTTCTATCTCATACCATGAAAAAAATAGTGTGTCTAACCGCCAGCTTGCTGGCGGCCCTGTCGGGCTTTGCCCAATCTGAAAACTACCGCGCTTTTAAGGTCGATATCACCACCGGATACTCAAAGTCAGGTCAGAGCGGAACCGGTACCAGCGGAGGTATCAATTTCTCGATCGAGCCTAAGTACAACATCACCGACAACATTGCGGTGGGCGTGAAGGTAGAAGGTGCCGTGCTGGCGTCAGCCGAAAGCAGCGGTATTACTGCTCTGGCTATTGTGCGGGCTACTCAACTCACGGGTGAATATTATGTTGGCGAAAGCACCGTGCGACCCTATGTTGGTCTTGGCCTGGGACTTTACAAGGGCTACCTGTATCTGTCGGATAACGATGATTCAGAGCTGATCGCTGGAGAGAGCAGCCAATTCGGTATTGCTCCACGAGCGGGTTTGCAAATTGGGCACTTCCGGTTGGGGCTCGAATACAACCTCGTAAAAGACAGTAATTATTTCTCGTTAAAGATTGGCACAACCATCGGTGGTGGGCGCAAATAACGTACCCGACCTGTCGTGCCGTGAGCCTGTAAGGCTCTGATAAATAGCTGATTTCATGAAAAAGATACTACTCTCTTTTGTGCTCATGCTTGTCATGGGCACGCTGACTCATGCCCAAATTGCCAAACGCTTCGGAGTGGTTGGCGGACTCCAGTCGGCATCGATCCGGTCGACGGGCCTGGATAGTAAGTTCGGCTTCCATATTGGCGGGGTGGCTGAACTCGCCATCAACGATAATGTATTGATCCGCCCCCAACTGCTTTATAGCACAAAAGGGGCCAGTGTGAGCGCAAGCGGGCTTACATACTCGATCAACCTGTCATACATCGAGATTCCTATTCATGCTGTATACAAAGCAGAGGTCGGAACGGGTAAGCTCTTCGGTGGGCTAGGCCCCTATATCGGTATTCTGGCTGGTGCCCGCGATTCTGATGGGGATGAAGTCGACGGCCTGAAATCATTGGATGCGGGCCTTAGCTTGCTTGGCGGCTACGAACTGACTGAGCAGAAAATCAGCGTCAACCTGTTCTACAACACGGGCTTCACCAACATCGCTACCAATGCCCCCCGCACGAGCTCAAGCAATACCAACAGCACGTTCGGCTTATCAGTCGCTTACTTCTTCGGTGAGTAGTGAGCGGACTATCCTCTTAATCAGTCGTATTCTGATAATTCTGTGAAGCATCCAGCGCCATCTGCACCGATCGGGTGGCACTGTTTTCCTTTTGAAAAATGGCAACAGCGTCTCAATCAATCTAATCAGATGATGAAAATTTACACATACAGCCTACTCTTTTCCTGCCTCACAACCGTTGCACTAGCACAGAAAGGGCCGGTGGCCCCGTCGGCAACGGGCAACGCCGAAGGCCTCATTCGCGAAACGGTTGATGCGGGTCAGGAGTTTTACCCGCGCGTAAGCCCAGATGGTAAATCGCTGCTTTACAACAGTCTGGAAAAGACAACGTATTTCACGGTTTCGGAGACGGGAAGTTTGACGACCAAAACTGACAAGAAATTCAGAATCATTAAAAAGGAGATTGGGTCGCCGGTGACAAACCCGCTCGTGGTTGATGCCGCTTATCCAACCTGGTTGCCTGATGGGTCAGGTATTATTTTTTCCTACATCAAGCCCATGCGTCCCGTCATTGCGCGATCGAATGGGGCAGGGGTTGGCCTGAACTATATCTCGCAGGGCGAAATGGGCGAAGATGATGCTGAGCCAGTCATCAACCGCGACATGAGCCAGATCTACTTCACCACCTTCATGGGCAAGAGCCGGATGATCTGCTCGATGGATGCCAAGGGCGGCAACTTCACGGTTCTGACAGAAGGTGGGCACCTGGCGCTGAATCCCAACGATAACACGAAGATTATTTACAACGGACGCGTGGGTAAGGTGGTGCAGGTGTTTACACTCGATTTGAAGACGGGTCAGAAAGCCCAACTTACCCAAGGCGATTACAACAATAAAGACGGCGCCTTTTCGCGGGATGGTAAGTACATCGCGTTTGTGAGCAATCGCGAAAATCCGAAGAAGAAGAACCATCACCTGTACATGATGAAGGCCGATGGGACCGAACTGATCCAGCTTACTCAAGGCGACACAGACGAGGGTGATCCCACGTTTGGTCCGGATGGTACGATCTACTTCTACTCCAACGCCGACCGGAACTACAACATCTGGAAGGTAAAGCCCCGCCCAACGCGATAGCTAACGATACTATTGGTGTATAACTGCTTGATAATCATGTTGAATCATTCTATCATTGGCGCTGCCAACCGCTTCTGGTTGGTTGTATTTGCCATCTCGCTGACCCTGCTGGCAGGCAGCTGTAAAAAACCAGCCGACGTTCTGCCGGCTGAGATCGACCCGGCTAACGCATCCTTGCTGAGCCAGGTGCTCATCATGCCTTCAGGAACGCAGACCCAGGCGGGAGACGCTCCTTCCCCAACTACTGGTAGCGGTGCGCCTGTCGTGAATTCACCCTACACCACGGTGATCTCATCCAACGGCAGTACAGCACCACTCACCTATTCCTATCGGAACGTGAGTGGCAATTTGGCAGGCTGTTACGTACAGGTAGTGGGCGCCGATCGGTACTTCCGCATCCCCTACGCCAGTAATTCATCGGCCAGCGGTCGGTTGTCGTTGCCGGTAGGTATTCCGACTAACGTATTGGATGGACAATTCACGCTGGCATTCTGTGTATATGATGCGAATGGTCGGGTAAGCGCCCCCGTAACAGTAACCATCAACGTACTACGTCTGGGAACTGGTGCCGTTCAGGTGAGCTTATCGTGGGATGATGACACCGATCAGGATTTGTATGTAACGGATCCGGCTAATGAAATCATCTCTTACAAGAATACGTCGTCGTCATCGGGTGGGGCGCTTGATCGGGATGATACAAGCGGCTATGGTCCTGAAAATATTTTCTGGACACAAAATGCGCCAGATGGAAGGTATCAGGTTCGAGTAAACGCCTACAGCGCGGCTTCACAAACCAACTTCTACGTGACGGTTAGCTACCCCGGTGGATCGAAGTCGTTTACGGGTATTACCTCGTTCAACGCCCGAACAGCCAACGTCACTACGTTTACCAAGAGCGGTAGTACCATTACGTTTTAGGCTGTCGAGGCAACTGAAGCGGGTGAGTCAAGCCTAAGGGGGCTTGAGCCGTTAGCGCCTGAGTCCCCTTAGGCTTGACTCACAACGTCAGTTCATCAAGGCGATCCGGCTCCATCACGAAGGTGTTGATGTCGACAAAACCCCGAATGCCACGTACCCAGCCGTTTTTGTTGTGCTGCCAGATATAAAGTTTATCGGCATCGTAGCGGCGCAGGTCCGATTTGGAGTAATCGGCAATCCAGAGCGGATACACGTCGAAATGCTCTTTGATGAATCGCTTGTATAGGGTGGCATTGGTGTAGATGATCGGTCGAATGTTGTACTCGGCTTCGATGGCATCCAGAAACGTGTGCAGATCGGCGATAATCTTGTCGTCAGGTACGTTGTTGGTCACTTCGAAATCGAGCACGGGCGCCAGATCACCCGCTTTCAGCGAAACCCGTTTGATGAAATTATTGGCCTGTTTGATGGGGTCGCGGGTGGGGTGGTAAAAGTGGTAAGCGCCGCGCCGCAAGCCCACCCGTTTAGCCTCTTTCCAGTTTTTGGCGAATGTAGGGTCGCCCAGGGTGGCGCCTTCGGTGGCTTTAATGAAGACAAACTGAAGACGAACACCACCTGTATTCATCGCCGCAACCCGATCCCAATTGATGCGGTTGTTGTGCCGCGACACATCAAGTCCATGCACGGTGTAGCGGGTCGGGAATTTAATGCCATAGGCCTCTACAAACTGCCACTGCATGGTATCGGTCGGCCGCGTTAGCCGCCAGATAAGCAACCCGATTACCAGCAGCCCCAACCCGAGCCAGATAACGCGTTTGTATTGATGGTAGATAAAGCGGAGGAGTGTAGATACCTTCATGCAGGGGCAACAATCGGTCCGGAGCGTTGAGTCACCGGCGCCTCGGACCTTACAAACATACGAAAAGCAGCGGGCGCGGGACGAAAGCCGATGGGTAGTTGACACCCGTTGACCTTCACCCCGCGCCCGTTGCGCGTTAGGCTGACCAGGACTAGTCTGACCCTTCCAGTTTCACGACCTTGTTATAAAGGCCTAAAATCAGAATAGGGGCCGCCCATTGGCCAATCAGCAACGCCTCATGACGTTTGCCATTGGCGAAACAGGCCGCCGCCGTTGCGAGTGCGCCCAGACCACCCCACAGAAATACATCGGAGGGGAGCTTGGCGGTTTGCTGTTCGATAGCCTCCGCTACGGGGCCTTCATCGTGCTTGGGATTCAAGTTCTTTGGCATGACGTTGAGAAATTAGTGTACGTTTGACTAACAGGCCCCGGTAGCTAATGTTTGAAAAAATGGGTTGTCGGTAACTGGATAACGCATAAAGCCAGCCCGGCTGGGCTGGCTTCAATTATTTGGTTACGTCAAACCGATACATACCTGAACCCACTTCAACCGTAACGTACCCAGCCGCCGTGTTGCGCACAGGTAACGCCAACGCCTGCCCGTTTTCGCGAATCTGCGTGGCCGACGTAGCCGGAATCGAAACCAGGGCGGTGGTGTTGGCCGGTACTTCCACATCCATCACCACGTTGCCATTGGTTGTCTTCCAGCCCGACTTGGCCTGCCCGTAGGGCGTTTGCAGGGTGGCTTCGGCCTGCGTCAGGCGGGGGTCGAGGTGCGGGCGGATGCGCAGCTGATGGTAACCCACCTGCTGCTCGTCGGTGTCGAGGCCTGCCGCCACGCGGTACATCCAGTCGCCAATGGCCCCGTAGGCATAGTGGTTATACGAGTTCATGCCCGGCGTCTGGAAGGTGCTGTCGGGTTTGATACCGTCCCAGCGTTCCCAGATGGTGGTAGCACCCATTTTCACCGGATACAGCCACGACGGGTATGTCTCCTGCAACAACAGGTCGTAGGCTACGCTGTCGTGCCCAAATCGGCTCAGTACATGGCACAGGTAGGGCGTACCCAGGAAGCCCGTCGTGAGGTGGTTTCCATACGACTTGATGTTCTCCACCAGCCGCTGGGCGGTAGCAGCCCGCTGCGATTCGGGCAACATATCGAACTGGAGGGCCAGCACGTGAGCGGTCTGCGTATTCGACAGCAACCGCCCACTGGGGGTTACGTACTCCTGCCGAAATGCCGCCTTCACGCGGTCGAGCAGGGCCTGATAGGTTTTTGCCTCGTCAGTCTTACCCAGTACCTGCGCTGCGTTAACTAACAACTGTGTCGAATGCGCGAAGAAGCACTGGGCGATGAGGTATTTGTCGGTCACCGCCGACCGGCCATCGTTGTCGTCGAACGGACGATAGAAGAGCCAGTCGCCAAAATGGAAACCAGTATTCCAGAGCGGGCGGCCATTTTCGTCGGTTTTGCTTTGCTTGGTCATGTAATCGACCCAGGCTTTCATGCTGGGGTATTGTGTCGCTAGCAACTGCCGGTCGCCATAGGCCAGATACATATCCCAGGGGGTAACGGTAGCCACGTCGGCCCAGCCAGCACTACCCGAGGCCCCCGCCCCCAGCACGTTGGGCACCACAAACGGCACCGACCCGTTGGGGAGTTGATCAGCCGCTACGTCGCGCAGCCATTTGCTGAAAAATGCGTTGACGCCAAAATTGAACGCCGCCGTGCGCGAAAAAGCCTGTGCGTCGCCGGTCCAGCCCAGCCGTTCGTCGCGTTGGGGGCAGTCGGTGGGTACGTCGAGGAAGTTGCCCCGCTGACCCCACTGAATATTATGCTGTAATTGATTGAGCAGCGCGCTTGAACTGGTGAACGTACCTGTGGGCGTCATGTCGGAATACAGCGAAACGGCCGTAAAACTGCTGGGATCGACCGTGGCGATGCTTTGGGCGTCGCCCTCTATACGCACGTACCGGAACCCCTGCCAGGTGAAATGAGGCTCGAAGAACTCGGATTGGCCAGTGCCTGCGAGCATATACGTGTTTTCACATTTGGCGGCCCGCAGGTTTTCGGTGTAGAAATTCCCTGCCTTATCCAGTACTTCGGCGTGCGTTAGCCGTACCTGACTTCCCGCTTTGCCCGTAGCGCGGAGCATCACCCAGCCAACGAGGTTCTGCCCAAAATCGAGCACCTGCTCACCTTTGGGCGTGCGGATCAGCTTGGGCGCGGTGAAGGTTTCGTGTTTGCGAACGGGTTCGTTTACCGTCGTAACAAGATGATTTTTTGGGTAATCGGCCACCACAACCGGATGCCAGTCTGACGCGCTATAGCCTGCTGTCGCCCAGTTGGGTTTGTCCATACGGGCGTCAACGATTTCGCCATGATAGACTTCTGAGTGACGGACGGCCCCCGTCGACGATTGCCAGCTGCCGTCGGAAATGATCGTTTCGGTGCTGCCGTCGGTGTAGGTGATCAGGAGCTGAAAGAGCAGCGCAATGTCGGAACCATAGTGATTACGGGCGCTCGACCACGCCAGGTTACCCCGATACCAGCCACTACCGAGCATAACGCCCACGGCATTCTGGCCGGCCCGCAGCAGGTTTGTAACGTCGTAGGTCTGATATTGGAGGCGCTTGTTGTAGCTTGTCCAGCCGGGGGTCAGGTAAGCATCGCCCACCCGCTGCCCGTTGATCTGCGCTTCATACATGCCGTGGGCCGTGATGAAAGCCGTTGCCGAACGAATGGCTTTTTTAGCCGTAAAGGCTTTCCGAAGCAGCGGCGAGGGCTGACCAGCCGTGTCGGCGGGGTTAGGGCCAATCCAGCGGGCTGTCCAGTCTGTGGGGCTCAGCAGGCCCACCAGGAACGTACCTGGCGCGCTCCAGGCCGACGGCTTGCCAGTCTGATCCCACACCCGTACCTGCCACTGATACCGCCCGCCCGACGCCAGCGGCGCACCTTTGTAGCGCACATGCACGGATGAATCCGACGCTACGCGCCCCGATTGCCAGGCCGTGCCTTTAGCAAGGGCGGCTGTCGTCGGGCTAACCCGAATCTCGTAGGCGGTCTGTTTGGTATTGCGCGTGGGAGAGGTCAGTTGCCAGCTCAGGCGGGGTTGCGGGGTGCCCAGCCCCAAGGGGTTCGTGAGGTTTTCGACCCTGAGTTGCGAAACGGTGGATTGCGCGAAAAGCAGGCTCGTTAGGCCCGTGCCGGCCAGGGTAAGTAAGAGCGTACGCATAGAAAAGAGTAGGAAGCAGTCTGACAAATGCCCGAAAGGTAGACAAGTCTATCTTCGTTTCGTCCTACTGCTTCCTACTCTGGCTGTAACCAACGTTCAACGTCCAATGGCCAAGGTTCAAAGTTGGCTACCCCACTCTATTCTGGCGGTAGCCAACTTTGAACCTTGGCCATTGGACGTTGAACGTAAAACTTATTTATTCGGTTGCGGCGTCTTGCGCAGGTAAGGCTTCACAAACGTGACGCCTTTGGGGAATTTCTCCTCGAGCTGATCGTTAGATACGGCGGGCGTCACGATCACGTCTTCGCCTTCCTGCCAATCGGCGGGGGTAGCTACCGAATAGTTGGCCGTCAGTTGCAGCGAATCGATTACGCGCAGAATCTCGAAGAAATTCCGGCCCGTGCTGGCTGGGTACGTTAACGTCAGCTTGATTTTCTTATCGGGACCAATGATGAACACCGACCGAACGGTTGCTTTCTCGCTGGCGTTGGGGTGAATCATGTCGTAGAGGGTGGCTACCTCGCGGTTTTCGTCAGCGATCAGCGGGAAGTTAACCGTCGTGTTGTTTACCTCGTTGATGTCCTTCACCCACTCGTGGTGCTGATCAATCGGGTCAACACTGACGGCGATCACCTTCACGCCACGCTTGGCAAACTCGTCGCTAAGCTGGGCAGTGCGGCCCAATTCGGTGGTGCAGACAGGCGTAAAATCGGCCGGGTGCGAGAAAATCATCCCCCACGAGTTGCCAAGCCATTCGTGAAAATGAATTGGGCCTTCGGTGGTGTTGGCCGTAAAGTCAGGAGCAATGTCGCCTAATCGGAGTGACATGGTTAAATCTGTTTAGTGTTGTTATTCGATCAATTTAATAGGATAATCTATAAACGGAAAAACCGGTTGTGCACCGGCTTCCTGTTTCTTCTAGGCGTAACGAAGGGGTAAGGCGAAAGGGTTCCAGAACGGAACTCCGCTGGCTAATTCGCGCGGGTGCTGTCTTTCTTCACCCGAAACTCAGGTGGTGCCGGTGGCCGGATACCGCCCACTTCACGCTGCATTTCGTCTTTGCTTGTCTGGTATAACGCCCACTGTTCGGGGGTCAGAATGACTTTCAGCTTCACCTCTTTGTCTTCGTTGTACATCATCATGGCATCGCGCATCTGCTTGTTCTGAGCCTCGCTAGGTTTGCCGCTGCCATTCAGCGCCACAATTTCCTTGATGGCTTCCTGCTGTTGCTTGCCATACTCGTTGTTGAGGTCTTTCACGGCTTTGGCCTGCTCTTTCGTCAGATTGAGCTTTTCCTTGAGCCATTTGGTTTCGCGGTTGGCCAGCTCGCCTGCAATGTTGGGTACACTGGGCTTAAAATTGGCCTGCGATTGGCCCATGCCCATGCCGCCCATACCACCGCCCATGGAGCGACCCATGCCTCCACCGTAATACTGACCGAAGCTGGCGGAGGTTGTGGCGATAAACAGACCGGCCGATAGCGCCAGTAAGCCAAAGGTTTTCATATAGAATACGTTACGATTGTGGGTACGAAATAAGGTATTCCTTATTAAAAAGGCATGATAGCCGTAACCACCATGCCTTTTTAATAAGGAATACCTTACACTAACTTGTCTTCAACGGCCATACGCACCAGTTCGGCGGCATTACGTACCTGAAGGCGACGCATCATGTTGGCGCGGTGGTTGTCGACCGTCCGAACACTCAGCTGTAGCTTTTCGGCAATCAGCCGGCTGCTCAGCCCTTCGATGAGGTAGCTGAGAATCTCTTTCTCTTTCTTCGACAGTTTCGAGCGGCGGGTTTTACCAACAGTGGCGTTGGGGTCTTTCCGCATCTGCTGCATGTAGCCGTTCAGGATGATGGTTGCTACCGGCGAGCTAAAGTATTTCTCGCCCGTGGCCACCGTCTTGATGGCTTTCATCATCTCATCGCTCGACGAATCCTTCAGGATATAGCCAAGCGCGCCAGCCTCAACGGCCCGCAGGATGTAATCCTCGTTGTTGTGCATCGACAACATCAGGATCTTCACGTTTTTGTAGGAACGGGCCACCTGTTGGGCCGTCTGGATACCCGACATACCGGGCATCGAAATGTCGAGCAGCAGCACGTCGGGCAGGGTGCCGTCGGTCTGGTGCTTTTTGAGTTTTTCGAGTGCTTCTTCGCCGTCGTTGGCTTCGTCGATGATATCAATACCATCACCTTGTTCGAGCAATAAGCGAACCCCGTCGCGAACAATGGCGTGGTCGTCAACCAACATTAATTTGATCATAATCGTGAGCAATTAATTGTGAATGATACGGAATACTGACTGAGATTTTGGTGCCCTCTCCGGGCGTTGAGTGAATCACAAAGGTACCGTTGAGCAGTTTTATTCGTTCATGCATATTGTGCACACCCTGTCCGTGTGGTTCTTTAGTTAGACGTTGCGTTTTAAAGCCGAGGCCATCGTCCTCAATAGTAAACTGTATTTGTTGATGCTGTTGTTGCAGGTGCAGGCGAATATGGCGGGCTTTTCCGTGCCGAATGGCGTTGGTAATCGACTCTTGCGCAACCCGGTAGAGGGTAATCTCAACGTTCTGGTCCAGCGGAAGCGGGGCATTATCAAATTCCTTGTCGACGGTATATTCGATCTGAGCTGACTCGGCCGTTTTTTGTTCCGCCCGATTATGGGCTTCAGCGAGCCGACGCAGCGCAACCGATAAACCAAAATCACTTAACACGCTGGGCATCAGATTGTTTGAGATCGACCGGGTTTCCTGAATCGTTTGGCTAATCAGATTTTTCAGCGTAGCCAGGTTCACTTCGTCGGCCCGACCTTTCGCCAGTTTTACTTCCAGCCCCTCAATCTGAAGTTTAATGGCGGTGAGCATTTGCCCCAAACCATCGTGTAGCTCGCGCGAGAGCCGCTTGCGTTCTTCTTCCTGACCGGTAATCAGGTAGGCCGTCCGGCTTTTTTGGGCGTCGGCCTGTTCCTGAAGTTGCCGTTGACTAGCTTCATAAAGTTGTTGTCGCGCCTTTTTTAACGATTTATTAAGTGAACGGAGCTTTCTGTTAACATCGGCCGTGCGCTTTTCGGCTACGATTAGCCGCGACAAGGTCTGGCGGAGACGATCAACGGCCGGCCGGAAAACAAACCAGCCAATGCCTGCCAGGGTCAGCAACGTAAGGATGTGGAAGATAAGCTCAAGCCGCTGTAGACGAGTTAGTTTATAGCGTAGCTCACCGGTATATTGTCGGGTAACGGCGTCGATCTTTTCCAGAAACAACGACTCATTGGCAAGCAGCAGAGCGATACTGGCTTTAGCCTCCGAGCTTTTCATTTGCGCTGGCCCACTCACCCGCAGCAACTGGTTCAAACTGGTTTGTAACGCGTTGAAATGTGGCTTGACCGCTTCATACAGCCGATTGACAGTATCACTGTTGCTGACTGAGCGGTTGGAGGTGAAGCCTTGCGGTCCGAGTACGGTTCCCTGGCGCCCCGCAACATGGTATCGCTCGAAGGTTTTGAAGAGGCTACCCAACTCATTGCGGGAGCTAACAAAAAGCACCGAATCGTGCTGATCGGCCAACTGAAGCACTTTTTTGGCAAGTTGCTGGCTTTGATTTCGTTGAAGAGCGGTGTAGCGAATCACCCACAACTCATCCTGGAACTTATCAATCTGCCACTGCGTAATCACTTCAGCAACTGTCAGCAACAGCGCCAAGCTCAGCAACGTAGCTACGTACAACTTGGTTAATTGGACGGGTGTGGTCATCAGACCTTCATGTTAATCGTTGAGTAAAGCTGATAGGGCCAAATTCAATGTGTATTGGTTTCTGGTAAAACTAACAAATATTGTAGTTTTACTAATTCATTATCTGAAAAACTTACTTACTCATTGTCTAAAAAACTTACTTAAGTATGATGCGTCTCATTGTCTTTCTGTTTATTGGCAGTCTTAGCTTGGTAGGTTTTCGCCCAGCCCCCGTTGCTACGTCACTAACGCCATCTGCTGCTGACCCTGTCAAGCTTTCCTGGGAAGCGTTGCGCGACGTAACATTCAAGAAGAAATGGTACGCCGAAGAGTCGGTATATATGCTTTACCCAACTTTCGGCCCAACAGTTCAGAAAATGAACGGAAAACCCGTGGAACTTACCGGTTATGTGTTGCCCGTTGATCTGGAATCGAACGTATATGTACTGTCGGCATTTCCGTACTCGGCCTGCTTTTTCTGCGGGGGAGCCGGTCCGGAGTCGGTTGTTTCACTCAAATTCAAGAAGCCGGGCCGCAAATTCAAGACCGACGAGCGCCGCACGTTCCGGGGTACGCTGAAACTGAACGCCGATAATATCTACGAACTAAACTATATTATCGCTGACGCTGAGATGGTTGACGCCTCGTAGGCTGGTTAGGTCCACTTTTTTTGTCCAAAGGGCTTGACTGATGCCGCCGAATCGCACATCTTTGCACCCGCAATGGGGGATTAGCTCAGCTGGCTAGAGCGCTTGCATGGCATGCAAGAGGTCATCGGTTCGACTCCGATATTCTCCACAATAAAGCCGCCGATCGATTTGATCGGCGGCTTTTTCGTTATTAGTCGACCTGATAAGGATTTACTGAGCGGTCTACTGACGTAGTCTGTTGATAAGCCTGAAACGATCTGTAAACCTGCTGACTTGGCTAGAATGGCCGTAACGCTTTCACGAAACGCCCCTTAAAGTAATTGGAGTAGAGATTGTCTTCGCGGACGCCGCGCGATGACGACGCGTGGATGAAGCGGATATCGTTAGCGGCACGTACCTCCGTTACGATAGCCACGTGTGATACGTACCCCTCTTTGCCGCTTTCCGGAACGAAGAAGACCAGATCGCCGGGGCGGATGTCGCTTACCTCAATCTCGTAACCCACTTCTGACTGCTGCCACGAAATGCGGGGCATCTTCAGACCGACCGACGAAAAGGCGGCACAAACCAGCCCCGAGCAATCGATGCCATCATAGCCATTCCCACCCGAGCGGTAGGGGGTACCCGTATAGGTCCGGGCCTGATTGATCACTTCACCAACATACCGGCTGCCATACGTACGGGAGTCGACGGTGCGCAGGGGAGCCGCCGTTTTGGTAGCCTTGGCTGTGGTGGTGGGCCGCGCTGCCGGGCGGCGGGTGGCCGTTGAGGCCGCGTTGCGGCTTGATGAGGACGACGACGAAAAAAGCGGGCCGGTTGACGAGCAGGCGGTGGTAAACAGCAACAGGCCCGGCAACAGCCAGAAACGGTAGGGCATAGGACAGGAAAATAGGCGTAGGGCCGACCGCCAATGGCCGACGTCCAACCGCCGAAGTAAGAGACAGGGGACGTTCGCCATTGACGGTGAACCTGACTGGTTATTCGACAAAATCCAGCGGCTAACCTATCAAATTTTCATCGATAACGCAATCCGCTTGCGATTCGTATCGACTTCCAGCACTTTCACCCGAACGGTCTGATGAACCCGAACTACCTGATTGGGGTCAGACACGTACCGGTCGGCGAGCTGTGAAACGTGAACCAGCCCATCTTGCTTAACCCCAATATCGACAAAGGCCCCGAAGGCAGTGATGTTGGTCACGACGCCCGGCAGCACCATGCCTTCGTGCAGATCGGCGATGGTTTTAACGCGCTCATCATAAGCAAAAACGGTGAGTGCTTCCCGAGGGTCGCGCCCCGGCTTGTCCAGCTCAGCCAAAATGTCGGTTAGCGTAGGTAACCCTACAGCCGCGGATACGTACCTGTCGGGTTTGATTTGTCTGCGCAGGTCGGGTTTCTGCACCAGTTCGGCAACCGAGCAGCCCAGGTCTGCGGCCATCCGGCCCACGAGTTCGTAGCGCTCGGGGTGAACGGCCGAGTTGTCGAGCGGATTTTTGGCGTTGGCAATGCGCAGAAAGCCAGCCGCCTGCTCGTAGGCTTTGGGGCCGAGCCGAGGCACTTTTTTGAGTTGTTCCCGCGCCTGAAAGGGGCCGTTCTGAGCCCGATACGCCACAATATTCTGTGCCAGTTGCGGCCCTAGTCCCGACACATATTGCAACAGATACGCGCTGGCTGTATTGAGCGACACGCCCACCGAGTTCACACAGCTTTCGACCACGTCGTCGAGGCCTTTTTTCAACGCGTTCTGGTCTACGTCGTGCTGATATTGCCCAACTCCGATCGATTTGGGATCAATTTTGACCAGTTCGGCCAGCGGGTCCATCAGTCGCCGCCCAATGCTGACCGCGCCCCGTACGGTTACGTCTTTGTCAGGAAACTCCTGGCGGGCCACCTCAGACGCCGAATAAACGGATGCGCCCTGCTCGCTGACCATCACCACGGGCTTTCCGAGGCTCAGGCTTTGGATGAAGGCCTCGGTTTCGCGTCCGGCCGTACCGTTGCCAATAGCAATGGCATCGATCTGATGTTTCTGCACGAGTGTCTGCACCGTCTGGGCAGCCCGTTGTTTCTCAGCTTCTGACGCAAACAGGTTTAATACTGTTTCGGTCAGTAGGTTGCCCTGAGCATCGAGGCAAACCGTTTTGCAGCCCGTCCGGTAGCCGGGATCGATCGCCAGTACCCGCTTTTGACCGAGCGGAGCACTGAGCAGCAATTGGCGCAGGTTGGCGGCAAAGATGCGGATCGCCTCTTCGTCGGCTTTGTCTTTCGAGAGGTTATCGAACTCTGTTTCCAGAGCTGGGCGCAACAACCGTTTGTAACTGTCTTTGATTGCCAGGGCCATCTGGTCTTGGCTAGCTTTTGTAGCACCGGCGTACTGCTTGCCCAAAAACTGCCGGTCGAGGCGGTCGAGTGCGGCGTCTTCGTCGGGAGCTATACTCACGCTCAGGATACCTTCTGCCTCACCACGGCGCAACGCCAGCAGGCGGTGGGAGGGGACCCGCCGCAGGGGTTCGGCAAAATCGAAGTAGTCTTTATACTTCTGGCCGTCGGTTTCCTTGCCTTTCTTCACCGTCGAGCGAATAATGGCTTCGCGCTCAAACAGAAGCCGAATCCGTTGGCGGGCATCGGCATTGTCGCTGATCCGTTCGGCAATGATGTCCCGCGCACCTTGCAGGGCATCGGCTACCGTGAGGGGAGCCTGTCCCGCTTTGGCGGGGTTATCACTAAGGTAACGGAGAGCGGTTTGCTCGGGGTTGGGGTCGCGCAGGCTAAAAATACGGTCGGCAAGGGGTTCGAGGCCCCGTTCGATGGCCATCATCGCCCGGGTTTTTCGTTTTTGCTTGTAAGGCAGGTAGAGGTCTTCCAGTTGGGCGAGCGTAGTGGCCGCCTCTAGTTTCTGACGGAGGTCGGCGGTTAGTTTGCCCTGCTCGGTAATGCTCGCCACAATAGCGTCGCGGCGTTTATCAAGTGCCTGCAAGGTCTGCGCCTGATCGCGGACGGCCGCAATCTGCACTTCGTCGAGGCCGCCAGTGGCTTCTTTTCGGTAGCGGGCAATAAAGGGGACCGTGGCGCCTTCAGCCAGCAACTGAAGGGTTTGCGTTACTGATCTGACTGGTAAGTTGAGTTGGCCAGCCACTAATGAATCGTAGGAAATAGGCATCGAATAGAGAACGTGTAACTGCCCATCTTTTGGCAGCATTCAACTGCCAAAATTAACCGACTGGCGCTATTCAACTGAACCTGTTTTAACGCAGGGTCTATAGCTATCAAAAAATATGCCAACAACGACATACTCATCATATGAAGTAAACTGATGTATGCGGAACTAGTTAATAAGTACTTACAATCAGAAAAGTGCCTTTATTGGTGTAGACCGTTCAAAAGTTTTTGAATGTATTTTCTTGATAATTTCTGTTTCTGGGTAACTCTAAAGAAAGGCTTGTAGCGTGTCTTTTAATAAGTTGAAAAATAAAATAGTTTAAGAAATTATTCGGAAAATTACATGAAATAACAATCATCTAGCGATTTATACGTACCTAAATTCGATTCAGCCATAGCGCTGGGTCTGGTCACTCATTATGAGTAATTATGGCTAAGTGTTCTGCTTTAAATGTAACTCGCTGATTACTATGCGCATTGATGGCATATTATTTGACGAAGAACTTGTCATACATCCAACTTTATATCTATGAGAAGAGCCTATACGTGCAGCGAACGCCCTGTTCGTAATTCCATCCCTTGTGTGCTACCTGAAGCAAGCACGCGAACCTAAGCAGTTACTTGATAGTCTGCTAATCCTCTCTCCAGTTACCTGGTCATTCTCCTTCTGAAGGGTTTTGCGTGTGGCAAATCACTCAGGTCCTTTATGTTTCATTAAGTAGCCCTGCCGGGCTGATGGCAACGTCTCATTTGGGCGGAAGGGCTGCTCTATACCTTTATCTAACCATGACAGAACAACTAAAACAGTGCATTCTATCCTACCTGAATTTGCGTCGATCACTGCTCTGGACGCTACGAGAAATTAACCATCAACGTGCCGATTGGTATCACGATATTGGCCTTACTGCCGCCATCAAGCGTCAACGTGAACGGGACGCCAGTGGCTGGAATTTCGCTGAATTACAGCAAATTGCCGATTGGACCGGGGCGTCAAAACAACCGATTATTCTCTTGAAAAGTAAACTGGTCGATGTGCCAGGCCTGGTAGCCCGGATGCCGGTACATGATCGGCAGCGGTTTTATCAGAAGTGTAATATGGATTTGCAAAAGCTCAACGTTCGGGTGCATAACATCAACGCCTGGAAGTTGGATGAGCTGGAGCGGATGGTGAAATATATTGATGAAGTGGGTCAGCGTTAATGGCTGCCTTCAGCGTAATTAGGTCGGGCTCGGGTTTGTAAATCCGGGCCCGGCATTTTTTTAAAATGTGACCGGACGAAGTCTGAAGTTCGGACGACGTATATAAGGTGGCGGTCTCGTACTGCAACCAATTACTCAGACCCGTTATCTTCTGCTTATGTTGCAAGGTCAATTGCTGAGGTTGGTAATAGGCCGTTAAGCAGAATACTGTTAATAGACCCAAGTGACCTAGGTAAATAACCGTTCGAGACTTAGGCCCGTCACGCAACAAAAAGGTTGTGTAGAGCCCTATAGTGATCATGGCCGATAGCAACTGATACCGGGAGTTAAAAGCCGTGTTGACACCGATGCGGCAGCGAGAAAAGGCAATGAGTAGGTCAACGGCAAAGAACAATGCAATGAAGGTATATAATAGTGGGTACCGACGAGCATATCCACTCAGCGTTAGATAGCCGAAGTAGAGCCAGCTGACCAAACCGATGGCGTAACAAGCCATCAGATTCAACTGCCAGAGTGTAGGGTTGGTCCAAGGGACCTGAAAGCTGGCGCCCGGAAAGGAGAGGGCAAACCGCACGAATACACTGCCATGATCTCGCAATAAGTTAAGCGGTTGCTGGCTAAGGTGCGTTGGCTGATAACCGTGAAGATAGGCGATCATAACTAGCGCGGCACTTACCAGCCAAACCAAGCAGACATACCACCGCTGGTATAACAGTAACAAGAGCAGGCCACCAGCCCACGCCAGCGCACCGCACCCGAATGAAAAGGTGGCAATGACAGCGCAAGCAGTGCCTATCCCTAGCCAACGTACCTGGCCCCAGCCGTTGCGTCTTTGGACCTGATGCAGGCTGATAAGCGTTAAGGTCATGCCTAGGAGCGCCGGGTAAGATTGAGACCCGCCTGATACAAACAGGTACGTCTCCCAGGTGTTCAGGCTAAACAGCAGCAGCACGAGCGGTAACAACTGCTGCGGACTTAACCGGACACCACACAAACGAATAAACCGTAAGATTGCCCAGAGCAGTCCGGCCAGAAAAAGACTTTGCCACAATAAGAGCTGACGGAAATTGGCCTCGCCCAGCAGAGAATAGTTCAGCAGCGCCAATAGCCGGCTAACGACAATCCGGTGTTCGTTGTGCTGGCTCAGTAACAAGTCGAATCGACGAGTTGGGTTGGCCTCATAATCCAGCAGAAACTGTAGTGTGGCCTGGTAATCGTCTGCTACAGGTACGTTGATCGCATACTGGTTGAGTACCCAATAATAGATAGTCAACGCTGTGGCAATCAACGCTATCGCCATCCTAGCTGTCCAGAAACTAGTCGTGTTTGACCACTGGAGGTGGGCGCGCCACGAAAGGTCTGATGGGACTGGTATCAGCATCGTTATCTTGGTTAAGTAGACATCAAACAAGCTATGAAAAATCGTGCCTGTATCTGCCTACACCTTATTGGGTAACGATGCTGATTAGTAAACGGTCGTAAACGGCGTTTTATAGTTACATGAGCGAAGCTAGTCGGATACTGACGGCCCGCTTGTGGGCGTCGAGCGATTCAGCCTCAGCCATGGTTTCAACGATTGGGCCGAGTGTCTGCAAGCCCTGTGGCGTAATCGACTGAACCGTTATTTTCTTCACAAAACTGTCGAGCGATACGCCGCTGTAAGCGCGGGCGAAACCGTTGGTCGGGAGCGTGTGGTTCGTCCCCGAAGCATAATCGCCCGCCGATTCAGGGGTGTAGTTGCCCAGAAAAATTGATCCGGCATTGGTGATCTGCTCGGCCACTGTTTCGGCGTCGGCAACGCTGAGGATCAGGTGCTCGGCCGCATACTGATTTAGCAACTCGACCGCCTCGGCCGACGTATCGACCAGAATAGCCTTGCTGTTGCCAATAGCCTTGGAAGCCAGATCGCGGCGGGGTAGGCGGCTGAGTTGGGTATCAAGCACCAGGTTGACCGCCGACAGGAGTTTCTTACTGGTCGACACGAGCAGTACCTGGCTATCGGCACCGTGCTCAGCCTGCGACAGCAGATCGGCGGCCACAAACGCGGGTACTGCCGTGTCGTCGGCGTAGATGGCTACCTCACTCGGCCCGGCGGGCATATCGATGGCGGTACCTTCCTTCGCGACCAGCATTTTGGCGGAAGTAACGAACTGGTTGCCCGGCCCGAAAATCTTGTACACCTGCGGAACGCTCTCGGTGCCATAGGCCATAGCCGCAATGGCCTGCGCCCCACCGATGCGGAAGAGTTTAGTAACCCCCACCAGTTTGGCTGCAAAGTAGATGGCGGGGTGATTAGACGGCGAGCACAACGCCACTTCGCGGCAACCCGCCAACTGCGCGGGCACGCCCAGCATCAGTACGGTGCTGAACAGCGGAGCCGTGCCGCCGGGGATATAAATACCGACTTTGTCTATGCCTACACTACGCCGCCAGCAGGTTACGCCGGGCATGGTTTCGATTTTCTCGACGGGCTGCTTCTGGGCTTCGTGAAACGTACGGATGTTTTGATAGGCCTGTCGGATAGCCGCTTTCAGGTCGTCGCTCAACTGGGCTTCGGCGGCGTCCAGTTCTGCTGCTGAAACAGCCAGTCCGGTCTCCGACAGATCGACCTGATCGAAGCGGGCGGCAAGTTCAATCAGAGCCGTGTCGCCCTGCTCACGTACCTGCGCCAGAATGGGAGCCACAATGGGTTCAATCTGTGCCGATGACTGCGTAGGACGGGCCAACAGACGCGGCCACTCGGCCCGGTCCGGGAAAGGAATGATTTGCATCTCGCTCTTACGAGAATGTATAATGTACGATGTACAATGTATAATGGGCTTGCTCCGGCAACGTACCTGCGCAGTATAGGACCATTGTACATCGTACATTATACATTGTACATTCCTTTTCAGTTTATCATTTTCTCAATCGGGACAACCAGAATGCCCTCGGCACCGGCGGCGCGGATGGCTTCTATGTTTTCCCAGAACGCGTTTTCGTTGATGACCGAATGCACCGAGCTCCAGCCTTCCGTGGCCAGAGGCGTCACGGTGGGGGCCTTCATGCCAGGCAGCAGCTTGGCAATCGACGGAATGGCGTGATTAGGGGCGTTCAGCACAATGTATTTATTGTTTTTGGCTGCCTGCACGGCATTGATCCGGAACAGCAACTGATCCAGAAGCGTCTGTTTATCGGCAGAAAGGGCTGGGTGCGCGATCATGATGGCTTCCGAACGGAAGATGGTTTCGACCTCCTTAAGCCCATTGCTCAACAGCGTGCTGCCCGAACTGACGATGTCGCACACGGCCTCGGCCAGGCCGATGCTCGGCGCGATCTCGACGGACCCGCTGATCTCATGAATGGCCGCTCTGACGCCCTGTTCGGCTAGGTACGTACCCAGCAGGCGCGGATACGACGTAGCAATGTTTTTGCCCTCAAGGTCGCGGACATCGGTATAGGTTTCACCGCGGGGAATGGCGATCGACAGGCGACATTTAGAAAACCCCAGCCGGTGGACGGTCGTTACGTTGCGGCCTGTTTCGACGGCTACGTTTTCGCCCACGATGCCGAGGTCGGCCACGCCGTCCTCAACGTACCCAGGGATATCGTCATCGCGCAGGAACAGAAACTCCGCCGCGAAGTTGGAAGAAACCGATTTGAGCTTGCCCGTTCCGTAGTCGAAGCGAATACCGCAGGCTTTGAAGAGTTGATATGAATCTTCGCTCAGCCGCCCCGATTTCTGGAGCGCAATGCGAATAGGTGATGCCATTGGGTGAGGTGGTCAAATTTGCGGGTGCAAAGATAGGGCTAAAACGGGAGGTAAACAGGGGCTTACTTTTCCAGAGCAACGCATATGAAGCAACACCCAGCTATCAATCGTGAGGGTTGCTGATCCGGAAACAAGGGACTTGCTCCATACAGGTATGAAGACTATATGTCGTTTTGTTAATTTATGGTTTCTGTTGCTTCCTGTTCTGAGTTGGGCGCAAACCATTATGATACAAAGTGGTCAGTTTGTCGATGGCTGTGTTGGGAGCCCCATCAATTTGTCGTTTACAACATCGGGACCGTTTTCAGCGACCAACACATTCCGGGTACAACTGTCGTCTGACAATGGGCAGACCTATGTTGAGCAGCCAGCGTCATTTACGGGGAGCCCCGCCCAGATCACCCTGCCCCCACCTGCCATCCCTAACTTTTATTACTACTGCCGGATTGTGGCTACCGACGACCTACTGCGTAATAGGCCATCCAGCCATGTCTTGCTACGGCTAAAAGACAAGCCCCACGTAGTACTGACAGGAAGCTCGGCTGACAGTATCCCGATCAACCTCTATGAGACGGCCTATCTGACCATGACCTTCAGTGGTGGCGGCAGTTACTCACTGGTCATGCAGGATGGTACCTACCTGACGGACTACGCGCCAACTCAGGTTCAGGTCAAGCCCACAAAGACAACCTCCTATTCGGTTATCAGCGTGCAGAATAGTTGTGGCGTGGGCACGTCGGAAGGGCGGGCTACGGTGTTGGTCAACGAGCAGCAGACCAAAGCCTTGCTGGCAAAGCCCGTGGTGCTGTGCGACGAGGCAACCATCCCGGTTTATTTCGCTACCGAAGGGCCACTGCCCGCTGATCTGACCTTCGAGGCGCAACTCTACGAAGGCACGGGCAATCCGGCCATCGCCACACTGCCCATCAGCGGAACAGGCAGTCCCTTATTACTGACGGTACCGGCGTCGCTGATGCAGAAAAAGGCGGCAAATTATCAGGTATTGATTCGTGCCAAAAACCGCACACTGGCGTTCTGGTACCCAGGGGATGGCTACAGTCTGACACGCGACCTGTCTGCACCCCGCCTGTCGCTCACAGGGTCGGCAACGGTGGCCTTCGGGGAGCCTACGGGTTTTTTTGTCAACTATGCCGATGTTTCCGATGGTACGGTTACGCTGAGCAACGGTCGGCAGCTTACCCTGAGAGGAACAAACGGACGCGCATGGGTGCCGGTCGTGGTCGACCGCCCGACTACCTTCAGCATTGCCGCTTTTGAATCGACCTGTGGCCACGTACCTACGTATGGCGAACGAAGCGTTCAACTGGACGTGAAACCTGGTATACGGGTCGACTCAGTGTCGGCGAATCGGGTGTGTGAAGGTACGCCAGTGACGGTGTATTACTCGACCACCCCTGGTTTTTCGCTTCCTGCCCGCATGCGGTTTCGGACGACGGCAACGGAATGGACCGAGGCTGTTCAGACCCAACCGGGCCAACTCACGTTTGTCGCGCCACTGCGTCTGCCAAATAGTTTCAATGCAGGCTATACGACGATGGAACTGCGCGATCTCGTATCCGATAACTTGATTGCCACCGCCCAATTGTCGCTGGTTGTTAAGGGTAAATCACGAGCCGGATTGTTCCAAGGTGATGGACCTCAGACGATAGCACCAGGGCTTGTAACCCTGTTGTTCAGCTACACGTCTAATCAAAGTGATAACGTAGTTGTGGAGTTGAACTCGGGCCATCGGTTTACCCTGTCTGAAAACTTCACAAACTTCCCGCTATATGTATCACGCTCAACTACCTTTTCGGTAGTAGCCACCCATACCGAATGTGGAACCGATTCGACCCGTTCCGTAGCAGCGTTCATCGTAGATAAGCCGACAGAGTCGCCAACGATTGTGCTGCAACCGGGTGCTATTACACGTCCGGAAAGCAAATCGTATAGCCCAAAGGTTGTTTGTCCTGGTCAGGCGTTCTGGATCAACCCAACGGTCTCAGGTACGTTTGCGGCAGATAATCAGTTTCAACTAGAGATTGCCGATCAAAACGGAAACTTCACCGGACCAGCCTATCTGACAACGACGTCGCCAACGGCTATGTCGATTGCCTGGCCGGGTAGTGTGAAATCGCTGACGGTGCGGCTGTCAGCGACGAATCCGGTTGTGCGAAGTGAACCGCTGACGCTACAGAACTATTACAATGAGCCGAGGATCGCGCTACGTTCTGACGTGATTACTGGGATTTCTGGTGGCATTTCAGAGGCTGGCAGCGCCACGCTGGTCGCTGGTCAATCAATGCAATTAATGTATGAGCTGTCTGGTACTGCGCCGTACAGTTTTACATATGATAGTCCGCAGCGTCTCGTGACGTCGCAGTTAAATTTCCTGCTGTTTAGCTACAGTAATGCCACACTGCTACTCGGCTGGCAGGTTGATGCGAATGGCGTATACGGCCTCAGACGGGCAACCGACGGTTGCGGACGGCTGTTTCCTAACCCACCGGTTAAACAGGTGGCGGTGGCATCGTCGACAATTGTTACGGGAACGCCAGCGATTAGTTGCGCGGGATTGCCCATCCAGATTCCATTCAGCGTGACTGGAACCGTGCCGCCAAACACCACTTTTGTGGTGCAAGCTTCGCTGGATCAAGAAAACTGGCAACGGCTGCCCACCTCCCGGTCAGGTAATCTGCTGTCAACGCAGTTTCCGGCGATATTCGACAATAAGCGAGCCTTTTACCGAGTAGTAGGCCTACTGCCTACGGGAGATACGCTGGCTGGGACAACCAGTGCTGCATGGATACAAACGCCACCCAGCCTGCGCCTGAGCAGCCCTTCTGGTCAGGCGATTGTCAGTCTGGTCGGCTTTGACGGCGTTTCGCTGCCTGTTCAGGCGATCAACTTATCAAATTCGTCCAGAAATGTACTCATCCGTAATCAGTACACGGGTCAGACTGTCAGCATCGGAGAATCTGATCAGTACTATGTCACTTCACCGGGGATATACACGATTGTTTCAGCATCTAATCAGTGTGGATACGGATCGGGAAGTGGGTCGGTTCGGGTCGTGCGAAAACCGACGTTAAGTCAGTTCGTCACCAATAAAACGGCTTACTGCACGGGTGAAACCGTTGCGGTAACGTATGTAGCAACCGACATTACATCGGATAATTCGCTGTCGTTGTATTTGACCGATGGCCGGGCGACCAAAACACTGTTGACGCAAACGACCGTAGCTTCAGGTACGTACTCATTTTCGCTGAGCCCGGCCATGCCGCCTGGCTCCTATTCGCTGGTGTATGAGTCGGCCCTGCCAGTAGAGCCATTGAGTCAGGTGGCGACATTTACGGTACAACAGCCACTTAGTCTCACGCTGGGGCCTGCCCGTGCCGTGGTGTACGCCGATGCCGTCCCGACGTTACCACTGAAAGTCAATACCAATGCTGGGCCTTACAGCCTTACGCTTAGTTCGCCTAGTGGAGTATCGGCGCTCGTGGGTACGTATGCGTCGGTGCTGACGCTGCCTCGGGTTGAAACGGGTACATATACACTGCTGGGAGCCGCTAATCAGTGCGGATCAGGGCGTGTGACGGGGAGCGCCTCAATCACGGTGTTGCCCGCTTCAGCAGTACGCATCGAGGCCGATCCCAAAGCCATCACCGCACTCAACCTGTTGTGCATGGGCAGAACATACACGCTACCCATCTCGGCTAGTGGTACGTTTGGGGCTAACAATGTATTTACTGCTTACCTGACCGATTCGACGGGCGTAAACCGCCTGACGTTGCCCACCATCAGTAAAGGCGATGTGCTGACCATTACGGTGCCTGTCGATGCGCCCGTGGGAGACAGGTATCTGCTCCGCATAGGCAGTTCCGATCCGGTTCATCTGGGAGCCTCCTTGCGTAACGCTGTTCAGATTCGGCCTACGCCAACGGCTGTGCTGACGGGCAACAATACGATCATGAAAGGCGACTCGACCCGCCTGCTGGTAACGATGACCGGAGCGGGCCCCTGGCAGCTTACGATTGCCGATGCGCAGGGGCCCCGTTCCTTTATTGCTGCGCAGAGCCCCTACAGCCTGACCGTCCGGCCCGACACGACGACAAACTACCGGATTACCGAAGTGCGCAATAGTCAGTGTGGGGTAGGCACAGCGAGTGGTACAGCCCTGATCGCCGTCTCGCGCCTGTTGGCAACGGAGCCACTCGCCGTGCAGGTACGTGTGTGGCCTAACCCCACGGTCGGCAGCTTGCAGGTGGCCGGTGAGCTACCCGCCGACGGACCGGTGCAGTTGTCGCTTCGTAGTCTGCTGGGTACGTTGGTGCAGAGTGTGGGGGTGAGCTCCCACCAGCGGCAATTGCAACATACGCTCGACCTGAGCCAACTGCCCAGCGGCCTTTACATTCTGACAGCCGAGCAGCAAGGCCGTCGTAGTCAGTTTAAGGTCGTGAAACAGTAAGCCCTTTGTAAAACCGATCATCTGGTTGCGAGTGAATCGCTACTAACATGCCTGAAGCGTGACCCTAGCATGGTCCGACAGATAGTTGGCACAGAGGGTATTGTACCTGCCGATTTCCGGCTAAATTGCGGATAGCCAGCTGGTAAACCTGCCGGAACGGCTTTTGTCTTACCTTTGTTTCATAATCAAGCGGTTAGCTGGCCAGGAGCAAAAGGTCAGCGTACTCATAACTTTTTCAACGCTGCAACCTTGACATTCCAGGACTTTAACCTCCACGACGACCTGCGGGCGGGTGTGGATGCCATGAATTACAAACAGGCTACCCCTATTCAGGAACAGGCCATCCCCCTTATTCTCGAAGGCAAAGACTTGATCGCCTGCGCCCAAACCGGCACCGGCAAGACAGCGGCTTTCCTGATTCCCCTGCTCGATCGGATCGCTCACGCCAACCACGACCATACCAGCACACTGGTGTTGGTGCCTACGCGTGAGCTGGCCAAGCAGATCGACGATCAGGTAGAAGGGTTTAGCTATTTCGTATCGGCTACGAGCATCGCCATCTATGGCGGTGGCAAAGGCGATGAGTGGGACAAACAACGCCGCGCCCTTGAGACCGGAGCCGATATCATTATTGCCACGCCGGGCCGTTTGCTGGCACACATGCAATTGGGCTACGTCAACTTCGATAAGCTCGATTACCTCGTGCTCGATGAAGCTGACAAAATGCTCGACATGGGCTTCTCCGACGATATCCTGAAGATCGTTAAGATTCTGCCCACCAAGCGCCAGACGCTGCTGTTCTCGGCGACGATGCCCCCCAAAATTCGCTCCTTTGCCGACCGTATTCTACAACAGCCTGAGGAAATCCGGCTGTCGGTGTCGAAGCCGGCGGCGGGTATTGATCAGCAGGTTTATCTGGCGAAAGATCATCAGAAACTCCCGCTGCTCGAGCACCTGATGGGTCAGATGGATGTGAAAAGCATGGTCTTGTTTACCTCGCGCAAATCGGAAGTGAACGCCATCGTGCGGGCGCTGGCCAAGCGGGGCTATCAGGCCAAAGGCATCAGCTCGGATCTGGAACAGGAAGAGCGCGAAGTGGTGCTGCGCGAGTTTAAAAACAAGCAACTCCAGATCATCGTCGCCACTGACGTGCTGTCGCGCGGGATCGACGTAGACAACATTACCCACGTGGTCAATTTCGACGTACCCCGCGACGCCGAAGACTATGTACACCGCATTGGCCGCACAGCCCGCGCCTCGACTACGGGCACGGCTATTACGTTTGTCAATGAGGCCGATATGAACAAGCTCGGCCGGATCGAAAAGCTCATCGAGCGTAAACTCGACCGGCAGAGTGTGACCGAAGCCCTGGGTCTGGGCCCGGCACCTGTAGCTGGCGTTCGCGACGAACCGGGCCCGTTCAGCCGTGGTCGTGATGGCCGGAGCCGCACAGGGTCAGGATCAGATCGCCGGGCTGGTGGTCGGGGCCGCGATGGTCGACGGCCTAGTGGCGAGCGTTCGCCCCGTCCGGAGGCATCAGTAGCCGCCGAGGGTGAGGTAAGCCCGAATGCTGAAACCACGCCGATGGCCGAGGCAACGACACCGAACGAACAACGTACCCGCAAGCGTAATAACCGCCGCCGTGGTCAACGTCCGGCAGGTGAGTCGGCGGTCGTCCACCCTGCTGAAGCCGGTGCGGACGCTACGGTGGAAGGCACTGTTAACCGGCCGGAGGGTTCGACCAAACCCCGCCGGAAAAAACGCCGCCGTGGGCCACGCCCCGAAGGCGCCTCTGTGTCTGCGCCGTCTACCACCGAAGCGAACGCCGCTTAATTAGCGAAGTCAATCAAAAAAGCAGTTGGGTCAATCGAAGGCGTCAAACCTCGATTGACCCAGCTGCTTTTTTGATACATCCGTGCAACTGGCGAATGACCGTCGACGCCGTGTCGGATTGGGGTAGGCTGATCATTGCCGGACCACTATCTCTCGGTCATCTAGACCATTCCCGACATCGTCGCTATTAAATAGTTTGACGCATACACACCGAGCATCACGAGTAATCTGTTCTGTGGCTTCCCCTCGTAGGCGATGTCGTAGCTGTAATCGAACTTACTCCAATTGAATTTTGGATCGAGTTGCAGCACCTGTTCTTCGTCCTTGTTTTCGATAACGAACTTGTTGTAAAATAGGCCTTTGGCTTTTAGCGCAAATTCCTCTCCGTCCTGAAATGCAAAAATGATTTGGCCATGCCAGTTCATTTTCAAGGTGGCTACGTCTACCCCGGCTTTTGTTACAGTAATGGTGGTGCCGAAAAAGCCAACGGGCTTGACCGTATAGACTTCGGAATTAGCCATCCTGATGTTAACGGCGAGCGAAAACAAATTGTCGTAAATCAGCTGCCCGATCAGCTCTCCATTTTCTGTGACTTGAACGGTCTTTCTATCTGTCGATGTTGCTTTCATTTGTCGAGCGAAGTTGGCTTGTTAAGTTCGTTCGTCTCTTCGGTAAGGGGCCAATAAATCAGTAACATACAAACTGGCTCTGTATGTGTTTTATACTCTTTAGACTTGTTTTAAGAGCAGGCTGCGTTAGCTTAACGGAGTGGCCGATGGGGTAGCGTTCGACGTAGTAGTTGTAGAGCCCCGTTGAGAAGTAAAACTCGACGTTCTTATCCATCAGCTGGAAGCCGTCTTTCATGTACACATAGGCTTTCCGCGACTCGCCAACAGCCTTCAGATTCCTGTTAAGACTAACCAGATCTTCTCTCATGTCTTCAGCCAAGATTGACCTACATTGTATGCAAAATAGTATTTAATGATTACCGTTTAATAAATTAAATAGCCAATTAAAGGTACTTGACTTTGAATGAATATTAACACATACTTATTTAGCAGTGTATTTAACACTAAGTAATATTATGAAACGTAAAAACAGTGTACTCAGATTAGTGCTTGTTCTATGTATTGTAAGCGTAACTGTTACAGGTGCTTATGCAAAAGGGTTTGGTACTACCTGTTCGGCTACACAATCTGTTGACTCAAATGGACAGTGTTCCTGGACTATTACTGAAACAACATGGTTTCTGTGGATTCCTGTTTCGACAACGGTCTCTACTCATCCGTGTTCGAGCAATAATCCTGGAGCTAATGCTTGTGTAGGAGATACGAATCCATCTTAATCTGCTAAATTAGTTGGGCAACGTCGAGAGAGGTTGCCCATTTTTTATGAAATATTCGTTCGCTTTTCTACTATTCCTTTGTGAACTATCAAGCTTTGGCCAGCAACTATCAGGTTTGGTTCTGAATAAGTCAGATAATAAGCCTATTCCTTTTGCCACGATACTTCTTAAAAATGGCAACAATATTTTAACTGGTACTTCTTCTAATGAGAGAGGAGATTTTCTTATAGACTATGATTTAGGAAAAGTAGATAGTGTAGCCGTTTCTGCTATAGGGTTCTATGGCTTAACGATAGCTTGCCCCAAAAGTTCATTCACTATCTACCTTAAAGAACGCCCTATTCCCTTACAGGAAATGGTTGTTCTTTCGAGTACAAACAAGGAAAAAATATTTGGTCCTACTCAAGAGAATGCTACAGTAGTTTTTACACCTAATAGTTATTTAACGGAGCTTGCTACTTATATATATAATGATGAAGGGACATCGGGTTATGTCAAAGATGTTTCTGTATTCGTTGGTGTTCTTGGTAATAAACGAACCCCTTTTCGATTACGTTTTTACAAGAATAATGATGGTAAACCAGGTGAGGAGTTGACAACAACATCGATTGTTGCGAAAGGAAAACGAAAAGGCAAGTGGCTGAAGGTTTCTTTAGAAGAATATAATATTATTTTTCCAGCCGAAGGTTTTTTTGCTTCCGTAGATTGGTTTACGCCAGCCGATGAGCGATTTGCCTATAAAATTGCCTCAACAAAACTTAAGCCAGAAGATCCTTCATTAGTTGATCGATATGGAAATAGTATAGGACTTGTTGTAGCAAAAGTGTCAGCTATGTTCATTCGCGTTGACAACAGTAGTTGGCGAAAATATACGACCAATTTAGACAAAGACATAGTGATGATGCTAAATATAACTGTACGGCTATGAGGGTATACATATTTTTAGTCTTCGGGCTACTTGCAGCCTGTCATAAGCTCGAAAAGAAAAAGACGTTTCGATCTTTCGACGGAGATAGTATAAGTCAAATCACGAAAGTGAAATTTATAGAAATGAAGCATGATTTTGGCTTAATTAGCGACAAAGACACTGTTCGAAAAGCCTTCGTCTTTAAAAATGAAGGTGTTAATGACCTAGTAATTTCAAGTATAACAGTGCATTGTGGATGCACTGTTGTTGACGAGCCACATTCTAAAATCAGGCCAAATTCGATAGATTCAATTAGCGTAAGCTTTAATCCAAAAGGGACAGTTGGGGAGCAGGTTAGAACAGTAGATGTAGAAATGAATACAGACCCACCGCTGCATCAATTGAGTATAAAAAGTGTTGTTCAGAAAGCGCATCATTAGCGAGATTATGAATGTAGCTTTTCGGCCAATACATAATTAATTACCGATACGCTTTCGCTTCGCGGATAACGAACTTGTACTCGGCTACGTCGAGGGCTTTTTTGTAATACGCTTTGGCTTGGGTGGGATTGCCGGCCCGGGCGGCAATGCGGGCCAGTCCGGCGTAGGCAAGGCCGTGTTCTTCCTGCGTGAAAGCAATGTTGACCGGCTGTTTCAGTGCGGCCTGATAGGACCGACCCGCTTCGGCATCGTTCTTCTCGGCTTTCTCGGCCAAGAGCCCCTCAAATGTATGGATGGCGGCGGGCAACAGCTTGTGCTGCATGGTCTTGAGCCGCTTCAGGGCCGCCTCGGCTTCGGAGTATCTGCCCGCCAGCAGCAGCGCCTCTACGTACCTGAGCAGGAAGATGGGGTTCTTGGGGTAGTGATCGACCAGGTAATCCAAATGCTCGACGGCCTTGGGAAAATTGGTCTCGTGTTTCACGTAGATGTGGGCCAGATACAGGTTGGCTTCGGGGCGGGTGAACAGGGCCCGTTTGGCGGCTGTTTCCATCTGGCGCAGGCCCAGGTTGATGTCGCCGTCCTTGAAGAAGACCATAAAGGGCTTCACCACGGGGTGGTCGATGGGGTAGCGTTCGACGTAGTAGTTGTAGAGTCCCGTTGAGAAGTAAAACTCGACGTTCTTATCCATCAGCTGGAAGCCGTCTTTCATGTACACATAGGCCTTCCGCGACTCGCCAACAGCTTTCAGGCTTTCGTTGTCGAAGTTGTGTTTCATGGCCATATAGCCGTGAGCGGTCAGGCCAAGAAAGATGGCTTCGGGGTCGTTCTCATTTTTGGCGATCAGTTGCTCTACACCCTTGATGGCGGCATCGACCTGTTGCACATACTGGTTCGTCACCGTTCGGCTCTCGCTGATAGGCAGGTTCTGCCAGTACAGAATCAGCGCCCGCAGCACTGGCACCACGGGGCTTTGCGGGTAGCGGGTCTGAAGCTGCCGCAGGTACGTTCCTGCCTCGGCAAATTCGTAATTATAGGCGTTATCGAGTACTTTGGTGACGGTTTGCTGCGCGGCGGGGTCGTTCAGGATCTGAGCAGGCGCAAAAAATGGGGCAAGCAGGAGAAGAAAAAGCAGCGGCAGGTGTTTCATAAGTAAGTTTGACAGCCGAGGTTTGGCCTGTACGGCTGGCTTGCGCCCTGATCCCATGTTCATCGGTTACCACCGAATACCAAACCCCAACCGTCAAACTTACTTTTGTGATGAAACGTTTATTATGATTCGATACGATCAGTTTGTACTGGATAATGGCCTGCGGGTATTTGTGCACGAAGATGCCAGCACGCCAATGGCCGCCGTCAATATTTTATACAATGTCGGCTCGCGCGACGAAGACCCCGAGCGCACCGGTTTTGCCCACCTGTTTGAGCACCTGATGTTTGGTGGCTCGCGGCACATTCCCACCTACGACGAACCCCTGCAACGGGTTGGTGGTGAAAACAACGCCTTCACCAGCGCCGACATCACCAATTATTACATCACGCTCCCCTCGGCTAATCTCGAAACGGCCTTCTGGCTTGAATCGGACCGGATGTTGAGCCTGTCGTTCGATCAGCAGGTGCTCGACGTGCAGCAGAAAGTGGTCATCGAGGAGTTCAATCAGCGCTACCTCAACCAGCCTTACGGCGATGTCTGGCTGAAAATGCGCCCCCTGGCCTACCAACAGCACCCCTACCGCTGGGCTACGATCGGCAAAGACATCAGCCATATTGAAAACGCCGTGCTCGACGACGTGAAGGCCTTTTTCTTCAAGTACTACGTACCCAACAACGCCATTCTGGTGGTGGCGGGCAACGTGACTACTGAGCAGGTAAAACAACTCTGCAAAAAGTGGTTCGAGCCGATCCCGGCGGGTAAGGAATACATCCGTAACCTGCCCGCCGAGCCCGCCCAATCGGAAGCGCGTTTCCTGGAAACCACCGCCGACGTGCCGCTCAACGCGCTCTATAAAGCCTACCATATGCCGGGCCGGTTTGCTGCCGATTTTCAGACGGCCGATCTGCTCAGCGACGTGCTGGGGCGCAGTAAATCGTCGCGGCTGTACCGCAAGCTGCTGAAGGAAGAAGCTATTTTTAGCAACGTGGGTGCCTACATCACGGCCTCGCTCGACCCCGGCCTGCTACTGGTGCAGGGGAACCTCAACGAAGGCGTAACGCTCGAAGAAGCCGATGCTGCCGTGCAGAACGTACTTCAGGAATTGATCGACAGCAACGTACCTGACGAGGAACTGATGAAGGTGAAAAATCAGGCTGAATCGACGATGGCGTTTTCGGAGGTAGAATTGCTGAACCGGGCCATGAACCTCGCCTTTGCCGCTAACGCGGGCGATCCGGAATGGGTCAATCAGGAGGCTGACAAGATTCAGGCTGTCACGGCCGATGGCCTTCGGTCGATGGCCCAGCAGATTCTGCGACCCGAAAACAGCTCGACGCTCTACTACCGCCGCGCCTGAGCCAAGGCCCGCCCTTTGTATGGTCGTAAAGGCCCTACGAAGGGCGGGCATACCACTGGATAATCCCTTACGGGAGTGGAGCCGGATTGTGACTAGTTTACTTAACTAATCGCTTGATTCGTAGTCACAATGCTAACCCATCCGTAAGTTTATGCCTCGTCTGTATTTAGCTTTTTGTCTCTTCTTTTTCCTAGGATTGGCTAGTGCACCGGTGGCGGCCAAACCCCGCGTTACCCAGCTGCTCAGCAATACCTACACCACCGCGCAGGCGGGTGTCTGGAACAACACGACTACCTGGGTAGGGGGGCACGTACCGGCGCTTAACGACCTGGTCGTTATCAACCATGTCATCACGATCGAAGCCAATCGGGTTGAGCAGGCGTTTGCTGTTCGATACGGCACTGGCGGGCGGCTGTTGTTTGGCGCCGACGCACAACTGCGGCTCGGCTCTGACCCCTGCACCCCCATCACCGCCGACCCGGTTACCATCCTGACAAGCGGTACGTGGCGGATCAACGAACACCGCTCCAATTTTGGTAACGTGCTGAACTACTATAAACGCGGTGCGCCCAACAATACGATCAATTTTGATAACTCGTATTATATCACGTTCAACGCCAACGGCACGGGTACGAACACCAATACGGGCACGCCCGCCTCGTTTACGTGGTCATTTCAGGACCCCGAGCGGACTAAGATCATTTTTGAACAGCAGACGGTCTACACGTTTTGGGAGAACATCGTCTTCGCGCCTGGTTCGCTGGCCTTTACCGAATATTCGACCAATAACAATTTTACGTACCTGGCGCAGATCAGGCGGGGCTTACCGTGAGGGGTACGTGGTCGTGCCGGAATGGCCGTATGTTTGTGGCCATTCTGCTATTGACTGGTTATGAAAATACGCGTTGGACAGGGCTACGATGTCCATAAATTAGTAGCGGGGCACCCCTTCTGGCTGGGGGGCATCCAGATTCCGCATACGCACGGCGCCTACGGGCATTCCGATGCCGACATTATCTGTCATGTGATCTGCGACGCGCTGCTGGGGGCGGCCAACATGCGGAATATTGGCTATCATTTTTCCGACAAAGACCCGCGCTGGAAAGGCGTCGACAGCAAAGAACTGCTGGCCGAGGTGATGCGGATGATTCGGGCCGAGGGTTGGGAAGTCGGCAACGTCGATGTGACGGTGGTGTTGCAGGAACCCAAGCTGAACCCGCACATTCCGGCCATGAAAACCTGCCTCGCCAAGGTGATGAACGTACCTGAAGCCGATGTCGCCATCAAAGCCACGACCTCCGAGCACATGGGCTTCGTCGGTCGGCAGGAAGGCATCGCCGGTTTCTGCGTGGCGTTGATTGAGAAGCAATAAAGGCGTTCAATGTCCAAGGTCCAACGTTTAACGTTGCTTCGCGCTTAACCTTCGTAAGCGTGAACTAACGTTAAACGTTGGACCTTGGACATTGAACGCCTTTACTTCTGCCCGTATTTGGTTTTGAACTTGTTATACAGGCGCTTGTGCTTGTCATCGAGATTCACCTGACGGCCCTGGATGAAAGCCTGTTCCACCACGTTGGTGCGCATGTCCAGAATGTCGCCTTTCGAGACCACGATGGTCGCCTGTTTGCCTTTTTCCAACGTACCTACGAGCTGATCGATACCCAGGATTTTGGCGGTGTTGGCCGTTACCATCTTCAGCGCCTCTTCACGGTCAGACACCCCGAAGCCGACTGCTGTACCGGCCAGAAACGGCAGGTTCCGCGTGCGCCACCACTCTTCGCCGTAGCTGAGGCCCACCAGCACGCCCGCTTTTTGCAGAATCCCCGGCATTCGGTAGGGGAGATCAACGGCTTCGTCTTGCCGGTTGGGCAGGCGGTGCAGCGCGCTTAGCAGCACAGGTACGTTGTTTTCTTTCAAGAACGACGCGGCTTTGTCGGCCTCTTCGCCACCGATGATCACCACCTTGGGAACGCCCGCCGCTTTGGCGAACCGCACGGCCTCGATGATGTCTTTGGCGTAATCGGCACGCACATACAGGTTCTGGGTGCCGTTGAACAGGCCCCGCATTGCCTCGAAACGCAGATTTACCGGCGCGGGAGCGGGCGTCGTTTCGGCGTAGGCTTTCGCTTCGGCAAACGTGGCCTGCAACGATCGCAGTGTTTCGTCGCGCTTGTCGTTTTTCTTGATAGAGGCTTCAAACGTCTCGAAGTCGAAGTTGCGGGCGTAATAGCCGGGCCAGTTGAGCCACAGCCCGTCGTCTTTTTTCAGGACGGCATCTTCCCAGTTCCAGCCGTCGGTGTGCATAATCGACGACGAGCCCGATACGGTACCCCCCAGCGGCATGGCTTGTGTGATGAGGATGCCGTTGTTGCGGATCGTCGGGATTACTTCCGAATCGGTATCGTAAGCGATCAGCGCCCGCACGTTGGGGTTCAGCACGCCAATCTCGCGCGAGTCGACGGTGGCCCGCACCGACGCAATTTCCTGCAACCCCACCAGCGACGAGGGCGAGATCAGGCCGGGGTAAACGTGTTTGCCCGCCACGTCGATCACCTGATATTGATCAGTGTTGAGGCGCACGGTCGTGGCGTCGCCCACGCCCTGAATCACGCCTTTGTCAAAGGTGATGTAGCCGTTCGGGATGACCTGCCCCGTGCCGGTATGGATGGTGCCGCCCAGCAGCGCGATGGGCCGCTCCTGCGGCCGCGCCGGGGCGGGGTTTTGTGCCAGCGCGCCCGTAAGCGCCGCCAGCGACAATATGGTTGTGAGAATGTGTTTCATAGTGTTGCCGTAGAGACGCATTCCTATGCGTCTCACTACCGGATGGTTTTAACTAGTCTGACCTTGCCTAAGGCTTATGTAAAGGAGGCGAACAGGCTGTTGCTTACGCGTGGGAGACGCATTCCCATGCGTCTCTACTTCTCTTCGCCTTCGGCCATGATGCCTTCAATGTCTTCGCAATGCCACATCCGCTGGCGGCGCATGGTGGGGCGCTGGGCTGTCTGGCCACCGGCTTTCGCCTGAATCATCTTCTGGATCAGACGGGCGCGTTCGCGGTGCATCTGCTCCTGAGTCTGCTCATCGGCGGTGCGGCTGTAATACACGGCGCCGTCGATGATCGTCAGGTCGGGGCGGGCGTAGATCGATAGCGGGTGGGCGTTCCAGAGCACCAGATCGGCGTCTTTACCGGCCCGGATACTGCCCATATGGCTGTCCAGATGGAGCAGTTTGGCCGGGTTCAGCGTCACCATCTTCCAGGCATCTTCTTCCGGAATACCACCATACTCGACCGTCTTGGCTGCTTCCTGATTCAGGCGGCGGGCCATCTCGGCGTCGTCGGAGTTGATCGAGACCAGTACCCCTTCACGGCTCATCAGCGCGGCGTTGTACGGAATGGCGTCTTTCACCTCCATCTTATAGGCCCACCAGTCAGAGAAGGTCGAGCCGCCGACGCCGTGCTTCGCCATTTTGTCGGCCACTTTGTACCCTTCCAGAATGTGCGTAAACGTGTTCACTTTGAAACCCAGCGAGTCGGCCACTTTCATCAACATATTGATCTCCGACTGCACGTAGCTATGGCAGGTGATGAAGCGTTTCTTGGCCAGAATCTCGGCCAGCGCATCGAGTTCGATGTCGCGACGGGGCGGCGCCAACGTACCTGCGGAAACGGCTCCTTTTTTCTTCCCGGCTTTACCCTGCGTCGTGTTCTGTGCGTTGTAATCGGCCCAGGCTTTGGCGTATTCTTTGGCCCGCATGAAGTGGTCCATATAGACCTGCTCAACGCCCATCCGCGTTTGCGGGAACCGCACCCGGTTGGCGTCGCCCCAGTTGGCCTGCTTCACGTTCTCGCCGAGGGCAAATTTGATAAACCCGTCGGCCCCTTTGATGAGCATGTTGTCGGCCGTTTCGCCCCATTTCAGCTTCACCAGCGCCGACTGCCCGCCGATGGCATTAGCCGAGCCGTGTAGCAGTTGCGACGACGTAACGCCACCCGCCAGCTGCCGGTAAATGTTGATATCTTCCGGGTTCAGCGCGTCCATCATCCGCACCTCGGCCGTGCTCGACTGCGAGCCTTCATTGATCGAAAACAGGGCGATGTGCGAGTGTTCGTCGATGATACCGTTGGTCAGGTGTTTGCCCGTGCCATCCACAACCGACACGCCCGATGGAGCCGTAAGGCCGCGACCTACCTGCGCGATTTTGCCATTCTGTACCAGCACGTCGGCGTTGGTCAGGATACCGGCTGCCTCGTTGGTCCAGACCGTCACGTTGCGGAACAGCATGGGCTGCGGCTGCGGGCGCTGGGCGGTACCCATCCCGACAAACGGATACAGCATACCGCCAAGCTCGGGTTTCTTTTTGGTGGCCGTATCGGCTTTGGCCAGGCTGGCACTGTAGGGTTTGCTCAGCGTAGCCGACCAGGTGATGCGCTTGCCATCGGGTTGTTCGCCTTCCCCTTTGTACGAGGTGCCATCGCGGTAGCCCGTCAGGCGGGTCAGGGCGGTGGGCTGGCGTTTGTCAAGCGCTACCCGCATCGAGATCAGGTTGAAATCGACGGATACGGTCGGCGTGAGCTTGGTCGTATCGTTCTGGGTAATCTGGTACTCCGGTTTGTCGGGGTTGGTGCCCGATACGATCAGCTTCAGGTTAGCCTGGCCCGGCGTGGTGGTGTTCTCAAGCTTGAGATCGTACGTACCCCGCAGGTCGGCTACGTTGCGGTTGGTCACCACGTACTGCTTGCCGCGAATCCAGTTTTCGTAAATGACGTTGTCGGCGGCAAACAGGTTGCCCGACGTGATCAGGAAGTTGGCCACCTTGCCGACTGCCAACGTACCCAGCAGGTCGTCGGCCTTAATGAGGCGGGCCGGGCCGGTCGTCAGGGCTTCGAGTGCCTGTTGTTCGGTGAGCCCGTTTTCGATCGCCTTGCGTATGTTGGCCATAAAATCGGCCCGGTTTTTCAGGCCCGCGCTCGTCAGTACAAACGGAATCCCCGCCTGCGTCAGCATGGCCGCGTTGGCGGGTGCCATCTCCCAGTGTTTCATTTCGGCCAGTGATACGTTGTCTGCATCCCAGGGATCTTCTACGTCGAAAGCCGTTGGGTACGTTACCGGCACAATCAGCGTGGCCCCGGTGGCTTTCACCTCGTCGATCCGCTGGTATTCGTCGCCGGCGCCCCGGATGATGAACTGCATGCCGAATTCGTCGCCGATACGATCGGCCCGAACAATGCCCATTTTATCGCCTGCTTCGAAGAACGAAGGCACCCCGGCCATCCGGTTGAAGGCATCCAATGAGAGGTTCATCTGGCCTTTGTTCCCGCCATTTTTGTACCACTGCGCATCGTAGAGCGCCTGCCGCAGCAAGGCTACCGACCCCATGATCGAGTTGGGGTAATTCTGGCCCGACGAGCCCCGGCTGAACGAGAAGTGCTGGCTCAGACCATTGCGCAGTACCAACGCATTTTCGCGTTCGTCGGCCAGTGTCACGAGCGTTCCATTACCCCGGGCAATGCCGTCGTGGGCGTGGGTCAGCACGGCACCAAAGCCCACCTTGCGGTATTCGTCGGCTTTGGCGGTAACCGCCTTAAAAAGCTGACTCGCGTCGTTTTCAGGCTGGATGGCCTGGTTCCAGTAGTAAGGGCCTTTCTTGTTGGATTCGAGCTGTGGAGCACCAAAACCGCCGAAGCCACCGCCGGTGGGCCGTTTCACCTCGGGCATGCCGTAGTCAGAATCGAGGTCGATGAGGCCGGGGTAAATACGCCGCCCGGCCAGATTGGTGACCACTGCCCCTTTGGGTACGTTCACCGACGTACCGACGGCCTCAATGCGCCCATCACGTACGACAAGCGTGGCGTTCTGGAGGGTGGTTTTGGGGTCTACCACGATGGTAGCGTTGGTAAAGGCAAATAGGTTGGCGCGTTCGTCGCGAACACCGTTCTGGGGGAAAGTCGTCTGCGACAGCGTTTGTGCCATTGTCTGCGAGTGACTTACCTGTACCAACCCAATTGCCACAAGAAGCGACAATAGTTGTTTTTGCATGAAGTGGGTAAACTAAAGTAGCTCGTCGTTGAGCCATGAAAACGCAAATAAACAATTTATTAACAGTGCCCCTTCAGACAAAAGATACTATTGCCAGATCAATAGTTCGCGAAACAAAAACAGCCTGTTTATTCGGGAAATAATGCTATTAAACTATAGGTATAAAAGATGGTACACTTTTTGGTAGGCCCCGGCTCGGTTTCGTGAAAAAGGTCTGCTCAATCAAATTGAAAGCAAACCGATCGCGGCGGCTTTCGCAACTGTTGAATGACTTTTTAAGCGTGTAAGGGGTTGATAGCCAACAGCATTTTAGCCTGTATAGTATAGTGTAGGTTCAGATTTTGCAGATGTTATATACTGTAAGTTGATAATTTATAATAAAAATGGCCTCTAAGTTGACGGTATGTAGCTGGGTATATATAACCAGTTACCGCTAATACTGCACTAGTCGGCCATGAAAATCCATAAGGCTCATTCGTTATTCCCTCACCTATATGCCACCCATTCGCTGCTCATACTATGCTTTTTGTTTGGCCTGTTTCCCGTACTAACGCAGGCGCAAACCATTCGCGGTACTGTTTTCAGGGATTTCAATGCGGATGGCCTTTATACGCCCATTACCAATCCCGATAGCTATACGTATGGGGAGCCGGGGGTAGCTGGCGTCATCGTGACGGCCTACAGCGCCAACACCGCCACGGCCCCCATCTCGGCCACGACCAACGCCGCTGGTGCTTATACGCTGACGGTGGGCTCGACCAATCCGTACCGGGTGGAGTTTACTAATGTGGTGGCGGGCGATTTTGAGGGCTTTGCCGGTACCAATAGTCGCAGTAACATCCGGTTTGTTAATGGTGGCACGGCTGGTGTCAATCTGGGTATCAATTACCCTGCTCACTACAATGGCGATACAAACCCGTACCTCATTACTTCCTGCTACACCAATGGCGATCCCATAAGTTCGCCTAGTAGCGCCACTAGTAACCCGGCCAACGACCCCTGGCTGGTAGCCTGGCAATATGATGGAGCCGGGCAGGGCCGCAACGTGTATCTGTCGAAGGGAAGCATCGGGTCGACGTGGGGGCTTGCCTATAACCGGACGAATCAGCAGGTACTGGCGGCGGCTTTCATGAAACGGCACGCTGGCTTCGGCACGGGTGGACCGGGACAGATTTATGCCATCAATCTGTCGAACCCAACCAGCGCCTCTACGACAGTTACGCCTTTCGTGAACCTGAAAACCGATCTGAACATCGAAGTCGGCACGGATCCGCGCCTGACCGACCCCCTTCCGACCGTTAAAACCACCCCCAACCACGATGCGGCTGCTTTCGATCTGGTTGGTAAAATGTCGTTGGGTGACATCAGCCTGTCGGATGATGACAAGACGCTGTGGGTCGTTAATCTCTACGACCAGGCACTGTATCAGCTGCCAATGGGTCCGAATGGGACCAAACCCACTACCTACACCAAACACACACTGCCCAATGCAGGCTGCGTCAGCGGCACATTGCGCCCCTTTGCTACCAAGTTTTACCGGGGAAAAATCTACGTTGGGGCCGTCTGCACAGGCGAATCGGGCGGAACGGCGTCCAGCCTGAAAGCCCTTGTTTACGCGCACGATCCGGCCGGGGCCGCCAGTACCTTCACGCAGGTGTTGAGCTTCCCGCTGAGCTACACACGCGGATATGCCTCCTCGCGCGGCACAAACTCGGGTACCGGTCCTGCCGTAGCTCCTGCCGCCTGGCAACCTTGGATCAGCAGCTGGACGTCCATTCCGGCGAACCTGACCAGAACGGCTTACGATCAGACAGTATACCCGCAGCCAGTGCTGTCGGATATCGAATTTGACAGCAATGGTGAAATGGTCTTGGGCCTCTTCGACCGGTTTAGCCACCAGACTGGCAACGCCAACTATTCACCCATCACGTCATCAACCGCTGTGTATGAAGCGGCCTCGGCGGGCGATCTGCTACGGGCAGGCCGGCAGGCAAACGGCACGTACCTGATCGAGAATAATGCCACGGTAACCAACGTACCTGCCAACAATGGCATTGCCGTGACGACATCGTCGTCGGCCGTTAACCAGTCTATCCCGCAGGGGCCGGGTGGCGGTGAGTTTTACTGGCAGGATATGTATCAGCTAAGCGAATCACCCACGTCGACAACAGCCACGGGCGGGCACCAGGAAATTACCGTGGGCGGGCTGGCCCTGCTGCCCGAACGCGGCCAAACCGTGGTGACGGTGTATGATCCGGCCGCTGCTTTCCGGGCCGCCGGTGCGCGCTATTTCAATAACCATACGGGAAAAACAGACTTCGAATACCAGGTATTGGCTCAGGATGGTGGCCTGACGTTTGCGCAGCGGGCAGCTACCTTCGGGAAGGCCGCGAGTCTGGGCGATATGGAGCTAGTCAGCAAACAGTCGCCGGTTCAGATCGGGAACCGGGTCTGGATCGACAGTAACGACAATGGCGTGCAGGATGCCGGCGAACCACCGTTGTCGGGTGTTGCGGTTACGTTGAAAGGGCCGGGCTTGCCCAGCAACGGGGTGAGCGTCGTGACCAATACCGACGGGGAATATTACTTCTCGAGCGGTCCGGGAAGCACGACGGTGGGCTACCTGTACAGCCTGACCGGCCTGACGCAGGGGGGGAGTTATACGATGTCGTTCCCGACGAGCCTCAGCGCCAACGCGTATGGCATTAGCCGCAAACCCAACGCTGCCAGTGGTGCGCAGGCCGATGCGATCGACACCGATGCCGACAGCAATGGGCAGATCAGCTTCACGCTGGGCGGGGCGGGCGAGAACAACTTTTCGTTCGATGTGGGTTTCGTGCCGGTGGCTTCGTTGGGCGACTATACCTTCGTCGATACAAACCACAATGGCGTGCAGGATGCCAACGATACCCCTCTGGCGGGGGTAACAGTTGTGCTGTACAACAACGGAGCGGCCATCGCTACCACCACAACCGACGCCAGCGGCCTGTATAGCTTTACCGGGCTGGCGGCTCTTAGCTCGTATAGCTATTCGGTTGGCTTCACGACGCCCGCCGGGTACGTTATCACCGGCAGTAATGCTGGCGACGATGCCCTGGACTCCGACGCCGACCCCATCACGGGACGTACCCAGAGTGTAACGCTGGCGGCGGGTCAGAACGATACGTCGTTGGATGCCGGCTTCTACATCCCGTTTGCATCGCTGGGCGACTATGTGTTTGAGGACGTCAACCGGGATGGCATTCAGGATAGCGGTGATCTGCCGATTGCCAATGTGGTGGTAACGCTGTTGCAGGGCGGAACGGTAGTGCAAACGACTCGTACAGACGCCAACGGTCTCTATTATTTTGCTGGTCTCCTGCCCGGTCAGCCGTATTCGGTGAGTTTTACGACGCCGGCGGGGTTTGAAGGGGCAACTTCAGCGACGGTGGGTACCAATCGGGCGATCGATAGCGACCCCGTAAATGGCCTGACGGCGCCGATTACACTCACGGCTAGCGAGAATAATATCACGATCGATGCGGGCTTTGTTCGGCCATTGCCCATTCCTATCCTGACGCTCGCCAAAACCGTCAGCAACAAACGGCCTGAGCTAGGCTCCATCGTGACGTATACGCTGACGGTGAGTAACCCGGGGCCTGGTCTGGCGGCGGCCGGGACCATCCTGCGCGATTCGCTCATCAGTGGCATTGCCCTGGTGCCCGGCTCCGTAGTTACCTCGTTTGGTTCGGCCACAGCCAGCGCACCCGGCCTGTTGTGGGACCTGTCGAGCCTGCCCGCCTCTGCTACGGTCACCATGACCTATCAGGCCAGCCTGACGGCCGAAGGGGTGCTGTTCAACTATGCAACTATTCCGGGGTCAAGCACGACGTCGGTTTGCCTCACGGTGCCCATTCATCTGTGCGCCGGTGTGCCGTTTGAGTTCGAACTGTCGGCTCCGGCCAGCTTCTCGGCTTACCAGTGGAGCCGCAACGGGCAACCCATTCCGGGGGCTACCAGCGCCACCCTCAGCGTGACGGCGGCAGGCGAATACAGCGTAGCGGCGATCAACTCGGGCGGGTGTTCTGATGGCTCCTGCTGCCCGTTCGTGATCGTCGAAGATCCATTGCCCAGCCTCTCGGCCGTGACGCAGTCGGCACGTTGCGTAGGAACGACACCGCAAAATGACGCCGCCATAACGCTGGTCAGCAGCAATAGCGCCGCCGTTACTTACAATGTCAGCCTGGGTAGTAGTTTCACGGCCACCGTACCGTTGTTCAGTTCGCCACAACCGTTATCGGCCGTGGTGGGTGGTATACTGGTCGCGAATCAACCCAACCCGGCCACCCCCACCGACTATACGGTTCGCGTGTATTCAGCGAACGGCTGCTTTACCGATACCGTCGTTACCCTGCAACCAACGGTCTGTGCCTGTCCACCACCGCGCTGCGCGCCGATTGTCGTACGAAAAACCAAAACGGGTGGCGTAGCCGTGCGGCCATAGCCATAAGTTCGTAAACGGTAGTTAGAACAGGCGGGCGATCCAGTGACTGGATTGCCCGCTTTGGTGTGTAGGCAGTAACTTTCCGTCAAAAAAAAGCTATATGCGACGATCGTTGCCGCTACTCGTTAGCCTGCTGCTGATTCAACTGTTTTCCGGAGCGCAGGCGCAAATGATAAACCAGACCACGAAAGACTGGATCCAACTATCGGGCGACCCGGTTCCGTTGACGAGCGGAGTAATTTCCAGCTTCAACCATTACAATAAACAACTGCTGGGTACGTCTTACGAAGACAGCACCTTTCAGGCAGGTAATATCCGGTTTTATGGCAAGGTCCCCGGCACCCGCCTTGACTCGCTGATTGGGGTACCGGTGCGGCATGATCTGTTGACCCAGCAACTCGAAATTCTGGCCGGCCCCAACAACATTCGGGTGGCACAGGCTCCGCAGGTGCGGCAGTTTACGATCAATAACCGCAAGCTACAGGCAGCTACATATTACGTCAACGTCCGCGAGTTTCGGGGCGAAGCCGACGTGCTGCTGGGCTTTTTTGAAGTGCTGACCACGGGCCGGGCCACGCTGCTGCGGTATCCGTCGGCCATTATCCGCAAGAGCGATTACAACGTGGCGCTTAGTGTTGGCAACAAAGACGATGCGCTGGAGCTGAAGCAGGCCTGGTACGTGGCGAAGGGACCCAAAGCCGTTTTGTTTACGCCTGGTAAACGAGGCATCCTCAGTCTGTTTGCCGACAAAGAAGCCGAGATGACAACGTACCTGAAAACGCAAAAACCCGACCTGAAAAGTCGGGCGGGGCTAACGGCTACCGTGGCCTATTACAATTCGTTATAATGTACAATGAATAATGAATGTACAATGAATAATGTACGATGTACAATGAATAATGTACAATGCACAATGGTCCTGTTCCAAAGTGGGCTTGCGCCAGCGGTACGTGACAGCCCCATTGTACATTATTCATTGTACATCGTACATTATTTACTCTGATCTAATTCCTCTTCGAAATTTCGTCGCGGATTTTGGCAGCGCGTTCGTATTCTTCGTTGCCAAGGGCTTCGTCGAGCATGCGTTGCAGCTCATCGACGGTCATGTCTTTCAACTGCTCACCAAACGCGCGGGGTGAACGGCTCGACGCGCGCACCAGCTCTTCCTGGTCCTCATCTTCCTCTTCCGACGTAGCCGTGATGCCCGCTTCTGACAGGATCGACTCGTAGGTGTAGATCGACACGCCAAACCGGATACCGATGGCGATGGCATCCGACGGGCGGGCGTCGACGACCGTTTCTTGAACGCCGTCTGAGCAAACGATGCGTGCGAAGAAAATGCCTTCCCGCAGGTCGGAGATAACGATTTCGCGAACCGTGAAGCCGAAATTTTTGGCGAATTGCTTGAAGAGATCGTGTGTCATTGGCCGGTTGGGCACAATTTTCTCGATCTCGATGGCGATGGCCTGCGCTTCAAACATACCGATGATGATGGGCAAGCGACGATTGCCATATTCTTCACCCAGTACCAATGCAAACGAACCCGACTGCGACTGGCTGGGCGACAAGCCTAATATTTCTAATTTAATCTTTTCCACGTCGCAAAATTAACCGTTGTGACGTTCGTTTGTTCACGGTAGAATAAGAAGTTCAGGGTTCAACGCCCAAGGTTCAACGGTTTAGGTTTGCAAGCCCGCCTAATTACGTTGAACCTTGGGCGTTGAACCTTGAACTTCTTATTTCACCTTCACCAGCAGCGTCACAATGTTGGCTGTCAGGCCGGTACTGCGGAGGTAATGGCCGTAGCGCAGTTCAAGCGACTGCCAGGGCCGGATACCCAACACACCGCCGGGGGGAGCCATGCGAATGCCCGTGCCGACAAATTGCGTGGAAATGTTGCCGATATCGTAGTCGCTGGTATGATACAGCAACTTCGGATCATGCTGCCCGTAAGGCCGGAAATAGTTGACCGCCGTTTGCGTATGAAACCGGTAAAACGGACTGATCGACAGGAAGGCCGTGAGTTTAATAGGCACTTCCACATTCGCCGTATGCGCCACCATGCCCCAATCATCGACGTAGAACCGGTAGAATGTGCGCAAAATGGCGTGGTCGCCCTGAAAATAATTGGCCCGGATACTTACCGGGAATTTCAACCGGGTGCCAGGCAGCCGTTCGGTCGTAACGGTGCCGTCGGTGAAATAAACGCGGTGAAACGGCGTGCTGAGTAATCCCTGCTGAAACGACGGCTCGAACGTACCCAGCACCTGCAACCGCTTGTTAATCACCTGCGACACCGACAGCGCCAGATTGAACGTCTGCCGGGGTTTGCTGTCGACCCGCGTCCGGTCGCTGTGGGAGCCGGAACCGTAGTACGAGGGGCGCAGTTCGGCGGGCAGAATAGCGTCGTAGGTGTCGAGAAAGGCGCTGGCGCGCACACTCACTTCCCGGTTGCGGTCGGCCGAGAGCTTGGCAAACTGCGCCGTAAACCCGTGCGACCGGTAATCGTATTCCGTCGAATACGCATAGCTGAAGCCCTTCGTCACGCGGGTGGTTGGATTGAACACCCGCCACGAGACCGACGGGTAAATGTGCACATCGCTACGCGAAGCTCCCGAAAAAACGGGGTCGATGTTATCCGACGAGGCCGAGGTATAATAGTCGATGTTGGCGTCGATATTCAGGTAATGCTGCCGCCCTTTCCGGTCCACGGCCGACAACGTCAGGTCGAATGAGTTGGCAACGTCGGTCAGTTTCTCGGTGCCAATACCGCCCGTGATGGCGGAGTTGTTGCCGTCCTGATGGTAGTAGCTCGACACAAAATTGATTTCTTCCAGCTTCAACCCGCGGCTTTCATACGGAGCCGTTGTGGGCGTGGTTTTCGTGGCGGGAGTAGCCCGGCGCGGTGCTGCGCCGTTGGCCGGGCCAATGCTGTTCTCGTAATAAATGGGACCGCCAGAGCGGGTGGTGTCGCGTTTGACCTGCGCCCAGCCCGTGGTGAGGGCCAGCAGGGTAGCTACGGTGAGTACGACTTTTTTCATGGTAGGTTGTCAGGTACGTCGTAATGGGCTAGTTGCAGCCGCAGCCCCCGCTACTTTTGCCGCCGCTGGCACCCGAAGGCCCTTCCCGGTAGAGATAGAAACTGCTCTCGAACTTCTCTGATTTGCGGTTAGCGAGTTCCATTTCCGAGTCGTTGAGGCGGTTTTTCTGGTATTCTTTCACCGTAACGCAACTGGTGGCCGTGAGCGAAAGCGCCGCGCCGAACCCGAGCGCAAGCAGTCTGTTTGTGTTCCTGTTCATGCGGTTAGTCTGATATTTTTTGACGTAAACAGCCGGTCGTGATCGTCGATCACAATGCAGCCGATGTTGGGCAGTTGGTCGATCAGGTGCAGCCCAACCTGCGGGCCCATCACCATAATGGGCGTAGCCAGTGCGTCGGCCAGTTCGGCATTGGGCGCAATGATGGTTACGCTTTTCAGGCCCGTCACCGGGTAGCCCGTGCGCGGATCGATGGTGTGGCTGTACCGTTTGCCGCCGATAAGCACGTATTTCTCGTAATCGCCCGACGTAGCCACGGCATAACCGCTGATGCTGAGTCGGGAAAAGGCCGTCTGCCGCGCATTGGGGTCAGCGATGCCGATGGTCCACGGTTGGCCGTTGGGTTGGGTGCCCCAGGCGGTAAGGTCGCCCGATGCATTCACCACCCCCGACTGAACACCTAGCTGTTGCATCACGTACCTGGCGCGCTCGGCGGCATACCCTTTACCAATACCCCCGAAGCCGATGCGCATACCCGATTCGACCAGCATGACGCTCTGCTCCGCCGCATCGAGCCGTACTTTGCGGTAGTCGATGAGTTGCACCGACTGACGTACCTGTTCGGGGTCGGGCAGGGCATCCATCGTTGTGTCGAAGTTCCAGAGCCGTTTATCGATGCCGCCATAGGTAATGTCAAACGCGCCCTGCGTCAGGCTCGACAGCTTCAGCGACCGCTCGATCAGCGCAAACACCTCGGCATCGACCACCACCGGCGCAATCCCGGCCATCGCGTTGATCTGATTGGTTTGGCTATCAGGCCGGAACGTCGTGAGCAGCGCTTCAATGCGGCTTACCTCGGCAATGGCCGCATCAATGGCGGCTTCTGCGCTGGCGCGCCCGTCAGGTACGTTGTCGGTTACGGCGCTGAACTCGAATCGGTTGCCCATGAGCCGCAGCACTTTTTTGTGCAGCCGCCCGGCCGAATCAGTGAGCAGTGGGGGCAGCGTCGATGTCATTGACGAGGGATTGCAGCGTCAGCGAAGCCGGATAGCCCGACCAGTTGCGTAGGACCTTGCCATCGGCATCGAGCAGCACCGTCAGCGGAAACTGACCGTCGGGGTTATAGCGTTCAGCCAGACTCTCGTTGTGGGCGGTTTGCTCGGGACTGAGTTGGTTTTTCTTCGCCCGTGGGAAATCGGCCCGGAGCAAAACCAAGTGTTTGTCGGCATAGGTCGTGAACGCCTCCGATTCGTAAATCTCTTTTTTCAGCTTGATGCAGGGCCCGCACCAGTCGGAACCCGAGAAATAGAGCAGAATCAGTTTGTGGCCCGCTTTGGCGTCGACCTTTGCCTGCTCCATGTTGGTTTGCCACAGCGGGGCGAAGCGCGGCGCTGTCAGCAGGTTCAGAAAAAGCGTGAGTGCAAGTACGGTTTTCATGGTTGGTTAGCTGTATACCACCAGCGTTTTGCCGTCGGTAAGGGTTTTATAAGCGGTAATGCCCCGGCCCGCCAAGCTATTTTTCGCAGACCCGTCGAGGTTGAAACGCGCACCGTGTGCTGTGCAGTAAAACTCCGTACTGTTGAGAATAACCTGCCGCTTGGGTTCGTGGCTACAGGTTTGCGTGACGGCCGCGAAAGCCGTCGATGAAATCCGGCCCACGGTGATCCCGCTGCGTTGGATATAACCACCCACTCGCGACAGCGCCGACTCGTTGGCTAGTGTCAGGGTGAGTAGCGGGTTTTTGACGCCCAGAATATCCGATGTGCTGCCCGTGGCGCTCACCGGCGTCGCTACGGTGGTGCTTGTGCCACCCCCCACGGCTTGCCCATCCTTGGTCAGGGTTAATGCATCCACGTAGGTGTCTTCCTCGTGAACGCAGGAGGTAAGAATGGCCATCAGCGCCGCCCCCCGAAACCCCATGTTTTTAAGAAACGTATATCGATTCATACTTACCAGGTTTGTAATCAATTATACGTAGGAAAAGGGTAGGGTGTTGCAGGGATTAGGTACTAAATAAAAAGGCCACCGCTACGAGCGGTGGCCTTTTCGTTCAAACCTTATAGGCCTAGGCGGCCCCGTTCAAAACCTATAAGGTTTAGAAAAATAGCCTTACAACGCCTGTACTGCTTTGGTCAGGCGGGGCAGCACCTCGAACACATCGCCCACGATACCGTAGTCGGCCGATTTGAAGAATGGCGCTTCGGGATCTTTGTTGATCACCACAATCACCTTCGATGAGTTGACGCCCGCCAGGTGCTGAATGGCTCCAGAGATACCCGCCGCGATGTACAGATTGGGGCTGACTTTGATGCCCGTTTGGCCCACGTGCTCGTGGTGAGGACGCCAGTCGAGGTCAGAAACAGGCTTCGAGCAGGCCGTAGCGGCGTGCAGAGCCTTAGCCAGATCTTCCACGATGCCCCAGTTTTCGGGCCCTTTCAGACCGCGCCCGGCCGATACCACCAGGTCGGCTTCGGGCAGCAGAATGTCGCCCGTTGCTTTTTCGGTGTTGGTTACTTTCAGCACGAAGTCGCCGTCATTCAGGGTGGGGGAGAAGGCCTCCACCTGCGCCGAAGCCTCGGTTTCTTCGGGCGTGATCGTGTTCTTCTTGATTGCCAGGATTTTTACGTCGGCTTTCAATTCGTTGAACGCAAATGCTTTACCCGTATAAATACTCGTTTTTACGCGGAAGCCATTGCTCAGATCGGGCAGGTCGATCACGTTGGGCGCCAGGCCCGCTTTGAGCTTACCAGCCAGCCGGGCGGCCATGGCATCGCCCAGCGACGACTTGGCCAGCACCACGACCTTCGCGCCTTCCTGTTGTGCGGCGGCGGCCACCACCGAAGCGTAGGCCATGCCGTTCACTTCGTTCAGCTTGTTGTCGGCAGCGTGCAGCACCTTGGTGGCACCAAAGCGGCCCGCCGTGGCGAGTTCGCCCTGATCGGCCGCGCCGATCACGACGGCCGTTGCCGACGTACCCAGCATGCCGGCTACTTTTGATCCGTAAAAAATGGCCTCCTGTGAGGACTTCTTGAGCTTCCCTTCGTCGAGCTCAGCAAAGATTAAGACAGACATATGTTTTCTTGAGAGTAGGTGTAGGAATGGATAATGTACAATGCACAATGTATAATGCACAGTAAGTTGGGATTCGTTAGGTACGTTCCCAAGCGAAGCCATTGTGCATTATACATCGTGCATTGTACATTATTCATTCAGTTTAGATCACTTTCGCTTCGGTGCGCAGGAGCTGGATGAGCTTCTCGGCCTCGTCGGCGGGAATCATCTTAACGGCACCGCGCGGTGCGGGTAGTTCGTAGCTGGCCACGGCGGTGAGCGAGTCGGTTCCGGCGGGCTGCACCACTTTCAGCGGCTTGGTCCGGGCAGTCATGATGCCGCGCATGTTCGGGATTTTCCATTCGGCGATGGGCTCCTGACAGCCGAGTACCAGCGGCAATTGCGCTTCGATGTCTTCCTTACCCCCTTCAATTTCGCGGGTCATCTTGGCGGTGCTACCGTCTACGTCGAGCCGCATAACGGGCGAAATCGACGGGATGCCCAGCATTTCACCCACGATGCCGTGTACCTGACCGCCGTTGTAGTCGATCGATTCACGACCCATCAGAATGAGGTCATATTGCGTTTCTTTGGCGGCAGCGGCAATCTGTTCGGCCACAAAATAGGCGTCGGTCGGCTCGGCGTTGACCCGGATGGCGTCGTCGGCCCCGATGGCGAGACACTTGCGGATGACCGGCTCGGCATCGGCTTCCCCTACGTTGAACACCGTCACGGAAGCGCCCAGCTTCTCTTTCAACTCGACGGCCCGCGCCAGCGCGTAGTCGTCGTAGGGCCCGGTGATAAACTGCACCCCCGCCTTGTTGAACTTCGTGTTATTATCAGTGAAAGTAATTTTGGTCGTCGTGTCGGGCACGCTCGTCACGCACACTAAGATTTTCATGCGGATTCTGGTTTTTTGTGTTGAGGTGATGGGAACCGCAGCGGCGGACCGTGCGGATGACGTAGATTTTTGGGATGATCGCGGATTTTAGATGACTATGATCAATTCATTCGACTCATTTACGCCGTCCTAATCCCGGAAATTCACGTCATCTGCGGGCCAATTCACCTTTTGACTCGGCGAAATTAAACAGGTCTTTCAAATAATAGTATGCATGCATACTAATTTTTTAACAATTATGAATCAGGATCGGATCCAACAACTCCTTCAATTTGTACAGGAAGAACCCGGCGAACCCTTTAATGTTTACGCCCTGGGTATGGAATACCTGGCCGAGAACCCGGCGCAGGCCCAGCACTATTTCGAGCGGCTACTGACCGATCACCCGCAGTATCTGCCCACCTACTACCACGCTGCCCAACTCTACGTCGAGCTGGGCAACCGCTCCAAAGCCGCCGAGCTCTACGATTTCGGTCTGATGCTGGCCAAACAGCAAGGCGACCAGAAAACCTTCGACGAGCTCAACCGTGCCTACCGCAACTTCCAGGATGAAGAAGAGGAGTTGTAAAGAGTGAACGAGCGAAAGCGTGAAAGCGGCTGACGCTAACTAAATAGATGCGTCAGCCGCTTTCACGCTTTCGCTCGTTCACTCTTTAACTTCGCCCGCATGAAGATCACACGCATTACTCTTTACCAATACAATATCCCGCTGAAAGCGCCCATTGCCATTTCGCTGGGCATCATCGACGCGGCGCGGAACCTGCTGGTGCAGATCGACACCGACGAAGGCCTGACTGGCTGGGGCGAAGGCTCGCCGTTCTGGATGATCGTGGGCGAAACGCAGGCGTCGGGCTGGGCGGCGGCGGCTGACCTGTCGCGGCTGCTGCTGGGGCGCGATCCGCTCGATCTGGAAGGTTGTTTGCAGTCGATGCTGCGGTATCTGCCCGGCCACCCCACCACGCGCTCGGCCTTTGACATGGCACTGTACGATCTGGCCGCCAAACGGGCTAACATGCCTCTCTATCAGTTTCTGGGTGGCAGCAATCGCCCGCTCGTTACCGACGAAACCATCTACATCAACGACCCCGACCGCATGGCCGACGATGCCCGCCGCATTGCCGCCAACGGTGCCGAAGCCATCAAAATCAAAGTGGGCACCACTGCTCAGGCCGACCTCGACCGGCTGGCCTCCATCCGGCAGGTGATTCCCTACGAACTGCCCATTCGCCTCGACGCCAATCAGGGTTGGGACGTACCCACGGCCCGTACCGTGTTGCAGGCCGTCGGCGACTGGAACGTGCAATACTGTGAGCAACCCCTGCGCCGCACCGATGTGGCGGGACTTCGTCACCTGCGGCAGCGCGTCAACGTACCCATCATGGCCGACGAAGCCGTTTTCGACGCTACCGACGCGCTGCGGCTCGTGCGCGAAGAGGCCGTCGATTACCTCAATATCAAGCTCTCGAAAAGCGGCGGTATCTGGGAGGCGTTGAAGATCAATGCCATTGCCGAGGCGGCGGGTATGGCCTGCATGATTGGCTGTATGTCGGAGTCGCGACTGGCGCTCACGGCGAAAGCGCATGTTGCGGCCGCCCGCCAGAACATCCGTTTCTGCGATCTCGACGCCTGTTTCGAACACGCCGAAGACCCGGTGCAGGGCGGTATCATGTACAACGGCTACCAGATCACGATCCCCGACGTACCTGGCATCGGTGCCGACGTCAACCCGGCGTTTCTGGCAAACTGTGTAAAGAGCGAAATCGAATTATGAATTAGGAAATAGGCAATATGAAATAAAGAAGTGTGCGTTGCGAATGACGAACTGGTAGCGCTAATTCATAACGCACATTCCTTCGTTCATAAGCCTGCGTACCCATGCCCATCTCCATCACCACCACCCAAACCGACGACGATCTGCGGGGCTTGCTGGCCTTGCAACAGCGCAATCAGGTACGTAACGTGCCGCCCGAATTGCAGCAACAACAGGGCTTCGTAACGCTTGTCTACTCCTTTGAGCAGATGAAACGGATGCATGAGGCCGCCCCCAGCGTGATTGCTAAAGACGGCGATGAGGTGGTAGGCTACGCCATCACGGCCGTGCCTCAGGTACGTCCCTTTGTGCCGGAACTGGGTACGTTGTTCGACCTGATCGATAGCCTCGACTACGAGGGTAAGCCATTGGGTACGTACCCGTATTATGTGGTGGGGCAGGTGTGCGTTGCCAGCGGCTACCGGGGGCAAGGCCTTTTCGACGCCATGTATGCTCACCACAAAACGCTCTATCAGGCTCAGTTCCGGCTGTTTATCACCGACATTTCGGCGCGTAACGCCCGCTCATTGCGCGCTCACGAACGCGTAGGCTTCCGCTCCATCCATACCTTCCACGAACCCGCCGCTAATGAAATTTGGCACGTCGTGGTGTGGGACTGGCATCATTGAGTGAATGCGCGATTGGGTGAATGAGTGAAGGGGGCTGACGCGTCTATTATGCCCATGTCAGTCTTTTCGCTCATTCACCCAATCGCGCATTCACTCAATACCCTCCTACGTATAATTCGTAATCGACTTTACGTATTGCGAAGGTGTTTGGCCGGTGACGGTGCGGAACTGCCGGTTGAAGTTGGACAGCGTACGGAAACCGCTCTCGTAGCAGATTTGGGAAATAGACAAATCGCTGTTGGTGAGTAGCTTACAGGCGTGGCCGATCCGTACTTCCGACACGAAGTCGACAAACGTTTTGTTGGTGCGCGTCTTGAAATAACGGCAAAAAGCCGAGGGCGTCAGGCCAGCCACGTCGGCCACATCTTCCAGTTTGATGGTGTCGTGAAAATGCGTGAGCACGTAGGTATGCACGGCCTGCATCCGCCGATACGCCAACGTCGAAGCGCTGTTTTCGTCGGTGTCGGCGGGCTTCATCGGGTTCACGTAATTGGCGTTCGTGATAAACTCCGTGTCGTTGGCGTGCGAGAGCGTGTCGAGCAGCGACAGAAACGACAATACCCGCCGGAAATTGGCCGGCTGTTTCAGAAGGGCCCGCATCGCGGCGGCGGTTTGATCGTGAGTCGCGCCCGACCAGCAGATACCCCGTCGGCTGTCGGTCAGGAGGCGCCGGAGCTGCACCATTTCGGGGTGGTTGAAAAAGTCGGCCCCGAGGCAGTCGTCAGTGAAATAAATAACCAATCCGCGCGTCAGCAGGCCCGACGATGGGTCGAAATAGGGCTGATCGCTGCGCCAGAGGTGGGGCAGATCCGGGCCCAGCATCACCAGGTCGCCGGGACCAAACGGGCGGATCGAATCACCAATAAATCGGGTGCCCGTGCCTTCCTCCACCAGAAAGAGCTGGTAGTGCGGGTGGAAGTGCCAGTTAGGGTCGAAATGAGATTCGACCAGCTCTTTCACGATAAATGAACCGATGGTCGATTCAAGATCTTTACGCAGGGCAGACTTCATATGCAGAGCAAGCTAAACGGTAACAAAAAGGCGAAAAACGGCTCGATTTAAGCGCAAATTAGCCGACTATGACGATCAAATTGGTGAGTAGCGGCGAAAATACAGTCAATATTAGCTAATCTGTACCTAACTGTCATCATCCTGAAGTAGTAGATTTGTGAAATCATTCCTTGAAAGAACAATACTTTCAGGAAAACACATTCGCTATGAATCAGCTCGGCATGAACCTCTTCATCTGGACAATGACGATGGACGAGGACCTCTCCGATACGCTGGCGTTTCTGGCCGATACCGGCTTTGATTTCGTCGAAATGCCCGTTGGCACCACTCCCGGTGCATCACCCGATCTGGCCAAATGGCAACGGCTGGGACAGCAGGCCGCCCGTTTGGGGCTGGGCGTGCAAACCTGCTCGCTGCTGCCGCCCGACCTCTGCCTCATTAGCCCCGATGCGGCCACGCGCCGGGCGGGGATAACGTACCTGAAACAGGTTGTCGATTGCTCGGTGGCAGCCGGGTCGCGTATCCTGATGGGGCCGTTGTTTGCCGGGTTCAAGGCGTTTGCCGGTCGGCCCGCCACAGCCGACGAATGGGCGTGGTCGGTCGAGAGCATGCGGGCGGTTGCCGAACACGCGCACGAACAGGGCGTGACCCTGGCTATCGAATCGTTGAACCGCTTTGAGACGTACCTGCTCACCTGCGCGGCTGATACCCGCCGCTACATCGAGGCCGTTGACCACCCCGCCTGCCGGGCTGCGTTCGACACGTTTCACGCCAACATTGAGGAAAAGAGCGTAAGCGCGGCCATCCACACGCTGGCGCCCTATCTGGTTCACGTGCAGCTCTCCGAAAACGACCGCTCGACACCGGGACAGGGACAGATCGACTTCAAGACGGTGCTGGGTACGTTGGCTGACGTCGACTACGAAGGCCCGATTGCCATCGAAGCCTTTGGCCCGAACCCGCCCGAACTGGCTGCTGCCACGCATATCTTCCGCCCGATGTTTACCTCCCCCGAGCAACTGGCGCGGGATGGGTACGAATTCATTGTAGAGACGCAATCCCTTGCGTCTCAGCGCCGAGTGGTTTTCTAGGCGACAACAACACAATTCTGAACCTCTGTATCAAAAAGCCCTTTAGCGCTGAGACACAATCCCTTGCGTCTCTACTCTACAGTACATTATGAAAATCAATATCGCCATTGTAGGCCTCGGATTTGGGGCCGAATTCATTCCCATTTATCAACGGCACCCCAACGCCAACATGTACGCAATCTGCCAGCGTAACGTCGAGAATCTCAATAAAATCGGCGATATGTATAGTATCGAAAAGCGGTACAGCGATTACGACGAACTCCTGGCCGACCCCAACGTCGACGCGGTGCACATCAACTCGCCCATTCCCAACCACGCCGAACAAAGCCTGAAAGCCTTGCGGGCGGGCAAACACGTGGCCTGCACGGTGCCGATGGCAACGACCGTGGAGGAGTGCCTGGAAATTGTGAAAACCACGCGCGAAACGGGCAAAAAATACATGATGATGGAGACCGTCGTGTATGCCCGTGAGTTTCTGTTCGTGAAAGAATTGTATGAAAAAGGCGAGCTCGGGAAGGTACAGTTTCTGAAGGCCTCGCATCAGCAGGACATGGACGGTTGGCCCGACTATTGGCCCGGCCTGCCCCCGATGCACTACGCCACGCACTGCGTTGGGCCGGTGGCTGGGTTGTTGCGCCTCGAAGCCGAATACGTATCGTGTTTTGGGTCGGGCACCATCCGCCCCGAACTGGCGGCCATTCATAACTCGCCGTTTGCGGTGGAATCGGCGCATATCAAGTTTAAAGACAGCGATTTGTCGGCCTACGTCTACCGGTCGCTGTTCGACGTGGCGCGGCAGTACCGCGAAAGCTTTGAGGTGTATGGCGACAAGAAGTCGTTTGAGTGGCCGCTGATCGAAGACGAGCAGCCGGTGATTCATACGGCCAAAAAGCCCGAGCCGGAAATCCCCGAACACGTAACCGTGCCCGACTACGCGCACCTGCTGCCTGAAGCCATTCAACGCTTCACGACCAAAGGTGTTTACGATGCCGATGAGTCGCAGCACCTGTCGTTTACGCAAGGTGGTGGCCACGGTGGCTCACACCCGCACATGGTCCACGAGTTTCTGACGGCCCTCGTGGAAGACCGCGACCCGTTCCCTAACGCGGCCCAATCGGCCAACTGGACGAGCGTGGGAATTCTGGCACACCAGTCGGCGCTGAAAGGCGGCGAACTGATTCGCCTGCCCGATTTTAATGCATAACCAGCCGCCGGGTCGGGGTATCGAATGCCCCGGCCCGGCGTAGCTGACGGCGGCCCGCTACCGACTGCGTACGCCTGCTTCCTATTGGCTCCTCTCTTACAGTAAAAACAATGACTACATCCATGAATCGTGCTCTGTTAGTAACGGCGTTGGTAACGCTGACGCTGACGAATTGCCGCCGTACACCAACGCAGGTTATGCGGGATGTGGACGGCAAGACGACCACCAGCAAGGCAACCCGGCTGGATGGCTCCCGGCGGGATGGGCCTCGGCGTACGGAGATTCTGTTCCTCGGCGATAATGGCCACCACCGGCCGGTCGAACGGGTGCCGCAACTGATGGCTGCCCTGGGCGACCGGGGCATCAACATTACCTATACCGATCAGCTCAACGACCTCAACCCCGACAACCTGTCGAAATACGACGGGCTGCTCATCTTCGCCAACTGGGATAGCATCCCGAAACCGCAGGAGCGGGCGTTGCTCGATTTTGTGGCATCGGGCAAAGGGCTGATTCCCGTGCACTGTGCGTCGTTCTGCTTCCGCAACTCGGCCGAATACGTCGATAAAGTGGTGGGTGGGCAGTTCTGGCGGCACCGCATGGACACCATCCAGACCCGCACGGTCGACGCCAACAGCGAGATTATGGCCGGCCTGCCGCCCATCAAAGCCTACGACGAAACGTACCTGCACACGCACCTGCAACCCGACAACCACGTGCTGGCGGTGCGCGACATTAAGGCTGATCAGGCCAAAGACAAGCCTGGCCAGAAAGACGAACCCTACACCTGGACACGTACCTACGGCAAAGGCCGCGTTTTCTACACGGCTTATGGCCACGACGAACGTACCTGGAGCCAGCCGGGTTTCCAGCAGTTGCTCGAACGGGGCATTCTGTGGTCGGTTGGCGATGCGGTGAAAAAACTGCACGATGACCTGAAACCGCAGGCGTTTGCCTACAAAGAGGCGAAACTGCCTAACTACGAAAAACGGCCCGGTGTGCAACTGGAGCAGTTGCCCCTCTCGCCCGAAGAGTCGATGAAGCACATTCAGGTGCCCGCCGACTTTTCGCTGAGTTTGTTTGCGCATGAGCCCAACGTGATGCACCCCATCGCCATGACCTGGGACGACCGGGGTCGGCTCTACGTGCTGATCACCAAAGATTACCCCAATGAGCGCAAGCCGGAGGGCGGGTCGGACTCGATTGTCATGTGCGAAGACACCAATGGCGATGGCAAGGCCGATAAGTTCACCAATTACGCCGACGGCCTGAGCATCCCGACGGGTATGGTGTGGGCCAATGGGGGGCTGATTGTCTCGCAGGCGCCGCACATGCTCTTTCTGCGCGATACCAACGGCGACGACCGCGTCGACGAAAAGAAAATCCTGTTCACGGGTTTCGGTACGTTCGATACGCACGCTGGACCCAGCAACCTGCACTACGGTTTCGACAACTGGATCTGGGGTAGCGTGGGTTACTCAGGGTTCAAAGGGAAAGGTACGGCCGATAAAGACAGCCTTCAGTTTGGACAGGCGCTGTTCCGGTTCCGCCCCGATGGCTCGCACGTCGAGTTCATGACCGGTACGTCCAACAACACCTGGGGCATGGGCTTCAACGAGACGGGCGATGTGTTTGGCTCAACGGCCAACAACTCGCACGGCTGGTACATGGCCATCCCGAACCGCGACTATAACGCCCGGCAGGGCAGTGTGCCGGGTGGCCGCAGCACCGACACGCACAAAGACATGAAGCCCATCACCGAGAAGGTGCGACAGGTCGACGTGTTTGGTGGCTTCACGGCGGCGGCGGGGCATAACTTCTATACGGCGCGGGCATTCCCCAAAGCCTACTGGAATGAGATCGCCTTCGTGAGCGAGCCTACGGGCCACATCGTGCACCAGAACCGGATGAAGAAAACCGGCACTGACTACGAAGACGTGGAACCCACCGCCGGGCAGGGCTTCAACCTGATGGCCGGGGCCGATGAGTGGTTTGCGCCGGTGTTTGCGCAGGTAGGTCCCGATGGGGCCGTCTGGGTGGCCGACTGGTATAGCTACATCATTCAGCACAATCCGGTGCCGCAGGGCTTCAAAAATGGCTCAGGTAACGCCTACGAAACTGACCTGCGCGATTTCACCCACGGCCGTATCTACCGCGTTGGCTACAACAAAGCGCCCAATCAGGTAACGCCCACCTTGAGCGTGAATGACCCGGCGGGGCTGGTGGCGGCACTGTCCAACACTAACCAGTTCTGGCGGATGAAAGCCCAGCGGCTGTTGGTGGAGCGGGGTAACAAAGACGTAGTGCCGCAGCTGTGGGCCGTCGCCAACAACCCGACCGTCGATGAGATCGGCATCAACGCGCCGGCCATTCACGCCCTCTGGACGTTGCACGGGCTGGGTGCCATTACGCCATCTGACCTTGAAAAAGCCCTGAAACACCCCTGTGCGCACGTCAGAAAAACGGCTGTGCAGGTGATGCCGCGCGATGCTGCCGGTGCCAACATGCTGCTGGCGCGCAATACGCTGAACGATGGCGAACCGCTGGTGGTGCTGCAATCCCTGCTGGCCCTGAGCGAAGCCCCCGTTTCGCCAGCCATCGACGACGCCGTGCTGACCCGCCTGCGCCAGACCACCGCCAACGACGACCGCTGGTTGCCCGATGCCTTTGCCTGTGCGCTTAACCGCAACGGAGCGGCCCTGTTGCGCCAGTGGTTGGGCAGCATCAAAGAGTCGGGTGGAACCCATACGCAGCAACACGATCATAGCGCGATGGATCATAGCCAGCATATGGCGACAGCGCAAACGGCTTCGACGCAAAGCGGACCGGCAATGGTTGCCAATACGCAACGGGCCGAGGGCATCGATCTGGTTGTTGATCGGGTTTCGATGCAGCCTAGCTCGCCATTGGTTCGCGAGGCCGCCCGCACGACCATCTACATTCGGAATCAGGGCAGTGTGGCCTTGCCCAAAGGAACGGCCGTGCCGCTGACAATGCGCTTTCAGGCTAAAGACGCCAACAATAAGCAGAAAATCGACTACGTCAGCTATACCTTCACCGATGGCATCGCTCCCGGCGAAACCGTCGGCATTAGCCGGGTCAATAACGGTCCCTGGGTGGGCGATCTGGCTCTGAGTGGCGAACGCGCGGGCGACTATACCCTGGCAATTACCATCGATAAAGAGCAGAAGCTATCGGAGAGTAACGTCAGAAATAACATGTACACGGCCACGATGACCGTTAAGGCACCGGCGCAGCTGAAGACGGTGGCGCTGGAGCGGGCGGCCCGTGCCTATGCCTCGACCGCCTCGCCCGACTCGATTGCGGCCATGTTGACGAAAGCAACGACTCTCGGTGAAGATAATGCCAATGCCCTGGTAAAAGGCCTGTCGGAAGGCTACGACTACCGGCAGCGCCGGAAAGCGAACCCCGCTACAGGTACGTTGCTGGCCAGTGTGGCAGAAGGAATTCCGGCCGACGCCCGCCCGCGGATGAACCGCCTGCTTGAAGCCTGGGGCCTGCGCGACGCCAACGCCGACCTTGATCCCAACGCGCAGATCGTTCGCCTGAAAACCGTGCGCGAAGAAATGCGCTTCGACCAGACGAGCTTTACGGTGAAGGCTGGTAAGCAGGTGGTGATCGTACTGGAAAACCCCGACGCCATGCAACACAATCTGGTGGTGGGCAAACCGAAGTCACTGGAACGTATCGGTAAACTGGCCGACGACATGATCACGGCCAAAGACGGTGCCGAGCGGAACTACGTACCCAGCACCCCCGACGTGCTGGCGGCAACGGCGCTGGTAAACCCCTCACAGACGGTTCGGCTGACGTTTAAAGCCCCCGATCAACCCGGTGAATATCCCTACCTCTGTACCTTCCCCGGCCACTGGCGCCTGATGAAAGGCATCATGAAAGTAGAGAAAGACGGCGCTGCATCGGCTGCCAAGTAAGACTGCTGTTTCAGTACCTTGAATTGACCACGCCGCTCACCCTGACCAACGGTCACGATGTAAACGCCGACTAGAAACTGGCTTAGATCAAGCTGGTGCGAGAGCCGCTTCTCAACGAGGCGGCTCTCTGTCGTTTAAGTGATTTATGGGTTAGTTGTCGCTAAGTCGCCCGATTGCAGCGGGTCTTCCATCAACAAAAGTGTAGCAGCCAAATGGCATACAGGGGCGTACCTGGCACGCTACTAAGAGGAGTGCCAGGCTGACTGGAAAGAGTATGGTAGTAGCCAGCCTGATAAGGCCTCGACACAGAGAAGTCAGTGGTCCATTCCCTAACTCTTTCGATCCAAATAAGGTCTATTGGCGTAATGTAGATAGCTGCCCGGCACATCGTCGTGTGGCTTAACTCAAACAAACGTTATGCCTTATATTCAGACCAATGATTCGCGCTTTGGCGAGCCGGTAAGCATCTTTTATCAAGATTGGGGCGGTGCCTCAGCTACCTCAACGACGTCGGCAACAGGTACGTTGTCGGCTCCGGCCAGCACGCAACCGACGGTGCTGCTTATTCATGGATGGCCCCTGAGCCACGAGATGTGGGACTACCAGATGACCGCCTTAGCCGAACAGGGTATTCGTGTGGTGGCGTATGACCGGCGCGGATTTGGTAAATCATCGAAGCCCTGGGGTGGATATGACTACGACACACTGACCGACGACCTCAAAGCGGTTATCGACGAACTGAACCTCGACAATATCGTACTGGTCGGCTTCTCGATGGGTGGTGGCGAAGTGGTCCGGTATTTCAGCCGTCATGGTGGGGCCAAAGTGTCCAAAGCGGTATTGATCAGCGCCGTAACGCCGTTCCTGCTTCAGACCGACGACAACCCGGATGGCGTGGATAAAGATACGTTCGACACGATGGTTGAAAACCTGCGTTCCGACCGGGCCGATTTCCTGCAAACCTTCGGCAAGCAATTCTATGGCGTGGGCATGCTCAGCAAGCCCGTTAGCCAGGCTCATCTGGACGGCGACTTTATGCGCACGTACCTAGCCTCGCCCAAAGCGACGATCGAATGTGTACGCTCGTTCTCGGAAACCGATTTCCGCGACGAAATGCGGAGCATCACGGTCCCCACGCTGATCATCCACGGTGACGCCGACAAAACGGTGCCCATCGAATCATCGGGTGAGAAATCAGCCGAATTGCTGCCTACAGCTATCTACAAGGTGTATGACGGTGCCCCCCACGGCCTGTTCGTTACCGAGAAAGACATGCTCACGCAGGATCTGCTTTCGTTCGTGCTGGAGTCATCGTATCAGGCTGCGCCTGCCGGCGAGGTGACCTACTAGGCTGCGCGTTCACAACAAAAGCCGGGGCTTAACAAGCATGTCTTGTTAAGCCCCGGCTTTTGTTGTTAGGTGCTTGTTTAAGCGTTGCTCATCGTTCTGGCACTTACCAGGGCGCTTTGAGGGAAGCGGATTTTAAATTCGCTACCTTCGCCCACTTCGCTGTTGAGTTCGAGGCGCCAGTTATGGGCTTCGATAATGCGTTGGACATAGCTCAGGCCCAGCCCAAACCCTTTGACACTCAGCTGGTGATGTTCGCCAACGCGGAAGAAGGGTTTAAATATTTTCTGCTGAAGGTGCTTTGGAATACCCACCCCCCGGTCGATAACCGATACCATCAGCCCCGTTGCGTCCGATTCGGTATGAATGGTCAGTTCGGGTTCGCCGGGGCTGTATTTGATGGCATTGTCGAGGAGGTTGTGCAGCACATTGGTCAGGTGCAGGCGGTCGGCCATGAGCACATGCCGGGTAGCGTGCAAACTGATCTTCAGATAGGGGCCGTGCCGTTCCGAAATGGATTGAATCAGCGTGTGAATGTCAATCGTGTCGAGCGTCAACGTCAGCCGGTTCCGGTCGGCCCGGGCAAGGCTCAGCATTACGTCTACCTGTAGCTGTAAGCGCTCGGTTTCTTCCTGAATGATGTGGACGTATTTGTCCATCCGCTCGGGCGACGATTTGCCGAAGGGGGTCGCCAGAATGTCGGCCGCCATTTTAATGGCCGAAATGGGCGTCTGAAATTCGTGGACGATGGTGTCCAGAACTTCTTTATGAATATACGGGACGTTGTGATCGTGGGCGTTGATCCAGACGAAGTAGCCCAGAATGCTGATCACCAGTGCAATCGGTGACCAAACGAGCCACCCCAACCGAAATGAGGCCGGGCCGAAACGGTCGAGCAGGAGAAAAGCTACAACGATCGCTAATCCATAATACCAGTTACGCTGGGCATAGGTAGCAACATTCTTCATAGGCAACCATACAATACGATAGCACGGATTGAATAAAGCGTGATAATCTGTTACGGGCGGCTGTATCTGTAAAGGTATAGATAATTGCTACATACAAATTGGTGTACACAGGCTATACAAAGAAAAAGCCCGCTGTGGCGGGCTAAAAATGCATATATATTCATTTATTTATCTTACGACGCTTCGGGCGTGGCTTCAGCGGGCTTAGACTCAACGGCAGGAGTCGGCTTTTTCGCCGCAGTCGAGCGGGTCGATGTGCCTCCTGACGGCTTCTTGGCTGGTGTTGCCGACTTGGTTGGGGTCGTGGCGGGCAGGGCCACGGCTTTAGGCGTAGTGGTGGCTGCTGCTGCTTTTTCGTCTTTCTTCGCCTGACTACGGGTGGCGTTTTTGGCAGCCTTAACCGCGTTTTTCTCCGCCTTGCCCTCGTCTTTTTTCACCTTCTTGGCTACTTTTTTCTCGGCTTTTTTAGTTGCTTTGGCTTTGGCCTTTTCTGCCTTACCCATCAGCTTCCCGAGGCGCTTTGCCAGTTTATCGGCCGATTTTTCGATGGCCTTCTTTACTTTCTTCGCCGCATCGCCCGTATCGCCGAGGGTTGCTTCGAGTGCATTGATGATACCCTCAGCAATGGAGTGCTTCTGAGCTTGTTTTTCGGTATTTTTTGCCATGGTTGTGTTAGAAAAAAATCTACAAAGAAATAGGCAATTTTCAGCAGAAACAAAAGCCTAATGTTAAGTTTTTGTTATGCTTTCGACGAATCGATAGCAGATAATGCCGGCTGTAACGGCTATGTTGAGTGAGTGCTTGGTGCCATACTGTGGGATCTCAAGAACCAGATCGGCCCGCTGAATCACGCTGTCACGTACGCCTGTCACCTCGTTACCGAACACAAAGGCGTAGCGTTTGTTTGGCTCCGGTATGAAATCGGGGAGCAATACGCGTTGTTCGGCCTGTTCTACGGCTACCACCACGTACCCATTGGCCTGAAGGTCAGCTACCAGCGTGTCGACATCCGGGGCGTGTTCCCAGGCTACCGACTCGGTGGCACCCAACGCCGTCTTGGTAATATCGCGGTGGGGGGGCGTGCCGGTAATGCCCGCCAGATAGAGCTTTTCGGCCCGGAAGGCGTCGGCCGTGCGAAATACCGACCCCACATTGTTCAAACTGCGGATATCATCGAGGATCAGGCAGTACGGAAATTTCTCGGTGGCTCTGAAATCGTCGACCGACAGCCGATTCAGTTCGTCGAGCGCTAGTTTGCGAATCATGGGGGTAAAGATAGCACGGGGCTGGGGGCACGGGGCAAAGTGTTGTTAACAGAACTCTCCATGCCTCGTGCCCCAAGCCCTATGCCCCACACTACCACACCGCCCGGCGGAAGGCTTCGGGGCGACGTACCCAGATGCCCGTGCCGTCCTGTTCGATCAGGCCATCCTGTTTAAACTCGCTCAGCAATCGAATCAGCGACTCGGTTGCCGTGCCTACCACCGCCGCCAGGTCATCGCGGGAGAGGCGAATGGGTTCGTTGGGGTGCTGATTTTGCAGGCGGAGTAGTGTATCGGCTACGCGGCGGCGCAACGACCCGTAGGCCATCCCCAGCAATTGCTCTTCGCGGTCGCTGATGCGTCCCGCCAGCAGCCGAATCAGCTCCCGGCCCAGATCAGGGCTGGTGAGCAGTAACTGCCGGAACTCGTCGCTGGGTACGTAGATAAGCTCACTGTCTTCGAGCGTCACGGCCGAATCGGTGTAATCGGTTTCTTCGAGCAGCGCTACGTACCCAAAAAAATCGCCAGCCTGATACAGCCCTGTAATGAGTTCCTTGCCGTCGGGATTCGTGCGGGTGGTTTTCACCTTGCCCACTTTCAGGTAATAGAGGCGGGTTGGTCCATCGCCTTCGGCGTAGATATACTGCCGCTTTCGGATGGGGTGGGGTTTCCGGTTGGCGATCAGGTCTTCGAGCTTGATGTGTTCGACGGGCGTGTCGGCCGCGCCCGACGGAGCACCCAGTGTGCGAAAGCGGTTCAGACGCCCTTCGATGGCCCGTAGCAGTTCTGATTCGTCGAAGGGTTTGGTCAGGTAGTCGTCGGCGCCCAGTTCCATCCCTTTCCGAAAATCGTTGCGTTCGGTTTTGGCCGTTAGAAAGATAAACGGGATACCCGCCAGCTGCGGGTTTTTGTTGAATATCTGTAAGACGCCATAGCCATCGAGTACCGGCATCATGATGTCGCAAATGACCAGGTCGGGGCGGGTAGCTAGTGCGGCTTCTACGCCGATTTTGCCGTTTTCGGCAGCCAGCACCGTATAGCCAGACAGGGTCAGAATCTCGGCCGTGTTGTCGCGAATAATGTCGTTATCCTCAATGAGCAAGATGGTTTCCATGAGGCTGAAGGCTAAAAAGAGGTTGAGTGAGGTTCTGTGGTGCCATTGGTGGGGATCGTCAGGGTAACGGTGGTGCCTTTGCCCAGTTCGCTATGCAGGCCAATCTGCCCGCCCATCAGGTCGACGTATTTGCCGACAATATGCAGGCCCAGACCGGTGCCAGGTACGTTCACGACGTTTTTGGCGCGAAAAAACCGCTCGAAGAGGTGCTCCTGATCGTCGGGCGGAATGCCCACGCCTTCGTCCTGTACTGTCAGGGTCAGGTACCCGTCGGCGCAGCTGGCCTCGACGTGCACGGTCGCGCCTTCGCCCGAATACTTCACGGCGTTGGACAGCAGGTTCACCAGTATTTTCCGCAGCAGCGATGAGTCGATCCAGATCGGATTGAGGCACTGAAGTGTCGCCTGGATCGTTTGACCCGCTTTACGCAGGCCATCGAGACTATTAATGGTTTCGTCCACCAGCACCGACAAGGCGACCTGCGCCGGGTGGGCTTCGATCTTGCCTTCTTCCAGCCGCCCCAGCGATAAAAACTCTTCGAGAATGTCGTTAAGCTGGTTGACCGACGCCCGGATGCGGTCGAGGTGTTTCTGGCGGTTGGCCTGTTGGGTCGTGTCGGGGTATTTTTCGATCAGCGCGGCCGAGGTGAGCACGGCCGTCAGCGGTGTACGGAACTCGTGCGACGCCATCGACACGAAGCGCGATTTCAGCTCGCCCAGCTCCCGCTCGGCGGCCAGGGCGGTAGCCAGTTCGTCTTTCGACTGTTCGAGCTGAGTCAGCGTGTCGAGCAGCGCCTGGGTACGTTCGGCCACGGTTTGTTCGAGGCTGGCGTTGAGCCGTTCGATGCGGTTTTTCTGCTCGATCAGGGCGCGTTCGGCTTCGCGCTTGTAGGTAATGTCGATGATGTAGGCGACCGAATACAGCTCGTTTTCGAGCCGGAAGTAGCTTAGACTGATTTCGACGGGAAACACCGTGCCGTCGCGGCGGCGGGCGTGGAGGTCGCGGTTATGACCCATGGCCCGCACCGACGGGTTCTGATTGAACGAGTGCCGCAGTTTCTCGTGGTAATGACTGACTTCACTTGGTACCAGTACCTCGATTGGTTGCCCAACCAGTTCGTCGCCGGCATAATCGAACAACTGCCGCGCCAGGTCATTCACCGACACAATATCTCCCCGTTGATTGGCCACAATAATGGCTACGGTGGCGTTGGTAAAAACGGCCTCGTAGCGCTGTCGGCTGTGCTGTAAAGCCAATTCCGTTTGCTGTAAACGGTCGGCCAGTGCGGGTGGATTCGGGTCGGGATTCATCTACGGTTTGCTCAGACGACTGCCAGCAAAGGTAGCGTACTTAAACGGGCCACGCGTTGGGTTTCGCCTTCCACAAACAAGTTTCGTATCCAGTTGTGAGGTTGTGGTAACATCATCAGCAGATCAGCCTGCCGCGCCTGCGCCGCGTGCAACAGCGTTTCGTATAGCAACTGACCAGACGTATCGGTATCGGGCAGCACCGTGAGCGTGTGCCCCTGCCGTTCCAGCAGGGTTCGCAACTGCGCAATTCGATGGGCAACGGCGGGGGTGTCGGTTTCGTCGTGTACGCACAACCCGTGAACCGTGCAGCCAAACCGGCGGGCAAATGTCAGGGCGGCTTCGAGCGTCAGGGCGTCGGGTGGCGTGTCGATACTGATGGCGAGGGCGGCATTTTCGACGCTCGTCAGTGGTGAGTCTGGTGGTAGCAGTAAAAGCGGTACCCGCGTTTCGGCCACCATGTCGGTTGCCACGCTGCCCATCAGTTGCGCACTTTGCGGAGCCGATCCTACTGTCGCCATCACCAGCAGTTCGGCCTGTTCGGCGATGGCGACGTCGTTGATGACCGTGCGGGTGTAGCCCTCGCGGGCCATGCAGCGAATGGGGAGATCGGGGCCGATTTGCCCATGAAGTTGGTGGGCCAGCTCGCGCAGGGCATGAAGGCTGCTATCGTGCATCGCCTGGCTGCTCAACGGAAAGTCGCCTGTCTCGGCCGGGTTGGTTGGCCAGAACCGGTAGGCGTTGAGCAGGATGAGTTCACACTGCCACGATTGCGCCAGCCGGGCGGCGGTCTGCGCGGCCTGATTCGCCGGGTGTGAAAAATCGGTCGCCAGAACGATGGATTTCATAAGGGACTGTTTTACAGTAGGTTGTAAGCAATCAGCACGACGTGAATCAGGAAGCTAATGGCAAACCCACCGAAGACGTAGCGAACGGGCAGCGCCGACAGAATCGGGATCAGCACGCCGAGGAAGCTCAGAAAGGCCACTAGAAAATGCCAGTCGGGTGCGCCGGTGCTCGAGATGAGCAGCAGCAGCGTGGGCGTCAGCAGACAGCCCTGCACCAGCGCCGCCGTAGCCGACCAGCCAAAGCGGTTGAAGTCAGCTTTTTCCAGAAAAGCGTCGAGCGCTGAAGGGGCATGCGTTTCGGTGGTCGATGAGGCGGTCAGAGGAGCAAGCGATTCCATAACAAGCAGGTGTTTTGTGTTCGAATTGATACCCCAAAACAAGCTTGTTCCTACGCCGTCCGGGCTGACGGTCCTCAGGTACGTTCCTGAGTTTCGTCAGGTACGTTGCCCGGCCCTGCACAGGCTGTCGAGGTCAGGTACGTGGCGCGTTCCGGTGCGGGATCGCTGCAACTAATCGCCCAAATCTGGGCCGAATTGGCTAAATTTGTGTAAACTACTTTAGTCAGCCTTAGTGAAAACTGCCGCCTCTGCCAAGCCCGTAAAACCTGCCAAAGAAACTCCGCTCAACAAGCAGTACAACATCATCAAAGCCAAATACCCCGGTGCTTTGCTGCTGTTTCGGGTGGGCGATTTCTACGAAACGTTTGGCGAAGATGCCGTGAAAGCCAGCAAGATTCTGGGTATCACGCTCACCAAACGCAACAACGGTGGGTCCAACGAAGAACTGGCCGGTTTCCCGCACCATTCGCTCGACACGCACCTGCCCAAACTGGTGCGGGCGGGTGAGCGCGTCGCCATCTGCGATCAGCTCGAAGACCCGGCGATGGCCAAAGGCATCGTGAAGCGCGGCGTCACGGAGCTGGTAACGCCCGGCGTGTCGTTCAACGACAACGTGCTCGATACCCGCCGCAACAACTACCTGGCCGCCGTGCATTTTGGCAAAGGCAGTGCCGGACAGGCCGACGATGCCTTCGGCGTGGCGTTTCTGGATATTTCGACGGGCGAATTTCTGGCCTCGCAGGGTAACGCCGCTTATATCGACAAGCTGTTGCAAAGTTTCAACCCGGCCGAGGTGCTCTATTGCAAGCGCAACCGTTCGGAGTTTGGCGCGCTCTTCGGTGACAAGTTTCACACCTACACGCTCGAAGACTGGGCCTTTACCTACGACTTCGCCTATAATTACCTCAGGCAGCATTTTCAGACCACGTCGCTCAAAGGATTCGGCATCGAGGGGCTGCCCGACGGCATTGTGGCGGCGGGAGTAATCCTGCATTACCTCAACGAGACCGAACACAAAGACCTTCAGCACATTCAGCGCGTTACGCGGCTGGAAGAAGACCGGTATGTCTGGCTCGACCGGTTCACGATCCGCAACCTCGAACTGGTATCGTCGCAGCAGGAAGGCGGCGTGCCGCTGATCCAGATTCTCGATCAGACGGTCACGCCGATGGGCGCGCGCCTGCTGCGGAAGTGGCTCATGCTGCCGCTGAAAGACCGCGCCCTGATTGATGAACGGCTCAATCTGGTAGCGCTGCTGCACGACGACCCCGACCTGCTTGAGACTATGCTCACGCACCTGAAGCAGATTGGTGATCTGGAGCGGCTGGTCTCGAAAGTGGCGGTGCGGCGCATCAGTCCCCGCGAAATGGTGCAGTTGAAACGCTCGCTGCAACACGTGCTGCCGATCAAGGAAATGCTGATCACGGCCCTCAGTCAGCACGCCGACGCTCCCTCGCTGAAGAAATACGCCGACCAGCTCAACCCGCTTTCGTTCCTGCTCGACCGTATCGAGGCCGAACTGCGCGACGACGCGCCGGTGCTGTCGACCCAGGGCAACATGATCCGGACGGGCGTGAACTCCGACCTTGACGAGCTGCATAAACTGGCTTATTCGGGTAAAGAATACCTGGCCAAGTTGCAGGACCGGGAGATCGAGCGCACGGGCATCAGCTCGCTCAAGATTTCGTATAACAAGGTGTTTGGCTATTACCTCGAAGTGACCAACGCCCACAAAAACCGCGTACCCGACGACTGGATTCGGAAGCAGACCCTGGTGAACGCCGAGCGCTACATCACGCCTGAACTGAAGGAATATGAAGACAAGATTCTGACCGCCGAAGAGCAGATTTTCAGCATTGAGTCGCGGATGTTTAGTGAACTGGTAACTGCTACGGGCGAATATGTGGCCGCCATTCAGCAGAATGCCCGCGTAATTTCGGTGCTCGACGTGCTTTCGTCGTTCGCCAAAGTGGCTGTGAAGAACAGGTACGTTCGGCCGATGCTCAACGACGGGAAAGCACTGTCGATCAAAGACGGGCGCCATGCCGTGATCGAGCAGCAGCTGCCCCCCGGCGAACCCTACGTACCCAACGATGTGTACCTCGACGACGAAACGCAACAAATCATCGTCATTACCGGGCCCAACATGGCGGGGAAATCGGCCCTGTTGCGGCAGGTGGCGCTGATTGTGCTGATGGCGCAGGCGGGCAGTTTCGTGCCTGCTTCCTCGGCTGAACTAGGGTTGGTCGATAAAATTTTCACGCGGGTGGGAGCCTCGGATAACCTGTCGCGCGGCGAAAGCACATTCATGGTCGAGATGACCGAGACGGCCAGTATCCTCAACAACCTGAGCGAGCGCAGCCTGGTACTGATGGACGAAATCGGGCGCGGTACCAGCACCTACGATGGCGTTTCCATCGCCTGGGCCATTACCGAATACCTGCACAATACCGACTGCCGCCCCAAAACGCTGTTCGCCACTCACTACCATGAACTAAACGAACTCGCCGCTGATCTGCCCCGTATCCGCAACTTCAATGTGGCGGTGAAAGAAGTAGGGAACAAGGTTATTTTCCTGCGAAAGCTGCGCGAGGGCGGCTCCGAACACTCCTTCGGGATTCACGTGGCGCAGATGGCCGGTATGCCCGGTAGCGTGGTGAAACGGGCCGCTGTGATTCTGAAACAACTGGAGGCGTCGCATCAGCGGGAAGGCAACAAAGAGGCGATCCGGGAAGCGAGCCAGCCTACCGAACGTGAGTTGGCCTTGCGCATCATCGAAGCGGGTGACCCCAAATCGGAAGCCATCAAAGACAAACTTCGCAGCATCGACGTTAACCGCCTTACGCCCATCGAGGCGCTACTGAAACTGAACGAGTTATTAACTATGTTGGCGTAATATCGACCAATAATGGCTAGCCTGATGAACCAATCGTTCCACCCCCAATACATTACCGACGAGCAGGGCCATCGAGTCTCTGTTGTGGTACCCATCCAGCAATGGCAGGCTATGCTCGACGAACTGGAAGAACTCGATGATATTCGGCTTTACGATGAAGTAAAAGCCAGAAACGAGCCAACCATCACGCTGGCTGATTATAAACGACAGCGAAAGCATCCCAATGGCTGAGTACACCATTGTTTTGACTCGTACCGCCCAGAAACAGCTAGACAAACTGCCTACTGTAACGGCGGATCTATTGCTGGCGGCCATTGAATTGCTGGCGAGTGATCCACGGCCAGATGGCTGTAAAAAACTGAAAGGCCGATTGGGTTATCGCATTCGAAAAGGTGACTACCGGATTCTGTACGACATTCAGGATTCAGTGCTCATCGTTAACGTAATTGCCATTGGCCATCGACGGGACATTTACGAGTAGGTATTGGTAAGTGAGTGCGTATACAGGTAAACTTACGCCCATCGAGGCGCTGCTGAAACTGAACGAGTTATTAACGATGCTGGCGTGAACAGTTCCGGACAAAACTAGCGTAATGAATAGGTAAAGGTGTTGGTAATCAGAGTGGGTAGATAGAATAAGTAGGCGTTTTTGGTGATTTGTATCTTTCAAGTCAACTTTTTAGATTCGCCTCCTTCACCTAAACACTATCAATTTCATGAAAACAGCCTTCCTTTCCGTATCGCTGCTCTTATTCGCTTGCTTAAATGTTACTGCGCAGACCACACCCACGGCTACCGACATCCTTACTAATTACATAAAAGCAATCGGTGGGCAACAGGCATTACTGAACGTCCGTGACATTGCCTCACAGGCAACCATGGCTTTAGGGAATGCTGCCATGCAGGTAGCGATCAAAAAGAAAGCGCCCAGACAGGCGACAACGGTGGTAACCAATCCTAAAGGAGAAATTTTATTTCAACAGGTCTCAGATGGCAAACGAATTGCAGAGGGACCTCCCCAGAAGATTGTGGTTGTGACTAACTCGTTCGTACCTGTACGATTGATCAACGAAAGCCTTTTTCCGGAACTACTCTATACCGAGGCGGGCGTTAAATCGGCTTACGCGGGTAAAGAAACTGTCAACGGAAAAGAAGTACACAAACTGACTCACGCACTGGCCGACGGATCGAGCTGGAGCACCTTCTTCGACGTGGCAACCGGTTTGAAAGTGCAGGTGGTAACGCCCGTCGCTACGGGTCAGGATATTATGCAATTAGCTGATTATCGGGACGTTGGCGGTGTGAAATTTCCATTTTCGGTGAAGCTCGCCAGCGGCCCTTAGGTAACCTACGATCGCATCGCGATCAATCAAGGCATAAGCGACGCATCGTTCACGATTAAGTAAGCCGCACGATTCCTGCCATAAAGAGGCATATTACTCACCGCAGCCAACGTACCTGAGAGGATCATTGGCTGCGGTTGTTTCGTTAAGCCGATCGATATGGGTTGAGAGGGGGCGTGGTAAAAGAGCCCCGCGGCAGTGAGTATGTTTTGTGGCTTGTGGGGAAGCTTGCACCAAACAACTTGCCGTTATGCTAAGTTGATTATAGGCAATATTAAGTCGATGGTTAAACCCTCGGCTTAACAGCCTGTCAAACCGACAAACAATCGCGTTTGACCGCGGATAAACAACATAGCCATGAAAACGAATCAACGTTTTGTCGCTCTTGCCCTGTTGGCGGCCTTTATGACTAGTTCATTTGCCAACGCCCAGGAAAATCAGAGCATATTTAAGCGTAAGTGGAACCCCGAAGCCAAAGGCACAGCCATCGGTGCTGGTGTAGGCGGTGTAGCCGGGGCCATCATTCATAAACGAGACCGCAAGGTAGGGGCCGGTGTTGGCCTTGCCGTTGGTGCTGCTGCCGGGTATGGTGTCGGTAAAATTATCAGCAACAAACAAAAACGGGCTGCGGCTGCTGCCCGCGCTGCCGAGCAACGCGAATATGCGGCCCGCACAGCGCCGGCTCGCCAGGTAAGCACTGGCGCCAGTTCGCGTTCGGTCGCTCGCAAGGCCACTGTACCGGCGGCGGTTGCTGCACCGGTAGTGTCGCAGCAAGCACTGGCTGAAACTGAAATGACCCCCGCCGAAATGACGGCTAGCCTGACCCGTAACGGGTACTTGCTCAACACGTCATTTGGCGAGCCCAATACGGCCTATCCTGAGTCGGAGTATCGCCGTAAGAGCTGGTAATCGACCGGCTGATCTGTTCTCCCGCAAGGCCATTTAGCCTTGCGGGCTATTTCCATCACCAATTCAACACACAGTTATGAAAACGATCATCCCTATGCTGGCCCTGGTGGCCACGCTGGCTTCTTGTGCCAAATCGGGCGAACCTGCCAACGTGCAGGCACTCAATCAACAGTTTGTGCAGGCCTGGAACAGTAAAGAAACGGATAAGGTCATCGGCATGCTCGACGACAACGTACAGTTTGCCCAAGGCGAAACCCGGTTTTCGGGTAAATCGGAAGTCGGTGAAAAGTGGGTACGTGCCACTATCAACACCATCAGTGATTTGCGCCTGAGCCCGCGTAGCAGTGTAGCCGACTCCCAAATCGCCTACGAAGCAGGTACGTTCACAGTCGATGTATTGCCTGAAGTGGCCGGTGAACCCCGCGGCGTTGGCGAAGGCAACGTGATGTTACTCTGGAAAAAAGCCGCCGACGAAAGCTGGAAACTCAGCTACGCCCAACTGGAAGATTTGCCGGTGAGGGTGAAATAAATAAAAGAGTTCAATGTGTAACGGCCAAGGTTCAATGTAGTTGACGCTATAGTATTACGCGTCAGCCACGTTGAACCTTGGCCGTTACACATTGAACGCATACTTATGCTGCCCGCAGGCCGCTCCAGTCCTTCCCGAAGCGGAACGTAGTCATGGGTAGGGGCGTGAAGAACGACGAGTAGTCGTCGGGGCGGGAAAGCAGTTCTTTGTAAAGCAGCACCCGGAAGAGGTAATAACGTGTTTCGCGGGGGAGCTTCAGCTGATAATAATCGCAGTGAGCCTGTTTCTGCAACTGCCGTTTAACGTACCCAGGCCCGACATTATAAGCGGCAGCGACCAGCGACCACGAGCCGAACAGGTCATACAGTTTGCGGAGGTACTTACAGGCGGCGATGGTCGCTTTTTTTGCGTTAAAGCGTTCGTCGGTGCGGCCACCTACCCGCAGGCCAAGCTCGCGTGCCGTGCCGGGCATCAGCTGCCAGTAGCCACCCGCGCCTTTCGACGACACAGCCTTCGCCTTCAGGCCACTTTCGGCCAGCGGGATATACCGGAAATCGGGTGGGATATCATACGCTTTCAACGTGGAGTCGATCAGCGGGAAAAAGGCGTCGGCGCGTTCGCGCAGGTCGCCAAGGCTAGCCGTGTGGGGCCGAAACAACGTAAAGACGTGTTTCCAGCGCGATAGCACATCGGCGTTGTCGAGCGGCATGGTTTCGCCGCAAAAATTCACATCTAAAAGCGGAAACTCAACGTCGTTGGGGGCTGTGCTCAACAGGACCGGTTGCAAGGCAGAAAGCCGTTCGGGCTGTTCGTTCTGAATCTTTTTTGGCGCAAGAGGTGCGTGGGTGATTTTCGTTGCCGCAATCGCTGCGGGGCGAATCATGGCCATCAACAAAGAGAAGCCAACTCGTTTAATCAAAGCATTTCAAACTTGGTGATAAAAAGACAACGCCCTATCAGGCCTGATTAGTGCGTTGATACTCAACCAACTGGTTAGTATACGCTAGAGAGCCGCACAAAAAATGCCGCCAAAACGGCCCTTACAGGCCGTGTGGCGGCATTTTCACCGTGTGTTAAAAAAACTTATTGTTTCGGCTTCTCAAAGATCGATTCGTCGACGGCAGGGTTGGCTTCGAAGGCCGTCAGCTTCACCGTGGCGGCCTGCCCCATCGCTTCCGTTTTGGCCCGGTAGGGGAGGGTCAGCGCACCGGCTTTCCGGTAGTCGTCATAGGCGATGTTGGTATCGATGGTTTGGCCCATCGCGCTTACTTTACCCTTCCGGCCTGTAATCAGGTACGTTGTCGGATCGACATAGACCGTTGCCGGGTTGCCCTGAATTGTAGTCGTCAGCGCATACACCGACTGTCCGTCAACAGTCTCTTTGCCCACTAGGTCAATCTTATCGCCTTTGGCCGATGCCGTTGCCAGTTCAAGGCCCGGCAGCATCATGTTGTCGGTGACCATCTTCAGTTGCGCGGCCGGAATGTCTCGGGGCGCCTCGGACCCCTGTTTCACCCAGCCCGTTTCACCTTTGGTCACGACCGTGATGTTGTTGCCCATCATGTTCATGTTGATGCGGGCGGCTTTGTCGAAAATAACCGTGGCCGTGGCGTCGATGCTCTGGCCGGGTGCAATGGTTGATTGCGTATATTTCGCTGATTTGAATGCCTTAAGCGCCTCCTGACCGCCCAGCGCGGCAATGTGTTTGCTAACGATTTCGCTCGCCGTTTGCGCGAATGCGCCTACCGACAGCAGCACCGACCCCGCCAGAACGGAGGTCAGCGTAAACAAGTGTTTCTTCATGAAATTGGTTTATTGGACGTTGACGGTTGGACAAGAGGCCGTAACCACGCGGTGCCCATTAACTAACGTCTGGTATTCTACGAAATTACTCGACTTTACGTACAATGGTCATGGCCGACGCGACAATACTCGACAGGTCGCCGAAATTGGCGGGCAAAATCAGCGTGTTGGTTGCCTTGGCCAGGTTGCCAAATTGCGCCACAGCCTGCTCGGCCACGCGTAGCTGCACGGCGCTGGCACCACCTTCTGCCTGAATGGCGAGGGCAATCTTCTGAATACTTTCGGCGGTGGCATCGGCTACCGATTTAATAGCTTCGGCTTGCCCGGCAGCTTCGTTGATCTGCCGCAGCCGTACCCCTTCCGACTCCAGCACCACTTTCTGCTTCTGTCCCTCGGCCACATTAATTGCCGATTGCTTTTGCCCTTCCGACTCCAGAATGACGGCCCGCTTCTCGCGCTCGGCCTGCATCTGCTTTTCCATGGCGTTGAGTACCGTCTGGGGCGGCGTGATATTCTTGATCTCATAACGCAGCACCTTTACCCCCCAGCCAATGGCGGCTTCGTCGATAGCGGCCACCACGGCCTGATTGATGGTCGTGCGCTCCTCGAACGTCTTGTCGAGCTCGATTTTACCCATCTCACTCCGCATGGTCGTCTGCGATAGCTGACTCACGGCAAACCGGTAGTCGCTGATACCGTACGACGCTTTCTGCGGGTCGATGATTTGGATGAAAATGACGCCATCGACACGTACCTGCACGTTGTCGCGGGTGATACAGATCTGCTCAGGAATATCCAGCGCCGTCTCTTTCAGGCTGTGTTTGTAGGCGACCCGATCCACGAACGGGATGATAAAATTGACGCCCGGCTGCAAAACGGCGAAGAATTTGCCCAGCCGCTCGACCACATACGCATTTTGCTGCGGTACCACTTTGACCGTCGAAAACACAACGACGAGCGCCAGTACAACGAGGGTAATAAAGAAGTAGCTCATGGAAAGCTGTTTGTTTAGGTTGACGGCGTAAACATAGACAGTGTAGCAGCAAGGAAAAATGAGCTAGGTTGAAAGGTAGGCCCGTCTGTGTAAGCGGTTAATCGGTGCGCATGAGCGGGCGGAAAATAGCGATCTCAGATCAGCTATTGTACCGATTAGATTTATTCTTTCTTTTGTCCGGTGATATATAAATAGTCTTATGAATCGACTTTACGTACTACTGCTGTTGAGTTTAGCCCCTTTGCTCACATTAGGGCAGGGCAAAAAGACTGCCATCACCGCTGACTTTCTGGGAAATACGATGGTTGGTGCCAATGTGCATCGCAATGTCGGTAAGGTGGTTAACTACATCGGCAGGCAGACAGGCTTCTACAGCGCCAGCCTGGGGCTTGGGTACGTTGTGGATGGGCTGTTTACACTGCCGCATGGGCTAACGGTCAATCTGGGTGCCAAAAGTAGCTATGGCGAAATCGGATATGCGGGTACGTACTTTTTTCGGTTTAGCAAGGAGGCCGAGGCGGTACCAGTTAGTACCAACAATGGCATACCCCTATGTGGGTGCGTAACGAAAGAAGCTGGCCCCAGCGAACGCCTTTATTTACCGGCCCTGCACCTGGGGTATCGGTATCAGGCAACCGGTGGGTTTGTCTTCCGGTTGTACGGGGCTGTAGGTATGACCAACAGTCGATTTTATGAAACGTTTCCCCGTGTGATGCCAGGTCTGTCAGCTGGTTGGTCGTTCTGATTACCTACGTGAAAACGGTCTTCAGCTTCTTTTCCAGGTCGGTTTCCAGTTTGAGCAGGCCTTCCTGATTGGGCAGGTACGTTAGCGCACGGTGATGGCGCAGGTCGAAGGGGATGTCGGCCACTGACTGCGTAATCGGGATGACGATTTTGCCCAATGTATGCGCCACGCCGGTTTCGTAGAAGACGTTGGGGTTCCGATCGGTGAAGTCGGTAATAACGGCGTGTGACGTAAAAATCAGGTCGAACACGTCCTGAATCAGAATGCTGTTTTCCCAGATGTCGTCGGCACGTTTGCACACGATGCCGAGCCGTTCACACACATTGCGGATAGCCTGATACGTACCGGCAAAGCGCCCCTCAAACGGCATCATCACCGACAGCACGTTGGTCTCGACGGCTTTATCGGGAATCTGAAACACATCGGGTACAAACCGGATCACTCGCTCAGGAATGGAACGGCGGTGCGTCGACACGAAATCGGTAACCACCTCGCGGGCTACCAGTTCAGCCTGTCGGATGGTGGGTTGGGCGGCCCTCGTTTTGCGATCGGCTATGTACTCGTCAAGAGTATCGAGGTGCTGCGGATTCAGGCTGATGAGTTTGAGCAGCACTTGCAGGCTGTTGCCATCGTAGTCGTCATCGTCAAAATCGAGGCTTCGCAGCAAGCGCGGATGATCTTCGATCAGATCGAGGCTGTCGGTGAGGTAAGCCAGTTTATACCAATCCATTTTGGTAAACTGCTCACGGACGAAATCGTGCAGGGCAAATAGGCGCTGCGTCTGTAGTTTCGTAGGTACAAACATACCGGGCTGGGTAAAGCTATATATTTCAAATGTGATATATTTTACAATTATATAATATAGTTGTGATATAAAGAAAAAGGGTTTGATGTTTGTCGTTTACCGTTTGACGTTGCCCGCGGAGTCCACACTAGTGAGAAACCGAGCAACGTCAAACGGTAAACGACAAACATCAAACCCTTCGCCTGCTTTACAATTGCCTCGAAATCACGAGTTTCTGAATTTCACTGGTGCCTTCGCCGATGGTGCACAGTTTGGCATCGCGGTAGAATTTTTCGACGGGAAAATCTTTGATATACCCGTAACCGCCCAGAATTTGCACGGCTTCGTTGGCCACACGCACCGCCGCTTCCGACGCAAATAATTTGGCCATCGCCGATACTTTCGTCACCGACTGATGGTTGTTTTTCAATTCAGACGCCTGCTCGATCAATAAGCGGCTGGCTTCGATATCGGTAGCCATATCAGCCAGCTTGAACGAGATACCTTGGAAATTGAAAATCGGCTGGCCGAATTGTTGGCGTTCGCGGGCATAGGCTAACGCCGCTTCGTAGGCACCCTGCGCAATGCCGAGGCTGAGGGCGGCAATGGAAATACGGCCACCGTCCAGAATTTTCAGCGACTGCACAAAGCCGTCACCCACCTCGCCCAGCCGTTGGCTGTCGGCAATACGGCAATCTTCGAAGATCATTTCGGCGGTTTCGGAAGCTCGCATACCGAGCTTATTTTCCTTTTTTCCACCTCTAAAACCCGGCGTGCCGCGTTCGACCACGAAAGCCGTGGCATTGCGGGGCGTGTTGGGCTCACCCGTGCGGGCAATCACAACGGCCACATCGCCCGACCGGCCGTGCGTAATGAAGTTTTTGGCTCCGTTCAGCAGCCAGTCGCCGTTGTCGAGCCGGACGGCGCGGGTGCGCATGTTGCCGGCGTCGGAACCCGTGTTGGGTTCGGTAAGGCCCCAGGCTCCCAGGTGTTGGCCTGTAGCCAGCCGGGGCAGGTACGTTTCCTTCTGCGCCTCGTTGCCAAACATCAGGATGTGATTGGTGCAGAGTGAATTGTGGGCAGCCATTGAGAGGCCAACGGCCCCATCTACTTTGGAGAGCTCCACAATGGCGGCCACGTACTCGTGGTAGCCGAGCCCCGCCCCGCCATATTGTTCTGGCACGAGCATACCCATCAGGCCGAGTTCGCCTAATTGATGGAAGACATCGACGGGAAAATGCTGGGTTTCGTCCCATTCGCTTACGTGTGGGGCAATGGCGCGCTGGGCGAAATCACGAACGGATTCACGAATCAACTGTACCGTGTCTGGTGAGTGAGTGGCCAATGGGTTTTGGACAATTTCAGTGGTCATAGGGCTGGTTTTCAAAAACCTAGTTATTGATGAAGAATCGGATAAGGTATATAGTATTAACGGAATTCAAAAGCCGTTGTTTTTGAAGGGCCTTTGGCAAAAAACAGGCCAGATGGTTAAAAATGTATTGTTCAGAATTATATAGTTTATTCCTTAAAAAATTCCATATTTAGTATGCCTTACCAGATTTAAACCGATTGCAATCGGTTCCATAAAAAAATGCTATAGGCCATTAAATCAGTGGCTTTTCAGGCAGAATAGGGCGATTCCCAAAAACATCTATTTTTGTAGCCGCTAGATGGTCATACCAAAAAAGTACAAAATCAGGTGTGGCCAGAACAGACATTGCAAGTCAATACGATATAATTCGTCTATATGAAAATAGCTGTAGTAGGTACGGGGTATGTGGGGCTGGTTACAGGCACCTGCTTCGCCGAAACCGGTAACCAGGTAACCTGCGTCGACATCGACGAACGTAAGGTTGAAAAACTCAACAATCGCATTATCCCCATTTATGAACCGGGTCTTGACGTACTGTTCTACCGCAACGTGGAAGAGGGGCGTCTCAAGTTCACGACGAATCTGGTAGAAGGGATCAAAGGTGCCGAGGTGATTTTCCTGGCCCTGCCCACGCCTCCGGGTGAAGATGGCTCGGCCGATCTGAAATACATTCTAGGGGTTGCCAACGACCTCGGTCCGATTCTGGAGCAGTATGCGGTTATCGTCGATAAGAGCACGGTGCCCGTTGGTACGGCTGAGAAAGTACACGCCGGGATTGCCAAAAACGCGAAGGTCGATTTCGACGTAGTATCAAACCCCGAATTCCTGCGGGAGGGTGTGGCCGTGGAAGATTTCATGAAGCCCGACCGCGTGGTCATCGGCACGAAGTCAGACAAAGCGAAGGCTGTTATGAACCGGTTGTACGCGCCGCTGGTGCGTCAGGGTAACCCCGTGATTTTCATGGATGAGCGCTCTGCCGAGATGACCAAATACGCCGCCAACGCGTTTCTGGCAACCAAGATTACGTTCATGAACGAAATCGCCAACCTGTGTGAGAAAGTAGGCGCCAACGTCGACGATATCCGCAAGGGCATCGGTACTGATAGCCGCATCGGCAAGCGTTTTCTGTTTGCCGGGATCGGATATGGTGGTAGCTGCTTCCCTAAAGACGTGCAGGCGCTGGCCAAAACGGCGCAGGAATATGACTATGATTTCCGGGTGCTGAAATCGGTCATGGACGTAAACGCCGGGCAGAAGAAGCGGCTGTTGCCCGTGATCAAGCAGCATTTTGGTGGCGACCTGAAAGGCAAAACCATTGCGATCTGGGGCCTGGCCTTCAAACCCTACACCGACGATATTCGGGAAGCACCTGCGCTCGATAACATCCGCGATCTGCTGGCTGAAGGTGCCAAAATCACGGCGTATGACCCCGAAGCGATGGAAAACGTGCGCAATATCCTGGGGAATCAGGTCACGTTTGCGCACACATCCTACGCTGCCCTCGATGACGCCGATGCGCTGGTGATCATGACCGAGTGGCCGATGTTCCGCACGCCGGAATTTGAGAAGATGAACCTGTTGCTCAAAAACAAAGTCATCTTCGACGGGCGTAATGTGTACGAACTCGATCAGATGCGCGAACTGGGCTATACGTACTATTCGATTGGCCGCGAAGCCGTAACGCATTAATTGGTAACGCAAAGGCGCGAAGGTTTCGCAACGATCGCGAGGAGAGATTAACTACTTATCTTCGCGACGTTAGCGCTATCCTTTGCGCCTTTTCGTACAAAAAACAGAACCATGAAACGAGTTTTAATTACTGGTGGGGCGGGGTTCCTGGGGTCGCACCTGTGTGATCGCTTTATCAAAGAGGGCTACCACGTGATCGCGATGGATAACCTCATCACGGGCGACATGCGGAACATCGAACACCTGTTCAAGCTGCCCAACTTCGAGTTTTATCACCACGACGTGTCGAAGTTCATCCACGTACCTGGCGAACTTGACTACATCCTGCACTTTGCCTCACCCGCCAGCCCGATTGATTACCTGAAAATTCCGATTCAGACACTGAAAGTGGGGTCACTGGGTATTCACAACTGCCTGGGTCTGGCTCGGGTGAAGAAAGCCCGCGTGCTGATTGCGTCGACGTCGGAAGTCTACGGTGACCCGAACGTACACCCCCAAAATGAAGATTACTGGGGTAACGTAAACCCGGTTGGGCCACGTGGCGTATACGACGAAGCTAAGCGTTTCCAAGAAGCCATGACAATGGCCTACCATACGTACCACGGCCTGGAAACCCGTATCGTTCGGATCTTCAACACTTACGGCCCCCGGATGCGCCTCAACGACGGCCGGGTACTGCCCGCCTTCATCGGACAAGCGTTGCGCGGTGAGGATCTGACGGTGTTTGGTGACGGCTCGCAAACGCGCTCGTTCTGCTACGTCGATGACCTCGTTGAGGGGATTTATCGGCTGCTCCTGAGCGACTATGCTTATCCGGTCAACGTGGGTAACCCCGCCGAGATCACGATCAAAGAGTTTGGCGAAGAGATTATCAAGCTGACAGGTACGTCGCAGAAGCTGGTATGCAAGCCCCTGCCGACCGACGATCCCAAACAACGCCGCCCTGACATTACGCGGGCGAAAGAACTGCTGGGCTGGGAGCCGAAAGTATCGCGGGAAGAAGGTCTGAAGATCACGTATGAGTACTTCAAGAGCCTGCCCGAAGAAGAGTTGTATGCGGCTGCTTACAACCGGGAATTTGTAAAAAAATAAGTAGCTATTGCGCCGATATCTATCTTTACGGCCGGTAAGGTCTACACGGACGATCCGGTGAGCCTACCCTTTAGCTGTCTTTAAAAACCTGCAAGCCTCTCGTTTGCAGGTTTTTTGTTGGTAATTCTAAACGCAAAGGCCGCCAAGGGTACGCGAAGAGCGCAAAGAACATAGTTACAGTTAGCAACCAGTACTATATTCTTCGCGCTCTTCGCGTACCCTTGGCGGCCTTTGCGTTCACTACTACACGGCGAGGATGTCTTTCTCTTTGGCTACGAAGGTTTCGTCGACGCGGGCGATGAAAGCATCGGTGAGCTTCTGCACGCGCTCTTCGCCCTGCTTCACGGCGTCTTCCGACACGCCTTCCTTCGTCAGTTTCCGAATGGCGTCGTTGGTGTCTTTCCGGATGTTACGCACGTTGACCTTGGCCACCTCGATCTCCTGCTTCACGCGCTTCACCAGATCGCGGCGGCGCTCTTCCGTCAGGGGCGGCACGCTCAGCCGAATCAGTTCGCCATCGTTCATGGGAGCGAGGCCAATGTTGCTGTTGCGAATGGCCTTCTCGATTTCACCGATCAGCTTTCGTTCGAACGGCTTGATGGCGATCGTGCGGGCGTCGGGTGTCGTGACCGAAGCCACGTTGCTGATGGGCGACAGCACCCCGTAGTATTCGACCTGAATGCCGCCAAGCATATCGGGCGATGCTTTTCCCGCCCGGATTTTGTTCAGTTCGATCGACAAATGCTTGAGCGCCTTTTCCATCGTCTCCTTCGCATCGTCAAGATATAACTCAATCTCTTCCATTTTTCTTTAAGTCTGGAAAGTCTTCTCTAAGTCTAGAAAGTCATTCGAAGGATAGTGCGGAGTCTGGAAAGTCGCTACTAGATAGTGAAAAGACGACTTTCCAGACTCCGCACTTGTGACTCTTATTCTGGTAAATCGACGGTGATTAACGTACCTACGTCTTCGCCCTGCGCGAGCCGGAGCAGACTACCGGTTTCGTTCATGTTGAAGACAATGATGGGCAGGTTGTTTTCCTGACAGAGCGTAAAGGCGGTGAGGTCCATCACGCTCAGCTTCTTTTCGTAAACATCCTGGAAGGTAATGTGCGTGTAGCGGGTGGCGGTCTTGTCTTTTACCGGGTCGGCCGTGTAGACGCCATCGACTTTGGTCCCTTTCAGCACCACGTCGGCTTCGATCTCGTTGGCGCGCAGGGCGGCGGTGCTGTCGGTGGTGAAGTAGGGGTTACCCGTACCGGCTCCGAAAATGACGATACGCCCTTTTTCAAGGTGCCGAATCGCCCGCCGACGCACGTAAGGTTCGCAGATTTGCTCCATCTTGATGGCCGACATCACGCGGGTGTACATGCCCTGCTTTTCGAAGGCACTTTGCAGGGCCATGGCGTTGATGACCGTCGCGAGCATACCCATGTAGTCGCCCTGCACCCGGTCGATACCCGAGCGCTCGCCCGATACGCCCCGGAAGATGTTACCACCTCCAATGACCACGGCGACCTGCACGCCCATATCAACAACCTGCTTAATTTCTTTGGCATAACGCTCCAGAATAACAGGGTCGATGTTGTAGCCATTAGGGCCAGCGAGCGCCTCGCCACTCAGCTTGAGCAGAATGCGTTTATATTTTAGTGGATCAGCCATATTACGGGGTTATCCGTGAAGAATTTTTTGCGGGGGCAAAGATAGAAGAAAGGGCCAAACGGATAATCCGGTAGCGCGCAAACGTACCTGTACTTTCCCGAAAAAGGCCTGAATGACCCACCATGTCTGATAAGCGCTATTTAAGTGATTTTTAAAACTGCAGCAGCACCTGACCTTTCTCGACCTTAATGGCCTGTACGGTGCCGTCGCCGGGGGCTTTGATCACGTTTTCCATTTTCATCGCTTCCAGAATCAGCACGGTGTCGCCCTTGCTGACCGTGTCGCCGGGCTGCACCGATATACCCACGATGAGGCCGGGCATCGGAGCCTTGATGTCGTTAACCTTGCTGGCGGCGGCGTTGCTGAAAGCAGGCGCATTAGCGATTAAATAAAATGGCGGTTACTGAACTAACTTGGCCCACTTTGATTTCGGCTGTGCTTTTGTCAATGTCGCCTTCGTACATAACGTCATTATACGTGTACGTACCCGAGTAGCCAACTGCGACTACCCATACGTACCATTTGTTATCTATATTGGCCTTGTAGGCTGCTTTGCCTTGTAAGTCAGTGACCAATTGAGCAAACGAAGTGTCTTTGCGACTACCAGTGAAGTAACTGCCAACCGTACCCAAAACGCTGACATGTATTCCCTGCAAAGGTTTACGGCTTTCGTCCACAACCAACATATCGATTTCTGTTGGTCCTACCTCCGGTTGAGGCGAGTTGTGTTTGCAGGCTGCTAGCAACACAAGCAGACCCATTACCCAACTCATGGTTTTCATAAAGTTTTGCCTTGATGACTGCCTGCTTTGGTAGATTGATCAGTATCCCACTAAAGCAGGCAGTCAATGATATTAACGAATCAAAACGATTTTTCCTGTCAGGATGCGCTTGTTGCTGACGCTGCGGACCACGAACGTACCTGAGTCTTGTCCCCGCATCGAGATTGGCTTATTATGCGTTTGACTTGCGCCCATCACCTTATTCGTGTACACCACCCGGCCCTGTAAATCCACGACCGTCAATTGAGCAACTTCCTGCGCGTCCAGTTGGAAAGTGCTGAATCACAAACGTGACCTGACTTTACCTATGATTAAGCGCCTAAGTCGTGGACTTAACGTCCCGATTTAGCGGCTTATCGGCACATACTAAAACTGCACCAGCACCTGCCCTTTCTCAACGCGAGCTCCTTTTTCGACCTTGATAGCCTGTACGGTGCCGTCGCCGGGGGCTTTGATCACGTTTTCCATTTTCATCGCTTCCAGAATCAGCACGGTGTCGCCCTTGCTGACCGTGTCGCCGGGCTGCACCGATATACCCACGATGAGGCCGGGCATCGGGGCTTTGATGTCGTTGACTTTGTTGGCGGCGGCGTTACTCATGCCCATTTTTTCGAGCAGCAGGTCGAAGCGGTCTTTCACCTGCACCTCATGGATGTTGCCGTTGATTTTCAGCCGAACGGTTTTCGTCGTTGCATCGATCGCCACAACCTCCACCGAATACGACTGATTGTCGCGGATAATGTGGTAGGTACGTTCGTTCAGCTTCGACAGGTCCCAGTTAAAAGGCTGGTCGTTGAGCGTAATGCCCGACGGGCTTAGGTCGATACGAACCGGTTCGGCGTTGTTGACGGAAGCAGTATACATGCGTTGTACGAGGTTCAAGGGCCAAAGTTGGCGTTGCAAGTAACAATGCCTTTAGCAATGTAGGGCAACCTTTGACCTTGGAATTGAACAGACAACTTATTTCTTGTTCACCAGATAAATGCCCAACAGGCTGATGGTGAGGCCAGCATATTGCTGGATATAGATGGTCTCGCCGTCGAAGAGACCCCACACGATCGCTACGACGGGGATCAGGTACGTTACCGAGGCGGCAAACACGCCCGATGCCAATTGAATAACCCGGTTGAACAGCACAGACGATACGCCCGACGCCATACCACCCAGAAACAGGATGGCACCCAGCGGAATTAGGGTATCGGTCTGCTGAGCGCGGCTCAGGAAATCGGTCGAGAGCAGGCTGATTCCCGCCACCGGGCCAATAAAGGCAAAGGTCCACGGAATGGCGACCAACGCGGGCAGGTGAGCCAGATACTTGGCAATCAGGTTGGTGTTGATCCCATACATGACCGTCGCCAGCATGACCAGCAGGGCGTACCCGTTGATCGAAAATGAGCCACTTCCGCCAAAAAAGACGAGAATCATGGAGCCGATAAAGCCCAACAAAATGCCCCAGACCTGATTGGCCCGAAACGTCTGTCCAAACACCAACGTACCCAGCAGCAACACAAACAAGGGGCTGAGGGAATTGAGCGTACCGGACAGGGCACTGCTGATGTGCGCCCCCGCTTCGGCAAAGAGAAAAGCAGGAAGCAGGTAACCCACCACGCCCGACACTAACAGCGCGACCCAGCGTTGGCGCAAGGCATCACGGACGTCGGGACGACGACTTTGAGTCAGTATCAGCGGCAGAAAAAACAGAAAGGCGAAGAAGATGCGGCCCGACGCAATCTGCTCCGAACTGAAGACCGCCAGCGCCTTCTTCATCATAATAAACGAACTCCCCCAGATCAGCGCAATGGTCGTCAGCAGCACCCACGCCAGCAGCGGACGCTTCTCTGTTTTGATGGTCGGCTCGTGAATCGTGGTGGTGGACATGGAAAGGGTTAGTGAATGCACAATGTATAATGAACGATGCACAATGGCGGGCCTATCGACTTATCGCTTAGGCGTCTATAACTGGGCGTTAGTGGTATGCCACCGAACCATCGTGCATCGTTCATTATACATTGTACATTTCCTCGTAGGCCTCGCTCACTTCATGCAGAATGCTCAATACCTCGTCGTGCGTGTCGACCAGCACCAGGCGGGTGCGGAAGGGCTTGAAATCGGGCAGGCCTTTGAAATAGTTGGCGTAATGGCGGCGCATCTCCACGATCCCCACGCGCGGGCCTTTCCAGCGCACCGAGAAATCGAGGTGTTTGCGGCAGGCTTCGATCCGATCCTGTACCGTTGGCGCAGGGCGGTGTTGGCCGGTGGCGATGTAATGCTTGATTTCGTTGAAAATCCACGGGTAGCCGATGCTTGCGCGGCCAATCATCACGCCATCGACGCCATACCGGTTTTTGTACTCCACCGCTTTTTCGGGCGAATCAATATCGCCGTTGCCGAAGATCGGGATCGTGATGCGCGGATTTTCTTTCACCCGGCCAATCAACGTCCAGTCGGCGTCGCCTTTGTAGAGTTGGGCGCGGGTACGTCCGTGAATGGTCAGGGCTTGAATACCGATGTCCTGCAACCGTTCGGCGACTTCCAGAATATTCTTGGTACCATCGTCCCAGCCGAGGCGGGTTTTTACCGTGACGGGCAGGTGCGTGGCGTCGACGACGGCCTTGGTCATCTGCACCATCTTCGGAATGTCCTGCAACAGCGCGGCACCGGCACCCCGGCACGCTACCTGTTTCACAGGGCAGCCGTAATTAATGTCGATGAGGTCGGGATTGGCGCGGGTGGCAATTTTGGCGCATTCGCCCATCGTCTGCACGTCGGAGCCAAACAGTTGAATGCCAATGGGCCGCTCGTATTCGAATATGTCGAGTTTCTGCACGCTTTTCGCCGCATCCCGAATCAATCCCTCCGATGAGATGAACTCGGTATACATCAAATCGGCGCCGTTTTCTTTACAAACCGCGCGGAATGGCGGGTCGCTGACATCCTCCATGGGCGCCAGCAACAACGGAAAATCGCTTAGTTCAATTGGGCCAATCTTTACCATAATCGCTGAATGTACAATGAGCAATGCGGTCCGCCGCTGCGGTACGATGCATAATGGCGTAACGCGAGACAGTATCGTTGTGGCTAACTGGTCATTGTGCATCATACCGCAGCGGCGGACCGCATCATTCATTGTACATTAATTCCACGAAATTAGTTTTTGGACGATTCGTAGATCGAACGCCCTGTGTGGTTCGCCGTGTCAGAAACAGACTGTAAATTTACCGGATATTATGACTGACCTGAACGCTTCGTATCGACTAACTCCCGAGCCGCAACCCCTGCGGTCGTTGCTTTTACTCATCGGTTTCATTTTGTTGGGCGGTGCTGTGGGCGGCGCGCTGGCGGTAGCGATTCTGGGTGTAGCCTCGGCAACGAGTGGTGGCGAGGTGACTATGATGGACGTCTTGCAGGCGCCCAACACCGTACCCAATGGCTGGTGGTGGCTGATGGCCGTGCAGTCGGTCAGTCACGTGTGCACATTTCTGCTACCGGCGTTGCTCTACTGGAAACTAATCGACCGGCGCGAGTTGGGGGCGTTAAGCTTTCGTCCAGCCAATCAGGTTAATCCGTTAAGCTGGCCGCTGGTAGTGGTGCTGGGCATCGCGTTTATGCCGTTCAATGGGCTGCTAATCGAATGGAATCAGCACATCAGCCTGCCCGATGCGCTGAAGCCCCTTGAGCAATGGATGCGTGAAAAGGAAGATCAGGCCGCCGAACTGACTAAATTTCTGACTGATTTCCGCACCGTACCGCAGCTACTCCTGGCGATCATCGTGATTGGGGTGCTGCCCGCCATCGGCGAAGAAGTGCTGTTTCGGGGTGTACTCCAGCGGAAATTCATTGTCTGGACGGGCAACATTCACGCAGGCATCTGGCTGGCCGCAGCAGTGTTCAGCGCCATTCACGTGCAGTTCTACGGCTTTGTGCCCCGCATGTTGCTGGGGGCTCTGTTCGGCTATCTGTATGTGTGGTCGGGCAATTTGTGGGTGCCCATTCTGGCTCACTTTGTGAACAACGGTTTCACGGTGTTCATGTACTTTTTGTACCAGAACAATTACACCAGCCTGAACGTAGACGATACCGAATCGGTACCGGCTACAATGGCGATTGCCTCGTTGCTGGTGTCGGTAATTTTGCTGGTTGTTTTCCGAAAACAAAACGGCAGTCGGCAGCCAATTGAGTTATAGGCAGTAGGGAATCGGCGCTGAAGCACTTACCCGTAAAACAGATCAGAACGCCGCAGCCGACTGATACGCACGAATTGTATGAATAAAGATTGGGAGAAGGTACTAACCACGAAACTGCCTCATCAGGCGGCGCTAGCCAAAGCGAAGCTGGCCGAGCAGGACATCGACGCGGTGATTATCAATAAACAGAGTAGTGCATATCCGATGTTCGGCATGCACGAAGTATACGTACCTGTAAAAAACGCCATCATCGCCCGCCTGATTATCGAGCATGAGACAACAAATAGCTAGCATGTCCAACCTGCAACAACGCGTGATCGCCGCGATTGTTGGAGTGGCCACCATCTTGTTTTGCCTGTATTACAGCGTTTACACCTTTGCGCTGCTCTTTCTGGTAATCAGCGCCCTGACGCAGATCGAATTCTACAAACTACTGGGTCTCGACGGCAATCAGCCGCTCACCTATTACGGCACGGTGGTGGGCTGCCTTATCAGCGTGCTGACGTTTCTGGTTGAAACGGGGATCGTGCAGGAGTCGGCCTATTACCTCATCAGTCCGGCGTCGTCGATGATTTTTCTGATCAAGCTGTACAAGAAGAAAGACATGAAGCCCTTCACCAACATCGGCTTCACCTTCCTGGGTATCATCTACGTGGGCGTGCCGTTTGCGCTGCTGAATGTATTGGCCCTGCGCACGGGTGTTTACCAGCCTAACGTGGTGCTGGGTTGCCTGCTGCTGCTGTGGGCGTCGGACATCGGTGCCTATTTCGCCGGTACTAAGTTTGGTCGCCGCAAGCTGTTTGAGCGGGTTTCGCCTAAAAAATCGTGGGAGGGCAGCATCGGTGGTGCCGTCGCGGCCGGGATCGTAGCGCTTGGCCTGACGGTCTACGCCAACGAATTGCCCGCCTGGCAATGGTACTGCATCGGGGCCATCATCGTGGTGACGGGTACGTATGGCGATCTGGTCGAATCGCTGTTCAAGCGCAGCATTGCCATCAAAGATTCGGGCACGAGCATCCCCGGTCACGGCGGCTTCTTGGACCGTTTCGACGGGCTTTTGCTGGCTGCTCCGTTTATCCTAACATTCCTTAAATTGTTCGCTTAAACCACCGTTTGCAACCGCAGGTACGTTTACTTTGTTAAGGTGTAGTTGGTCTGAAGGGCTGAAAACGAAGGCCTAATGCCCATTTAATGGCGCTGATCGACAACCAGACTATTATTGCAACGCTCGACAGGTCTGTGGGGTCTTGCTGTTACTTATGAATCAATCGATTGCACGCTATATAGGTTGTTTACTGCTGCTACTGAGCCTGCTGGGTACGTTCTCCGACGCCCTCGCGCAGGGGCAGGACAGCCAGATTACCTTCACGGGGATCATTACGGGCGGTAAAAACAGCGAACCCCTGCCGCTGGCCCGCATCTTTATCCCCCGCGCTGGCAAGGGTGTGCTGTCGGCCTCCAACGGTTATTTTGCCCTGCCCGTTTACCCCGGCGATAGCGTGATTTTTAGCTACGTGGGCTACAAAACGCAGTACCACATTATTCCGCGCCGCCTTACCGAACAAACCTATTCGGCCGTTGTTGCTTTGCAGGAAGACGTAAAGCTGCTGTCGGAAGTGAAAGTTTATCCGTACCCGACGGAAGAGTTATTCAAGCAGGCGCTCATCAACATGAAACTGCCCGATCAGAAAGACCGGGATGCATTGGCCAAGAACACCGATGCGCAGGCGCTATTGCGCGCCTCAGCGGCTACGCCCATGGGAGCGCTTTCGAACCACCAGTACTTCATGAATCAGCAGTTTCTGGGTCGGGAGTCGTTTGCCAATCGGGGTTCGGTCACTACTTTCCCGTTCCTGAACCCATTTGCGTGGGCCAACTTTATCAAGTCGGTGAAGCGGGGCGATTTCAACACGAAGGAGTACCGGCAGGGCCTGAACAACGCGCCGCCGGAGAACATCCGGCGCGACGACATTATGAAGAACTAGGCTGTCTGCCGATTCATCTTCTGATCGTCTCTATTCCACGTAGTCCAACTCTTTGCCGTAGGTCTCTTCGAGCGTAGTCAGCGACCAGGCGGCGAGGCCGAAACAAACCGCACCGACAAGCGCGGCGGCTCCCAACGGCCCTAGAGCAGGAACGGTTTTCAGCGATTGATAAGCCGGAATCGACAGCAGTGTCGTTGCCCGTACATTATTGGCGACAGAAGTAGTGGCCGTAGCCCGCAGGTTGGTACCGAAGCTTTCGGCCGTTACGGTCAGGAACATGGCGATATAGCCAATGCCGAAGCCGAGCAGGCCGCAGACGAGGTAAAATAGCGCCGCCGAGCCAATGAGCCCCGACAGGTAGACGATCACGAAGACACCTGTAAAGGCCATCATCCAGCCAATAGCCCCCCGCCGCGACTTCAGCCACTGACTGAATACCCCGCTGAACAGATCGCCCGCCACCATGCCGATGTAGGTGTACATCACGCATTTGCCGGGAATGATGGCCTCCGTGATCCCCAACGCTTTGCCAAACTCATTGCCAAACGTGGCTAGCAGCCCGATCACAAAGTAGGTAGGGAGCGAAATGCCCATGCAGCGCAGATAGCGCAGAAACCGATCGCGGTTTGCGAAGAAAGCGCCGAAGTTACCCCGCCGGACAGTCGTTTGCTGCACCTGCCGGAACATGCCCGATTCGAACACGCTCACGCGAAGCAGCAACAAGACCAGCCCCAGCCCGCCGCCAATCAGGTACGTTAGCCGCCAGTTACCCGACGCGCTCACGGTCAGGAAAGCCGCCACGGCACCCAGCAATCCAACCCCGGCGACGACACTCGTGCCATAACCGCGCAACTGTCGGGGCAGGATTTCGCTCACCAGTGTAATGCCTGCACCCAGTTCGCCCGCCAGCCCGAGCCCCGCCAGGAACCGCAGCCACGCATAGGTGTCGGCCGACTGAACGTACCCACAGGCGATATTGGCCAGCGAGTAGGTGATGATCGAACCAAACAGCACCGATAACCGGCCTCGTTTATCGCCCAGAATGCCCCATAGAATGCCGCCCAGCAGCAAACCCGCCTGCTGAAAATTGTAGATGCGCCCTCCAATGAGCGAAATATCCTTCTCGCTCAATCCCAACTCGGTCAGGCTGGGAACCCGCACGATGTTGAACAGCAACAGGTCGTAGACGTCGACAAAATAGCCAAGCGCCGCCACCAATACGGGCAGGCTCAGCACGGTGCGTAGGGGAGAGATCTGCATAGAAAGGGGGAAATAACGAATGCACAATGTACGATGAACAATGTATAATGGGCTGACGCGTGGGTATTCCTGCGTCAGCCCATTATACATTGTTCATCGTACATTGTGCATTCAGTACGGTACGCTACATATTAATCGCCCGGTTGTCGGTAGCGGCCAGACAGGCCTCTTTGAAGGCTTCAGTATAGGTCGGGTGGGCGTGCGACATCCGGCTGATGTCTTCAGCGGAAGCGCGGTACTCCATCGCCACAACGGCTTCGCCTATGATGTCGGCGGCGCGGGGGCCAATGATATGCACACCCAGGATCTCGTCGGTCTCTTTGTGGGCCAGCACTTTCACCAGGCCATCAACATCCATCGACGCCCGGGCGCGGCCCAGCGCTTTGAACGGGAATGTACCCAGCTTATAAGGCACGGCCTTGGTTTTCAGCTCCTCTTCGGTATAGCCTACCGCCGCCACTTCGGGCCAGGTGTAGACCACATTCGGAATGAGCACGTAATTGACGTGGGGCTTCTGCCCGGCGATGGTTTCGGCAATGAATACGCCTTCTTCTTCGGCTTTGTGGGCCAGCATCGCGCCCCGGATCACGTCGCCCAGCGCGTAGATATGCGGTACTTTTGTCCGCAGGTGGTCATCTACCTCGACTTTGCCCCGCTGATCGGTCGCCAGGCCAGCCGCTTCCAGATTCAGGCCATCCGTGTAAGGCCGACGGCCTACTGATACCAGGCAATAGTCGCCCGTCAGGGTAATTTGCTCGCCTTTCGGCGTATCAACGCTCACGACTACCTCGTTACCCGTATTCTCGACTTTCGTGACTTTGTGATTGAAGTAGAAGTCGGCACCCAGCTTTTTCACGGCTTTCTGCAACTCTTTCCCCATCGTCTTGTCCATGGTCGGAATCATCGAATCGGCAAACTCAACGAACGAGACTTTGGCCCCAATCCGCGCGTAAACCGATCCGAGTTCGGCCCCGATAACCCCCGCGCCAATGATGATCAGGTGCTTGGGAACCTCAGGCAGCTTCAACGCTTCGGTGCTGGTGATGACGCGCTGTTTGTCGATCGGCATCGAGGGGAACGAAAGCGGCTTTGACCCCGTAGCGATCACGATGTTTTTCCCACTGATCGTCTCCTCACCGCTGCCGTCCGACTTCACGATTTTCACCGTATTGGCATCGACAAACGAGCCCATGCCGTAATAGGTATCGATCTTATTTTTCTTCATCAGGAAGGCAATGCCCTTCGTCGTCTGATCGACCACGTCCTGCTTCCGCTTAATCATCTGCGGCAGATCGACGGCCAGTTGATCGAGCTTGATGCCGTGCTCGGCAAACGTGTGGCTGGCGTTGTAAAAATGCTCCGATGAGTCGAGCAGGGCTTTGGAGGGGATACATCCCACGTTGAGGCAGGTGCCGCCCAGGGCGTTGTATTTCTCGATGATGGCTGTTTTCAGCCCAAGTTGAGCGCAACGGATGGCGCCCGTGTAGCCGCCCGGCCCCGAGCCGATGACAATAACGTCGTATGCTTGCATGGAATTCTGAATTGTCTCGTACGAATTGACGCGTGAAGTAACGTCCTGTTTGACAACAGTAATAGCGTTATAAAAATTTTCTCACGCTTTAGGCCGCTTAAACGTGGCCAGGATATGTGACGTGGCTGAGCCGCTGTCGAACACGCCGACACTTTTGGTCTCGATGGGAACGAGCGATATCAACTCCCAGCCTTGCTCGCCGAAGCCATTTAGCTTATCCTGAAAGTCGCCTAGTTCATCCATTTGGAAGCGAAACGATAGGTATTCCCACATAGTCATAAAACAGTTTGACGTTTGAAGTTTGTCGTTTAAAGTTATGGCCATAGCGTAGGCAACAACGTTAAACGACAAACCCCAAACGTCAAACTGGTAATTTAAATGCCCAACAAAATACGGGTCGGATCTTCGAGCAGTTGCTTCACGCGAACCAGGAAGCTAACCGATTCTTTGCCGTCGATGATGCGGTGGTCATAGCTGAGGGCTACGTACATGATCGGCCGAACAACGATCTCGCCATTCACGACAACGGCCCGCTCCACGATGTTGTGCATCCCCAGAATGGCCGACTGCGGCGCGTTGATGATCGGCGTTGAGAGCATCGACCCGAAAATGCCGCCGTTGGTGATCGTAAACGTACCCCCCTGCATCTGTTCGATGGTCAGCTTGTTGTCACGCGCCAAACCCGCGAGCCGGATGATTTCCTTCTCGATACCGTCGAAGGATAGCTGCTCGGCGTTGCGAATGACGGGTACCACCAGACCGCGTTCCGACGACACCGCGATTGAAATGTCGCAGAAATCGTTGTACACCATCTGATCGCCGTCGATCATGGCGTTCACCGCCGGGAACTCCTGCAACGCGATGCAGACCGCCTTGGTGAAGAACGACATGAAGCCGAGGCCCACGGCGTGCTTCTCTTTAAACTTGTCTTTGTACTTGGCGCGCAGATCCATGATCGGCTTCATGTCGACCTCGTTGAAGGTCGTCAGCATGGCCGTTTCGTTTTTCACGGCAACCAGGCGGCGGGCAATCGTTTTCCGCAACGAGGTCATTTTCTCGCGGCGCTGGGTACGTTGGCCGGTACGGTCCGGCGATCCGGCAGCGCTCGGAGTTTGAGGCGCGGGAGCTGGCGCTGCTGGCTTCGTTGGGGGGGCGGGCTGAGCCGGAGCCGGTTGCGGAGCAGGCGCGGTGCTTGCCTTTTGGGCGTCTTCTTTCGTGATCCGGCCACCAACGCCAGTACCAGCTACCTGCGCGGGTTCAACGCCTTTTTCGGCCAGAATTTTGGCGGCAGCGGGCGACGGGTAATTGGCGGCGTAGCTACCATTGCTGCTGCCGTTAGCGGCCTGTGGCTGGGCAGCCGGGGCGGCTGGTGCCGACGTACCTGACGGCTGAGCTGCCCCCGTTGACGCACTGGCTTCGATGCGGGCAATGGTCGCGCCGATGGGCAGTGTCTGGCCAGCTTCGGCGACAATGCGCAACGTACCTGCGGCTTCGGCGGGTAACTCAAACGTGGCTTTATCCGACTCCAGTTCGCAGAGGGTTTCGTCCATCGACACGCTGTCGCCGTCTTTTTTGCTCCAGGCGGCAATGGTCACTTCGGTGATCGACTCACCAACAGCCGGAATTTTTACTTCGATGGTGCTGGCAGCCGTTGAGGACTGCGTTGGTGCAGCGGCCGGTTCGGCCACGGCCTGTACGGCAGGCTGCGGCTCGTCGGCTGGTTTCGCCGGGGCCGGTTCCGCTTTGGCTGGTTCAGCCTTGGGGGCGTCTGCCGCCGGGGCTGAGGGGGCGGCGCCTGCGGCATCGATGGTGCAGATGGTCGCGCCAATGGGCAGCACATCGCCGGCCTGCGCCATAATGTGCAGCACACCTTCGGCTTCCGCCGGTAGTTCAAACGATGCTTTGTCGGAATCGAGCGTGCAAAGCACTTCGTCGACCTTCACCGAGTCGCCCTCTTTCTTCAACCATTCGCCTACCGTTACCTCCGTGATTGACTCACCTACAGCGGGCACTTTTACTTCAATAGCAGCCATTTTATGTGTTTGGAAGGGTTTTCAGTGGTCCGTTTTCAGTTGCGTTGGGCTTCCTGATCGCACCGTTGCCGAACAATGTGTTTTCGTTAATAAGCGAAACAACAAAATTCCTCCTGTAACAGGCAAGCGCAGCGGGAAAAAACACAACTGAAAACAGACCGCTAAAAACTGAACAACTCGTTTTATTCAAAAGCTTTCGCAACTAACTCGTTCTGCTCCTGCGTGTGCACTTTCGCAAAGCCGGTAGCGGGCGACGAAGCCGACTCACGACCGATGTAGCGGAGGTTACGCTCCCGCATCCGGCGCAGCATAAACGACCAGTAACCCATGTTTTCCGGCTCTTCCTGCACCCATACCAGCTCGGGCTTCTTGTATTGGCTCAGGGCGGCGTCGAGCTGCTTCACCGGAATCGGATACAGTTGCTCCATCCGAACGATCGCCACGTCGTCGCGCTTGTCGGCCTGTTGCTTGTCGAGCAGATCGTAGTAGACCTTGCCCGAGCAAAGCAGTACGCGCTTCACCTTTTTGGGGTCGGCGTAGGTATCGCCGATCACTTCGCGGAACGTACCTGAGGTCAGCTCGTCGATTGACGAAATGGCCTGCGGATGGCGCAGCAGCGATTTGGGCGACATGATCACCAACGGCTTACGGAACTCCCAAGCCAGTTGCCGACGCATCGCGTGGAAGATGTTGGCCGGTGTAGTGATGTTGGCCACCACCATGTTGTTTTCGGCGCAAAGTTGCAGGTAACGTTCGGGGCGGGCGTTTGAGTGCTCGGGGCCCTGGCCTTCGTAGCCGTGGGGCAACAGCATCACCACGCCGTTCTGAATACCCCACTTCGATTCACCCGCCGCAATGAACTGATCAATCATAACCTGGGCGCCGTTGGCAAAGTCGCCAAACTGCGCTTCCCAGATCACCAGCGCGTGCGGCGCGGCCATCGAGTACCCATATTCAAAACCCAGCACGCCGTATTCCGACAGCAGCGAGTTGTAAATCTGGATGGGCAGCTGCCCCTCCTGAATGTGGTTGAGGGGCGTATAGAGTTTGTTGTTGGTCGAGTCGTGCAACACGGCGTGGCGGTGGGAGAACGTACCCCGCTGCACATCCTGTCCGCTCAACCGGACCACTTTATTTTCAAGCAGAATCGAGCCGTAAGCCATCTGCTCCGCCACCGACCAGTTGACCATCTTCGTGTCGAAGATCATCTTCTTGCGGTCAGCCAGCAGCTTTTCGATCTGCTTCAGCGGCTTGAACCCTTCGGGAACCGTTACCAGCGCCTGCCCGATTTTCTCGATCGTCTCGGGCGAAATACCCGTTTGCGGCGATTGATCGAAGTCTTCCGGCTTAGCATAACGCAGGGCCGCCCATTGCTGATCGAGACGCAGCGGTTTGTAGGGCAAACCAGGTTTCTGCTTCACCATGTCGAGGCGATCCTGCAGGAGCTTCTTGAACTCCGCATCCATCCGGCCGGCCAGTTCGGCGTCCACGTCGCCGCGCTCAATCAGCAGTTTGCTGTACAGTTCGCGGGGGTTGTTGTGCTTCTCGATGACCGAGTACATCGTCGGTTGCGTAAACTTCGGCTCATCCGACTCATTGTGGCCGTACCGACGGTAGCATACCATATCGATAAACACGTCGCGCTTGAACATCTCGCGGAATTCAACGGCCAGTTTGGCGCAGAAAATTACCGCCTCGGGGTCGTCGCCGTTGACGTGAAAAATCGGTGCGTCGATGATCTTGGCCACGTCGGAACAATAGATCGACGAGCGGGCGTCATCGAAGTCGGTGGTGAAGCCAACCTGGTTGTTGATCACAAAATGCAACGTACCCCCGGTCTGGTAGCCGGGCAGTTTGGCCATCTGCGTTACCTCATACACAATACCCTGACCAGCCACGGCTGCGTCGCCGTGAATGAGAATCGGCATGATCTTGGCAAAATCACCGGCGTATTCTTCGTCGGCCTGCGCCCGCACAAACCCTTCGACGACCGGGTTAACGGCCTCCAGGTGCGACGGGTTCGGGGCCAGCTTCACGCTGATTTCCTTGCCCGCGGGCGTCTTGGTCAGGCTTGAGTAGCCAAGGTGGTATTTTACGTCGCCATCGCCGTGTACCTGCGACGGCACGCTGCCTTCGAACCCATCAAAAATGGCTTCGTAGGATTTACCCAGAATGTTGGTCAGCACGTTGAGCCGACCCCGGTGGGCCATCCCGATCATCACTTCCTCAACGCCCAGATCGGCCGCGCGGCTTATAATGGCATCAAGGGCGGGAATGGTCGTTTCGCCGCCTTCGAGCGAGAAACGCTTTTGGCCTAGGTATTTGGTGTGCAGGAAGTTCTCGAAAATACTCGCTTCATTCAGCTTTTCCAGAATCCGCTTTTTCTCGGCGGGCGTGGGGCTAAACGTCAGCGCTTCTTTTTCGATCTTGTTCCGCAGCCAGTTTTTAACGTCGATCTCGCGGATATACATGTACTCGAAGCCAATGCGGCCTGCGTAGATGGTTTCCAGCGACTCCATGATTTTACGCAGGGTGGCGGCACCAATACCGAGTAGCTTTCCGGCTTCAAACGTAGTGTCCAGATCGGCTTCCGACAGCGCGTAGTCGGCCAGACTTAGGCGGGGGTTACGGTCCTTACGTTGACCAATCGGGTTTGTTTTCGCCAAGAGGTGCCCGCGTGACCGATACGCTTTGATCAGGCTGGCGACTGATACTTCCTTTTCACTGTGTTTGGCATCAACGGGTACGGTTTGAGCGGCAGAGGCCACGCCGTTGGTGCCATTACCGTTCCCGTTGGCGGCATGTTCGCCATAGGCTAACGAGAACTCAAAGCCTTTAAAAAACTGCTGCCAACTGGTGTCGACCGAGGCGGGATCCTGCTTATACGACTGGTATAGCTGGTCGATATAAGCCGCATCGGAGTTGGCTACATATGAATACTGGTCCATGATTGGTTGCAACGCGCTGTTTAACCGACAAAGGTAAGGTAAAGCCTACGAATGGGTGGATACAACACTTGTTTTTATCCAACTTATGATCGGCACGAAGGCCTTTTTACGCATACAACCCTATTTAGGTGGAATTAGTTAGTAAGTGGCCCGCTGTTCTGGGCGATTCCTGCAATGACCGACAGGGGTTAAACGTTAACGAGTTTGATGCGACCAGATAAGGCCGGTAACGCTTTCGCACTGAGCTAATTCGTCAGGTTAATCTAGCCGTTGGGTAGATAAGCTAAGCGAATAGTGCAGAATAGGAACGTTATTCTGGCCCAAATTTGGCGTACTTAGCCGCTGTTCGTCCGACTATATGAAACAACTCTTCATACTGCTGTTGCTGCTTTACTCAACAACAGGTTGTGAGCCGTTCAATTTAGAGCGCAAAAATTTTGCTGATTGCAAGGCGCCTTCGGCCACCGTTGCCACCACCATCAACCGGCTTCAGGTCAACGTTACGCTGACCAACCCCAACCAGGAGTTCCGCACGGTCGAATGGGATTTTGGCGACGGCCGCAGCCTGCCACAGACCGGCACAAAAGCGGCTTATCTGTACGAACGCCCCGGCACCTATACCGTGCGGGCCAAACTCACCACACTGTGCAGCCAGACCGCCACGTCGTCGCGTACGGTCAACGTTACCGAATAAAAAGGGGGCTGCCCGTCGGAACCGACTAGCAACGTACCCACATCTACTCCCACGAACTGTTCGTCACTATGCCATCATCCTTACTTTATTCGGGCTTACTGCTGTTTGCTGCCTGTCTGATCGCGCTGGGCGCGTCGGCGCAGGGGCGGGTCAGCAATGTCCGTATGCGTGCCCTTAATCAACAGTCGATCGAGGTGTTGTATGACTTGCGGAATAGCCAGCCTACTGATTCGGTCTATATGCGTCTGCAGCGCCGCAACGGAAAGCTGATTGTACCCAGCCGGGCCTATGTCAGCGGCGACACGGGCATGCGGCAGACCGACGGGCGCGACCGGCGCATTGTCTGGAATCTGCGCCGCAACGGCTATACCCTGCGTGAAGAGTTGCGGGCGCTGGTGTTTGTGAAGCAACTGGGACTGCATGGAAACCCCATCATCGCCGACGTACCTGAGAAACGGACCAAAGAACCGCGTCGTCGGCCCGTCGAGCCCGATACCGTCTCCGCCGAGAATCGCCCGTATCGCGGCCCTGGTTGGGCCCTATTGTCGGCACTGGCGCCGGGTATCGGGAATATATTCGTGCAAACGCCCCGGCCCAAGGTGGGGTTGCGACCGCTTGTCACGGTGGCAGCTTATGGCCTGCTGATCTACGGGGCCGGGCAACAGGGTGAAGCCGCGCAGGCCTACGAAAACTACGAACTGTCGGGTAGCAATGACGTGGGCGAACCGTTCTACCAGCAAGCCAACGCGGCCCATCAGCGTTATTATATTGCCACACGGGCCGCCGCCGCGATCTGGGTTGCCGACATTGCTCTCACGGTACTGCGGGGTATCAAAAACCAGCGAGCCGACAAGCGTGGTCAGGCGGTGAGCGTCAATCTGTCGTATCAGGCCAACGTACCTGTTGCCGTTGTGCGTTATTCTTTTTAGCCATCATGCGTACGCTACTTTCTTTAAGCTACTTTCTGCTGATCACCGCCGTCGCCGTAGGGCAGAAAGCGCCCATTGTTTCGTCGGCCAGTAACTGGGCTGTGCTGGTCATCACACCCACTGATACCGTTGCCAAAGCCGGTAGCGAGGCGGTGGCGTCTGGTAAAACCAAATCGTCGAAAGCCACCCGGAATAAGGCAAAAACCACCACACCTTTACCGGCTCCGGTTGCCCCGGCCCCGGCTACCGAGCCGGTAAAGGTTGCGGAGACATCGGTGCCGGAGAAAACCCCCGCCGAACGTACCCCGCTGCCCAAACCATCTGCGGCGCCCAAAGGGACGTCGCGGTCGTTTCTGGAAACGTTTGCCGATAACCACAATGGCTGGCTGACAGGTCGCCGCAACGGTTTTGAACTCGAACTGGCCGACGACAACAGCTACTACATCCGCAGCCAGCGGCCCGTTGATAACGGGCAGAGTCTGGCCCGGCCCGGCCGCAGTTATATTAAACTGCCCGATAATCTGAACCTGAACCGGGCCGATACCTTCACGGTGTCAGTAGAAATGGTGATGCCGCCGGGTATCGCTCCCGATGCCGGTCTGCTCATCGGGGTGAAAGACACAAGCAATTACTGCCAGTTTCGGCTGCTTGATAAAAACAAAGTAGCGCTCTATACCCGCGTCAACGGTACATCACAGGCGGGGTACATGGCAGGCAAACCTACGCTGGCCAAGGTGCCCATCGATGTCAAGCGCAACACGCTGACGATCCGCCGAACGGGCGACCAACTGCACTTTTATATCAACGGGCGTGAGGTCGAAGACAGCCCGCATCCATTCAAGCCCTTTAAAGGCAATGGCGTCGGGTTCATCAGCTACGCCAATGCCGTAAAATTCCAGTACCTGACCGTGCAGTTAGGGAAATAGGTTCAAAGTCCAAGCGATCCGCCGCTCCGGGTCCAACATTGTCCCCAATTCTATTCCCTGATTCGGTCGCCGTTGCGGTCGATGTCGTAGCTGTTCCCGTTGATGCTGACGCGCGCCCGGCCGTCGTTATAGACTTCGATGGCGTCGTAAACGGGGAGCACCATCCAGCGTCCCTTGCGCCATAGGCCCCATTGCCCATCTTTTTTGGCGGGCCGCTCGCCATATTGCCCTACGTCGTTCAGTAATTCGTCGTATGGCTGATCACGCGGCGAGGTCGTTGTCGATGGGCGTACCGGTTCATTGGCGCGTGTATCCGGCACGGGGGTTGCATTCGTTGTCCGGCGTTTCTTCTTCGGACGGCGACTAGCGCGTTCATCCGGCTGGGTACGTTCTGCGCGCGCCACTGAGTCGACCCGATCGGTGGTCGCCTGCTTCTCTTCGCTCGGCGATTTTCCACTTTTTATCAGGAAAATGACGAAGCCAATGAGCCCGCCCGCAATCAACAAAGCAAAGAGCATGTCGCGCAGGCCGGTGGACCCCGCAGGTTGGGGAGGCGTCGGTGCTGCAACCGGCGGCGGTGGGAGCGGAGCGGTAGTAGCGACCGCCGGTTGCTTCGGGTTGTTTTCCCACCAGACGAGGTGCCGCCAGTCGGTCGAGGTGAGTTTGTCGCGCAGGGTTGCTCCGGTCGGCTCGGTTTCGGATGCGTAAAAATTGTCGCGCAGGTATGCCAGTACGGCTTCGGCCAGTTTGGCCTCGTCGTAATCGATAGTGCGAAACAGGGTGCGAATCACCGCTGCCGGAATATGTTCCTTATAATCGTCTAAACTATGACGCACCTTTTGGCGCATCACCTCGGCAGCATCGGGCGTAGAAACTGGCGGAGGCGTCGGCTCGGTCGAACGCGTGGGCGCAACGGGCTGAACCGGATGCGGTGTCGATTCGGCGTCGGGAAGCTGGGCCAGGATACGGGGCACCCATTGTTCCGTCACAAACGACCGCGATAGCCCCAACCGCTCGGCTTCAAGCGCAAAACCGCCAATCTGCACGTCGGAAAGTCGTTTTTGCGTATCGGTGGCAATTTTTCGGATGACCGCCTGTAAATCCAGAATTTTGCTGAACTGCGCGTTGAGTGGGCGAGCCACGTCGTCTACCAGCCGCAGGAAATCGGTGATACCCAGGTCGCGCGCTTCGGTGGGCAGTCCGGTCCGGTTCCATTGCCAGTCGGCGATGTTGCCTTCGTGTAAAACCAGTTCGTTCTTGATGCGTTCGCGTAATTCGTCCAGCGACATAGGTATAATGGGGCCGTCAAGCGGAGGCAATCGGGTTGCCCGACCGTTTGGCTACGAAGGTAACGCGCAATCGGGCGTTTTGCCGTGAATCGCGGCCTGCATTACGCAGAATATGCCTGTCTGACTAGAAACTTGCCCCTGGGTACAAGTACGAGCAACCGGGTTATCGACCAAAGGCTGCACACGTTATGGCCTGACTAGTTATCAGACGGTAGCTGTAGTCAGGAACCGTTTGGGAAGCCCGATAGTTAACCCGGTTGACGATTTATACGCATTGCATGAAACAACAGCTACTGATTTGGTTGTTACTTGCCCCACTCTGCTCAGTTGGACAAACTACCGATACCCTTCAACGCCCGCCGCAACTCGACGCATCGGACCTGGCCAAACGCTGGTTTGGTATCAAGCTCGTTCCCGGCAACGACTCAACGCTCTCGAAACCCCAATGGGCCGTGTTGCCCTCGCTCAACTACCAGCCGGCTACCGGCGTGGCAGTCGGCGCCATTTTGACGACCTCTTTTTACCCGGCTCAAGCACCCCGTACCCGGCTCTCGACGGCGCATTTATACGCGGGTTATTCGCAGTTTAATCAGGTATTGGTCACGGCGATCAGCAACCTCTGGACGCGCGGCCATCGGTTCAATATTCAGGGCGACTGGCGTTTCTACAATTTCCCGACAACCACCTACGGCCTGGGCAATCAGACCCAACTGTCTGATGCCAGTAATCTGGATTACAACCACATCCGATTTTACCAGATGGTGTACCGGGCCATTGCCCGCGATTACATGGTCGGGGTGGGTTATTTGCTCGACTACCATTTCGACATAAAAAACACTAGCCTCACCGGCCAACCCACGGATTATGAGCGATACGGCCGCCAGGTACGTTCCACCTCGTCGGGTCTGGCGGTAGGGCTGCTGCGTGACCGCCGCGATAACCTGAACAACCCCACGGGCGGTTCGTATTTTCTGTTCCAGTATCGGCACTACGATACCTGGCTGGGCAGTAATGTCGACTACGATGCCATTTGGCTCGATTACCGCCGCTACGTACCGCTGGGAGGGCGTCTGGAAAAACAACTGGCGTTCTGGGGGTTCAACTGGACGACGTTTGGTAAAGGGGTGCCGTACCTCGACCTGCCCAGCACGGGCTGGGACACCTATAACAATAGCGGACGGGGCTACGCGATGGGGCGGTTCCGCGGTCCAGCCCTGGTCTATGTCGAAGCCGAATACCGAACCGAACTGACGGATAACGGCCTTTTGGGTGCGGTGTTGTTTGCCAATGCCCAGACGGTGCATAACTGGTTTGGCGATCCGCTCAAAACTACGCAGGAAACCGCAGCGCTCCACGCGACCAAAATCTGGCCAGGGGTTGGTGGTGGGCTCCGGGTGAAAGTCAATAAAAACGCCCGCACCAATCTGGCCATCGACTATGGCTTTGGTGCGGGCGGTTCGCATGGGCTGTATTTTAACCTCAACGAGGTGTTTTAGCGAATACGGATGCTGGCTTGGGCCTCGTCGGTCTCGCCTTGCCCGTAGCCATTACCCGGTGCAGAGCCAACTACGGGCTCGATCACGTCGGCAATCTGAGCCTTCAACTCACCTGCTGCTGTTGGCTTCCACAAAAGTTTGAGGGTAGCCACTCCACCCGCCGGGATAGTGGGAATCAAACCGTTCAGCATTTGGCTATCCACTACCTGCCAGCCCGTTTGCGAAGCGGGGGCTAGTACACCGTTGGGGAGCTGTACCCGAACAATGACCGATGTGGCTCGAAGGCCCCCCTGATTGCGTACGGTCAATGTGGTCGTCACGACTTCTTGTTGGGCTACATCGACCAGTAACTTGTCGAGTGAAAGCTGAAGGCTTAGAGCTACGGCTGCTGGGTTAGGCGTGGGTTGGCTGCTTCGCAACTGTGGAAGCGGCACCTGATTGGGGTTGGCCGATACAACCCACAGATCACTGGTCTGATCAGCGGTGCGGATATCTGCTATGGCTATGTCGTCTTGCCCATCACCAGTTCCCGAATTGGGCTGGCTGTCGGGGTCGGGGGTTTGAGTAGCGGCTATTTGTACGGCTGTCGCTAACGTACCTGGACTGGTCACGTTGGCCTGAAAAACGTACGTTTGGCTACTCTGAGCTGGCACCGTACCTGCTGGAATGCTCACCAAACCATTGCTGTATGTGACCCCCGCCGAGCCACCCGGCGCAAATTGCAGACCCGCTGGCAATCGGCTCTGCAATTGAACGCCGGTGGCTTCGTCGGGCCCCTCATTGGTCGCATTAATGGAGAAACTGACAAGATCGCCAAGCTTCGGCGTGCGGTTGCTGACAGCCATTGCCAAGGCTAGATCGGCCTTGCCTGAACCGACCGTTACGACGCCGTTACCCGATGCCGTACCCGGCCCACAGGCATTAGCTAGAGTGGCGAGGGAATAGGTGGTCGTGGTGGTTGGGACAACCGATAGTGAGTAGGGGCTCTGCACGATCCCCCCCACAGTTTGCCCATTGCTCAGGGTTACCGACCAGGGGGCAGCCCCCGAAAACGTAATTGGTAACACGGCCGTCTGGCCGGCGTTGACCAGCGCACTACCCGTAAGGGTTGCGGCCGTTGGCTCCCCGATGCGAATATCGACCGGATCCGACTCCGCAGTGCAACCATCCTGTTGCTGAACTAGTACGTACCGCCCCGACTGCGTTGCGTAGTATTGATTATCAGGCGCGTTAGGAATCACGACTCCGTTCCGCTTCCATTGGAGTGGGGTAGTATACACGTCGGCACGGAGCAGAATGGCGGCATTGGCACAGCGGTCCGGCGTTGATGAATATAACGTAACCACTGGTTTTGGTAGAGCACCCGTCTGGATGTAAACACCTTTTGATACGCCTGAGCAGGTTCCGTTGGTCATACTAAGGCTGTAAAGGCCTGTGGTAGTGGCTGTTAGGGCTGAATAGGTCGCTCCCGTGATGGGTACGTTATCTTTCAACCACTGAAAGGAGTAACTACCGTCATTGCCGCCCGACTGATACAGGTAATTGTAGGCACAAGCTTGATTGAGGCCGCTTGCCGTTTTGACGAGTGGGACAATGGCCGTCGAAAAAGTGAATGACTGCGTTGCAGAGGTGGTTGCGCAATTACCATTGTAGTCAACCCGAACGGTATAATCGCCACTGCTCGATACGGGATAGTTAGAATAAATTGCGCCCGGGATATCAATTCCATTGCGCTGCCACTGCAGTGATAGTCCGTAACCGCGTTCGGCGTACAGTGATCGGCTTTCGCCTGGGCAAAGCTTTCGGGCACCATCGTACGAAATGATAACCGGGAGTTGTGTGCCTAGCTTTCGAACCAGCGTATTGGAGACGGTCTGGCAGTTTCCAAGCTGCACGACCGCGTAAAAGACGCCTTCACCCTGAACGAATACTGATGATTGTGTAGCGCCATTGATTGCCACTCCATTCTTGTACCATTGAATAGCTGTGTAGCTGCCACTGTTATCAAGGTAGATATATGAGCCTTGATTGGCTGAGCAGACAACGGTGTCCCTAGCACTAGAAAAGTAAATTGACGCCGTAATCGAAGTCCCAAACTCGTAGTACGAGTACGACGATCCGGCCTCGGAAGCACAGCCGCCATCCTGCATTTGTGCCGAGTAGCGACCGGTCTGCGTGGCGCTATACGTCGACGATGTAGCCCCGCTGATGACGGCGCCATCTCGCTTCCATTGGTACGTGGCGTTGTCTCCAATGTACGTTGTGCGAAGGGCTACCCGCTGTCCGGCACATTGCGGTGTTACCGACGAACTGCTTGATATAAAGAAACTTGCTGATGACGAGTGGGAGACCTGATAGTTGCCTGTCCTGACAGAACAGGCACCATTTGTTACTGTACAGGAATAGAAGCCGGCTTGCGTGGTCGTAAGCGAAGCCGAGGTGGCGCCGTCAAGCAGGATGCTATCTTTAGCCCAGCGGTATTGTAGCGGTATATCTGTAATTGGGCTATAATCGGTCGATCTCGCCAGTACAGTTAGCGTAGCCCGAGCACCGAGGCAAACTACGCCCATACCGTTATTATCCGCTCGGTCTCTGATGAAAGCGGAGTCAATGTTGCCAATGATTAGTGGATCGCTTGCAGTCGAAGCTACTTCCGGGTTTGTTGATAGCACCTTTACCCGGTAACCCGTGCCATAGGATAAGGCGTCGTATCCCATGGGCAGAGTGGCCGAAATAGGACTGCTACTTCCCCGGCCAATCAGGCGCTGAGTAGTAAAATCGCCCGCTCCATCAGACACCCATACTTCGTAGCTGTTAGATGAATTAAACGTACCTGAGGTAGTAAAACTAATCGAGAGTTCACTACCGGCGCAGAGCGTCCGGCTGGATACATTTGTTACCGTTATTGTAGGGATCGTGTAGGGAATGGCAAAGGCATCGGTTGTCCAGATACCCCGGCCAACGGTAGCCGCTGCCAATTTGCCATCGGTGGGACGATGCCGTAACTGGTTAACCCGCAACGCTGGTAATCCATCCGAAAAGGCCCAAGTGGGGTTGGCCGCCGTGATGGTGGTAGTTGTCCAGAGTCCCAAATCTGTTCCTAGCAGTACCTGCTGCCGGTTCTGGGGATTAAACAGGGCCGATCTGACAGGTATGTCTGGCAGGCCATGGCTGATCAAGTCTTTACCTTGCCAGTTGGCGCCCCCATCGGCCGTATACCAGACCGACTGCACCCCAAAGTTGGAGAAGGTTACGAGTAGCTCGCTGGTGCTGGCACCAATGTCAATGCACGATACCGATACCTGTCCAAAGGCTCCATCGTCGATGCGTGTGCTGGTGGGCGTTGGCTGGTTTAGGCTGGTTAGTTTATATAGCTTGCCACCCGTGCAGCCCACAAATAACGTCGATCCATCAGGGCTCAATTTCAGGTACGTAGGCTGATCCTTCTGGTCTGCCAGCGTGATCGTTGTGCTGACAGGGGTAGCGCCGACGCCCGTTGTTCGGCGGATGATTGAGCGGTTGTTTTCCTGCGTACAGACATACAGGGTGTTGGCCTGGCTATCGTAATCAGCCACAAACGAATTGTAATTGAAAGAGGGCAGCGTCTGAAACGTATTACCGTTAAAAATGTATAGACTCGAATACCCGCTGATTAGTTGAATCGATGGTTCATCTGTATCGATATAAGGAACACTCAGGCTGGATGTGCTTAGGAAGTAGTTGCCGACCTTGCCAATACCGGCGGAGTTTGTTGTAGTAAAGCCCATCGGCTGCAAATTGGCGAGGAAGTAGTTATTGCCGGGGCTGTTCTTCATCGCCAGCGAATAAGATAGGGCGGCCCGCAACCCTTCAGAACGGGTCGCGGACGTTGGGTTAGTTACCGCCGGGCTTCCTGCTGCTGGTAAGTAATAGATCGCTTGACGGGCTATATCCACCAAGTCATCACTGCTGGGTAAAAAATAAGTAGCTGTCTGGTTATATAACGTATTACCGGCTCCATTGATCATCATCCAGTTAGCGCCCCCATCAGTGCTTCTAAAGAGCCCGCCGCCACCAGCAAAGACAACGTCAGCGCGGGTAGGGTGAGCCGTGAGTGTCATGTAGCGATAGCCATTGCCCTCAGTAAAGTGACCGCCCCAACTGAACGTCGGGATGGGTACATTGGTCCAGGTAGCACCTGCATCGGTGCTCTTCTTGAACCAGCTAATGTCCTGCTCATAGCGGGTCGAATTATACTGTCTGGAAACAGCGTAGAGCACCTGTCCCGCCCCGTTCGTCGACTGGACCAAGGTCAGTTCGGAGCGCTCACCTGTTGTGCCAGGCGGGGTAATTTCCGTCCAGGCGGTGGCTTCAACATTGGTCGATTTGAAGACGCGACTGGGCCAGAAGCTAGCGTAGAGTATGCCATCTGAGGCAATCTCCAGATCACTCACCAAGTCATTATAAGAATTGCCCGTTGCTGTACCGAAGCCAATGCCTTGGTTTGGAGCAAGTATGTTTTGCCAGCTTGCTCCCCCATCTGTCGACTTAATTACCCCGTAGCGCGAAGCAACAAACACATGCCCACTGTTATTGACAATAATGCGCGAGACATAGTCAAAGGAACGGCTGAGGCTGGGTGAATTATCATTTGGAACTGTGCTGCTAAGTCGGCTCCAGGTCTGCCCGCCGTCAGTGGTTTTCCAGATACCGGCACCTATCGTGTAGTTCGTGTCACCAGTGCCAGCATACATAATCTGAGAGTTAGACGGATCTGTTGCCAGTGCACCGACTACATAAGCCGCTATATCGTTATTAACCGGTGTCCATAGGCTGGCTGGGTTGGTGATGTCGTTATTATACCACAACCCACCTACGGCCAACCCAGCCCACACTTTCTTCTTGGCCGGGTCGTTCGGGTCTGCTAATACTACACGGGCATCATACGAATTGTTGGGGCCGCGCTCCTGCCAGGTGATATTAGGAATCCCCCCCTGATTCGGCAACGTACCCAGCCTGCGGTCGTTTGTCAGTTTTTCGCGGGCTTGCGTAATCCGTTCGTAGGGCACTGTCCCTGTGGCCGGGTCAATCATCCGCCGTTGTTCCTCGGCCAACTGCCGCTGGACCGTGTCGCGCGGATCAATAAAGGGGCTGGACGTTGGTAGGGTTTGTGCGTAAGTAGTTAATGAGATGCAACTGGCAAACAATAGCCTCATAATGAGACTTGGCAACGTAAAAAAACGCATAGATTGATGCAGTGAGGAAGGATTGTAAATCGGGTTACAAACTACATCAAATCAGTCGATTTTTTAATTGGTAGATACAAATAAAGCCATCCCGGTATACTGATCGTCTACAATCAGGGTATACCGAGATGGCTTGGTTTTTTACAAGCTATAGCTTATTACTACGAGATCACGTTCCAGAGATGGGCGGGAGCCAGCTTGTTTTTGAGCTTGTGCTCGCCGACGCTTTCGCAGTGAAACGACTCTTTTACTTTTTCGTAACAGGCCTGGGTAATCAAGATTTGCCCGGCCGAAGCGGTCGATTGCAGGCGGGAAGCGGTGTTGACGATGTCGCCAATGACGGTATAATCGAGGCGACGCAGAGCTACCGAACCGATATTCCCTGAGACCACTTCGCCGCTATTGAGGCCAATCGACACTTCGGGCTGGTAAGGTTTACCCGACAATTCTTCCTGGATGGCGGCGATGTTCGACCGGATGGCCAGACAGGCTTCGATGGCGCGGTCGGTGTGAAATTCGCCCTGGAAAACGGCCATAACGGCGTCGCCCATAAACTTGTCGACGTACCCGCCCTGATTCAGGATTTCCTTCACCATCACGTCGAAATACTTGTTGATCAGGGCAACCACGGTTTCGGGCGTTTCGCGTTCGGCAATGGCCGTAAACCCGCAGATGTCGACAAAAACAATGGTGGCGGTACTGGTCTCGCTGGCCGTTAGCGACTGCTCAAACTCCGAGCGAGTCATGAACTTCAGCACGCTTTCGTCCACGTACATCCGCAGGATGTTGTTCTCCTTCACGGCCTGTAACGTTTGTCGCAGGTCGTGCACGTGCCGAATGGTCTTCTGCATCGTCAGTTCGAGGTCTTCGAAGTTGACGGGCTTGCACACGAAATCGTAGGCACCCCGGTTCATGGCCGTCCGGATATTCTCCATGTCACCATAGGCCGATACCATCACCGCTTTAAGAATCGGGTTCAGTTCAGCCAGTTTGGTCAACAGGGTGAGCCCGTCCATTTCGGGCATGTTAATATCCGACAACACCACGTCGATGTCGGGGTTACGTTGAATCTGGGCTATGGCCTCAAGGCCGTTCTGAGCAAACGAAAACTCATATTGTTGTTCGCGTATCTGACGGCGGAACTTCTGCTTAATCAGTAGTTCGAGGTCCGGTTCATCATCAACAACGAGTATTTTAGCTTTCATGCAGGGTGTATGCTTTGCGTAGCTAAAGTTAGGCATAGCCGTTCAAGGTTCAATGGCCGAGGTTCAAAGTTGTCGATCCGCCTGATGAGCGGCGAAAAACAACGTTGGACTTCGGCCATTGAACCTTAAACGAGGCTACTCCGGAGCGTGCTTACAGCCCGTCGACCGTGCGCTTCACGAAGGCCGTGAGGCTGGGGCCGGTGAGCCGGTTCTGCGCCAGCAGCGCCAGGTCATAGAGCTGCTGCGTGAGCTTGGTTTGGGCTTCCCCGTCGGTCGAGAGCAGCTTCTGCGCCAGTGGGTGGTTGGCGTTGACTACCACGTTGTACCCGCCCGGCAGGTTGCCAAACATATTGGCCTCGCCCGACAGCGCCGACATATCTTTCATCCGCCGCATAAACTCGGGCATCGTGATCGAGACGGGCAATTCGTCGGTAGGCAACGATTCGACGCTTACCGTCAGTGACTTATCATTGAGGGTTTGCTCGAACAGTTCCTTCAGCTGGGTACGTTCTTCTTCTGACAGTACACTCTCGCTGGCCACGCCCGAGTCGATCAGTTTGTCGAGCGTATCGGCATCGACCCGCTTGAATGTCGTCTTCTCGAGCTTGTATTCCAGCGCGTTGATGTAGTGCGCGTCGATGATCGTATCCATCAACAGCACGTCGTATCCCCGCCGCTTCGCTGACTCCACGTAGGCGTCCTGCTGATTGCGGTCGGTGGTATACAGGAACACAACCTGCTCGCTCTTGTCGGTCTGGTTGGCCTGTACGTGTTCGCGGTACTCGTTGAGCGTGAAGTACTTGCCATCGGTGTTTTTCACCAGCGCAAAGTCTTTGGCTTTGTCGTAAAACTTATCGTCGCTCAGTGAGCCGTATTTCACGAAAATAGCGATGTCGTCATACTTGGCTTCGAAGCCAGCCCGGTCGTTGACAAACAGTTCGTTGAGTTTGTCGGCCACTTTGCGGGTGATGTAGCCATTGATTTTCTTGACGTTGCTATCGGCTTGCAGGAAGCTCCGCGACACGTTGAGCGGAATATCGGGCGAGTCGATCACCCCGTGCAGCATCATCAGGAAGTCGGGCACCACGTCTTTTACCTCGTCGGTGATAAACACCTGACGGCTGTAGAGCTGAATTTTCTCCCGCTTCATCTGGAACTTGTCGCCGTCGAGTTTGGGGAAATACAGCACGCCCGTCAGGTTGAACGGGTAATCGACGTTGAGGTGAATCCAGAAGAGTGGCTCCGGCGACATGGGGTACAGGTCGCGGTAGAATGTCTTGTAATCTTCGTCGGTCAGGTCGGCGGGCGATTTGGTCCAGATCGGCGTCGTGGTGTTGATCACCTCCCCGTCAAACTCAACCGGAATGGGCAGAAACTTGCCGTATTTTTCCAGAATGCCTTTGAGCCGGTATTTATCCAGAAACTCCTCCGAATCGTCGGCGATGTGCAGGATAATATCGGTGCCGCGGTCGGCACGCTCGGTCTCGGTGAGTTCATACTCGGTTGAGCCATCGCATATCCAACGCACGGCCTGCGCACCCGGCTGATACGATTTGGTAATGATTTCGACTTCGCGGGCTACCATAAAGGCCGAATAGAACCCCAGACCGAAATGGCCAATGATGTTGGTTTCGCCTGCCGTTGCCTTGTCTTTGTATTTTTCGACGAACTCCGTAGCGCCCGAGAACGCAATCTGGTTGATGTATTTCTTGACCTCGTCGGCGGTCATGCCGATACCCCGGTCGCTGATGGTGATGGTTTTGGCGTCTTTGTCGAAAGCTACCGTAATCTTCAGTTCACCGACTTCGTCGTTGTATTCGCCGTAATTGGCCAGCTTTTGCAGTTTCTGGCTGGCATCAACGGCGTTACTGACCAATTCGCGCAGGAAAATTTCGTGGTCAGAATACAGAAACTTCTTGATGATTGGGAAAATGTTCTCCGTGTGAATGGAGATCTGGCCCCGGGTGGATGCTCCCGCCGTAAATTCTCCTTTTTCGTGTAGGGTTTCCATAGAATGTATGAATCGATTAACAGACACACCTCATCAGGGTACCGACCATACGTACCCAGGTACGTGGTCACGCTGCCGATGAAGCCTGCCAGATGACGTTTGTCTGCCTTTCACCAAAAGCCGTTCCAGAGCGCAAAAGGCTGTCAGATTGACAGCCACGAAAAACCCCTCACCAATGGCGAGGGGCGAATGGGAATCGGAAAGCCAGGTACGTTACGACTTGTTCAAAAAGGCCTGCCGACACAGGTCCTGGTAGGAGAGGTTGCTCTGGCGGGCCTCGCGGTAAAGCATGTTGAAACGTTCTACCGTTTGCTGAGGCACTTCTACCCCAAACAAGTCGAGCAGGCGGCTTACTTCGTTGGCGATGGGCTCGGGCGAACTGCCCATGTTATCCTGCACATATACACTCACCGTTTTTACGTCGCCTTCGGGCGTTTCGAGAGTCAATGGAATCTCGGTAGCGCCATTTTGCCAGTTTTTGTCTAACCGAGCCAGTTTGACCGGCGACAGCGCCTCCTGGCTGTATCGGCGCTTGAGCCGTTGATAGGCCGGTGTATAGTGTAGCTGGAAGGCGTAGGTATACCATTTTTCGGCCGAGGTCCAGTCCGACGAGCCATTTAGCTGTTCCTGCAAGAAAGCAATGGCATAATACAGAAAACCCTGATCGGCCCGGTTGGTGATCAGATCCTCGCGCAGTCGCTGAATGGCCAGGATGGGTGAGTGGGCAACGTCGCCCAGATAATCGGCCAGGGTTTGATTCATCACCGAAGCCACACTGTCAGCTGCAAATGGCTCCAGAAAAGGTTCGACCCGCTGATTGAATACTTGGGCGAGTTTGGCTTTCCCAATAGTTGGCTGTGCAACCTTTGTTGCCGAGGCAGAGAGTTCATGGCTTAGCAATGGGCTGGCCATCAGGGAGGCGGTGAGTGGTGCTGCGGCTGCCAGCTGATCTTGCTGAGGAGCAGGTACGTTGGTGATAGCGGGCTCGATGGGGCGTTCAAGCGGAATGAGGCTGTACAGGTCAACCGATGTACCGTACACCTCGTTTAACCGGCGGCTTTCAGCGGCATAGGGTTTTGCTTTGTCGGCCGGATACGTTTCAACGAATACCGCGGCGGTCTGGTAATTACCGTTGGCCAGCTTGAACTCGATGGTATGGCTCCGGCGGCCGGCGTCGCGGTTTTGCTGGATACGGTGGATTTCTGCCTTGCCATCTACGCCGGGAATCGCGCCGCGTTCATACAACCGAGTCAATTTGACCGCAGCGATGTGGTTGTGCATCTGTTCGGCGTAGGCATACCATTTCTGGGCTTCGGTCAGGTTGACCGGCGTACCTAATCCTTTTTCATGGATGTAGCCCAGGGCGAAATAAGCAAACGAACCGGCTTCTTTTCGGAGGCTCTCGGTGTAATCCTGAATGGCGGCTTTGTAAAGCTTGCTGCTGATAAACGGATCGTGCGCAACGGCCTGTTCGTAGGCGTCGAGCATCAGCTGCGTTTGCTTGGCTGCCCGGTGCAATTCGCTGATGAACAAGTAAACCTCCATCTGATCGGGTTGCATCGTTACGGCCTTCTGATAGGCAGCGAGGCTTTCCTGAAAACGGCTCTGCATCTGCATGGCGTACCCCAGCAACACATAGTGCTGTGCCGTGGCTTTCGACGAAGCAATCAGTTCGTTTACCTGCTTTTCAATCTGCCGGTAGGGCATCACGGCCCGAAGAACCGATATGGTATGGCTGGGCTGAAACAGGCCTTCTGCCAGCAAGTCGAGGCTTCTCAGATAAGCGCGCAGGGCCTGATCGGTAAGCCCCTGGCCCCAGCGGGCGTCGCCCAGCAGCGTCCAGTAACAGGCCGATTTGGGGGCTAGCGCGAGGGCCGCCGTTGCTTCGCGGCTGGCGTCGTCGTACCGTTTTGTTTGGCAATAAATGGCCGACAGCATAGCGCGCACGTCGGGCTGCGTGCTATCGGCAGTTGCCAGCGTCTGGAAGGAGACCGCCGCACTGTCCAGCTGTTTGATACTGTATTGCTTATAGGCCTTGGTCGTAAGATTCTGCCCTACAAGTACTTGCGCCTGAGTTGCTATCAACAAGAAGCAAAAGCTGAAAACGCGCATAATAAATTCGTTAGCGTAGAGGCTCAATTTGCACTAGTCGAACACGTGTATTTACTTAAGTATATATCGGGCTCGTCTTTGTTAAAATCAAGTTACATGTACGCCATTTTATTAGCAAATTTTAGACCAGTTTCTTCGTAAACGGAAGTGCAACCGGATTATTCGCTAATTGGTTAATAGTCAGTACATTGAAGTGGTATGGGTCGACACTGGTTGTTCAATAATATGAACATAAATGGGGTTGTTATAAGTGGCCACGTGCTTCGATTTGGTAGCCACCTAGTTACTCATATGTTAGGGTGATAAACTGTTATAAGTTATCGCTCCTTTTTTGAGTAATACATTCGTCGTGGTTTGGGTTAGTGCGCCTACTTAAGCCGATCGTTAATTAACTGTTCATGCGCAAGCCACACCCGGTCAATACTCATTTTATAGACTGCCTTTACGAAGGTGGTCACACTAAAAGTAGGTAAGCGGTACAGGATATCGCCCGCTACTGTGCCAAATCGCCTGCAGAGCGAACACCAACGCAGCTGGGTACGTTGGTAGCGTATGACGACACCGCCGTACATCGACATTTCATTGGCCGACATGGAAACCATACGCCAGCAGCCGGGAGCTCTGGTCGTGGACGTGCGCGACGAATGGGAATTTGATGAATTCAACCTTGGCGACATCAACGTACCGTTGGCAGACATACGTACCCGGCGGACCGAGCTTTTACCGTACGATCCGCTCATTGTGCTCTGTACCAACGGGGTACGTAGTCGGGTGGCTGCCAAGGATTTATTACGCCATCCCGACTTCAGCCAGAAACAAATCTACCATGTGGCAGGGGGACTTGTCGCGGCTGAGTAAGCATGGCTTGAGCCTACAAGGAGCGGATAGGCCTTGCAAGGCTAGGTCACGATTAAGAAGTCTGACTTAGCGGCCCCTTTCTCGACGGGAGGCAAATAAATCTGCATCAGCTCATGCACGTTGATGCGGATTGTCTGCGAAATCTGGTTAAGCGGCAGATTATTGCGCTCAATACCGAACGGGTCCTGGATCTCTTCGCCAATAATTTCCAGCCCCACCATGACATAAGAAACCGCCATAACGGCCGGGATGGTCAGGTAGCCGTACTCATCGACAATCGTGAAGGGCATGATGCCGATGTAGAAAAGAATAAAGAGCTTGATAAAGAAGCTGTAGGAGAACGGGATAGGGGTACTGCGGATACGCTCGCAAATACCGGCCACATCCAGCAGGACAACGATCAGGTTGTTCAGATTAATAAGCTGCGGATCGGTCAGCAGGCCTTCCCGGTACAGGTTTTCGGTTCGTTGACGTAGCTGCGCGACAATACCGTTGGGTACGTGGTCATACAGATTCAGGGTGCTCAGTTGCCCCTGCGTGCTCTCTTCCAACTCCCCCGCATTGCTGGGTCGGTCGTTACGCAGGTGATTTTTCAGAGCAAAGGCGAAGTTGGCAATCCCTTTGGTAAAAAACAGGCGGTCGTCGTGGCGTTGAGCAGGTAGTAGGGCGCTCAGGTACGCTGCCAGATTACGGCTGGTGTTGACGAGTGTGCCCCAGGTACGTCGGCCTTCGTAAAAACGGTCATAGGCCGTGTTGGTGCGGAAGAGGATCAACAAACTCAGCAGAATGCCCATCGTCGACAGAAATTCACTGGGTGTGTCTTTCAGGCGCAGGTCGACAAAGCGGATTTCGACCGTGGTAATCGTGACGACATACACAAAAACCCAGATTAAACGCTTCAGCAGCGAGCGGGCAGTAGAGCCGGTATGAAAGTGCCATATGGCCCGGAACCAGTCGTCTTTCTGGTAGATAATCATAACAATTGGACAGCAGGCGTGATAAAACCCTATACGCCTAACTGCTCAACCTACTAAACTGTTAGCTCACCCGTAAAGACGCGCTTGGCTGGGCCAATCAGGTAGATATCGGAGAACCGACCGTCGGGTTGTGGGCTGAATGACACCTGCAAGGCGCCTCCCACCACCTGGATTGCTACCGGGCTTGGCAGGCCGTGGTGCCGATAGGCGGCCAGTGCCGCCGCCGTAACCCCCGTGCCACAGGAATAGGTCTCGTCTTCAACGCCCCGCTCGTAGGTACGTACCGACAGACTTCGGCCATCGTCTGTCAGTTGGGTGAAGTTGACGTTGGTCCCACCCGGTGCAAAGGCGGCGCTGTAGCGGATTGCCCGCCCTTCGGCCACCACGTCATATTCGTCGACGTCATCGACAAACTGAACCACGTGGGGCGAGCCCGTATTCAGAAACGTATGGTCGGGTTGTACAGCCATGTCCGCCACGTCGCTCATGTGCAGATGAACCAGTTCCCCGCGTACCTCGGCCGTGTGTTCGCCATCGACCGCCAGAAAACGGGTAGTGCTGTCGAAAAGCCTTAAATCGTGCGCAAACCGGACAATACACCGGCCTCCATTACCACACATGCTGCCTTCGGCACCATCTGCGTTGAAATAAACCATTCGGAAATCGTAGTCGGGATGGTTTTGCAGTAAAATGAGCCCGTCGGCACCAATGCCAAAGCGCCGGTGGCACAGGTGCGCAATCAGGGCCTGATCGTGGGCTGGAAAGGTCTGTGCCCGATCATCGATCAGCACGAAATCATTGCCGGTTCCCTGGTATTTGTAGAAAGTCATGGCGGACAGTGTATAGTCTTCAGTTTACAGTCTGACGTTTTCCGTTCGCAGTTAATTCAGCCTGAGGTCCTCTTTTTCGTCAATTGCAAACGTCAAACTGAACACACCAAACGAAAAAAGGCTACCCGTATGGAGTAGCCTTCTTGGTTGTATGCGGAAGTGCAGTGCTTATGCGGCTACGGCTTTCTTTACGATGCGCTCCTTAACACGAGCAGCCTTACCCTGACGACCACGGAGGTAGAACAGACGGGCACGGCGTACTTTACCGAGGCGCACTACTTCGATCTTGTCGACGTTTGGCGACAGCACGGGGAAGATACGCTCAACACCAACACCGTTTGAAATCTTACGAACCGTGAAGGTTTCGCCGTTGGTGTTCGGGTTGCGGCGCTGGATGACCGTACCCGTGAAAACCTGGATACGCTCTTTGTTACCTTCGCGAATTTTTACGTGAACGTTTACCGTATCACCGGCGCGGAACACAGGAAGATCGGCCCGCCGTTGGGCGTTGTCGGCTTCCACTAATTTTATCAGATCACTCATGACCGTATTGTATATCGTCAGTAGATTTTTCAGAATCGAGGCGCAAAGATAGTATTTTATTCCTTGATTGAAAATAGTTTTGCCGAATACAGCCTTGCATTGCAGCGAGTTGCCGCTGCTTTCTGCCTTATTATGAAGATTTTGGACGTTGAGCAGATTCGCCAACTTGATAAATATACCATTGACCATGAACCGATAGCCCCCATTCAGTTGATGGAACGGGCTTCCCAAGCCTTCGTCGACTGGTTCAGAATGCGCTTCGATGCCCTGACGCCCGTGAAGATTTTCTGTGGTCTGGGTAACAACGGTGGCGATGGACTGGCGATTGCGCGGCTACTCCTCCAGGCCAACTACATTGTTGAGGTGTTTGTGGTGCGGCACGCGCCCCGCGAGTCCGACGATTTTGCGCATAACCACCGGCGGCTGAAACTGCTGATCAACCCGCACTACGTTGAAAAGCCGGGCGACATGCCTACACTGCGGCAGAAAGACGTGGTGATCGATGCCATTCTTGGCTCGGGTATATCGAGGCCGGTGGAGGGAATCGTCAAAGTAGTTGTGGAGGCGATTAACCGGGCACCAGCGCAGGTGGTAGCGGTCGACATCGCCAGTGGCCTGTATGCCAATCAGCCCAATCAACCCGGCGAAGTGGCCATTCAGCCCGACTACACGGTGACGTTTGAACTACCCAAGCTGGCGATGCTGCTGCCCGGTAATGCCCGGTGGGTAGGCGAGTGGCACATGGTCGATATTGGCCTGCATCAGCGCTTTATCGATCAGGCCCCCACGCCATTTTATTACACGACCGACGATGAAGCACGCTTGTTGCTACGGCGTCGCGACAAATTCTCGCACAAGGGTACGTTTGGTCATGCTCTGTTGCTGGCGGGAAGCTACGGGAAGATGGGCGCGGCGGTGCTGGCTGCCCGTGCCTGCCTGCGGTCGGGGGTGGGCCTGCTAACTGTACAGGTGCCGCGCTGCGGCTATGATGTGCTACAAACGGCCGTACCGGAGGCCATGTGCCGCCCTGATGTAAACGAGCGCGTCCTGACGGGGCCGAGCGAGGTAGACGGACCGGCGTTGGCCGATTATTCGGCGCTTGGGCTGGGGCCAGGTATCGGCAAAGCGCCAGAGACTGTACGGTTTCTGCGCGAAGTGATGACCGCTTTTAACCGCCCGATGGTGATCGATGCCGACGCGCTGAATCTGATTGCCGAACACCGCGACCTGATGGGTCTATTGCCCGAAAACAGCATCTTGACGCCCCATCCAAAAGAGTTTGAACGGTTGACCCAGCGCTGGCAGAACGATTACGATAAGCTCGAACTGTTGCGCGATTTCGCCCAGCGCAAGCAGGTGATCGTGGTATTGAAAGGGGCTTATACGGCTGTGGCACTACCGAACGGCGAAGTACATTTCAACTCAACCGGCAACCCCGGTATGAGTACGGGCGGTACGGGCGATGTGCTGACTGGCGTGCTGACCGCTTTACTTGCCCAGGGGTATGACCCTGTCGAAGCAGCCGTGTTAGGCGTGTTTGCGCATGGGCAGGCAGGTGATGTGGCCGCACGCGAACGGGGGCAGATAGGCCTGACAGCATCTGATGTGATTGATGGGCTGCGGTGGGATTAGTGTGGCGAGTTCTCCCAATCCTTGTAGATAAATTTCTACACCAATCAAGAGTGTGTCTATTAACTAGATAGGCCATTCACTAAACTTTTACGGACCCAAATACGCCACTCAATCAACCACGTAGTTGTACGTGGCCTGCTTCCGTACTTCTGCGCTATAGCCGTTTTGGTGTGGGCACCATCTTTGTTGACTGCTTACTAAGCTCAACTAAACGCAACCACGACCATGGCAAACTACACACAACGAGAATGGCGCATGGGCCAGTCGGCTCCTAAAACGCGTACCGACTTAGGTCAGACGGCTACCCTTGGTGGTATCACGCTGGCGCTGTTCGCCTACATCGTTTACCATTTCATCTATCCGCTGGTTGCGAAAGGGCTTCTCTTTTAGCGAAAAACTTGCCGAAAAACAGTTCTTTTCAATAGCAAAGCCCGGTTCTATCTGAATCGGGCTTTTGTTTTAGCGAAGCAACAGGTACGTTGCCCAGGCCGATACGTAAGCTAGAACGCTCATGTACCCCAGCTGTACAAGAGGCCATTTCCAGCCTTTGGTTTCGCGGTAGGTGGTGGCGATGGTGCTCATGCACATCATGGCGAAAACGTAAAACACCAGCAGCGACCACGCCACAGCGGGCGTATACATGGGGCCACCCGTCTCGGGGTTGCGCTCAGCTTTCAGCCGTTGGCGGATGGTCGTGTCGTCATCAGAACCCGCGCCAAGGCTGTAGATCGTCGACATAGTACCGACAAACACTTCGCGGGCGGAAAACGAAGCCAGTAGGGCCACCCCAATTTTCCAGTCGTAACCCAACGGTCTGATGGCTGGTTCGATGAAGTGTCCAAACCGGCCAGCGTAGGAAGCTTCCAGACGTTGCGCGGCAACCGCATTATCAACTACGTCGGTGGGCTGGTTCGTGAGGGAGGAACGTACCCGGCGTTCGGCCTCGTCGAGACTATTGCCAGGCCCGTAGCTTGCCAGCACCCACAGGATGATGGAAATAGCTAGAATGACTCGGCCCGCTTCCAGCACGAACGACCTTACGCTTTCCCAAACGGTCAGGCCGACGTGGTTCCAGCGTGGGGCTTTGAAAGTGGGCAGCTCCATCACAAACAGGCTGCGTTCCTTTGTTTTCAGCACCAGTTTAAACACCCAGGCCGCCGCCAGCGCCGACACCAATCCGAGCAGATACAGGCTCATCAGGGCCAATCCCTGCAAATTGAACAAGCCTAGTACCCGCCGGTCGGGCACAACGAGGGCAATCAGGATGGTGTAGATAGGCAGGCGTGCCGAGCAACTCATGAGCGGCGTCACCAGAATGGTGATGAGCCGGTCGCGGCGGGAGCCGATCGCGCGCGTGGCCATAATGGCTGGTACGGCGCAGGCAACGCCCGAAATGAGCGGTACAACCGATCGACCGTTCAACCCGAATTTTCGCATGATCCGATCCATCAAGACCATCACCCGCGACATATAACCCGATTCTTCGAGCAACGATACGAGCAGAAACAGAAAAGCGATCTGCGGAATAAATACCAGAATGCCGCCGATGCCCGCCAGTACGCCATCGGTGAGTAAATCGGTTAGCGGGCCAACCGGGAGATTATCTTTCAGAGTGCCATTGAGCCAGGCAACGCCCTCGTCAATAGCATCCATAAAGGGCGTGGCCCACGCAAAAATGACCTGAAAAATCAGCAGCAGAATCAGCCCGAAAATGGCGTAGCCCCACACCGGATGCAGCAAAACCCGGTCGAGGCGTTGGCTCCAGGTGGATTGGTTGGCCGGGCGGCTGTCGGTAACGGCATCAGTAATAATGCCCGCGATGAGTTCGTAGCGGCGGATTGTTTCGCGTACCTGAAAAGCTGGTTCGCTGAATTGGTATTTGTTAATGAGGTGGTCGAGCCCTTCGCGTTGCTGTTTGGTTAAGAACGTAAACCCATCATGCTGAATGATGTATTGCAGCGCGAGGTAATTGTTGCTCAGGTTGTACTGCTGCTTTGTCTCCGCAATGAGTCCGGGCCGCGTTAGGTCGGGCCGCGTCAGGCTGGGTCTTGCCAGGTTGGTTTGAACGGGTTCTTCCAGGCCAGCATCAGGCTCCGGCAGGTCGGGGCGGGTTAGGCTATCCAGCGTAGAGCCTGGCATAACCGGGTCAGGTACGTTGCTGGTAATACCTTCGGCCAGTATCGGGTCGGTTTCGGGGTCGAAGAAAAGCGATTCGGCAATGACCGGCTCATCGAGCTGCTGCAAAATCGCCTTACGAAGCAGATCAAGCCCTTCGCCGGTTCGCGCATTGATCCGCACCACGGGTATGCCCAGGCGCATAGACAACCGGACAGCATTGACCTCCTGTTGCTGCTGCCGGGCCACGTCGAGCATATTCAAAGCCAGCACCGTAGGTACGCGCAGGTCCATGATCTGCGTAAAGAGCAGTAGGTTTCGGCGTAGGTTTGACGCGTCGAGCACCACTACCGCCACATCCGGATAGTCCGGGTGAGCGGGATTGGCCAGAATGTCGGTGACAATCTGTTCGTCGAGCGATTTGGGGTAGATGGAATAAACGCCGGGTAAGTCTACGACGGTGGCTTCGAGCTGAGGCGTCAGCGACATCACGCCCGACTTCTTGTCCATCGTTACGCCGGGGAAATTGCCGGTTTTCTGACGGAGGCCCGTAAGCTGATTAAAAAGAGACGATTTTCCGGCGTTGGGATTACCCACTAACGCCAGGACGGGCGACGTTTTCAAAGGAACAAACGACCCTGAAGGGCCGCACTACTCAACAACAATGGTGGCGGCTTCGGCCCGGCGCATCGACAGGCAGTAGCCCGACACGTTCAGGCAAATGGGGTCACCGAGGGGGGCTTTGCAATGCAGACAAACCTCTTCGCCTGGTAAACAGCCCATTTCGAGCAGTTTAATCGACGCCCACTGATCGCTAAACGATTTGATCCGGGCGCGTTCGCCGGGTTTCAGATCTGCTACCGTTCGATTACTCATGGTGTCGTTTATTTAGACTTCGTTTAAACTAACGCAAGTTTACAGCGGAAAGTTTTTCTTTCCAAAAGGTGATGGGCTCTTATTTGTCAGCCGCTATTCTGATCGCCGTCAGGGACGGGGCGCGGATACCGCCTGACAGACCGTTGGACGATAGGTTTTGGCAGTTCAGGCGAGTCAACAAACGTTTCAGGTAGTTTGTGTTACATTCGATTAACGAAATCACGAATTTTGCCGTTAACGAAATGGGCAAAGCGCTACACCGGTTTTGTAGGCGTTTTTCGTTGCTGATACGGCCCCCGTTTACCCACCCCTGAATGCAGTCGTTCGTTAAGATACTCCTGAAAACGCTGTTGCTGCTGGTGCTGGCATTGGCGACGCTATGGGTGTTGTTGCAGTTGCCACCGGTGCAGACGATGGTGGTGCAGCGAGCGGCCAAGTGGGCCACCGAGAAGCTGGGCATGGATGTGAGCATTGGGCGGGCGTCGATCAAGTGGTTCGATACGCTCACGCTCGAAGACGTTCAGGTACGTGACTATGAACACCGGCCCATGATTCGCATCGGGCGGCTCGAGGTCGACTACAACCTGCAAAACCTGCTCGATTCGTCGGCGCATAACCTGCACCTCGACGAGGCGGTGCTTTACCGGCCCGACGTGCAACTGGTGTATAATCCTAAAACGGGTGATCTGAATCTCGACGAGTTTATTGCGGCCATTGAGCGGCTTACGTCGGACCCCAACGCGCCACCCAGCGATGTGCATACGCCCTTTACCATCGGCCGGGTTACGCTGGTTGACGGGCAGTTTTCGCTCGACGACCCGAATGAGCCGCGCATGAAGAACCCCGCCGATTTTGACTATAATCATTTTCGGCTGACGGGTATTCAGGGCAAGGCACGCAATTTTCTGGTCCTGGGCGATACCATCGCCATCGAAACACAAGGGCTTCAGACGGTCGACAAACGGTCGGGGCTGCGGGTGAAAAAACTGGACACACGGTTTCTGTATTCCGCCAAGAAAATGGAATTCGCCAACCTGTATCTGGCGGTTAACAACTCGGTGATTCGCAACTACGTATCCTTCCTATATAATAGGGCGGGCGATATGGGCGATTTCAACGAAAAAGTGGCCATTCGGGCGCAATTCAAAAACAGCCTTGTGCAGTCGGCTGATCTGGGCGCTTTTTCGGAATATGTACGTGGCCTGAACGAAACCTGGCGGCTGACCGGCAACCTGCGCGGTCGGGTGGTCGATCTGGCGCTGGTCGATACTGATCTGCGGTTTGGGGCGGGCGGCCGGAGCCGGTTGGTAGGTGATCTGGCGTTTGTGGGCCTGCCCGAAACCGATAAGAACCTTAGGGTTAATCTGCGGATACAGCCGTCGCTGATTACGATGGCCGATATCCGGCAGTATTATCCTGACCCGGCGTTTAATCAGACGATGGGCAAGCTGGGAACGGTGGCCTTCAACACCAATTTTGCCGGTACGTTCAGCAATTTCACCATGAAAGGGCAGTTCAGTACGGCGCTGGGTCGGGTAGGGGGGGACCTGAAGCTTAAGCTGGCCGACGATCCCAACCAAACGACTTACGCCGCCGACCTGATTGCCGATAATTTTCAGTTAGGTCAACTGATCGATCAACCGGGCACCCTACAGGCTGTAACGGGTCGGGGTCGCCTGGTGGGCCACGGCACTGATCTGAGCCGGGCCGCCGCCGACGTAGACGGGCAGTTTGCCCGGTTGGGCTTTGGCGGTTATGACTATAAAAATGTGGTGGTGCAGGGCAACCTACAGAAAGCTTATTTTGATGGGCATGTGGCATTGCGCGACCCGAATGCCAAGCTGGACCTCGACGGGGAGTTTGACCTGCGCGGCCCGCGGAACCGCTTCGATGTGCGGGGTACGTTGCAGGAAGCCGATCTGCGCGCGCTGGGCTTCACGCGCGATTCGCTGGCGATCAGCACGTTTGTGCGCGCTGAGCTGGAAGGCAATACCATTGATCAGCTGACCGGCACGGCCAATTTTCTGAACGCCAGCCTGACACTGAACCGGCGGCGGCTGGCGGTTGATTCGCTATCGGTCAGCTCGACGATTGAAGGGGCTGAGAATCGCTACCTGAACATCAACTCTGACTTTCTGACGGCTCGTTTGCAGGGCAACTACGCGCCACAGCGCACCATCGCCGATCTGCAAACGCTGATAGACGAGTACCGGCTCTATTTTACGGGCGATGCCGAAGGCCGTCAGGCGTATTATGCCAAGAAGCAACAGCGTTTCTTGCGCACCAATCCCACCCCGTATCACATCGATTACCTGACGACGATACGCGATGCACGTCCCTTGCTGGCTTTTCTGGGCTTGCCGGCTTACCTGGCGCCCGGCACTAAGCTGGTAGGACGCTACAATGCCGACAACACGCAGTTTATCACGGCCAATCTGACGACTGATTCGTTGTACTACGGCGGCTACGGGTTTGGTGTCACGGACCTTGACCTGAACACGTCGAAGTTTACGAATAGCGAAGAGGTACTGGCCTCAGCCATTCTAAACTCCGAACGGCAGAAGTTGGGCGGGTTGCTGCCCACGCAGGGGCTTGCCGTAGAGGCGGCGTGGGATGTCGACCACATTACGTTCACCAGCAGTGTACGCCAAACCGGCACGACTAACCAAGCCGACCTAAACGGAGAACTCCGGTTTAAAGGCGATGCTATTGACCTTACGTTCCGGCAGTCGAAGTTGAAACTACTTGACACCGACTGGACGCTGAACTCAGAAAGCCTGGTGCGGATGGTAGGCGACGAGTTTACGCTTCGGAACGTCACGGTGTCGAACCAGAATCAGTTTGTGACGGCCTCGGGCAAGGTATCGGCCGATTCGGCACAACGGCTGGTGTTGCAGGCGCGTGACTTTCAGCTGAGTTCGCTCAATCCGGTGCTCAATACAAAACTGGGTGGCTTGCTCAACGGAACGGTTACGCTGCGCGATCTATACCGGTCGGCTATTGTGGAAAGTCAGTTCAACGTATCGGAGCTGGCCTACGAAAATTCAATTATCGGCAACGTACTGGGGCAGGGAGCCTATGATCCGGCGCTGGAGCGGGTGAATGTAGACGTGCGCCTGATTCGGGATCGGATCGATGTACTGGCGCTGACAGGTACGTATACGCCACAGCTGAAAGTCAATTCGCTCAACCTGAGGGCGCTGTTGAACAACACCGAGTTGCGCCTCGTAGAGCCCTTCACGAAAGGATTGTTCTCCAACTTCGCCGGTACGATAGCCGGTCAGGTCGATATTAAAGGAACGCCCAACGCGCCCTTGCTTAGTGGAGCTATCGACGTACAGCGTGGACATGCCACCTTCGATTACCTGAAAGCCGATCTGTTTTTTGACAACAAAATCTATTTCGGCGAGAATGAGATTATCACGCGCCGGATGACGGTCCGCGATGCGGATGGAAATACGGCCATCATCCGCGGGGGTGTTTACCACGACAACTTTAAATACTTCCAGCTCGATTTTTCGGCTGATTTGCAGCGATTTAAGATCCTGAATACGACCGCCAAAGACAACGATGTCTTCTACGGACAAGGCATCGTGACGGGTAACGCCAAAATCTTCGGCCCGCTCAATAACCTGACCATCAACGCCGATGTGCGGAGCGATAAAGGCACGCGTATCTATATTCCGCTTGACGGGGCCGCCACCGTTGGCGAGCAGGATTACATTCAGTTTGTGAGCCGCCGCGCCCGTACCGATACGGTCAAAACGGCCAACACATCGGCGGTCGATGTGTCGGGGATCAAGATGGATTTCAAGTTCGACATTACGCCTGATGCGTATTGCGAAGTGCAGTTTGACAAGCAGGCGGGCGATATCATTCGTATGAATGGCGAAGGGCGGATTGCCATGCGGATCGACACGAAGGGCGATTTTACGATGACAGGTACGTATGGTATCACGCAGGGTGACTACACCTTTACGTTCCAGAACCTGATCAACAAAAAATTCCTGATTCGACCCAACAGCAGCCTCACCTGGACCGGCGACCCCTACGGTGCGATGCTCGACCTGACAGCGGCCTATACCCAATCGACGGCGTTGGGCGCTTTGCTACCGGCAACAAACAGCAACGATGTGTCGGCCAATTCATCGGACCGGACGCGGCGTTATCCGGTCGATTTGCTCATCCGGCTGACGGGTTTACTGACCAAGCCAGACATTAGTTTTGATCTGAACGTGAAGGAATATCCAGCCTCATCGACCTTCCGGCAGGCGGTGACGGCGTTTGAAAACCGGCTTCATAGCAACGAACAGGAATTGAATCGGCAGGTAAGTAGTCTTTTGCTGTTCAATCAGCTGATCCCCGAAGGATCGAACCTGTTCAACTCCGACGGGATTGGTAATGCGCTGGGTGAGATTGTCTCGAACCGGTTGAGCCAACTGTTCTCCAACGTAGATGAAAAGCTGGACGTCGGCGTTTCGCTGGGTAACGTAAATTCGCTGCTGGGTACACCCACTGGTTCACAACAGGCTGATAATCTACTGAACAACTTACAGTTGCGGTTTTCGTACCGGCTTCTGAATGACCGTTTGCGGGTTAGCCGTGATGGCGGGTTTACGTACGGGCAGAGCCAGGCAAGCGCTGCCAGCCTGCTCGGCGAATGGACTATTGAATACCTGATCTCGCCGGACGGGCGCTTACGGGCTAAGGTATATAATCGGAATCAGCAGAGTGCATCAGGGCAGTATGTCACTACGGCTACGCTAACGCCGAGTGGTGGGGTCAGTCTGCTGTATACCCGGTCGTTCAACCACCTGCTGGGAACCCGCTCACCCAAACCCGGCATTCCACAAACCGAGCCCGAACAACCTGCTCCCCCAACTACCGGTACGCAACCGTTAGCAACGCCACCTTCATCGGCATCGATGGATTTATCGGGAAATCAGTAACAACTACTCTTTGTTTACCGTCACGCGCACCGTGTTGATGCGGGTACCCTGCACGGATTCGACAACCAGCGTATAAGGCGCTACTTCAAACACATCACCAGCCTTGGGAATATCTTCATTGATCGATAAGATGAGCCCGCCCAGCGTGTCATAATCCCCCTCGGGTAGTGACCAGCCGTACTTGTCGTTCAGGTCGTCGATTTCGTGGCGGGCCGAGAGGCGATAGGTACGTTCGTCGATCTGCTGTTCGGCCCAGTCTTCGTTGACATCGTATTCGTCCTGAATTTCGCCGAAAATCTGCTCGACAATGTCTTCGACGGTAATCAGGCCGGCCGTACCGCCAAACTCATCGACGACCAGCGCGAGGCTTTTTCGCTCGTTCAGAAACCGCACCAGTAGGTCACGCGCGGCCATCGTCTCGGGCACCATCAGAATGGGCGACAGCACGGCTTCGATCGAATGCGGGTTGCCAAACAGACCCAGCACGTGGCAATAGCCAATGACATCGTCGATGTTGTCGCGGTACACCAGAATTTTGGAATGACCACTCTCCTGAAACGCCAGTCTGAGATTATCTACGGTGTCGTCGGCGGCGACGGCGGCAATTTCGGTGCGCGGTACCAGACAATCACGTACCCGAACGTCGCGAAACTCGATCGCATTATTGAAAATGCGGGCATCAACTTCCACTTCCTGCTCAGTTTCATGCGGGTGGGTTGCGTTTGGCCGTTGGTTGAGTTGTTGCAGGTAATTGTTCAGATCGGTAAGACCAAACACAGGGCGCAGTTCGTCGATGTCATGCCGGAGGACGTACCGGTTAAACAGCCGCGCCATACCCACTAGCACCTGCACAATGGGCGCAATGCCTTTATAGATCACCCACAGCGGAACCGCCAGTTTTTCCAGAAAGGCATCGGGGTGAATCAGCGCGAGGCTTTTGGGTACGTAGTCGGCAAAGGGTAGAAAAATGAGCGTCAGAATCAGCGTTTCGAGGGCCAGCAGGGCCACGGGGCTGTCGAGGTTATCGGGCAGGGCCGCTTCGAGCACAGGGTTCAATGTCGTTACACCCAACACAGCATACAGCACCAGAAACAGGGTGTTACCCGTAAGAGTGGTACCAATGAACAGAATAGGGTTTTTCAGGAAACCCGACACGAGTTTTTCACTCAGTGGGCCCTGCTTGCTATGCAGGTCAAAATAAAGCCGGTTGACAGACGTATACGCTGTCTCGACGGCGGCAAAGAAACCTGTGGCCACCAGCGCCAGTAACGCACCAATCAGAAGCGAATATTCCATAGGGTATTGGCCTAAAAACGATGCTGACGCACAAGGGTTTGCGCGTCAGCATCGTTTTTTATTCTTATTTCTTGCCGGGTTGCGGCTTTGTCTTTTTAATGGTGCCCGCCTTCTTGCGGTCGTCTGCCATTTGTCGGATGGTAGGCGATACGTCTTTATTCGCCTGTCGGTCGCGCTGCCGGAAATACTGGAAGGCAAACAGGAAAATAAGGGCAAAAAGCAATAGGTCGTAACTACCCGAGAAGCCCACGCGCATGACCTCGAGCAGCCAAATTAGCAAAGCACCAACGAACGCAAAAAGCAGCAGGGAGTCGCGAAGTTTCATACAGGTACTGCCCAGGTTATAACCCCGGCATGGCTATAAATGAGTCGCTTACTTAACAACCGAAACAGGAGCTTCGGTGTTGCGTTTGCTCTTTTGCGTGTCCTTCTCGTCTCGTTCTATCATTATCCGGTTTTCACGGTAACGCCGAACCGACGCCATCGTAAAGCCGACCACCAGCACCATCGTACCGATCCAAAGCAGATTGATGAGTGGCTTCTCCGACGCTTTCATGACCACATAATCGCGTTGGGTGCGGTTGGCTGCAAATGTGAACTTACCGGTTTGGGGATCGATGCTGTTCAGTGAGAGCCTAACACCCAGTTCATCACTGGTTTCGGCCGGGTGCGCCACCATGCCTTCCCGGATGATAAAGGCGGGCTGCATCAGCACCTCGCGATCTTTGTCGAGGATACGTACCTGAGCTTTCACCGCTGCATCGCCGGGGCCGAGCGTCACACCTTCGACTTCATTGGTCCGCATGACGTTGTCCAGAATCGCTACGTAATCGTTCAGGAAAAACGTGTCTTTCATCGCCACGGCATACGTCTCGGTCTTCGCCCACTGATTTTCGGCGTTCGGGTCGGGTACTGACGAGACAAACGTGTACAGGTCACGACCCACCTTGCGCTTGATGTCGGGTGAGGCGAGCAAGCCCATCCGTTCGTTTACCTGCGCACGGGGATACAGCGAGAATACCTTACCGTTCGGATCGCGGTATTCGATTTCGTAATATGTGTTTTCGGGGTAAAGGGCTACCGTATCGCCCTTGGCGTGGTAGGTTTTGCCATTGAGGGTCAGATCCTGCTTGGCAACGCCGTGAAAATCGCCTTCGATAACCTCGATCGCCTTGCGGGGAACGTACCCAGGCATATCGCGCACTTCCATACGCTGACCACGATATGTGATTTGGTAGTCGCCCATCCGCTCCGACTGATTGAGCCACAGCAGTACATTCTCTTTGTTCTCGCGGTTGTCGTTTTTGGTAAACTCTTCATTGCGCGAGATCATCAGGCCGCTGTTATTGAGCGATACCACTTTCGAGTAGCCCGACGAGAACAGAATTCCAATGAGCATGAGGGCTACGCCAATGTGGGAAACGGCCCCGCCCGACAGCCGGTAGTTACCCCGGATAATACCCAGCAGAATCGACCCGTTGGCCATAACGGCAAAGAGCGCGGTGGTGAGCAGCACCATGTAGACAGGGTTTTTCACGCCACCCAGCACGATCATCGCGGCCGATACCAGCAGGGTCAGAATCAGCGGGTTCATGAGGTTGTTCATGCTGCCTTTCTCGGCCTTGCGCCACCACACGTACTGGCCCACGCCCGTCAGGACAGCGATCACACTGAAAAACCAGATCTGAAACTTGTTGTAGTGCGCGACCTGATCGGCCGGCAGAGCCAGATTAGAGGCTTTGCCAAACAACTCAGCGACTTTGTTATAAACCGGAATTGATGTGGTCGACAGCACCTGAAAACCCGCCAGACACAGCACGACAGCGCCCAAAAACAGCCAGAACTCTTTCGTGTAGACCGAAACCTCTTGCTCATCGGCCGGAACGAGGTGCCATTTGGCCACTACCAGCGCAATCGAAAGCCCAACAAAAACCAGCAGGTAAACCAGCAATTGTCCCGATAGTCCCAAGTCAGTAAACGAGTGCACCGAAGCGTTACCCAGAATACCCGACCGGGCCAGGAAGGTTGAATAAATGATGAGCAGGAACTGCGTAATCGTAAGGATGATCGCGGTTTTCAGGCCGGTGCTGCTCTTCTTGGCAATCAACATGGTGTGCATGCCCGCCACCATGATCAGCCAGGGAACATAGACGGCGTTCTCGACGGGGTCCCAGTTCCAGTAACCGCCAAAGTTGAGAGTTTCGTAAGCCCAGTAACCACCCATCAGAATCCCGACGCCCAAAACGACGGACCCAACGAGCATCCAGGGCAGCGAGGGACGTACCCAGCCCAGGGGTTGGTTACGCCACAAACCCGCTATGCAATAAGCAAAAGGCACCAGGGCCAACCCGAAACCCAAAAACAGGGTTGGCGGGTGAATCACCATCCAGTAGTTCTGCAAGAGGGGGTTCAGGCCTTTACCGTCTTCAGGCACGAACATGGGGTCCATGGTGAAGACCGGCGCGTCGGGCATGGCTTCTTTCAACAACAGGAAAGGCGACGAGCCAATTTTCAAATCGCCAAACACGACGCCCAGAATCATCGACGCCAGAAACGCCTGCACCAGTGCAAACACGGTCAGCATGGGGCCTTCCCAGCGGCTACCGGCGGTGCGCGTCAGTACAATACCAATGGCCGCGTTCCAGAAAAGCCACAGCAGGAAACTCCCTTCCTGACCCTCCCAGAAGCAGGAGATCATGAAGTGCACCGGCAACGCCAGCGACGAGTGGCTCCAGGCATACTGGTACTCAAAGCGATGGTTGTAGATGATGTAAAACAAGCTGGCGACCACACCCACGATGGCGGCACCGTGCACATAAAAAGCCGATCGGGCCAGCTGTTTCCAGTGTGCTTCTTCCGCAGGCGTATCGGCAGCCAACGTTGTTTTCAGATATGCAAACGTGGCCACCAATGCCGTTACAAACGACACGATCACAAACAAATGGCCCAGATTCCCTACGGATAAATCCATAAATCAGAAATTGTTCAACGTCCAATGTTTAAGGTCCGGGGCGGTTTACTGAAATGCAGTCTCGAACAATGAACGTTGAACTATAGTATGATTATAGCTTCGCTGTTTTTGCTTCGTGCTCGGTTGTTTCCAGCTTACCTTCCTGGTACTTCGACGGGCATTTGAGCAGAATCTTCTGCGCCTGAAAATGATCGCCCTGCATGGCACCAATCACCACCACCTGCTCCGAACGATCAAAGTCGGCGGGTTTAGGGCTGTGGTAAACACACTTCTGCACGCGGTTTTCGTTATCGACCAGCGTAAACTCAAAGTGGTTGGGGTCGACCTGAGGCTGGTAGCTCATGCCTTCGGCTTTGCCACTAGCGTCTTTTTTGAGTTTACCAACCACGTGTACCTGATCGGCGTCGCCATCCTGCGCCAGTTCAATGGCTTTCCCGAACGTAACGTAGGTACTGGCGTCACCGTAGGAGGTAACCACGATGCCGATAGCGATGGCGATAACTACGATGCCGACGATGTGAGAGAGTTTCATAGTATACGGTAGAATGAATGAACTCAAATAGTAGACCGATCGGCCGAGGCAGCCGACCGATTGGTTGATGGACGTTTCTGATCGTTTACTTCACGCTCCAGCTTGCCGATTTTGCTGTCGAGCCGAACCAGGTAGATCACGATACCCACAAACACGATGGCGATGACGGCCACGACAACCCATATTTTGCCATCGGCCCGGAGTTGATCGGCCATCTCGACCGGCTGTTGGGCCATAACCGACTGGCTACCCAGCAAGAGGGTCAGCAGCGGAAGAAAACGAAGTATTGATAAACGAGTCATTGGTCGGTGTCGTTGGCACATTTGAATCCGCCACCACTGACGAATGCCTCGTGCCTGAGACGAAAAAAGAATGGGCCGTACCCTTATTTTCCAACAAAGATACGGCCCGTTTTATTCCTCTCGACTGATAGATTTAAACCTCTTCCATGATTACCCGCAGGCGGCGGTAACGTACCCGGAGTTGGGTGATCCAGACGCCCAGCAGCGTGAAGCCAATAATGGCCGGGTAAAAGACCATCCGCATCTGATTATCCATGTCGTACTTGCCAAAAGCGGGGTTGCCGCCGTTGCCGGGATGTAGTGAATCAGTCTGGCGGGGTAGAATGAAAATCAGCGGAATGAAGACGCAGAACGCCAGAATATTGTATACCGCCGAGATGCGGGCCCGACGCTGTTCGTCGTCGAAGGCTCCGCGCAGCACCAGATACGCCATGTAAAGCAGCATGCTGACCGCCACACCGTTTAGCTTGGGATCGTTGGGCCAGGGGTCACCCCAAGTAAAGTTGGCCCACATTGAGCCGGTAGCGCACCCTAGTAGCCCGAAGACGATGGCTGTGTTGGCAAATTCCACCGAAAGCAGGTCGTCGTCCATCTGGTTTTTCTGAAGAAACCGAACCGCAAAAAACAACGAGGCCATCATGAGCGTGATCATGCCAAACCAGAGCGGCACGTGGAAATAAACGTTCCGAATGCTCTCGTTCAGAACCGGTTGACGGGGCGTCGGGCCTATCAATCCCCAGAAAAGCGTGTATGTCAGAATCAGGACCGCCAGGCCCTTCCACCAGTTTTGTTTCATAGAAATAATGTTCAATGGCCAAGGTCCAATGTTCAAAGATGGTTCTTGTTGACTATAGCTACGTTGGCCATTAGACCTTGAACGTTAAACGTAGTGTTTAACTCTTCCACAAAAACGGGAAGAGGAGGTAAGAAAGTGCCAGCACAATGGCGTCGATGGCCAGAATCGTCCGCAGTTCATCGAAACTAACGGAGCGGTCGAGGCCATCCATCGCATTCTTCGACACGTTTAACAGCAAAAGTAAAAGCGGTAAAATCACGGGAAAACTCAGAATAGCCATCAGCGTGGCTGCGTTTTCGGCTTTAGATGCGATGCCCGCCACCAGTGTCAGCGAGGCGGCAAAGCCGATAGCTCCCAGCAGCAGGCTACCCACATACAACAGGTGGTCTTCCACGGGACTGCCCAGCACAAAGGAATACACACTGTACCCCAACAGCGCCAGCACCAGCATTAGCCCGGTGTTGTACACAATTTTGGCGACGATGATTTGCTGCGGACTGGCCAGGGTGTGGTAGTAGAGCTGGCGCCCGGCTCGTTCCTGCACAAACGTTTTGGCAATGGCGTTGATCGCCGTAAACAACTGAATCAACCAGAAGAGCGTGTTCCAGACGATCGGCGATAATTCACCCCGTTTGGCATTGAAACTTAAATAGCAGATGAATACGGCCCCGACGATATACAGCAACATGCCGTTGAGCGCATACCGCTGCCGCCATTCGAGGCGAAATTCTTTCTCAATGAGTGTGCCGATCTGCGCTAAGGATTCCCGCATAGACCACAAAAGTACGGTAGAAGAAGCAAGTATGCTTTACTTATACAGGTACTATTCAGATTGGAAAGACAACAGCGCAGAGCGGTAAGTTTAGCGTAGTTCTGGCAGAGCATGCCGAGGACTGGCGATGAATTTTGCAGGCCTTTGGCTGACATTGTCCCGGCTCGCCCGATACACCGGCTGCGTGACATTACTTGCCAACTCCTGTCTTAGGAATGTTCGCTTGCTAGTAACCCAACGATTATGCGTGTTTATTCATCCCAGGTTTCTTCGCCGCAGAATGTTGCACTCCGCTCCAATGCTGGGCTTTACGAGCTGTCGGTCGTGGTGCCGTGCCTGAACGAAGCTGAAACGCTGGCGACATGCCTGGATGATATCTGGAAAGTGGCCGACTGCCACGATTTAGATATTGAAATTGTCGTGGTGGATAATGGCAGTACAGACGGTTCGGGGCAGATTGCTGAGGCAGGCGGTGCGCGTGTAGTAAAAGTTAAGCAACGGGGCTACGGCAATGCGCTAATCGGAGGGATTCGGGCGGCGCGTGGTCGCTACGTGATCTCGGTCGATGCCGATGGATCGTATGATGTCAACGACATGCCCCGATTGCTCGATCAGCTTCGGCTGGGCAATGATCTGGTGATGGGCAATCGGTTTCTGGGGGGTATTCAGAAGCGGGCTATGTCAGCGCTGGAGCGCTATCTGGGTAATCCGATCCTGTCCATTATCGGGCGGGTACTGTTCAACGTGACGCTGGGCGATTTTCATTGTGGATTGCGCGGGGTCAACCGGCAGGCCGCGTTGCGGTGGCAACTGGCTGAGCCCGGCATGGAGTTTACCAGCGAACTGATCGTGAAGGCCGCGCTTCACAAAGCCCGCATGGTGGAAGTGCCGGTTTCGCTACGGCCCGACGGCCGATCGCGCTCTCCTCATCTGCGCCCCCTGCGTGATGGTTGGCGGCACCTAAGCCTGATGGCCCGTTATTACCTGCGCCCACCCATCGGCTGATCGCCACCCGGCTGGGTACGTTGCCGCTCCGGTAGAAAAAGTTTTTGTCAAACAGTTGTACGAATGAGTTTCACTTGTTTACTTTGAATCACAAAGTACTTTCAGCACAATGTTGTATCCAGAGAAGTTTTTTGGAACACAGCAGTATCCCACCGTTTCGTCGTCACAGGGAGAGGGCCTTCGGGCACTCGCCTTGCTGACGGGAGCCTGCTTGGTTATGGCCTCGGCCCGTGGTTTTATCAGCCACAATTGGTGGTTCTTCGTCTGCCTGACCTGGAATCTGTTTTTAGCCTGGTTTCCGCTGGGCATCATGCTTGTACACCGCGATCTGCTCGAGTCGGGCTTTTTGAAGCGGGGTACGTTAGCCAAACGCGTCACGCTGGGCTTCTTGGCCTTCTGGCTGCTGTTTATGCCCAATGCCCCCTACATCATCACCGATTTGTTTCATTTGCGTCAGGTCGGGGGCGAATTGGTGTATTTCGACACACTGATGATGTTTCTGGGGGCGCTATCGGGGCTGTTGGCCGGTTTATACAGTACCTTGCTGGCGCACCGGGCGCTGCTGGGAATCACAGATCGGCTACTTTTGCAACCACTGCTGGTATGGGGGGCGATGCTGGGCTGTCAGGCGCTGGCGGGCTTTGGCATCTACCTGGGTCGGTTTATCCGCTGGAACAGCTGGGATCTGGCCACCAATCCGCTGCTGCTAACCCGAAGCCTGTGGGCCTCGCTCCACGATTCACTGGCGCAGAAAGTATCGCTGACCTACGGCCTCGGGCTGATGGTCATCTACGTCGCCTTTTATATGTATGCCAATGCTCGACGTTCGTAAAGTGTGGCGGAGCTTTCGGTATGCCGGTCAAGGCATTGTCGATTTGTTTCGGTACGAAAACAACGCCAAAGTTCATTTGCTGGCAGCGGGGGTAGCCATCGGGCTTGGGCTATGGCTGGGCCTGACCAATGTTGAGTGGGCGTTGCTCACCATGCAGATTGGATTGGTGTGGGCAGCTGAAGGGTTCAACACCGCCATCGAAAAACTGGCGGATCGCGTCACGACGGAACACGATCCGCTGATTCGGGCCACCAAAGATTTAGCGTCTGGGGCGGTTCTACTCGTTGCCATCATGGCGGTCGGGGTTGCCTTGTTTATCTTCGCGCCAAAACTGGCTCTCCTATACACGAATTGACCGAAATCTACCGACGTATTGCCTAAGACCTTTTATCGCTTTCCTACTCCCATGACAGAATCGCGCGAACATTTAGAAACGCTGACCGAAATACGGGGGCTGATGGAGCGGTCGACGAAGTTTTTGTCGCTCAGTGGCCTGTCGGGGGCATCGGCGGGACTGATTGCCCTGGTCGGCGGTATTGTGGCCTACCTGCGGCTGCGTACTAACTGGCTGACGGTTTTCGAGTCGGAACAGTACGCGCAGAACGGCCGCGCCATTCTGAGTTACCGGGATTTGTTCGAATTTCTGGCTATCGACGCGCTGGTCGTGCTGATTGGGTCGCTGCTGGCGGCCTGGTATTTCACCTCGCGCAAAGCCCGTCGGCAGGGACAAACCGTCTGGACGGCCGCCTCGCGGCGACTGTTGTGGGCGCTGCTGGTGCCGCTGGGCGTGGGCGGGCTGTTTTGCCTGGGCCTCGTCTACCACCGGCTGATCTGGCTGGTGTGCCCCACCATGCTGACGTTCTACGGCCTGACGCTCCTGAACGCCAGCCGGTATACCTACCGCGATCTGGAATACCTGGGTTTGTGCCAGATGGGTCTTGGTCTGATCGCCCTCTTTCTGACGGGCTACGGCCTGCTGATGTGGACGATTGGCTTCGGCGTGCTACACATTGTGTACGGAACGCTTATGTGGTACAAATATGACCGGCCCACGGCAGGGCGTACGACCGCATGACGAACGATCTGCTGGCCCGATTTAATAAAGCCTTCGAAAGTAAGGCACGCCTTAGCATCATGTCGGTGCTGATGGTCAACGACGCGGTCAGCTTCAACGAGTTGAAAGAACTACTGGGCCTCACCGACGGTAACTTGGCCACCCATCTGCGCGCCCTGGAAGAGCAGGGGTACGTGTTGGTGCAGAAGCAGTTTGTGGGCCGCAAGCCCAATACAACGTATCTGGCTACCGAAGCAGGCAAGCAAGCCTTTGCCGATCACCTCAACGCGCTGGAAGCCTTTATACGGGGGGCTGTGTGAGCTTATCGCATAAAAAGTAAGCCACTGGCGACAAATGATCGTTTATAGATCATACCTGTTTTCTCGCCCAGCTTACTACCATGCAAGATCCCGTTGTGCCGTTCGATCTGGAACGGATGTTTATCGACCAGTTCCCGATAACGTACCTGGGAGAGGTTGCCCTGCGCACGTTGATTATGTTCGTGATTTTGCTGACGGCCCTCACGGTGTCGGGCAAGCGCGAGGTGCGACAACTGTCTGTCTATGAGTTGGTACTGCTAATTGGGCTAGGCTCAGCTGCGGGCGATCCCATGTTCTACCATGATGTGCCACTGGGAGCCGCCATCGTGGTTTTTGTCGTAATGATGAGCGCCTATAAGTTCATCACACGCCTCAGCGATCGCAACAAGGCCGTCCGTGAGCGGCTGGAAGGCAAGCCCGTTTACGTTATTCAGGACGGTTGCATACTGACCCAAAATTTTGATGATGAAGATCTCGGTCAGGATGAACTGTTTGTCGATCTGCGGCAGGCTGGGCTGGAACACCTTGGACAAGTGCGGCTGGCTATACTGGAACCGAACGGCTCGCTGAGTGTCTATCCGTACGCCGACGATCAGGTACGTCCCGGTTTGCCCGTGTTACCACATTTGCTCAATGAACAAATTCGCCTGGTTGAAACAACGGGTCTGTATGCCTGCGCGAACTGCGGACACACGCTAATCAGGCAGCCGGGTCTCGATCAGTCGTTGCCTTGTCCGGCCTGCAAACACGAGCAGTGGGTTAAGACAATTGGCCCTGATCGTGGCGATACCGCTAAATAAGTTGATCCCTTTCGCCCCAATTTAATATACTAAATATGTCGCTGTATTCCGTTAGAAGCCCATATTGCGCCCTTTCGCTAAGGACAGGTTCCTCCGTTCGGTCAAAAAGTAGAATCTGGCAATGAAGGGGTTGCTTGTGTCGGAGTCAGTCGCGAACTTAGAAAAACTAAACAAATTGGTTAACCAGACGACAAGCACCTAACTATGTTCAATTTTGATAATACAATGCCCGGCGCCTGGCCCGGCCTGCGCGAGATTCCGCCTAGCCTGTCGCCCATCAGTATGAACAAGACGTTGTACGTCGCCAAGTTCACTGATGAGTTACCCATGCAGCCCGAGGCCGTTCCCGAACTGGAGTCGGTCGAGGATGTTATGGAGCACTTTAAGCCGGAAGTGACCGTGATGCTGGAAGACGGCGACGGGCAGCAGATGGCAGAAACCTTCAAATTTTCTCGACTGGGCGATTTTACGCCGGAGGGCATCGTAGACCAAAGCCTGTATTTGCAGGAACTGACCAACCAGATGAACGATCTGCAACGGATTAATCACCAGTTACGGTCGAATCGGATGTTGCAGTATGCGCTGCAAAACCCACAGGCAAAGAGCACTATGCTGGCGATGATGCAGCAGATGATCGACGAAATTGATCAGGCCGACTAATCCGAAACGATCAATCCAACCTGCTTCTCTCCCCCAACAACATGGCTGAACAGCGCACAAACCAACCGGCGGCTCAACAGGCTGCCGAACGCGAGGCCGCAACCTCACGGACGTTTACGCAAAATATTGCCGAGCTACAACAGCTCAAATTCGGCGGTTTCAAACTGCTCGAAACCACGATCGAGGGCGCCGATAGCCTGAACCCGGAACGCCGCGCCAAACGCGAGATCTTTCTGAAAGAGAATGATCGGCGGCGCGACCGGCAAGCTCTGAAAAAGCGCCTTGAACTCTGGAAAGAAATCCTGTCGACCGAAGGTGCCAGCGTAGCCGATATGGCTGAAACGACGCAGCAGAAGTTCGACACGACCGAAGCGCTTTATAAGCAGAATATCAAAGAAGTCATCGAGAACAGCCGCGAGCTCGAGGCGACCTATCGCGGGCTGGCGTTGTACTTTGCCAACTCACATCAGAGCGGGTTTAAAGTTCGGAATGTCGTATTCGTCAACGCCGGCCTGAGCCAACTCGACCCGGCCAACGTGTACAACAACGACATGATCGACTTTATCCGCAACGAAGTGCATCAGGTCTATAACCGCTTCGATTTGCAGGAAAGCTATTCGCTCATGGTGATTCCAGGCTATCTGGGTAAAAAAACCGTAGTCGATGCCTGGGCCAAGATTGCCTCTGACCATAAGCTTATGCTCATCACCGACTACCGGAACATGGGCGATCTAAAAGACACGATCAAGGAATTTCAGCGTGAGCGGCTCTCGCAGGACGTACCCCGGTTTGCCAACGTCATCATGACCGTAAACCACCTGGTTGGGCGTGGAAAATATGATGAATTCGAAGAGGAGGATGACCTGTATATCGATCCCTCAACGGCCTTGGCAGGCAAGATGCACCAGAACCTGATTTCGCAGGTATCGGCTGGTTTGCAGTTTGGTGCCCTCGAAGAAGTCGACGGGGTTCGGATGGATCTGCTCAAAACTGAGGTAGGCGAACTGGAAGGGCTTGGGCTGGTGCCCATGACCAAAGAGTTTGCCCGGATCATCCCGTTCTCGGGTAAAACGCTTTTCGCCGGTAACAACGTAGGCCTGAAAACCTATTCGGTTGTGCGGGTTTTCGACTGGCTGATGAAGGTCATGATGAACTTCCTCAACAAGCGCGCCATGGAAAACTGGAGCGGCAAGGTGGAAAAGCAACTGACCGACGAGATTGTGGCCTTCCTTGACCGCATTAAAGGCCCGGGCAAGATCATCGACAAATTTGATCCGCCTAAATTCCGGCAAGACCCGATCCAACCCGATCGAATTATTGTGGACCTGAACATCACGCCGTTCTTCCCCGCCAAAACGTTCATTATCAACCTGACCGGCGAACGGGGCCGCAACGAAGAAACGGGTCGTCGTAACGATTTCAAAGCCGAAGTGCGGTAACGAATCCTTTTTTGGGCAAAAGCAGGTAGCGTATCCGGTATACGCCTGCTATGCTTTTGCCCAGTTCTTTTTGCGCCACCTTTCTCTAGGAATACGTGCCGTTAACTAACTCAAATGACGGGTGTGTATGGCGCTCTTAGTAAATTTAGATTGCAAAATCGGTCATATAGCGAGCGCTACAGATCAGCGGCAGTCACCACTTACCATAGTTTAGTTTGCTGGGCCTAACCTATCGGCAGGTCATCGTTACTAGTCAAAAACACGCGCTACTCGTGGCTGCATCAGAGACGGGTTCGTAATGTTCAGGCCAATCGAAAACGCTTATGGCTCAACAGGTTAAACCAGAGATTGTAATTGGGGGTACAACACTGGAGCATTTCACCCATTTGCAAATCGACCAGTCGCTTTTCACGCATCATACGTTTCAGATTGCCGTACCCTTTGAGGTACTGGAGAGTAAGAATGACTTCTTCTTTAAGAAGTCGCACAGCTCGATGGTTGGCAAACCAGCGTCCATCAAGTTCAAGCCAATCTATAAAAACGTCTCGGCTGATTTTCAGTTTGCGGGTATTGTTACGGAACTGACGCTGATTAACAATAGCGACATGACCAACAGTTTCCTCATCAAAGGGCATAGTCCGACGTTTTTGATGGAAGACGGCGTACAACGCCGGGCATGGGTGGAGAAAGACCTAAGCACGATCGTCAACGATGTATTGGGGGCTTATTCATTCAATAAAGGCGTCAACGTCAACTTCAAGGATAAGATTGACTATAAAACGCAATACGACGAAAGCAACTGGGATTTCCTGCGGCGAGTTTGTCAGGAATACGGCGAATGGTGCTACTACACAGGTAGTAAGTTGATTGTCGGTGAGACACCCCTGAAAGAAGAGCCGTTCGTGGCCGACGGTGTGCAGCATTTTTCGATGTCGGTAGGGGTGAAGCCCAATCAGATCGAGATGATGCACTATAACTACAAAAAGCACGAACGCTACAGTGGCAAAAGCAAGCCGCTGAGCGCGCTGGGTACGTTCGGTACGTTTGCGTATCAGACATCGTCGTCGTTATTCGGGAATTCGTCGTTGTTATGGCCCCTGCGCGACGCCCAATCGAAGGGTGACGTTGACTCGGCCGTTGATGCGATGAATAAAACCAACGCCACCGACATGGTACGGTTCAACGGGCATGGCGAAAACCCGAATTTGGGGGTAGGCGTTGTGGTAAACGTAACGGCGCAGAAATTAGAAAAACCCAACGTATTTAAGCAGGAAAGCGGCGGTAAATACCGAATCAATCACATCACGCACACGGTGGATGAGGTGGGTAATTACGCCAATGATTTCGAGGCAGTACCCTACTCAGCCGAAGCGCCGCCGCGTAATCCGTATGTGCACACACCGACGGCTTTACCGGAAATTGCCACGGTTAAATTCAACAATGATCCGCTGCAGTTAGGTCGTGTAAAAGTTGAGTTTCACTGGCCGAATCAGCTGGTGGCTAAATCAAGCTGGATCCGGGTGGCATTTCCATACACAGGGAGTGATCGTGGCTCGTTATTCATTCCGGAAGTAGACGATCAGGTGGTAATCAGCTATGAGGCTAATCACGTTGATTTTCCAATGGTTGTTGGTAGCATTTACCATAAAAGCCCGAGTACAAATTATTGGTTTCCCAACAATGAGCAGAAAATTATTCGCACAAAAGGGGGGAATAAAATTGTGATGAAAGATAAACCTGGTGAACAGGAATTTTTTATCACCAATGCCAATAATAAAAATGTGGGTTTACACGTCTCGTTTAAAGGCGATGGTAAAATTCAGATCTATGCTGAGAATGGTGAAATTGAAGTGAGAGCAAAGAATATTAAAATGCATGCAAAAGAAAATATTGAGTTGCAGGCAAAAAATATTCAGATGCAGGCTAGTCAGAATGCAAGCTTGAAATCAGGTAGTAACACCGAAATAAACGGGACAACTACCGATGTGAAAGGCAGCACCGTGAACGTGAAAGGAACAATGGTGAAAATTAATTAGCACGAATAGTAGTATCCGAATCATAAATCAAGTTTCAACCAAACCAATTTACAACTATGGCTGCATCAGCAGTTGCCGCATACTTTACCGCCGGTGGTGGCGAAGTAGAAGTCGTGCACCTCTCTTACGAGTTGTCGCGTTCGATTGATATGAAAGGTCGTCCCTCATCAGTAACGCAGGGCGGCGTAATCCACGTAGAGTTGGCTTCGTCGGCTGAAGACACCGAGCTGGCCAACTGGCTGGCTAACTCGTACCTGGAAAAAGACGGCACCATTCGGTTTGTCGATCAGGATCAGGCTACGCTGAAGACCGTTGAGTTTAGCAAAGGCCGTTGCATCAAGTATGCTGAGCGTTTCGACAAGAAGCCCGCTCAGGAAACGACTGACCGTCCGGCTGCCACGTTCACGCTGACGATCTCAGCCGAGAAGATCACCTTTGCTGGCGCTGAGCACGACAATAACTGGTCGGACAAAGCATAAGCGTATTAGACCGTACTTGGTTCGCCCGTCAGGATATGTACACCTTGGCGGGCGAACTATATATACAATCTGCATCTGAATAAGGATAAGTAGTATTTAAGCTATTTGTATATAATGATAGCTATAAGCCACATCTGATTGCACAAGTGATATTGGTTGACTGGCCTTTTGTATAACCCCCTTTATCATGTCTGGGCCAACATCAACAGCTGAAGCGCTTCAGTTGCCAACACAAACGATTCCGCGTACGTATCTGATCAGGACCGACACGGAAAGGTATGTAGGGGATTTGTCTTATCACAACGTAAGCGAAGCCAGATTACAGCTCGTTCGGCCTGAAAGTAGTCGGGTTGAACTGCGTAGCCTGTCGTACCGGCAAACAAATAATGAAGGTGAAAACCGGATGGATGCTGCCTTGGCACAGCTCCGTCATACGCTCTCGCTAACACTTTGGCCCAGTGGGCGAATCGATTCGATTGAAAATCAGCCTGAACTTCTGGACCGTTACAAGACGATTCGGGCCAGCTGGCAAAAACAGCACCCAGCCGACAAGGACTTTTCACCTGCCCATCTGGAAGCGATAGGGCGCGTTTTTGCCGATCCTGATCATCTGATCCGCACCATTAGTCAGGCACCTGAACTGGAGTTGTTGCTTCCTGCCATCTACGATCGCACCTATACGTATAATCAGCCAGTGGCTGGGCCACCAGCCTTTATCACACCCTTGACGGGCTCGCTGGTAATGCCTCTGAAGACTACTATCGTTCGCCGAAAGCCCCACTATCCCGACGTAGCTCTCGACCTGATGTTGACGGGAGAACTCGATGAAAAACAGTTTCCGTTTGACGAGGCACGGCGATGGTTACAAACGTTAACGGGCGTTGTTGACATCGATCCCACCCCCGCTATTCAGTACATACTGACATTTGAATTCGACAGGCAACATAACCTGCTTCACGCGGGCCGCTTCGTAACCTGCATTTACGAGCATGTAGCCATGAGCAAGGTGATCACCCAGGTTGGTCCTGCCGAAGCGGCTATCTATCCCGCCAAATCTTAAACCATGTCTGAGAAGAAATACGTCCCCGACGGCACCTTCACGACCTGCGACAAAGGAGCAGGCTTTAGTACGCTGGGGGTACTGCCGACGAGTTCGCAACTCTATGGCAAGCTACTTGCCAACGAGAACGATAAGATTACGGCGGTCAATATCAGGCCGATGGGGCTCTGCTCCATCACTAAAGTGGTATGTGTGCCTGCTCCATTAATGTGGATGTCGGTAAAGAACAACGTGCAGCGCGACGGAGGGCGTCTGTTGCAGGAAGATTCAACCATTCAGTGCACGATCGGTGGCAAAATCAGCCTGTCGTTCATCATGCCTGCCGGAGGGACGGACGAGAACGAAGAACTTGGCTTCTGGGACAAACTGGGGCAGCAATACAACGATATCACGGGTAATATTGAAAAATGGAATGAAGAAAATCTAGGCCCTCTAGGCAGTTACCTGAACTTCCAGATGGGGGTGGCTGAAGGCTTCGTAAAAGGAGCGGTGGGGTTGGTGGAAGGTGTATGGGGGCTCGCCAAATTTGCCGGTCGCATGGCTACCGACCCTGTGGGGACAACGGTAAGCACGGCCAAGGCAGCCTGGCAGGCGGGCGGTGCTGCCATTGACTGGGCCAGTAAAGGCGAAAACTGGCAAAATCTCGGCCACAGCATTGCCAATGCGTCGCCTCGGGATTGGGGCAATGTGGTGGGGCAGGTAGGGTTTGAAATCGCCGCTACAGCCGCTACAGGCGGCGCAGCGCAGGCAGCGCGGGCAGGTCGATTGGGCGCCGCGGCCGTGCGGGGTATGGAAATGGCCGATAAACTAGGTGATGCCGCTAAGCTGAGCCGGTTGGCAAGCGGGGCAAGTCGTGTCGCAAGTAAAGTAGCCCCCAGAGTGTTGGGAGCCGTAACCGATGGCGCGAAGGCAGTGGGGCGGGCAGGGCGGCAGGCGTTGGATAAATTACCGCAGCCCGTCAAGTGTGCGCTTCGATTGGAACCCGTTGATATGGGGTCGGGCACGATGCTGTCTATGCTTACCGACGTGTCTTTGCCGGGGCCAATCCCGTTTGAGTGGCAACGTACCTGGTATTCGCGCTCCGATTACAACGGACCTATGGGGTATGGCTGGCACCATCGGTACGATCTGGCGCTGCGCCTGGAAAGTGAAAGCGATGTGGCTGTGCTACGGATGGCCGATGGTCGCCAGACTGACTTTGCCCCGCCCGTACTGGCCGGCGAACCCGTTTTCGACCGCAGTAACCGCCTGAGCCTCTACCGGCCCGCAGAGGCCCAACAGCCGTGGCGGGTCTGGCACCACGACGAGCGCGTCTGGTATGTGTTCGACGTACCCCGCCCCGACGGCCCCATGCAGCCGTTGCAGCGTATTGAAAACCGGACGGGGCAGGCCATCCAGTTCAGTTACACGGTGGCGGGCCATCTGGCCCGGATTCTCGATTCGGCAGGGCGAGAACTTACCCTCGACACCGACGCCCGTGGTCGCATTACGGCCCTATACGGACCCGACCCCGAGCAGCCCTCGGAGCGTATGCTGCTGATGGCCTACAGCTACGATGCGGAAGGCAACATGGCGACCTACACCAATGCTGAGGGGTACCAATCGGTGATGCACTATAAGGGGCACCTGATGGTCAAGAAAACGAGCCCCAGTGGCTTATCGTTCTATTGGGAATATGACGGCCCTGATCATCTCGCCCGTTGTATTCACAGCTGGGGCGACGGTGGCCTGCATGAGGGCTGGCTTAGTTATCCCGATGAAGAAACAACCATCCTGACCACTCGTGATGGTAAAACGACGTTTACGCACTACCGAGGTCTTGTCACCGACGAAGTCGACCCGCTGGGGCGGCACAAGCAGTGGCTTTATAACGGATTCGATGAACTGGAAGTTGAACGCGACGGGGCCGGTAACGCCACCACCTACGATTATGACCGGTGGGGGAACCTGACTGCGTTGCAACATGCCGACGGCGCCACCGAAGCCTGGCAGTATGATCCCGAAACCGGCGAACGGCTGCTGGCGTCGACCAATGCCCGCGGTGGTAGCTATACGTACCTGTACGATGAAGCGGGCAATTTGTCGGCGCGCACCGACCCCATGAGCCATGCTACCCGTTACCAGTACGACGGGCAGGGGCGGCTTACCAGCCTGACCAATGCGCTGGGCCAGACCACGCACCTACGCTACGACGCCCAGAGCAACCTCACGCACATTATAGCCCCTGACCAAACCATTCGCTCACGTACCTACGATGCGCTGGGGCGACTGGTTATCCTCACCGACGAGGCGGGCTATCAGCAGCAACGTACCTACGACCGGCTAGGGCAGTTGATCACAGTGGTTGAGCCTGATGGAAGCCGCCAGACGATGGCCTACGACAGCATGGGCAATGTGGTACAGGCCACGGGTGGGGGGCAGGCCGTCAGTTTTACGTATGTGGGACTGAGCCAGTTGGCATCACGTCAGCAGGGCGGCACGCGTATTGACTTCAGCTATGACCTTGATGAACGGCTTACGGGGCTACGCAATGAGAAAGGCGAGCAGTACCGTTTTGTGCTGGATCGGGTCGGGCAGGTAGTCGAAGAAATTGGCTTCGATGGGCTTACCCGCCATTACCAACGCGACGCGGCGGGGCGGGTGGCGCAGGTACGTCGCCCCGATGGCCGCACCACCGCCTACGCCTACGATGGCGTGGGGCGGGTGACGGGTGTGCGCTATGAAGAGGGACCCGACTCACCGGGCCTGGTGCAGACCTACCGCTACGACGGTATGGGTGCCCTGCTGGAAGCCCGCACCGGCAACAGCCGCGTGGTGCTCGAACGCGATGCGCTGGGCCGGGTGGTGGCTGAAGTGCAGGATGGCGAGCGTATCGAAAGTATCTACGACGCGCTGGGCCAACGTACCCACCTGACCTCCTCGCTGGGTGCCGACCTACACGTTGACTACGATGCGCTGGGGCAAATCAGGCAGTTGAGCAGTCGGGCGGGTCAGCAGGCCCCGCCCTGGCAGGTTGGCTTTTCCTACGACAGCCGGGGGCTGGAAGTACACCGGCAGCTCAGTGGCACTTCTCTGCGCTGGCAGTACGATGCACTGGGCCGGCCCACCGAGCAGGGCATCACGCTGGGCCGGGGTGGCGTTCAACGCCAGCGCCGCTACCACTGGCAGGGCTTCGACCAACTGGCCCGCATCGAGGACTCCCTGCTGGGAGCCACCACCTTCGGCTACAACGATCAGGGCTACCTCACTCAGGCCCGCTATGCCGATGGCGGCCACGACATCCGGCAGGCCGACGCGGTGGGCAACCTGTTTGGCACCACCAGCCAGCAGGACCGTCACTACGGAGCGGGTGGGCGGCTGCTGGCTGGTGCTGACGGCACGCGCTACCGCTATGACGGGGAGGGTAACCTCATCGAGAAGCAACTGCCCAACCGGCAGGGGAGCTGGCACTACCGCTGGGACAGTGCCGGTCAGCTCATTAGCATCAAGCGGCCCGATGGCTACACGGTGCAATGCCAGTATGACGCCTTGGGTCGACGGACCCACAAGTTGTTTCGGGGCAAGCTCACCCGCTGGGTATGGGACGGCGACGTGCCGCTGCACGAGTGGAGCCACTACACCCTCGATGGCCAGCCCACCAGCCCCGATGAACTGATTACGTGGCTGTTTGAGGATGGCAGCTTCGCCCCGCTGGCGCGGCTGACGCCCCAAGTACGTTATAGCGTGGTAACTGACCACCTGGGTACGCCTCTGGAGCTGGTCGATGAGGGGGGCAGTGTGGTGTGGGGGGCGCAGTTGGACAGCTACGGGCGGGTACGGCAAGGCACAGGCAAGGCCAGTCTATGCCCGTTTCGGTATCAGGGGCAGTACGAGGATGCAGAGACGGGGCTGTATTACAATCGCTTCAGATACTACTCGCCCCAGGAGGGAATGTACATTTCGCAGGATCCTATCGGGTTAGCTAGTGGAGAAGCTAATCTCTACGCCTACGCTTCAGATTCCAATCAGTTCATTGATCCCTACGGACTTAGCACTGGTGCCGGTTATGATCATGTAACTTACAGAGGTATAAAAAATGGAAAGCCTTATACAGGCTATGCTAGTGCACCAAGTACTCTAAATCTAACCGCCGAACAAATTGTTAGTCGAAGATACAGTGGTAATTTTGACGCATTTGGTGGTGTCGCACCTACGCCAGTCTATCATGGAAAGGGCATTAATGGTAAAAGAACAGCTCGCGGATTAGAACAGCATTATTTCGAAGAAGATGTGGCAAAGTATGGACGAAGCCGTGTTGCTAATAAGCAAAATCCGGTTGGTCCCAACAATGTGAATCGAAATAATTATCTCAACGCTAAGAATAAACATTTAGGCATCAATGGATGTCCATAATTATAACACCTGTATTGATGACACGCATTATTTGGAAAGAAGGTAAAGTAATTAGTATCCGTACTCGTGGAGAGAATTATGTTCTCGCTCAGATGGGTATTGAGCCATACCTAATCATCTTTAAATTGTTTAGTAAAGATGATAAGTGGGTAAAAATACGCCTTGATAGTAAATACGTTTTATTTAGCCATCCTGTTACTAGGCAGTTTTTAAAAAAATCTACTATCAACGAACAAAAACATATTGACCCACTGAAAGATTTTAAATTGCCAACTCGTTGGATTAAAGAAGATATGAGTAGCAGGAGTGTTGTCATCTGGCCTGGAACAGCAAACCAGATAGAGTTGATCTTGTTTGGAGAACATGGTGCTTCTCTGATCGAGTATGATGCTAACAAGCCAGGGTTTCAGGAGGAAAAAATAGTAATGAAGACAATTAGCCTTGACGATGTGGAATCTATAGAATCGCATGAGTTACGAAATATATCTATATACCCAGAGTTTAACGAGCGATTGTATTTATGTAGTCAATTTGGTGAAAATGTCGATCCGTATAAAGATCTACTTTTTGGTAGAGATTTACCATTGGATTATAAAAAGTATTTTCAGATTATATCTGGTACAGTACCACTTAGTGAACTAGGTTATTGATTGACTTTAGCTAACCTGTATAACAATTGGTAGTTTAGATATCACGGCAGTGCCGATGAGCTGATCACTTGGCTGTTCGAGGCCGACAGCTTCGCCCCGCTGGCGCGGCTGACGCCCCAAGTACGTTATAGCTTGGTAACTGACCACCTGGGTACGCCCCTGGAGCTGGTCGATGAGGGGGGCGGTGTGGTGTGGGGGGCGCAGTTGGACAGCTATGGGCGTATCCGGCAAGGCACCGGTAAGGCCAGTCTATGCCCGTTTCGGTATCAGGGGCAGTACGAGGATGTAGAGGCAGGGTGTACTATAACCGATTCCGCTACTATGCCCCCAGGAGGGGATGTACATCTCTCAGGATCCGATCAGATTGATGGGAGACAAATCTACCTTGTATGGATATGTAGGCGACATCAACGTAGAAATTGATGAACTGGGACTGCAAGGTGGGGGATAATACTTCTGGACAAGAAAAGCGAACGTAGGAGGTGAAACCAATCACGTGCCGGCTTGGAACTCGATAGAGAGAGCAAAGCAGATAAATCCTAATCTGCCAAATACGCCAACTCATGGCTCTACACCACATGGACACTCCCGACCATAGACGTATGACCAGTACAGGGAGCTCAAGGGCAGCTCGCAGGTGGCGACATCAGCAAGCAGACTTGATCGCAAGAAATAAATTTGGTAAGGCAATGGAGATGGATATTCGAGAAATTCGCCGCCGATATGGTAATACTTATAATACTCATGTTCGTGAAATGCTTGATTATGCACATAACCAGAATCTAATAACAGGAGCCGAGCGAAATCAGCTTGCCAGGAAACTTTGCCGAGGATAACAAAGAATATAATAATATATCACAACTAACAAACGGTCCTATGGATTTTGTCATTGAGCCTTATAAAGGCGCCCTGCCACTGGTATTTGGAATGAATCGCGAAGAAGTAAGTTCACTGTTTCCTCTGATTGAGAAGAGCAATATTGAAACGTTCGGCCCATCTCAAGTGAATCTTGGTAATGATATTTTTTTGAATTTCGAGAATGGTAAGCTTTCTGAGATAGAATTCTTTACAGCGAAGAATAACTATGATACAGGTGAAATAAGCGAACTGACTCCTGATTTAAATCTAACCCTGTACATCAACGGACAGCAGATGAATATCCTTCAATCTGACAATACGTTAGATTTACTTAATCAGATTGATAGGCCTATGTATGCAGAGGGCGTTTGGATATACCCGGCTATAGGCGCTACATTCTATGGGTATGACCGTTCTCAAGACTATCGTAGCCTTTGCTTATTCGACAAAACATTACTCTCATTTTACATGGATGGGGCGGAGGAAGGACCAATATCAACAGATCTTAGAGAAATTGACTGAATAAGCAGTAACGATTGTTGTTAATAAAATACGATGAATAGGCAGTTATTACACGCGTTATTGCTACGATGGGAAGGGTAACCTCATCGAGAAGCAACTGCCCAACCGGCAAGGGGCTTGGCACTACCGCTGGGACAGCGCCGGTCAGCTCATTAGCATCAAGCGGCCTGATAGCTACACCGTGCAGTGCCAGTATGATGCGCTGGGCCGATGCACCTATAAGCTGTTTCGGGATAAGTTGACTATTGGGCTTTTAGGCAACTCCAGCATTCTTAGCATCGCAATGAGTTTAGCGGCAAGCTCCGAACTCCATCGTGACGCCGATGAGCCGGGAGACAGATTGCCTGATCCAGTTGCGGCTGGGTGGAGAGCGGCTTCAGGGCATGACTTGTTCTGTATTGATTTACGGCAAACTTACTTTGCGAGCGATCAGGCTCAGCTCGTTGAGTTTTTCCGCCCGTGCATAGATTCATTGACAGGGGGTTATTTTTGTCGATTGACAAACCGACGCATAACGTACCTATGAAGAAGCAAACGGCTGCCAAAGCCTCTGCCAAATCGGCTACTAAACCTTCCCCCTCGACGCTTGCGCATATTGACCCCACGCTGGCCGACATAGCTGGTCAACAGCGCGTTCGGATTGAACGGGTGTCACCTGAGATCGCGGCGGGCTATGACCGGCCCGGTCGCTATCCCATCAAAGCTATCATTGGCGATATCATTCCGGTTGAAGCTGACATTGTAACGGATGGACACGACCTGTTGGCAGCGCGTCTGCTTTATCGCCATGCTGATGAGAAAACGTGGCAGGAAGCGCCTATGACGTTGCTCGTCAACGACCGTTGGTCGGGTTCGTTTACGGTCGAAAAGCTGGGGCGCTACCACTACACCATCGAAGCGTGGGTTGACCACATCGCCTCATGGCAGCACGAAATCGAGTTGAAAGTAAAGGATGGACAACGAATCAGCAGTGAGTTGAAAGCCGGTGCTGTTCTGGTCGACGGGATGGCTCAGCGGGCGGCTGGTGGGCCTAACGCCAACGCACACGATGCGGCCGAATTGCTCCGTGCGGCGGCGTTGTTCCGCGAAGGGGCCGATCACGTAGCCGATGCCGAGCCTGGCGATCCATATGCACGTGCCGTTGCGTTGGCCGAGAGCGACCATTTTTTACAGTGGGCGCAAACGTACCCAGAGCGGCAGCATCCGGCTCGCTACGCCGATCTGCCTAATGGCGTGAGCGTGGAGGTCGATCGGGCGGCGGCTGGCTTCAGCACCTGGTATTGTCTGTTCCCGCGTTCAGCAAGCCGGGAGGCAGGCGTCCATGGTACGTTCCGGGATGTAGAAGCCTTGTTGCCGCGCATTGCCGGTATGGGTTTCGATGTGCTGTACCTGCCGCCAATCCACCCCATTGGCACGGCCCATCGGAAAGGGAAAAACAACTCGGTAACCTGCCAGCCCGGTGAGCCCGGTGTACCCTACGGGATTGGTTCGGCTGAGGGGGGGCATGATGCGATTCATCCCGAATTGGGTACGGTCGATGATTTCAAGCATCTCATCACCGAAGCAAAGAACTACGGGATGGAAATTGCGATGGATCTGGCCATTCAATGCTCGCCCGATCACCCCTGGGCAACGGAGCATCCCGAATGGTTCAAGAAACGCCCTGATGGTACGATACAGTACGCCGAAAATCCGCCTAAAAAGTATCAGGACATTTACCCCGTCTACTTTGAAACGGAAGACTGGAAAGCACTTTGGGAAGAGCTGAAGCGGGTGCTGCTGGTCTGGGCTGAGTGGGGCGTCAAGATCGTGCGCGTTGATAATCCGCACACCAAGCCGTTTGGCTTTTGGGAGTGGGTGATTGCCGAGGTGAAGAAACACCACCCCGATATGCTGTTTCTGTCGGAAGCCTTTACGAAGCCTAAGGTGATGCAGCAACTGGCCAAAGTGGGTTTTGCCCATTCGTACACGTACTACACCTGGCGCAATACCAAAGCGGAGCTGCAACAGTACATGACCGAACTGACAGCCGGTGAAATGCAGCACTATTTCCGCCCGAATTTCTGGCCGACTACGCACGATATCAACCCGTACATCTTGCAGTCAGGCCACGAGCCGCAGTTTCTGATCCGGTATTTCCTGGCCGCAACGCTGTCGAGCAATTACGGTATCTACGGCCCCTCGTTTGAGTTGATGGAGCACGTACCTGTACCCAACAAAGAAGAGTACCTGAACTCGGAAAAATACGAAATCCGGCTGTGGGACTGGGATCGGACTAATAAGCTAACGTACCTGATTGGCCTGACCAACCGGCTACGGCGTACCAACGCAGCCCTGCAACGAACCAATAACCTGACGTTCTGCACCATCAATGACGACTTCCTGTTGGCGTACCTGAAAGTGACGGGCGACAACCGCCTGCTGACGGTCGTGAACATGGATGCCTATAACCGGCGCAGCGGTATGGTACAGGTGCCAATCTGGCAACTCGGCATCGCCCCCGACCAGCCTTATACGGTACACGATCTGCTTACCGACAATCGTTACACCTGGCAGGGTGAGTGGAATTTCGTTGAGCTCGACCCGTACATCCTGCCGATGCACCTGTTCCGGATTGAACTGTAAATAGTTTGAGGTTTGGTGTTTAAGGTTTAACGTTAGCTGGCGCCTTGGTAAGCTTGCGCCAGCCAACGTTAAACCTTAAACACCAAACCTCAAACCTTTTCAGTATCCCCCGTTATACTTCCGAATGGCCCATTCGGTGCCGGCTAGCGCCAGAATGAGGAAAAAGAGCCAGCGCCAGTTGATCAGCTCGTTGAGCGACTCGGTGCTGCTGAGGCGGGCGGGCGTGTCGCGGCTCGTGATGGCCTGCGCTACAGCACCCGCGTTGGCGCCCTGGTAAAATTGGCCACCCGTTTGGCCCGCCAGTTGCCGCAACATGGCGTGGTCAGCGGTGGTGTTGAGTGCCTCTAGTTGAACCGTTCGGACAATAAACTGTCCCGATGATTGCTCGGCCCGGTTGTTCAGCGTGGCCGTTGCCCGATAGCGATAAACCCCTTCGGGCAGGCGGCTGACGTCAAACCGGCTGCTGGCTTCGGTCGGCGTGAAGGTATAGGTCCGGGTAATGTCGCGCTCGTCGATCACTTCCAGCTTCACCGGTACGTCGTAGAGCCGTTCATAGATGTCGTTGTAAAGCTCTGTTTCGAACGAGACGGTTTCACCCGCCGTAAACTCATTTCGGATGGGGTAAACGCGCAGTTTGCGCCGATCTTCTTTCACCGAAATCAACTGCAACACCTTCTGCATCAGCTCGTCGATTACGTCTTGCTTGTCTGTTAGGGCGTATTCTTCGAGTCGCCATTGCCAGATGCCCTCACCCATCAACACGGCTGTTTTGCGAGCCCCCGTGGTATTCAGGGCGAGCAGGGGCTTGGCCGTTTTCACCGTCCCGATCTGTTGCCACAAGACCGTTTCGCTGCCGGGCTGAAGCTTGTACTCGCCGTAGGGCGACGTAAGCGGGGGCAGTTTATCGAGCAGCTCGAGCCGGGCCGGATCGAGGTTGAGTTGCTTAAAATTTGTATTGAAAAAAGCCGTCGCTTTGTCGGTTTGGTTGGGCGTTCCCTGAATGCTGACGACCGGATTCAGTGGATTCAACCCGGCGGTTGAGGTTTGCGTACCGATCACGAACAAAGTCGGCGTGTTTTTCGCGAGCAGCTTCGTCAGGGCCGCATTGCCCAGATTACTCAGGTCGGGCAACTGATGCAAAATCAGCAGATCATACGCCTTGTCGATCGGAATGCTCGTGCCCTCGGCCGTGGAGAGCGTACGCACGTCGACTTCGTAATTCTGATTTTTTTCGAGAATCGCCCGCAACGCCTTCAGGTCAGGGTGGGGGGCCAGGCCCAGTAGCAGCACTTTTTCGCGCCCGTCGATCACCTCGATATATACATCCTGCCGGTTGTTGGCCGTGCTGAATTCGCCCGCCTGCGGCAGCACCTCGACGGTCAGGCGTTGAACGCCTTTCTGGGTAGCCGATGTCTGAAAGGAAACCTGGGCAAAGCTGCTTGCCTGATCGAAGCGAACCGTTTGCCGACCCACTTCGCGCGTACCCTGCCGCAGCACAACCGTCGCGCTACGCCCCTGAAAGCCATTGCTGACCACATCGGCCTGCACCGGAAAGGCATTGTTGAGGTAAGCCACGCGGTTGGCGACGATGCCTTTCAGCGCCACGTCTTTCTTCGGAATGGTGTCGCCCAGCCCAACCGTCTGTACGGCGAAGGGATAGTTGCCAAAGGTGGGCGAAACACCCTGATTGGCGATCCCGTCGGAGACCAGAATAACGTCGGTCAGGTTGCGGCCTTCGTAGTCGGAGCGGATGCGCGACAGCATCCCCGACAGATCGGTTGTGCGCTGCCGAAAGGGCGTTTGGCTGAGGTCGTCGGGCGCAGTCGTATCGGAAAGGGTACGCACGGCCACGTCGAAACCCTTGTCGACCAACTGTTGCCGCGCCGATTGCAAAAACGTAAGGGTCTGATTCAACGCCGGTCTACCTGCGGCGGCTACCGATTCAGAATTGTCGATAGCCAGTACCACCGTGGGTTTTTCCCGGAAGGTCTGTGTGCTTCGGATCAGCGGGTTCAGCAAAAGGAACGCCAGCAGGGATACCACCACAAAACGCAGGATAGCCAGCCCCCACGTGAGCGTCCGGCTCCAGCCAGTTACAGGTACGTTGCTGCCTGCCGTTGTACCTGCCCGCTGCCAGGGTTGATAAAGCGCAGCGGCATAAATCACACCCGCCAGCAAACAGGCAAGAATCCAGACCGGCGACGTTTGAAAGATCAGGTTCATTCGTTACTGTATAATGCACAATGAACGATGTGCAATGACCGATGTTTTTTTGTTAACGTACCTAGCTGTTGTCAGCCCATTATGCATTGTACATCGCTCATTGTCCATTATACATTGTTCATTGTGCATTATACACTGTATTAGGTCAACATCCCGCCGTCTACTTGCAGCACCTGACCGGTGATGTAGCGGGAGAGGTCAGACGCCAGGAACAGGCAGGCATCGGCCACTTCGTCGGGTTGACCCCCACGTTTCAGCGGAATGCTTTGTTTCCATTCCTCAATCGATTTCTCGTTCAGTTCGCCCGTCATTTCGGTCTCGATAAAGCCCGGTGCGATGGCGTTTGAACGGATATTGCGCGAGCCCAATTCAAGCGCCACCGACTTGGTGAAGCCGATGATACCCGCTTTTGAGGCGGCGTAGTTAGCTTGCCCGGCGTTGCCCCGCAGACCAACCACCGACGTCAGGTTGATGATCGAACCGGCTTTGGCTTTCATCATGGGCCGAATGGCGGCTTTCGTCAGGTTGAAGACTGACTTGAGGTTAACCGTCAAGACCTCGTCCCACTGCTGCTCTGACATCCGCATCAGCAGCCCGTCGCGGGTGATACCGGCGTTGTTGATGAGCACGTCGAGGGTGCCAAAATCAGCCAGGACCTGCGTAACGAGATTATCGGCGGCTTTGAAATCAGACGCATCGGAGCGGTATCCTTTGGCTTTGATACCAAAAGCGGCGAGTTCGGCCTCGAGGGCTTGCCCTTTTTCAACGCTCGACAAATAGGTAAAGGCCACGTTGGCCCCTTCCTGCGCAAACCGGAGGGCAATAGCCCGCCCGATTCCGCGTGACGCACCCGTGATGAGGGCGACTTTTCCGGCAACTAAATTCATGAAATAGACTAATTGTATCGGCGGCTTTCCAACGCTTCCGTACGATCGGTGGTCATGTAACCATTCTGACTGACAACGTACCTGATCACGAAGCGCGATGACCGTTGAGCCAAAAATACAGTTTCGTCGCCGAAACGGATTACTTTTTCGTACCGGTTACCGTAGTTGTTTTCTTCAGGCCCGAATCTTCCGACACGCCGGTGTAGATAAACTCGCTATTCGTGGTGATCTGTCCCGTGGCCGAGTACTGCCCCGTGAAGGTGGTGCCGTTCAAAATGATAGCCTCCGTTTTCTTATCGACGACGGTAAAGTTGTTGCCACTCAGTTCAGCCGTCACACGTTCTTTAGTACCCGGAAAGTCAAAGTCGATGTAGAGCTGCGAAGCCTGCTGCGTGTTTTTGCTGACGGTCACGGTGCCACTGTTGCTTTCTGGATTCAATTCTTTACCGGCAAACGTGATACGGATATTGTAGCCAACAGCGTAAGCGCCAACCATGCGGTCGCGTGGGTCAACAGGGGTGATAACGTCGCCACCGCCCGATTTTTTGCAGGAAGCAAACAGACCGGCGCAGACGAAAAGAAGGAGTGCAAAGCGTTTCATGGAATTTGTGTCTATGGGTAATGAATCGGTGTCAAAAACCGTGCCTTTTGGCAACAGCTCTTTGTTGACAAGGTATCGAATCCGGCAGGCGTGAACAGGTACGTGTCTGGAACAGCAACCGTGTAGGATACCTACTTGCCAGTAATCGATAGTCACACACTAAACGAAGAAACCCGCCCAATTGAGATTAATCTGTGCATAACTCTTTCCTAAACTGATCGTACCGATGAATAAACTGCTTCTTTCTGTCCTGCTATTGCTGTTGACCGGATCGGTTATGGCCCAGCAACGCACCATTCGGGGACGCGTGATCGACGCTGCCGATCGAACCCCGCTGCCCGGCGTGATCATCGCACTGAAAGGCGAAGCGTTTGGCACTACGACCGACTCTAAAGGTCAGTTCAGGCTAACGATCCCGCTAGCGAGTAAAACGCTGCTGGCGAGCTACATTGGGTACGTTACCCAGCCGATCGACGTTCCGGCCACGACCGATTCTGTGCTGATTCGGCTGGTTGCCGACGGCAAAAGCCTCGACGAAGTGGTGGTGATGGGCTACGGGACCGCCGCGAAACGGGAGGCTATGGGCTCGGTAGCGACCGTTCCGGGTAGCCGAAGCCGAACGGCCTCTGCGCCCAGACGCGCTCATTATTCAACCGCGTCTGTTACCCCAAGCAGCAGTGTGTATAGTGCAACGAGCGCCGACCGCGAAGCCGGGCAACTGACGGCGGGCGAAATTCATGATTACAGCAAATGGACATTGTGGGGCGACATTGCCCAGAAGGAACTGCGCGACTACCGGACGCTATGGCGCGTGGCTCCCGCCGAACGGTATTCGGTGCAGGTGGTGTCGGCCAATGGTTTCCCGCTGATCGACGTACCCGTGCGGCTTTTCGACAACCAACGGCAACTGATCTGGGAAACCCGTACCGACAATACGGGCCGGAGCGAACTCTGGGCCAACCTGTTTCAGTCGGCCGACTCCACAGCGACGAATCGGGTTAAGGGCAAGGTGAGTGCCGAAGTGGTGGTGGCCGGAAAAACGTACACGCTGAACCGGCTCCAACTGTTTGGCAAAGGGGATAACACGCTCACCGTGGATCAGCCGTGTGGAGGAGCGGCCCAGACCGTCGACGTAGCGTTTGTGGTGGATGCTACCGGCTCGATGGGCGACGAGATTTCGTACCTCAAAGCCGAGCTGACTGACGTGATCAACCGCGCTAAACAGGCCGCGCCCAACAGCACCATCCGGCTCGGTAGTGTCTTCTACCGCGACCGCGCCGAGGAGTACCTGACCCGCCACGACGACTTCACCACGCAGCCCGATTCGGCTGTGGCATTCATCAAAGAACAGGAAGCCGGCGGGGGAGGCGATTACCCCGAAGCCGTCGATACGGCGCTTGCCGTTGCGCTCACGAAGCTATCGTGGAGCCCTGCTGCCAAAACCCGCCTGCTGTTTCTGGTACTCGACGCCCCTCCGCACGACGATGCGGCCTCGATTGCTTCGTTGCAACGGTCAGTAGCCAAAGCAGCGGCGATGGGCATCCGACTCATTCCGCTGGCGGCCAGTGGCATCGACAAAAGCACCGAATATCTGTTGCGCTCGATGGCGCTCGGCACCAACGGCACCTACGTGTTCCTGACCGACGATAGCGGCATTGGAAATCCGCACATTAAGCCCACCACCGACCAGTATACCGTCGAAAAACTGAACGCGCTGTTGGTGCGGCTCATTACCAAATTTACTCAGACGCCCGACTGCCAGCCGCCAACCGTCGCCAACGTACCCACGGCATCTCCACAGGTACGTTACACCGAGCAGGGCCAACCGGTCGACAGCACGGCCGCCCCGGCCCCGACGTTCCGGTACTTCCCCAACCCCACGCGCGATTATCTGACGATCGAAAACGCGGCGGCGATCGATGAACTGTTTGTCATGGACATCACGGGGAAGGTGCTGATGCGCGAAACCCCCAACCGACCCGTCGCCCGCCTCGATATGCAGGCGTACCCAACCGGCACGTACCTGTTCCGTTTCAACGCCACCCAACGCTGGCAAGCCGGACGGTTTATCCTGCACCGTTGATAATGCACAATTTATAATGTACAATGCACAATGGGCTGGCGCAGGAATACTATCGCGCCAGCCCATTGTGCATTGTACATTATAAATCGTGCATTCTTTACTGTATCGGCGAGTAGTCGGTGGGTTTAAGGTAGAGCGACTCGACTTTGGTCGTCAGGGAGCCGTTCACCTCCGAGTCTGCTTTGACTTTGACCCAGCGTTTGTCTTTGCGGAATTCGTCGAAATGCTGCTTGCCCTCGGCTTCGCTGGGGTGCGCCAGAATGTACATCAGCTTGGGCTGTTCGTCGGTTTTGGTTTCGGTCAGCCAGTAGGCGATGTTTTCCATATCGTGCTTACGGAACAGCTTCCGGGTGTGGTTACGAAACCGCGCCAGCAGGTTGGGCAGTTTGTCGGGCGAGGCGGTGTAGGTACGTAGCTCGAACGTACGCGGCGTTTTGGCCTGATGCGGTTCAATCTTGGGCGACAGATCCGATTCCATCATGAAAATCGACTCTACACGCTGCACCAGATTGCCGTTTGCCTCGGTTTTGGCCACGACAGCCTTCCATTCGGGATCGCTGCCAAAGGCTTTCCACGATGAGTCGCGGGCGGCGCGGCTGGGGTAGGCCAAAATGTAAATCAACTCTTCTTTGGCGGGGTCGGTGGGCACCCAGTAGCCTATGTTCTGCATGCCGTGTTTCTCGAAAATCTTCGTGGTATACTGCCGAAACCGGTCGACGATGGCGTCGTATTTACCGGGCATCGGGTAGTAGATCCGCATTTCGTAATAGCGCGATGGGGCAGGGGCGGTTTTGGGTGGGGTAGCAAAGGCCGACAGAACGCCAGCGAACAGGCAGTACGTGAGGAGGTAAGCGGTTTTCATGGGACGATGAACGATAGTAAAGCTGATGAATTCGCCGGGGCTGGGAGACCAGCCTTAATGAGCCGGTGCCAGGGGCGAATACCAAGGAATAAAGGGAATAGTCGGTTTGTCTACCGGTTTACAGCGACGGAAAGTGATAAACTCAGATTGACCAGAACAGCCAGTAGCAACAACCTGTAGAAACCCGGATAGCCAACCGAGACGAGGCCGGGCACAAACCGTTTCTGGCATGGAAAGCGACTTACCAGACAGGGCGTTGAAAAATTGGGTATACTTGTCAGGTTAGCCACTATTTTTGACGAATACACCTGAACGACACCCACTTTATGCTGAGCCGCGTTGCCAACTCGATTTACTGGATGAATCGCTACATCGAACGGGCCGAAAATTACGCCCGATTCATGAGCGTCAATTTCAACCTCGCCCTCGACCTGCCGCCCAACGTACCGCCGCAGTGGGAGCCGCTGCTGATCGCGACGGCAGATAATTATGGGTTCTACGAGCATTACAAAGAGGCCACGCGCGAAAACGTCATCGAGTACATGACGTTCGACAAACGCAATCCGAATTCGATCGTGACGAGCCTCAATTACGCCCGCGAAAATGCCCGCACCGTGCGCGAGACGATCTCAAAGGAAATGTGGGAAAACCTGAATCAGCTTTACCATAAGGTGCAGAATTCGGCCGGTAACCATACCGACTGGAGCCTGGCACGTACCCAGTCATTTTTTACCGACATCAGCCACGGCGCGCAACTCTTCTACGGTATCATCGACGCGACCATCACCCGCAACGAGGCCTGGCATTTTGCCCGCGTGGGGCGTTTCACCGAACGCGCCGACAAGACTACCCGCTTTCTGGACGTGAAATATTTCACGCTGCTGACCCCCGCCGGGGGAGCCGCCTCGTCGACGCTCGATCTGGTGATCTGGACCGCGGTGTTGAAATCGGTGTCGGCCTACAACATGTTCCGGCAGCAGTACCGTAACCTCAGCCCGGCCAATATTGTCGAGTTCTTGATTCTCGACAAACTGTTTCCGCGTTCGGTGGCGCACTGCATTCGGCAGGCCGAGCTGTCGCTCTACGAAATATCGGGGGTGCCGGTGTCGCAGGGCTTCAGCAACGGGGCCGAGCGGGCCATCAGCAAGTTGCGCAGCGATCTGGAGTTCACGATCGTCGACGACATATTCAAAGCGGGCCTGCACCAGTTTCTCGATCATTTCCAGACCGAAACCAACGTCATCGGCGATGCGATCTACAAAACCTATTTCGACCGAAAATCCGTAGAAGCTTAACCAAAAAGGGCGATGCTGACAGGCATCGCCCTTTTTGGTTACTGGCTATCCCGCCAGGTCGCAGAAGTAGTAAGTCGTTGTTCGATTGATGCCGTCGGCGTCGGTGAAGGTGTAGGTACGTTCGATCGGCTCGCCGGGCCGGACGGCGATGGGTGAGGTGAAGTAGGGCGCGTCGAACACAAAGGTGTGAAACTCACCGTTTTCACCGCAGGGGTCGACGCCCGCTGGCAAGTCGGCCACAAACTGCCGGTCGAGCACGCGCCCGCAAAACGAGCGGTCGAGCACCTGCCCGTTGACGGCGACCACAATGGTCTGGAAACCGGCCGCCCAAAACTCGTCGAGCAGGGCCATGGAGTCGGCCTGCCAGAGCGGAAACACGCCCGACAAACCGACCGGACTCAGTTGGGTTTCGCGCCAGGTACGTAGGTCTTCCAGAAAAATATCGCCAAAGGCGGCGTGCGTGACTCCGTCGGCTACGAACGGGCGCAACGTATCGGCCATCTGCTGAGCGTAGTCCGTCATCGACGTGGTTTCGGGCAGGGCCAACGTGTGGAGGGGAAGCCCGATCCGGTCGGCCTGCGCCTGAATAAGTTCTTGCCGGACGCCATGCATCGACACGCGGCCATACGCGCCATTCATGGTGGTCAGCAAGGCCGTGACCGCATGCCGCCCCTCTTGCTGAAGGCGATGCAGCGCCAGGGCCGAGTCTTTACCTCCCGACCAGTTCAGTAAGGTTTTAAATGGGGGTTGGACGGCGGTTGTCATTGACGGCAACAAAAGTGAATGAACCATGAATAGACCGCTCACGACTGGCCTGATACATCTTCGACGAAAATAGACACGGTGATTTTTAGGCTGGTACGACCAATTTGCTCTATCCGACTGATCAGCTCGACCAGCGTACCGGCTGGTATCGGCATGGTGAAATTAAGGGAGTCGGACGAAATCGTTACCATGCGTTTCCGCCTCCTGAATGCGTTGGGCCATTGTCATGATGAAGCGGGTGAACTGATTTCATATTCGATGGCAAAAAAATGCGTGCATTGGCCCGTCGCGTTCAGCAAGGGCTGGATATCGATCTGGCACCAGTAGGTCGACCGGTTTTTGCGGTAGTTCAGCAGGCACGCCGTGACGGCTTCCGCGCGAGCCAGTTTTTCACGTACCAGTTGCCGGGTGCTTAGACTGGTTTTCGCCCCCTGCAACAACGACGCTTTCTGTCCCAGCACCTCCGCAAACGGGTAGCCCGTCAACTGGCTGAACCGATGGCTGACCCAGATAATGCGGGCCGATCGGTCGGTGACGACGAGGGTAGCGTTGTTGGTCAATAACGGATGCAGATTGGTGTTGAATTGCCAGTCATGCTGTTTTTTTAACCCTTCGAAAGCCTGTAAATCGGTGGCCATATGCTGCCGTTTTGCGAGCAGCGGATTGGCGATGTCCCAGCAGAGCAATGGGACAGGGTGCGACAGCGACGAAGAATCTTTCATGACAAGCCAGGCAGGGGTAACAAAAAGGCCATCGGCATAAAACCGATGGCCGTGAAAGCAATTACTTGACGTAAAAGGCCGTAGGGGCAATTTCAACCCGTACGGAATCGATCAACTGACCTGTTGCCTGATAGCGATATACGTACCCAGCCTGCTTGTAGCTAGGGGTGACACCCGCATAGACCACGTTTGCTTTTGTATCGAAGCCCAAGCCCGTCAGGCCTGTGAAGGTGCGGTTGACAACCGGGGTCGTCGGGGTAATAGTAGCGTCGGTGATGCTAAAGCGATAGACCTGCCCCACCGGGTTGAAGTTCGCGTCGTATGATGTGTACTTATAATACATCGACCGGCGATCAGCGCTGGCGACCAAGCCACTGGGTGAGCTGGCACTGGCGTTAGCACCGTTCGTGACCCCAACGGGAATCGTAGCTTCGATAGCTTTAGTGGCTGGGTCAATGCGTACTACGTTTTTCCCCTGCGTTCCCCACAGTTTGCCGTTGGCATCTACCACCAACGGGCTAATCGAGCCCGTCACGGCGATGCTGGTTTTTACCGCATCCGTCTGCGTGTCGATCACCTGGATGATGCGTTCGCCGCCCTGGCCTGTAACGTACGCTTCGTTGCCTACGACCGTTACGCCCTCAGCCCCTTTTTGCAGCGTAATCCGCTTCGTGACGGTGTTCGTCGTCAAATCAACAACGGCGATATAACCCGGATTGACGTAGAAAGGCGATGAGCCGGTTGTTCCCCAGCAGGTAACATACACTTTCGTGTCGCTGACCCGAGCGGCAGCGCGTGGGTTTTCGATGTCGGGTGCGGCCAGCGTTTTCACCGAACGCAACGAATCGGCCGATACGATTTCCACTTTATCCAGGCCAGCCGCCATGTTATCGACCAGAATCAGCCCCCGGTTGCCAGCTTCTACGTACCCGGAGACACCGCCTGTGAGGGGCCGGCCGTTACGTACCTGAAACAGGTTAGTCTGAGCCGTGCTGCCTGTGCGTGGTAGCCACGACAGCGTACCGTTGTTATCAGAGAAATTACCCGCGTTCAGAATAAAAACGCCATCGGTATAGAGGCTGGTGGCGGGTTGGGGGTCGGTGTTGCGGTTACAGGCCAGCAGCAGCGATGTCAGCGTGGCGGCGCTCAACAGGCGCGCCGAAAAAGAAGTCAGTTTCATTGTGTTGGGGAATTGGTGTCTACCAGCAGCACGAGCGTGAGGGCTACCGTGCGACCCGGCATGACGTTACGTTTGACATTCAGGTAAAATTCGTTGAAGAGGTTATCGACCTGTACGGTAGCCTGCCCGCGGTAATGGCCCAGGCGCACGCCCGTCTGCGCCAGAAAATTGACCAGCGTGTAAGGCGGCAGGTAGCTGCTGTTATCGAACGTGTTCGGGCGGCGATCGACGCCCTGCCAGGTCAGCGTAAACCGGTGCGGCCCACGCTGGACGAAGGCCGTTGCCGAAGCCGTATGCAGGGGCAGATAGATGAGTTGCTTGCCGATCACATCACCAGCATAGGGGTCATACACCGCCAGCTGACTCGACCGGGTATAGGCATATTGGCCGAAACCACCCAGCCGCCAGACCCCCGCCGTGGTGGCCAGTTGCAGTTGGGCTTCCAGCCCCCGCGCCAGTACTTCCTGTAGGTTCTCGACCCGGTAACCCCGGCTCGGGTTCCAGTAAGTCCAATCGTACATATGGTTACGGAAGGCGCTAAGGCTGAGCGAACTGCTGAAGCTACCGGCGGTACGGCCCAGCGTGAGGCCCACATCCTGCGTAAAACCACGTTCAGGCCGAATGTTGGGGTTGCCCAGATCGCGCCAGTATCGTTCGTTCAGCGTGGGAACACGGTAGCTACGCGCTACATTGGCTCGTCCGTCGAGTCGCCAGCCGCGCCGGTCCAGCAGCCGGTATTCCAATCCAGCCGACGGGGTAAAAGGTGGGTCGAAGCGGGTGACGAAAGCCTGTCGTAGGTTGATGGCCGTTACCAGGCGCGCCACTGGCTGATACCGGATCAGGGCATAGAGGTCAGACCGGTATTCGTGCAACGTACCCGACACGTACCCATCCACCTGCGCCTCGTACCGGACGCCTTCAGCCCCCAGCCGGATCGAAAGGTGCTGATGACCCCAGGTCTGATCGAGTTCGTGCTCGGCTCGTAGCAGCAACCGATCGGTGCGCGACCGGCTAGGATTGGTCTCGAAGGAAGCCCCCCGCCCGTAATCAAGCAGATCGCGGATGTAACCCAGCCGGAGCAGCGTGTGCCCCGACAGGAGCCGGCCTGCTTTAGCTTCCCCGAATTCGTAGTTGACCAGCGCCCGGTAGGCACCGCTTTGGGTGGTTTCGCGCCCAACCGGGTCGGCGGGTGAAACAGTTAGTTTAGTATCGGTAAACCACAGGTTCATCGACCACTGCCGGTTTCGGTTGTCGCGCAGGAAGATGTCCTGAATCAACCCCCGCTGACTCGTTTGTGACGGCTCGACTGAATAGCCGTTTCGTTCGGTATAGGCGGGTTTATAGGCCAGGAAGCCATTGTATAGGTGCGTTTTGCCGCTTAGCTGCCAGCCGTTGGCCCATCGGTTGGCGTAACGCGCCCCGGCCTGTGTCTGGTAGCTACCCCAGGCGCTTTGCCGGTGTCCCAGGCTCGCCGTCAGGCCGCGTTGCTGCCAGGCCGGCGTGGTATTTAGCAGGATACTCCCACCCACGGCATCGGATCCGACGCAGGAAGCCGCCGACCCATATTGGATGCTGAGTTGATCGAACCCCGCTACAGGGATGGTCGAAAAATCGGTTTGCCCGAGGCTGGGTACGTTAATGTTGATACCGTTCCAGAGCACTGCCGTGTGGTTGGCCGACGTACCCCGCAGTCCGACCGTGGTGAGCTGCCCCGGCCCGTAGTTCTTGAACTGCACCGGCGCTTGCAGGGCGAGCAGTTCCGCCAGCGACTGATACCGGTAGGCATCGACCAGGGCCGAATCGGCCCGCTGCACTTTCAGCCCGGCCATGAAACGCTCGGGGGCCACACCCCGCACCATCACGGGCCGAAGTTGCCGTACCGATGCCGTATCCTGAGCCGTAGCAGCCAGCGAAACGACCAACCACACCCAGGTGGTTAACCAGCGAAACATAAGCGTTACAACAGAACGGTTGGCCCCTCCAGCGAACGGAGCCAGGGTGTTCGGGCTATGGGCGGGACATCCTCCGTATCATCCCCAGAGCGGCGAATTGCAGGCAGGTCTCCTGACTTTGCTCACCGGTTCGCGCCTTCCCGATCGGGTCGATCAGTGGCGATGTAGAAAGAACCGGCTCGTTACGCGAGCAGTACAGTTGCGGGGACAGTCCCGGTTTCGGCCCGAAAAATGGGCGTCCGGTGTTCCCTATTAAGCCGTCGGGCCAGCGCTGAGGCTGGCATTGGGCACCCGAATTCGCGGGCAAAGGTAAGGGCGAATCCGGGAAATGATACTGTGTTTGTGTAAAACAGAGCCTACGGGCGAAGTCGACAACGGCTTACCAACTTCGCCCATAAGCAGTTACTCCCACGACAGAAACACCGATCGGTCGCGCAGAAACGCGCTGATCCAGATCAGAACCATGGGCATCACCGCATTGAACGGCGTGCCGTGCGACAGTTCAGTAGCAATGGCCCCGGCAAAGTAGCAGGAGAGTAGAATGAAGCCCAGCTTCATGGTTTTGGGGTATAGGAATAGCAGGGCGAAGCCGATTTCCATGCATCCCAGCAGGATGGCGTATTGCCCAACGCCCACTTTGTTGAGCGTTTCGAGCACCTGCGCCGATTGAGTCAGCTTCAAAATACCGCTCATAATCACCATACCCGCAGCCAGCACCGTAACGATGATGGTTAGAATTCGTTTGCTTTTAGCGTTCACAACTCGTTTTGTTTAGAGATCAAGTCAGAGCCAGTGCCCCAGTGGCAACCAGCCATGGCAAACGTACAGCAGTATGGTTTCTTTTTGTTAGCAGTATCCCAAAGGATACCACTATCCTTTGGGATACCGGCCTGAAACTAGCGCTTGGCTGTTATCTTTAACCTATGAGCACATCAGTCGAAGCTACCGTGGCCGGGCGGGCCATACCGCATTCTGAGCAGGCCTGTAACCAAAGTCTGCAAGCCGTACAGGATGCCCTGTATGTGCTGAATGGCAAATGGAAACTGCCGATCATTATTGCCCTGCGTTCGGGGCCCATCCGCTTTCGGGAGTTGCAGCGCGCCGTAACCGGCATTACGGCCAAAATACTCAGCAAGGAATTGAAAGAGCTGGAAATGAATGAGTTCCTGACTCGAAACGTCTATCCCACCACGCCGGTAACGATTGAATACGAGTTGACGCCCTACAGCGATTCACTCGACACGGTAATCGAAGCGTTGCGGGCCTGGGGCTTGCAGCATCGGACCCGAATCCTGAAAAAAGAGGCGCAGTAACGTACCTGACTTACTGTACGCTGGGTAGCCGGCGGGTCGTGGTGGCCAAGCCTAAACGGCGCATGCGGTAGGCCATGACCGCCGTTTGGCCCAGTTCGTCGATGAGCCGCCAGTTGGCTACGACGCCGACGACGGCTCCAATGCCGGGCACCAGTTGCAGCATTTTGGCCAAGTCGATGTAGTCGCGGTACTCCTGCTGAAAAGTGCGCCAGTCAAACTGATTGATGTCGTCGGGCAAGGTGTGGGCATGTTCGTCCCACCGTTCCATCTGGGCGAAAAGAGCCTGCCGTCGGCTTTGGCTCGAAAAGGCCAGTTGAAACACATGCAGCGCATACAGCCGTTCGCGGTAGTCTTTTACGTCGTAGCCATAGAGCGCGGCGATGTCGTACAACAACTTCATTTTCAGACTGAGTAGCAACGGGAAGTCGGCCAGCCCCACTAGCAGGCCGCCCGCTCCTGTGAGGCCACCCTCGGCGGCTCCTACTCGTTTGTACCAGGCAATGCGGTTCGCTACGTTGCTTTCCCGCTCCGGCAGCGACTGGTCAAACACCGGCGTCGGGGCGGTGTATTCCGAACCCATCAGCACGGCCCGGGTCATGTGCTTAATGGCACCGGTAATGACAGCATGGACCTTTTCGGGGATGATCCGGTTCATGCGCGTTTGCAGCGACTTCGCCAGCCGGTTCATCACCGAGGGGCGCCGACGCATTTGCTCAGCCCAGGTTTGCATTTCGCGGCGGGCGGCTTCTTCGTAAGGGGTTGTAGGTACGTTCATGGCAGGTTGTCGACGGCTGGTTTGCCCGACGTCTGTTGAGTAAACAAAACGGCCCGGCGAATTGATTGATTGACTATCTGTTTGGCTGCTGTCGGGTACGTTCTGCCAGGCCATACTTGCCTGTTGCCGTGTGTCGGGCGGGCCCAATCTGACCTATATCTGTCCAACTCAAAGCTGACTATCCGAATAGTCAGCAGCGGCCACATAATAGCCGTAACTTGTTACTTTCTGTTTGGCTTCTCAATGGCAGGGATAATATATTTCAGCAACATTTCGAAAGGAAGCTTACCGCGCCAGTTGCCATAGTTACTACCTGTGAATACCGCTGTTAAGTTGTACTCAGGAATCAATAGCATATACTGCCCGCCATTGCCGGACGCAAATAAGACTTCCGTACGGATATTTTTGTACGTTAAATTTTCTTTATACCAGAAAAAACCGTAACGCGCACTCTCGTATTTGGCATTGGGGATTCTGGAATATCGCGTAAATGAAAAATCGATAGGGATGTGGCAGTTTGTGGATGTAGTTATCCAGTTTGCACTCACAAGTTGGCGGCCTTTCCAATTACCCTTATTCCTGACTAAATCAATTATTTTGAGCATGTCAACTGGTTTCATGTAGAATGAACCCGCGGTCATGCCCTGGCCCTTCGGCGAGACCGTCCATTTGTAATCGGTAATGTCCAGGGGGGAGAATAGATTTTCTTTAGCAAATGCCATCACGGTCTTTCCACTCGCCCTGGCTATGATTTCCCCTATGAGCATGGGTTCGTTTGAATTGTAAGACCAGTTTAATCCCGGTTTTCTGATCAGGTCAACTGACAAACAGAAGGCTACCCAATCTTGAGTCTTAACCATGTCGCTTTCACATTCGGGCCCTATTTCATACACTTCCTCGCAGTTTAACCCCGACCTCATTTCTAGTAAATTCTGGACGCTGATGTTACGCTTCTCTTCGTCCTTGAGTTCAGGAAAGAAAAGGCCGAGTTTATCATCAAGCCTAATCAGCTTTTTGTCAATAGCAATTCCTGCTAAAAGGCTTGTTATCGATTTGAAAGCCGAACGCGTGTCATGCTGACTGTCTCTGGTAAAACCATTAAAATAGTTTTCTACAATGAGTTTGTCGTTGTGCTTTACCAGAATGGCGTCAATTTTAGGGTACGTTTTATTGATGATTTTTTCATTTAATTCTTTAATATGTGTTGCGTCTACTTGCTGTGCTTGGCAGTTTGTAATAAATAATAGTGATATAATAAAAAAGGTCTTCTTCATTTAGATTGTGATTTTATACTAAGCAGTACGTATGCTTCTGAACGTACCTACTCATTTACAGGAGTGCAGTCGAGGAAGTGCGATCGGTGTGATCAGCAATTAGCGTGTTGTCTGCCATCACAAACAAGAAGCCTACCGCTCTATTGAAAAAAGGGCCTGGTGATTTGATTAATCAAATCACCAGGCCCTTTTTTCATGTCTGGGTACGTTCTACCGGCCTGTGTAACCACCGCCATAAGCACCCCCACCGTTGGGTTGACCTGGGTTGCCGAGAGCGCTGGGTGCTACGCGGCGGGCAGGCTGGCGGCGCGTGGCGATGATGCGGTCACCATCGCGCAGGTGGTTTTCTTCGACGGTTTTGTAGGGATCGATAAACTTCATGGGTTTCCACCACGCACGGCGCATGTAGAAATACCACTCGTAAAATTCGGCGCGGGCATTGGCGATCTCGATCTGCCGGTTGGGGTGTTTGCGGTTGTCTTCATCGAGCGTCAGTTTGAAGCCGTCGCCCACCAGCATCACATCGGGAATCTTCGACCGCATGTCATACGGATTGGGTTCGCCAAACTTCACGTCGAGTACAAACGTCACCACTTTGGTGTTGTTGCGGTCGCGTTCGGTCAGGTTGGGGAGCCGGATCAGCGGGTTGTACCGCCACAGTTTGTAAATCTTCGGTGGAATCTGCTCGTACAGTTCAAACGCCCAGCGGATGAAGTAGGGGAGCGGAAACGCCATAATCGTGCTTGTGAGTGGGCGTACGTTGGCTTTGAACTCCTGTGCAGCCAGCGATTCGAACAACCGACCCCAACTGCCCATGAAAAACATGGTCAGCCCACCCACGATAGCCACGCCGATGGTAAAGATTGAGCCAAGCATGTAGTCGTCGCGCCGAATCCAGCTGAGGCTTCCCCGCATCACGACCACGTGCAGCATACCCAACAGGAATACGATGCCCAGCAGAATGGCGTAAGTCCACAGAACGACGTTGGCGGTGCTGGGTAACAACTCATTGATGATGATGGCATGACCCAGGAAGGCCAGCCCGCCAAACACCAGAATCGTACACAGCATGTAGAGAATAATGCCCCGTACCTCAGGTCGGCGGATAAACCGCCCCTTCGCCTGAGAGACGGTGGTGGTAACTAACGAACGGGCTTCATTGCCAAAGTTGGGGGTGTACATAGAAATGAGTTCAAGGTTCGAAGTTCAATGTCCAATGTGTCGGCAAATAAACTTTGACCACTGGACATTGGACGTAGAACGTTTACTAATTTACCACTTCCGCTTCTGATTCGACTGTCCAAGTGAGCGCCGACTGATCGTCCAGATTGATATGGAGCGTTGAACCAGGGGTTAACTCGCCGCTGATAATCATGCGCGAAATGGGCCGACGTAGCTGACTGCGAATAACGCCTTTGAGCGGCCGGGCGCCGTAACGCGGCGTGAAACCACTGAGCGCCAGTTGCTGCCGTGCCTCGGGGCTGATGGCCAGCGTAATGCCCTGCTTGCGCAGCGGCTCGGTGAGGCCGCGCAGGTGAATGTCGAAAATCTTGACCACGTTGGCTTCCGAAATAGGGGCAAACGGCACAATCTCGGTGAGACGAGCCAGGAATTCGGGCCGGAAGTGGCGGCTCATAATTTCCATCAGGTCGGCGGCGGCAGGGATGGTGCCTTCACCAAACTGTTTCACCACAAATTCGCTGCCGATGTTCGATGTAAACAAGACAACGGCGTTGCTGAAATCGCCCTCTTTACCAAGTCGGTCGTGCAGTTTGCCTTCGTCCAGAATTTGCAGGAAGATGTCGAATACTGACGGGTGAGCCTTTTCGATTTCGTCGAACAGCACCACCGAATACGGCTTCTCGCGGATTTTGTTCACCAACAAACCACCCTGCTCGTAACCAACGTACCCAGGAGGGGCCCCATACAGCAAGGCGGCCGAATGCTCTTCCTTAAACTCCGACATATCGAACCTAATCAGGAACGACTCATCGTTGAACAGGAAGTCGGCCAGGGCTTTAGCCAACTCGGTTTTGCCGGTGCCCGTAGGACCGAGCAGGAAAAAGGCCCCCGTTGGCTGCTTGCCGGTGCTGAGACCCGCCCGCGCTTCCAGAATGGCCGCGGCCAAGGTTTCGACGGCATGATCCTGCCCCACCACACGCTGCCGCAACACCTCGTCCATACGCAACAGCCGGTCGCGCTCGTTGGTTTGTAGTTTACCCATCGGGATACCCGTTTTGGCGGCTACCAGGGCAGCAACATCCTGCTTGCGTACCTGCTCGTGCGGGATACTTGTCAGGGGTAATAGTTGGGCGAGGCGGTCGCGGAGGTAATCGGCCAGCACGTCGGGTAGCTCAATCGTATCGGGCTGCGTCTCGTCAGGGAGTTGCTGTTGCAGAATAGGGCTGATCTTGTTCTGCATTTGCTGCAACAGCCAGCGGTATTCAGCCAGTTGCTCGGCGGGTTCCAGATCAGCTACGCGCTCACTCACGCTATCCAACTCGACCTGCAACGCCTTGATATCTGACTCAGCTGTTTGGCCCATCGTACGAATGGCGGCCATTGTGCGGTCGAGCAGGTCAACGGCAGCGTCGGGCAGGCGGCGATCTTTCACGTACCGCTGTGCCAGCCGAACGGCTTCTTCGGCCACGCCCGGCTCAGTGGCTAGCTGGTGGTGTTCTTCGTAGCGCGGAATCAACGTACCTACCATGCGGGCGGCCGCTACGGTCGTGGGTTCGTGCACGGGTAGCTGCTCGAACCGGCGACTGAACGCCTCGTCTTTCTCCACATACTGCCGGTATTCATCGAGCGTGGTAGCGCCCACGACGGTGAGCTCACCCCGCGCCAGTTCGGGCTTGAGCAATTGGGAAACGCCCGCGCCCACCGACCCCTGCGGGTTGAGCAGCATGTGAATTTCGTCGATAAACAGAATCGGTTTGTCGAGTTGCTTCAGCTCGCGGATGATGTTTTTGATGCGGTCTTCGACTTCGCCTTTGTAAGAGGCCCCCGCCACCAGCGAGCCCAGATCAAGCTCGTAGAGTTCAGAGGCTTTAAGCGATTCGGGCACGGTGCCCGCCACAATCGCCTGCGCGAAACCTTCCACGAGCGCCGTTTTGCCAACGCCCGGTTCGCCCAGCAACATCACGTTGGGTTTGGTGCGGCGCAGCAGAATCTCCAGCATCAGCCGCAGTTCGCGATCGCGGCCCAGAATGGGGTCTAGCTTGCCTTCGCGGGCTACGTCAGTTTTGTTCACGCAGAACCGGCTTAAGGCCGATTGGCCCGTTTGGTCGGGCTGCCCCGCTGCCCCGCCCGTCGGAGCCGTTCCATTCGCCTGACCCGGTTGCAAGCCGTTGAGCACGATACGCTCGTCCTGAATGGCGTCGAGCACTTCTTTCTGGGCCATCGGCAGCGACTTGAGCTGATCTTCCGAGAAAGCCACTTTGGGTTTGAGCAGGGCCGCCAGCACATGTACTGGCTCCACTTCCATCGTTTCAAACTGCGTGGCAATCAGATCGGCCAGTTGAAAGGCGGCCTGTGTCTGTAAATCGCTGGGTGGATTCTCGACGACTTTACCACTGCGAGGCAGCAGTTCGATGCGATAATCGGCCCAATCGCGTAAAAAATGAACGTCTTTACCCAGCGCGGCGACCCAGCTAGCCAGACCCACGTCGTTGTGGAGCAGGCCTTTCAGCAGGTGGGGCGGCGAGACGGCGGCATGCTGCGTTTCTTTAACCAGCGCTTGGGCAATCTGAACGGCTCGTTTGGTGGAAGCAGATAAGGTCATGGGTGGAAGGAGATGAACGGAGGGTGTGAGCCGACACAAGCTACACAAACCGCTCGTTATTTTTTCTGTTCATTTTCAATGAGTTGACCGGGGGCGCAGTTGGGATCGTGGGGTAGTTGCTCCCAGCCAATTTTGCTCACCAGCATGTGTTTCATTTCCTGTCGTTTAAAGCCGGTCAGGTTGGCTTCGTGTTCGGGAAACAGGCTTTGTGTGTAGTTCACCATTGCTTTGGCCCGGATCACGGCCGAATTGACCAGACTATCGTCATAGTCGGGGTTGCAATGTACAAACGACCACAGATAGGGGTTCAGCTCGCCCGTTTTTTCGTAAACGATCTGGTACTCTTTAAACAGCTTCAGCGCCTTGCGGTAGTCTTCGCTCACCACCGGCGATGTCTGGCGGGCGGGGGCGTTGTTTTCCGTTGGTCCTGACGAGTAAATCAGCACCGACGCCAGAATCAGAGCCAACCCGGCAAGGCTGATGAGTCGGGTACTGCGCTGCGTTTTTAGCCGGGTGTAAAGACCCCGCGACTGATCGCGTAAGTCGCCAACCCATTCCCGAACTGGCCAGGGTTCGCGAGGCGGAACCGGCGGTTTGACGGGCGGCGGTGGCGTTTGGAAGGCGGGATCGGCAATCCGTTCCTGCGCAGGTACGTCGTCAGCCGAAACGCCCTGTTGTACATCTACAGGCTGAGCCGTGTCCGGCTGGTCGGCCTGCGCATCGACGGCGGGCGTTTCGACCTCTTCTAACGGTTCGGTTAAAGTCTGCGGGCGCTCGTCGGCCACGATGGCTTCAGAAGCGGGCTCTTCGTCAACAAAAAAGTCGGCCGGTCGGTCGGTGGTGGGTACGTCCAGATCGGCGAAGGGCTCTTCTGGCGTAGGCGTAGCGACTTCGGCAACCACGGGCATCGCCTCGGCGGGTTGGCTGGCTTTTTTGGTGCCGTTTTTCTTAGGTTGGGTCTCCGGTTCTGGCGTTACCCGGGTAGGCTCGGGCTTGTGAAAAGCAGCCAGTGGGGACGCTGGAACTTTCTCGGCGGGGTCGGGCCAGATCGGGTCCAGTTGCTCGGTGAACTGCTGGGTACGTTGGTCGTCATCATCCGCTGGGAACGGCGGCCGGGGCTGGTTCACCGGAACAGGTTCCACAGGCGGCAACACCACCGAGTCGAGCACATCATCGTCGAAGTCGACCGGGCGGTCGGCGATGGGTACGTCGGGTTCGATGGGCTCAACGGGTTTGGCTAGAGCCAACTGCAACCGAAGCTCATTCAGTTTCTGGCTCACCGACAGCAACGTGGCCCGGCTCTCGATGGCTTCTAGCAGCTCGACGGCCTCGGCCAATTGTCCGGCTTTAATCAGCTTATCGGCTTCGATGAGCTGGGGTTGCACCGACAGCAACGTCAGAAGTTCTTCGGTCGACTGAACGCGCTCAGTGGGGTCGGCCAGGAGGCAACGGCGGATGATCTGCTGATAGGGTTCCGGAATCGTCTCCATATCGGGCGGATACCGCTGCTCATCGGCATTGCGCCAGAAGGTGTACGCTTCTTCGCGTTGCAGATCAGGGAACGACCGCCGGGCAATCATGAATTTACCGGTGATGATTTCGTATAGGATAATCCCGAACGCCCACAGATCGGCATTGTAGCTGAGACTCTGGGAGCGCAGTTGCTCGGGAGCCATGTAGGTTACCGTGCCGACGCGCATCGAGTTCTGCATCAGCGTGTGCGCTTCCGGGTTTTCGCTCAGCAATTTGCTGATTCCGAAATCGGCAATGACGGGCCGGTACGCAGCGCCATCGGCATCAATGTATTTCACCAGCAGAATATTCTCCGGCTTAATGTCGCGGTGAATGACTTGGTGGCGGTGCAGGTGGGCCAGCCCTTTCAAAAACTCTTCAGTAAAACGCCGCTGCTGGGCTTCCGTGAGCTGATGCCAGGGTAAGGCATTGTGCGTCAGGTTGCCGTCGCGGTAGAATTTCATCACCAGAAACTCAAACGTACCGAAGGGTGTGGCGTAGCGGCCATAATACACATAGCGCACCACAAACCGGTTGGGGGGCAGCGCCTGCGTGTGCGTAAACTCTTTTTCTAAGGTAATGAGATCACTGTCAGGGCTATATAGCCGTCGTTTGATGGCTACCTCTTCGTTGGTTTCCAGATCAACACCCCGATAAATTTCCCCATGCCCGCCCCGTGCCAGCGGCTGGCTGTAGTCGCAGGAGAATTGCTGGGTAAATGCCTCGTAGGTTTCAAACTGTTGCTTACGGTATTCCACAACGTAGTGTGTTAAGCTGACATTCGATGAATGAGTGCAGGTAGCCAACGTGTTGTCGTTCACGTTGGCGGTTGATTTTCAACCCCTGTTCTTTTTTACCACCAGTTAAATTACGAAAAAAGCCGTTGTAACCAACCTCTTTCGCGGGGTTGTGGGTCGTCGAGTAATAACGAGAAGTCGTTGGATGTTTCGGGGGGGGGCGCAGCGGCTGGCTCGGCCAAACGGGCCGGTTGGGGATAGTCCGGGTCGGGCAGCGGAGTCAGTGGCGCCACTTCGGCCACCCGGATCAGGTAACCCGAAAAATTGTCGCGGGAGCCGTCGGAACAGGCGCGCAGAATATGACTTACTTTCTGAGAATCGGAGAGAGTCGTTGTGCTCAGGATCCGTAGCAGGTCTTCGTTGCTCAGGCATTCCAATACACCATCGGTGCAGAGAAAGAAGTAGTCGTCGGCGGCGATGTCCTGCGTGATGTAAACCGTGATCGACGACGGACGCCCGCTCCCCTGAATAGCCCGGGTAATGACGTTGCGGCGCGGATGATTCAGGGCTTCTTCGGGGGTGATCTGCTTGGCCCGAACCAGTTCGTTCACCAGCGAATGGTCGGTGGTCTGATGCAGGATTGAGTCGCCTCGCACGTGATACACCCGACTGTCGCCCACGTGCCCGATGGTAACGCCCTGCTCGTGCAAACTCAAGAGCGTCAGGGTAGTCGACATACCCGTCAGGTTGGCTTCCGGCTCTTCGGCAATCGCCTGATCGAAGGCTTCTTCGACAGCCTGCAAAGCCGACCGCACAAAGGGAGCCGTTACGGCCGCGCCGGGGTTATTCTTGAAGTAGCGGAACATGGCCTCGCCAGCCAGCAAGCTGGCCAACTCGCCTCGCTGGGCGCCACCGACACCATCGCAGACGACAAACAGCCGGTCGTTGATAACCGCTCTGCCGGGCAGGGGCAGCACATAATCTTCGTTGTTGTCCCGACGGCCCCGTTCTGAGAAGCCAATAGGGGGGTAGATGGCCGTAACGCTATACATGGAGAAAAGGTCATTAGGCGTTGCCGTCACTCGCTTCGCTGTCAGTTTGTGGAGCAATACGCAACAGTAAACGACAGTGAATGACTATACAAGACTACTTACCGACCGCTTTGTTTTAAAAGACAGTCGTTTTGTTCGGATCATACAGGCCATCCTGGGTGTCGTTGGAACTGGACACCGAACCATCAGAGGCCTGATCGATTCCAAATCGAAGAATGGTGACACCCGCGGTGATGAAATCGTTGGGTTCGAGACAAACGCCGTCCTGCTGCTCCTTCACCTGCTTATTGGCGTATAGTTGCAACACGTGTGTTTGCTCTTCGGTCTGTCGCGTGATGCGCGTACCGTGCACACTCCCGCAGTCAGACAGAATGTAAGAGGGGCGCCGGTTGTGCACCCGGCAGTCGATTTGGAAGTGCAGACGGCTCATCTTTTTATCTTCCGACGGGATGGGGTAATCACACACGTCGAAATCCGATTTTCGGCCGTAGGTCTGGACACTGCCTTCCTCAATTGGCAGCCGATGAATACCGCCGTCGGTGCTTTGAACTTCCAGATAGGCAATCTGCCGGCCGCTGGGCTCGTCGGCAAGGGCAATGGTGGGTGTACCCGACGAAGCGGGAGGCGTTGCCCCGCTGCTCATGGCGGCAGCCCCCTGCACTGCGGCGGCGGCTACGGGCGGTGGTGCAGGTTCGGCTTCGCCGGCGCAGTAGACCAGGCATTTGGTGGGTTTGCCCGCCTGGCAGACCACCATCGCCGTCTGGTCAACGACCCACGGAAGAGCACTTTCGGTGTTGAAATGCTTTTTGCATTCCGGGCAGTTGAATCGGTAGAGTCCCATAAAGGCGTCGTCGTGGCTAGACCGTCCAAATCGCTCCGCATCCCGCCAGACAGCGGCCCTGCTTCTGATTGACTGAACGTTGAAGGAGCATCTGAAAACTCGAATCGCGGGTTAGCGGAAAGGGCGTGCCGCATTTGGGGCACGCATACAAGGTGGTCATTTTTGCGTCGATTTCAGCCAGGGTGCGGCGTTTTTGCGCCATCCGTTCGGCACCCATCAAACGCCCCAGCGCCATACCCACCACGGGTACGCCCATCAACAGATCGGCTCCCTGATCGAGCAGACTGCGGCTTTCCAGCCCTTCTTTCAGCGACTCGTACTCATTCCAGATGTGCTCCAGTTCGGCAAACTCCTTCGTATAATCGTCGGGATTGCGGGTGAAGGCTTTCGTGAGGCGGCGGTACGTAATCAACTGGTTGCCCATCCGAATCTGATCGTCGGGTTGCAGGCGACGGCGCGTGATCCGAAACTCGTTAACAAACGTGCCGTTGGAGCTGTTGTTGTCTTCCAGCCAGAACTCATCGCCCAGCCGCATCACCTGAGCATGCTGCTCTGATACCGACAGCGTCGGGATGACAATATGGTTGCTTTTGCTCCGGCCAACCGTAACAACGGGCGGCTTCACGTTTGGTGCGGTCATAGAAGGGAAGGAGGAGAGGCGTTCAATGCCCAAGGTTCAACGACGACCGGAAAGCCTGACTGCTGCCGACGTTGAACCTTGAACCTTGGACAAATTTACTACTCAGCCATGTGCAGGCCTACGTCGTGCCCGCTGATCTGGTCATGCACCTGATCGTAGTGGTCGGCAACGTCGTCGTGCCCAACAATCCGGTGGCCCATGTACTCGTCTTCCGAGTCGATATGGGGTCCCATGCCGGTATGTTCGGCGGTGGCCAGTTCGGTGTGTTCGGCAGCAACCGGGGTGATTTCGGGGTAGGCAGCGGCTGTACCAACGGCGGCCGCCATCGGAACTGATACCGGGGTGATTTCAGGTACGTCGTGCTCACTCGCCGGAGCGGGCTCAACCTCCGTATGGCTGGCCAGCATGGGTGCTGCCTGATGGTGGGCCTGTGGCTCGTGGTGCTGGGCCGGCACTGGTGTTACCTCGGGTTGAGCCCCATCGAGCGAGGCCACAAAAGCCTGCCGCTCAGCTGGCGAGAGGGCGTCCAGTTCTTCGGTATAATAGGTATTGTACGTATTGCCGTGCCAGGTAAAGTAATGTCCTGGGCCAACTAGGTGGCGGGCAGCGGCAAACGCTTTATCGAACGTGTCGAGATTGTCCAGGTCGTTCATCGACGACACGCCGCTCGTATTCGAGATCGGTACAATCAGGGGTGGCTCGGTGGGGGTAACGCTGCTATCGTAGCGGTTGGCATCCGACAGGTCCTCTTCGCTAACGCTGTTGTTGTCGCTGTCGTCGAGCATGCCTAATCCAATGGCCGAGGCAGCCAACAGGGTAGTTCCCCCAGCTGCTACAGCCACGTTTTTCTTCTGATCGGGCGAGGTCACCCGGTTTGCTTCTACATACTCGGGCTCCTGGCCGTTGGTATATTCCTGCGCGTTATCGTAAGGATTCATACGTGCTGATGTGTTTACTGAGAAGAATAAAACCGTTGAACGACTAAAGTACGTTTTGTTGAAAACTAAACCTATATATTAACGCTCCAAAGGTAGGCTTAGTCTACTTTTCGGTCAATTACGTCCCGAGCGGCCGAAGTTGCCTTACGCTTACTAAAGCGGTTTTACGTTTATATAATAAGCGCTTCTTTTGTCATACTACTAATTGGGCCATACCGTAAAAATCGTTTCCTGTTATGTTGCCAAAAGTTGAACACCTACCCGTGAACTGGGTTGACGGCATGAAAATAGCCCGCCGTCACTTCTCCGACTTTGAACACTTCGTGACGGATCACGTGCGCGATGCGTCGGCGGTAAACCTGCTGTCATCGACCTACGGGCTGCTGTTGTCCGACGCCCCGCCGTTCAACCTGCAAGTGATCATCGATCAGAACGAAAATATTCAGGTTCGGTTGAGCAACTGCCGGGCGATCACGGGCTCAGGCGGGCGGGTCGAACTGATTGACAGACCTGTTGAGCTATCGACGAGCTTGCAGGCTGTGCTCGATAAATACAACATGCCGCGCTCCGACGATCTGAAACTGCTGATCGTGCTGACCGTCGATCCTTTCCGGCGCACACCCGAGGGGCAGCCGGCCAACAACGAGCCCTTTCCGCGGCCGCCGTTCACGCTGCCGACCTACCAACTGACGATCGTGCCGAACTACCAGACCGATACCACGGCCGTTGACCCCAACGCCGTCCGGCCATCGGTTGGGTACGTCTCGCCCGATTTTGAGTCGTACCATCTGGTCGTGGGACAGCTCAACGGTAAATTCGGTGTACTGACCAACGACGAATCGTACATACCCGCCTGTTCGGCGCTGGGGGCGCACTCGGGCCTGCTGGCCTGGGCTGACCGGTCGCAGAAGCTGTTTGCCGAGGTGCAACGTGATGCGGTTCAGATTGTGGCGAAAGTGATTCGGAAACGCCGGACCGACCAGGCCTTCCGGGCGGGCGCGCTGGCCGAGATGATCCGGGTGCTGGCCGAAGAAGTGGCGCAATCGCTCGACGATGTGTTGAATCACCTGCACTTCGGCGGGCGTGAGCAGGCGCCGATCACGTACCTGCGCTACATTGTGCGGGCGACTCGTCAGCTCAAAACGACGCTCGACTGCCTCTGCGAACCCGATAAGAACTCGGCTTCGTCGGGCCGGGAACAGGTGTTGCCTTACTTCCAGAGCTGGACCAATCTGGAACCGGCGCTGGTTGAAAAGGCACTGGTCGAGGTAATCACGAAACCGTATCAGCATGCGCAGTTGCAGCCTTATACCGTGGCGATTGACCGCTGCTGGGGAATGATTCAGCAGATCTTCCGGAAAATGACCGAGCTGGAGTACATTGGTCAGGAAAACACCGACTACAATTTCGACACCCAACGCCGGTCGACGCACGTCAGCGAAGCGCCCAATCAACAACGCGTATTGGATCCGTTCAATAACGGCTACAGCTTTCAATAGACGACAGACAACCACTCATCTTTTTGATTAAACATCCCAATTACCTTACGAATGGAAGCCATAAACAGTGCAGAGCGTAGTGCCTCTATCTTCAACTTCGCTTTGGTTTATCTGCTCATCACAGCGGTGCCGGTGGGTATCACCTACATTATGACCAAAAAGGCGGGCAGCACCAGTGCCAACGCCAAAGCTGTGGTTGAGCAGCGCGATCTGGCCGAGGAAATGAAAGCCTGCCAGACGTTTGTGAAGAAAATGGAAGAAATTGACAAGACCCGTCCTGAAGAAACGGCTTCGTCGGAAACCTGGAATGCCTGGATCAACGACGCCGACCGGCAGAACAATCAGTTCAAAAACCGGGTCGATCAATTCCAGAAGAACGCCCGATTCTCGGGCGCTCGGTTGGCCATGCGCGATATGGCCTGTTCGTACCTGTACCGGGTTTTCAACGAGCGCCGGAACTACCTCGCCAAACGTACCCAGCTGCTCAATTTCAAGGATGATACGGCCGAGATTCAGGACTTGAAGGGGAAAGTGCAGGGGCTTGAAGGCGAAAAAACGAACCTGAACACGCAGAACGCTATGCTCCAGGCCCAATTAGCCCAGATGGCGGCTACCGTGGGCAAGAGTGGTGGCAGTGGCGGGAGCGGCGGCGGTGGAGGCGGGGGCGGCGAGCTCGACGCCCTCAAAGCCGAACTGGAATACTGCGAGGCGTCGAGCGCCAAAGACAAAGCTGATCTGCTCGAAAAGTATAACGACAAAACCAAGCGCCGCGAGCTCTACACCGAAGCCCGGCAGGACATGATGCGGATTCGGCAGAATCCCAAAGCCAGCTTTGCCATTCGTAAGCAGATTCGGCAGGATCTGGACGAAATCGACCGGGCGATGGCACGCTTGTAACTGAACCCAGGCCCTTAGTAGGGTCAAATATACGTGGTGCTACCCAGTACACTCAGGGTGCTATCCAGCTCGCTCTGCGGCGTTTTCACGGTGAACGTTCGTTTCACCTGCGGGTTTTTCGACAGCCGACCCGCCTGCGTTGGTACACTAAACGGCGTCGAGAGTTCGTCCCTGATTTTCAGGTTGACCACCACATCCGTCTCATACGGCATAAAGTACTCGATCAGCAGATTGACGATCTTCCGGCTATCGCCGACGAAGATGACTCTCCCGTCGAAATGAATTTCCAGAAACTCGTTCAGGCGAGTGGGATGCAACGGCCCAATGCTGATTTCGTAGGCCGGCATCGTATCCTGATAGACCCCTTCCAGCGCAAAACTGCCTAATTCTGCCTTCGATAGTTCGCTGGGGGCGGGCGTCTCGTTCTCGCTCAGGGTAATCAGGTGCAACAGGGGCGGTATAGTACGAATCGCCACTGGTACGCCCAGAATGAGCGTGAACACCTGCGATACCAGTTCGGTGTTGTGTACCAGCCGATGGGCAATAGGCAGCAGATGAAGCAGGTTGTTAAGTTGCCGCAGGTCGAGCAGATCGGGTGGCAAGCCCCAGAACTGGCGCAATACCGCTCCCTGGTCGTTTTGCCGTAGCGTTTGCTCATTAATGAGGTACTTGCGCTCCTCCAGTTCCATGGCCAGCCCCTGCAAGTAAAACTCCTGCTCGATGGGCTGGAAAAACTGCCGCATACCCCGTTGCCGCCGGGCCTGCTCGTCGATATCGTCGAAGATTTCGGCCTGATCGCGCCCCAGGTTACTCGGTTGGTGAAAGAGGCCTTCGGGCAGGTAATCGTAGATGCCATCGCGGTGCACCTCGATGTTGATGTACTGCGGCCGCGCCGGATCGATCGACGCCGGGCCGGTTCCCCACACATCAGGGTTACCTACAGCCGCCCGGCCGATGTCGTGCCGGTAGCTTCGCTCAAACAGCCCGGCCGGGTGAATGAGCAGTTCGCGCATGGGGTTGACGCCGTCGTAGAAGAGTTCGGCCAAGACGACTTCCAGCCGCACGTCGCTGCGCAGCCGCCCAATTTGTTCGGCAATGATGTCGGGCCTCATAGCGTGCGGATGGGAGCGAAGGTAGCCTGCATACGTACCCGGTAGGGCAGGTTCATGGCCGAGCGGGCAGCAAGGTGTTGCTGGCAGCGGTCGCACTCGGCGTCCCATTCGGTGGGAGTGAGGTTGGTGCGGCTCCGCGGCACAATTACGACGTCGAGACAGCGAACGTACCCAGCCCCTTCGATGAGGTTTTCGGCAAACGCTTTCTGCACCTGTACATCGACCGGAATCCCCCCCAGTCGGCCAAAGAAATAGGCCTTGCACTCGGCTTCGATATCGGCGATCGTGACAAGACGCTGCCGGGTCAATAGGGTCTGGCGCAGGTGATATTCTTTCTCATCGACAGTGGGTTTGTTTTGTCCGCCTACCGTACTGGTTACCAGAAAAAGGTCTTCGGGGCCGGTGCGGATGGAATCGTAGCCGCCGTAATAGCTCAGGTACGTTCCTGCCGGAATGTAGTTGGCCGACTTGCCGTTGGTGCTCCAGAATTCGACAAATACATTGCTGTCGTTGCGGCGCGGCTTAATGAAAATGTAAGGGTGCCCCATTTTGAACCCTTCGGTCGGCATAGCCTGCAACTGTTGCCCGAGGTCGTCCAGGTTCCGTTTCAGTTCGTCCAGCGTTTTCACGAACCAGCCCGACCCCAGCGCCCGGAAGGCCCGGTTTTCATCGAGCAAGAGTTGCTGTACCTGCTGAAGCAGATCGTGGGCGTTGCGTTCATCGAACCGGCCCACGTCGTGCGGGCGCCACATGAACGAGTCTTCCTCCAACTCGTCGAAGTCGCGTAGGGGCGACGATCGGAACAAATCTTTGCTATCGGCATCGTAGACGCGCCGGATAAACAGAAACTCGATGTCGGATTTGAGCGGATAGACGTTCAGCGCCAGCGAAAGGCGTTGCTGCATGCGGTTGAGCTGCCGGTTCATGACCGGGAAACAGTTCATCCGAACATCCATGTTGGCGATGGCGAGAGGCGGAAAATCGCGGCTGAGGCGCAGTTCGAGCCAGAGCAGGGGGCGGTTGCCAAAGAGCCGCGTCTGTTGTTCGTTGAACTGGTAGCCGGGTGGCGTGAGGCTGCGGGCCAGTCCCCATTCATCGCGCGTATGTACGTTACCGAGCGTCATGAAGCTCCGGCTGTAGAGGTTCAGTACATCCTGTTCGAGCAGGTGCAGTACGTCGAGTTGTGGGCCCAGATGCGCCGCGTGCGTATCGGGACTGATAAACCCCGGATACACGGGAATGGGTTGCCCGTTGAGGTGCCAGGTCGACTGATAGCCATCGTGCAGCTTACGGTAGTACACCGCTTTTTGCTGCGGTGATTCCGATTCCCAGTCGAAGTGCAGCGGCAGCCCACCGATCGACGGTACGTAGTCGTCGAGTTCGAGCCCGACCCAGACCGACTGGTAGGGGGTGGTGAAGGTAGGCTGCGCCTGCTTTTCCCACTGCATGCGGTCGAAACCGCGAAACTCGGTAATTCCCTGCTCGCTCACCAGAAACCGCACCTCGCCGTTGGCCAGACGACTTTTTACGACGGGCGAAAAAAAGACGTCGCGCTGAACGCCTTCCCGCACGGGCGGCCGGTGGTAAAACTGAACCGACGGATCGAGGTCGAGCAGGAAATCGTCGGGGCGGGCGTGAAAAATGGCGTGGGCAGGGCGGGGCAGGTCGATGACCTCTGGACACATCACGCTCGCCAGCCGGTTGACAATGTGGCCCCGCGTTTGCTCGATGGATTTGGCGGTATTTTCCAACTCGAACGCACAGGCCTCCATCAGGTAGCTAACCAGCGGATCGGTGGCTTCGACGTCTTTGCCGCGCATCTGCCAGATGGCCGAGGCGTAGCGAATCATGCGCTTCCGAATCTCGTCGCGCGTAAAATCTTTAGCAGTAAGTTGGTTCATAAACGAGGTGAGGATCGAGAAGTAAGGCGGCCGATACCGTTAAAACGCCGATTGGCAGGTCGCCCTACCGGACCTTTGTAGTAAACGGCGCCACAGCAATCTCGCGCTGGTATTCGAAGGGGCGGCGGTTCGACGCGGCAATTTCGGCCCGCACGCGAATGACCACCAGTTTATGGGCATCGGGCGTGCCTTCCCGGTTGATGCTGACCTCTACTTTCACGCGTTCCAAGCGGGATTCATATCGATAAATGGCCTCGCGCAACGACTTCTCGATCCGGTCGGTCCAGAGTACCGATACGGAGTCGTTGGTGGTGCTGAAATCATCGTCCCAGATGGTGCAGCCAAAACGGCCATCGTAGCGGGCTTCGTTAAACTGCGTAGTCGTGATTAAAAACAGGTTCTGCTGGATCGACGCTTCCATCGAGCAGTAAACCTGTTTATTGGAGGCAGCCGTCTGCCGGGCGCCGGGTGGCTTGATCAGCAGATCCAGACGCAACGGCAGTTTGTAATATTCGTCGGCCATGGGAAGGAAGGAAATAGTTTAGAGTTGACCGTTTAAGGTTTGGCGTTTGCTGACGCTCGAGTACGCCTGCGTTAGCCCACTCTAAACGTCAAACTCTACACCATAAACTCTTTCCCAAGATACGTGTCAAACGATTACGGTTTCACCTGTTCTTTTAGAAAGGTCAGTAACATTTTCTCGGCGCCATCCAGACCCGCCGGGCTGCTTTGTTTGAAACGGTTTCGGCGCTTGATATACGGGTTCAGGTCCTGGCATTCGTAGGCTTCCAGCAACTGCGGATGCACGTAATGTTTTCGACAAACGGTGCGGGTGTTGCCCAGTCGATGCGCCACTTCATCGAGCACGGTGTTGACGTTCTTCTTCGCTTCGTTGTCCGACGCGCACGGTTCCAGCTCAATCAGCAGGCGCAGGGCGTTGGTGGTACCCGCCCAGGTGCGGAAATCTTTGGCCGAAAACTCGTCGCCCATTGTGTCCTGTAGGTACGTGTTGACCATACCCGAGTCGATGCTGTGGCGATCGCCAGCTTCGTCGAGGTACTGAAACAGCTCTTTGCCGGGAAGTTCGCGGCATGCTTTCACCAGTCGAGTCAGGCGGCGGTCGCGCAGGGTGATGTCGTGGTAAATGCCCTTTTTGCCTTTGAAACTAAAGCGCAGTGCATCGCCCTGCGCTTTTACGTGCCGGTTTTTAAGGGTCGTCAGCCCATAGGAGCCATATTCTTTTTCATAAGCAGCGTTGCCGACCCGAATCAGGGTTTGTTCCATCACGCTCAGCGCAATAGCGATCACTTTTTCCTTGGTCAGGGCTCGCTGCTTGATGTCCTGCTGCAAGCGTTTCCGCAGCAGAGGCAGCTTTTCCCCGAAGGCGATCATCCGGTGGAACTTCGTTTCGCTCCGGGCAGCATTCCAGTTGGCATGGTAGCGGTACTGTTTCCGGCCTTTGGCGTCGATTCCGGTGGCTTGCAAATGGCCATTCGGCTTGGGGCAAATCCAGACGTGCTGATAGGCCGGTGGTAAAGCCAGTCGGCGAATTCGATCCAGCGTGGCGTCGTCGTCGATGGGCGTGCCTTTCGGATCGACATATTCATACCGATCACCTTTTTGTCGCCGTGCAATGCCCGGCATGGTATCGTTTACATAAGTCAGCTTAGCCGCTCGGGCTAGCTGTACGGCATCGGATTGGCCTGTTGAGGGGTTCATTAGGTTGTTGAGTAACTACAGTGTAGCAACAACCACCAGAGCAGGAGCGGGGTTTTGGTAAGTAACGAACCAACCGGTTTTTTATAGTTTCTTCCCCGCCTTACCAAAGCAGAGCAACGCCAGCGCGATCAGGTAATGGTACGTATCGGTGGGGTGAATGGGTAGGCTAAAACTCGTCACTTTGGTCGCCAGTGCCATCAGCATAACGGCCACAATGAGCCAGCCCATACCCGGTAGCCGCTGCCGCAGGCCAAATACCGACAGGACCATCACCAGCAGCATGCCCAACGACGAGATGACGGGCGCGAAAACGCCAAACCGGGGCGAGACCAGCAACGCGATAAAGATGGCCATTCCGATCAGAGCCGTTACGCCAGACGAGGTTGGCGAGGCGGGCCGTTTCAAGACGGCGGAGTAAACAGCCACCACCACGCATACCACGCCCATACTACCGGCCAACAGGGTCAATGATTCGTGCAAAGGTTCCAGATCGGAGAGACCGCCGAAGGTGAAAACACCCGTGAGGGCGGCTAGTGAGATGGTGGAAAAGAAGAAACCCCAAAGCAAACGGCTGTAAAAAGGAACACGTTGAAAGCAGGTAACAAAGACCCAGAAACCCACGCCAGCCAGCACCGCGTCGGAGATCATGTGCGAAAGAATCATATCGGAAGATAACGTTTTTCGGTCTACTTTTGCCCCACTTTAAGCAAAATAAGGCGTCCACGCGACGGGCATTGACCACGATTCAAAAAAAGCAATGAGCGTATTAGTCAACAAGAACTCAAAAGTTATCGTACAGGGCTTCACCGGCTCGGAAGGCAGTTTCCACGCCCAGCAGATGATTGAATACGGCACCAATGTGGTGGGCGGCGTAACGCCTGGCAAAGGCGGCCAGACGCACCTCGACAAACCCGTTTTCAACACGGTTCGCGAAGCGGTGGAAAAAGCCGGTGCCGACACGTCGATCATCTTCGTACCGCCAGCGTTTGCTGCCGATGCGATCATGGAAGCCGCTGACGCGGGTATCAAGGTCATCATCTGTATTACAGAAGGTATCCCGACCGAAGACATGGTAGCCGTAAAAGCTTACCTGCGCGACCGCGACGTACGCCTGATTGGTCCGAACTGCCCCGGCGTGATGACGGCCGACGAATGCAAAGTGGGGATTATGCCCGGCTTTATTTTCAAAAAGGGCAAAGTAGGTATCGTATCAAAGTCAGGTACGTTGACCTACGAAGCCGTTGACCAGCTGACCAAAGCCGGTCTGGGCCAAACGACGGCCATCGGTATTGGTGGTGACCCCATCATCGGCACAACTACCAAAGAAGCCGTTGAACTGCTGATGAACGATCCCGAAACTGAAGCCATCGTGATGATCGGTGAAATCGGTGGGGGTATGGAAGCCGAAGCCGCCCGCTGGATCAAAGCCGATGGTAACCGCAAACCCGTGGTTGGCTTCATTGCCGGCCAAACGGCGCCTAAGGGTCGCCGTATGGGCCACGCTGGCGCAATCGTGGGCGGTGCCGACGATACCGCGGCTGCCAAAATGGCTATCATGCGCGAGTGTGGTATTCACGTGGTGGAGTCGCCTGCGCTCATCGGTGATACCATGCTGAAAGCCCTGGGGCAATAAATAAAGCGTGACAGAAAGAGTGAAAGAGCGAATTCGGCAAATGGTCATAAGGGAAATGCATGGCCTGTTAGCAGGCAGGTACGTTCGCCTTATCGTTGCCTTACTCGTTCTTTCACTCATTCACGCATCCACGCATTCACTGCTGGCGCAGGGTCGGCAGGAGGGGATCGGGCCTAACAACGGCTTCTTTCCGGTCCATGATTTTCAGAATGACTTCGTCGTGTATGATGAAGCGTTCAAAACCTATGTGCCGTTTATCGTTGAGCAACACGCCGACGAACAGGCTGTCAGCGCGTTCGTCGATCTGGAAAGTAATCGACGCTATAAACTGCTGATCCAAAGCAAAAAAGACGGTTTTCTGTTTGTCGATGCGGCCCTGCGCCGGAAGTGCCCGGCGGGACAATGGCTGGTGCTCGACATCGACAGCCTGCACCGGCTCTACCGAAAACCGCAGGTGTTTATCACGCTTTATGGTCCGGCTGTGGTTAACAACTGGCAGTTGCTGACAGGCCACGCACGAGCCATGTCGCAGCAGACCATTCGCCTCAACGACGACCTGTTGAGTGTTCGTCCCCGCCCGTTATCAGGTTTCATTAATTTCTTCAGTGTTGGCCTGTTGTTTCTGCTGGCCAGCCACGCGTTTCTCTACACCTTTTTCCGGCGCGGTTTCCTGACGTATTACAGCCCACTGAACCTAATTAGGCTAGATCCCCCCGACGAATCGTCCCTGATTAGCAGGCCATTGAGTGGAGCGTCGATGGCGTTTACGCTGAACCTGAGTCTGGGGCTTGCCTTCCTGTTTCTGTACGTGCAGAGCCAGCATATCAGCCTGTTTGGAGCCGGGGCTTTTCTACCCCAGGGGCAAACGTTTGGTCAGTTGCTGATCAGCTATCTGGCCGTAACTGCGGTCATTTTTGGGCTGATGCTGGGCAAGTATGCCCTGATTGCCACCGTTGGCAGTCTGTATAAGTTCGATAGCATCGTCAGCCTGCATTATTTTCGGGTTGTCGAGGCATCGTTGGTCTTCACTACGACACTGCTGCTGCTGACGGCGGCCATCAGTCCATACATCAGCAACTTCGAGCCATCGCCGAGCCTGGTGGTGCTACCTTTCATCGTTTACTACTTAGGGCGTTTAGGCTGGCTTTACCTGACGCTTGTACGTCAGATGCCGGTCAAGAATCTCTATTTATTTTCGTACCTTTGCATCGTGGAATTGATACCGCTCGTCATCGGCATCCGGTTTGCCGTCTGATGGGTTTTACTTCCCCGGAAGTCAGGTTCCACACCCTGTTTGCACCGGAACGATTTTAATGAGGTAGATTCTAATGAGCCAAACCAGCACTCAGACCACAGAAGAGCGCCAGACCAAAGTCAGCCAAGTATTAGTAACCCAATCTAAGCCCGCCGACGACAAATCGCCTTATTTCGAATTAGCCTCCAAGTATAACATTACGATCGACTTTCGCCCGTTTATTCAGATTCAGGGCGTATCCTTCAAAGATTTTCGTCGGAACAAGGTCAACATTCTCGACCATACGGCGATCATCTTTACCAGCCGTAATGCCATCGATCATTTCTTTCGTATCTGCCAGGAGGGCCGTATCGAGGTGCCTGCCGATATGAAGTACTTCTGTATCTCGGAGCAGACGGCCAATTACCTCCAGAAATACATCGTCATTCGGAAACGGAAAATCTTTTCAGGCACGAAAACCGCTAAAGAACTTTTCGACCTGATTCGCAAGCACAAGACCGAGAAGTTCCTGTTCCCCTGCTCGAATATCCGTAGCAACGATATTCCTGATTTCATGGACACGAGCGGGCTGCACCTCACGGAAGCCGTGATGTATGAAACCGTGGCAACGGACCTATCGGACTTGAACATCAATCAGTATGATCTGATTGCGTTCTTCAGTCCGTCGGGGGTAGCGTCGCTGAAAAGTAACTTTCCTGATTATCAGCAGAATGGTACCCGTCTGGCGGCGTTTGGCCCAACCACGGCAAAAGCCATTGTGGAAGCTGGCCTGACGCTCGATATTGAAGCACCCCTGCCCAATGCACCCTCGATGACCGGTGCCTTGGACCTCTACATTCGAAAAGCCAACAATCCGTAACAACACCGGGTTGTTAAGAGGCCGGAACCAGTAGTTAGCCCAAATGAACTACCGGTTTCGGCCTTTTTCTTGACCAATATTTTGTGTTTACGGGCGTTAATGAATTACTTGGTCAAAACGCTATCGGTTTGGATCCCTTGCTCTATGCTTCGCAAACTCTACGTGCTTATTGGTGGGTGTTTACTGGCCGCTTCGGCCTATGGTCAGCAAGACCCGCAGTTTAGCTTATTTCCGTTTACACCTACGGTCGTAAATCCGGCAGCGGTTGGGTCAGAAGATGTGACCCGCATTCAGTTTATTCATCGTACACAGTGGGCCGGTTACCAGACGTCGTCGGGCGCCGGTGGGTCGCCTACCACGCAGTTGCTGACAGCGAGCCTACCCCTGACCCGTTTCAACAGCGGTGTGGGCATTTATGCATTTAACGATCAGTTGGGCCCGATCAGTAATCAGTCGTTTCAGTTGGCCTACGCCTATCGCCTGCCGCTGAAGTCAGGTACGTTGGCAGTAGGCGTACAGGCGGGGCTGTTCAACAAACGAATCGATTACACGGGCGTTATCGTCAACGACCCGAATGATCCACTGGTGCCGTCGGGCATTTATTCGCAAATGCAGCCTGATATCAGCGCCGGTTTGTATTACAATACTGTCGATTACTGGATCGGGGCAAGTTTGTTTCACATCAATGCACCGGCCTATAGGTTGGGCTCCGACCGGGCAATCAACCCCCTGTCACGCACCGCTTATCTGTCGGCAGGCTACCGACTGGGGCTGACTTACGAAATTGACCTGCAACCATCAATCCTGTATAAGTACAGCACCGAACCTGGTACACAGGGCTCGTCGCTCGACGCTAACCTATTGGCCACTTATAACGGCCGGTATTTTGCAGGGGTGAGCTACCGGGCGCAGGAGTCGATCACGGTCATGGCTGGCCTGAATATGCTGGCTAATAATGCTCTGCGGTTTGGGCTGGCCTATGATGCGGTGGCGTTTGGTACGCAGGCGAAGAATCCGGCTTCTTACGAGCTGATGCTGAGTTATGCGCTCCCTGCGCCAAGCACCAACAAGAAGCCCATTATCCGGACGCCGCGCTTCCGGTATTGAGTCCATGACGTACCAAAAAATCGCTTCACGCTACATCTGGATAGACAAATTGGCTTTATTCTTGTTAGGCACTTTGCATCCATCCCCTTAATTTTGACCTTCTCTCGTTTAATTCGCTGCTTTTGAAGCCTCAAATAAGCTTTTTTCGGAAAAAAAGGAGGGTATACAATAACAGAACGGATTTTCGTTCTATCGCTGAGTCTTGCACAAGTTTTATGCTTTATACAAATATGGAATCGAACCGAATGCCTGCACTAACACTCCGGGGTGCGTTGGTTGTGGCAACAGTGTTGATTTTACAGAGCTGTGGCTTTTTAAAATCAAAAATGGGAGGTGGGAAAGGTAGTGATGTTGGGGTAGCGAACGGCGAAGTCGTTGCTAAATCGCGCCCTGGTTATCGGCAGACAACCCCATACGGCATGGTGCTGGTGCCTTCAGGCTCCTTCATCATGGGTCAGGCTGATGAAGATGTAGCGGCTACGCAGATCAACATGAACCGCCGCGTAACAATCAGCTCGTTTTACATGGATGATACCGAGGTGACCAACCACGAGTATCGTCAGTATGTCAACGCCCTGTTGGCCGACTCAGTGGCGACACTGGGTGAAGAAGAAATCATGGCGCGTTTTTACCCGGATACCACTGTCTGGAAAAATGACTTTACCTACCACAACGGTGACCCCATGCTGGAATACTACTACGGGCACCCGGCATTTGATACGTACCCGGTTGTGGGTGTTAGCTGGAAAGCAGCGCAGCACTTCTGTCAGTGGCGTACCAACTTGTACAACGACTACCGCACGAAAGAAGGCATGGTTAACTCGCCCCGGTTCCGGCTACCGTCGGAAGCTGAATGGGAGTGGGCCGCTCGTGGTGGCAAGCAAGGCGCCAAATACCCGTGGGGTAACCCATACGTGGCCAATGGCAAAGGTTGCTACCTGGCCAACTTCAAGCCGCAGCGTGGTAACTTCGATGCCGACGGCTATCCCTACACCGCCCCGGCCAACTCGTACAATGCCAACGAATATGGTTTGTATAACATGGCTGGTAACGTATCGGAGTGGTGCCGCGACGCCTACGCCGACAACTCAAACGCCATCGTTTGGGATATGAACCCCGATAACCAGAATGCCGACGAACCCCGCAAGGTCATCCGTGGCGGTTCGTGGAAAGACATTGCGTATTACCTCGAATCAGGTACGCGTGCTTATGAAGACGAAAACGCGCGGCGCTCGTACATTGGCTTCCGTTGCGTGATGGATAACCTTGAAGGTCGCACGGCGGCAGCTCGTGGTGGCCGGGCTTCGGCTTCATCGAAATCGAAGTCATCGAAAAGCAGCAGCAATAGCAGCAAAGGCATGCGTAACAGCAAAAAGGCTTAATCCTTTCTAATCCACTTCTTATAATTTTCTACAGTAAAACTGACTCATGGCAGCAGGTAAAGTAAATTTCTTCTGGGATCGTCTCGTTCCTACTATCTATAGCGCTGGGGCCGCCGTTGTTATCATGGGAGCCTGGGCGAAAATCACCCACAACGAACAATTTGGCTGGATGCTGACAGCCGGTCTGCTGACCGAGGTTGTCATCTTTGCCCTGTATGCCGTTCAGAGTTTTACGATGCCTGCCACGGCTGCATCGGACTACGAATGGGAGCGTGTGTACCCCGAATTAGCCCCTGACTACAAAGGAGAAACGCGCAAGGCGGTTGCTACCCCACAAGCCAATGGCCTGACCGCCAACATGGATCAGATGCTGGCACAGGCGAAAATTACGCCCGATGTGTTCGAGAAACTGGGCTCTGGTTTCCAGAACCTGAACAGCACGGTGTCGAAACTGACTGACCTGACGGATGCGACCGTAGCAACCAATGACTACGCCCGCAACGTGAAGTCGGCTTCAGGAGCGATCTCTGAAATGAACAAATCGTACGGTACCGCTATCACCGCCATGAATTCGATGGCCGATGCAACTACCGACGCCAAAGATTACCGCGATCAGTTCCAGAAAGTAACCAAGAACATGGGCGCGCTGAACGCCGTCTATGAACTGGAACTACAGGATACCAACAAACACCTGAAAGCCATGAATGCTTTCTACGGTAACCTGACGAGCGCGATGCAAAACATGGCCGATGCCAGCAAAGACACGCAGCAGTTCAAAAATGAGCTGTCGAAACTGACGGGCAATCTGGCTTCGCTCAACAACGTATACGGCAGCATGCTGACTGCTATGCGTGGCGGCAATTAAAATCAGTTTGGTGTTTCGAGTTTGACGTTTGGTGTGGCCGCGCTGTCCTGCCCGCAAGGTGCATGGGTAGCCGCGCAACAGCAAACGTCAGACCTTGACTGGCAAACCTTTTCTCTACACACAATATTAATCTACCCCAATAATGGCAGGTGCTAAAGAGACACCCCGTCAGAAGATGATCGGGATGATGTATCTGGTCTTGACCGCGCTACTTGCTTTGCAGGTGACGTCGGCCATTCTGGAAAAATTCGTCCTGCTTAACAACTCACTGGAACAATCCACTGGATCAACGAACCGGGTTAACCAGGAGACGTTGGACAAAATTCGCTCACAGGTTAGTAAAACAGGAAATCGCCCGGCCGACGCGGCAGTGTTGCAGCAGGCCGATCAGGTACGTAAGATGTCGTCAGACATGGTTGCCGAACTGGACCGCCTGAAGGCACAAATCGTTGAGGCGAGCGGTGGCACTGATGAGCAGGGCAATATCAAGAACCTGAGCGAAGAAGAAAAAGTAGCGCAGGTAATGGTAGGCAGCAACCGGAACGGTGAAGCTTATAAATTACAGGGTACACTGAACACGTTCGTCAACAATCTGTCGAAGCTAGCCAACGCCAAGTTTGCACCGATGGCTGTCGATGGTAAAGATGATCCCATCGCTGCCCGTTCGCCGGAGCAACGCACTAAGGATTTTGCTACGCTGAATTTTGCCCAAACGCCGGTACCTGCCGCCTTGGCCGTACTGAGCCAGAAGCAGGCCGATGTGCGCCGGATTGAAGGCGAGACGCTCGACGCTCTGGCCGCTCGCGTGGGTGCGCAGGACGTTAAGTTCGACAAGATCATGGCCATGCTAAGTATGGAGTCTAAGGTGGTTGTCGCTGGTACGAAGTTCAAGGGTGAGATGTTCCTGGCAGCCTCGTCGTCGGGCATTCAGCCGCGCATGAGTTTGAGCGGTGGCCCCGTTCGGATGGACAATGGCCGCGGCATCATCGAGTTCACGGCACAGGGCGGTGGCGCTTATGACAAAAATGGATTGGCTCGCCGTGTACTGTCGGGTTCGATCTCATACAACGCGCCCGATGGTACGGTAAAAACGGTACCGATGCAGGCCGAATACTTCGTAGCCAAACCGACGTATAACATCGAGACAGGTACGTTGCCACCGATGTATCTGGGTTGCGAAAACAAACTGAGCATTCAGAGCCCGCAGTTGGGCGCTCTGTGGAATCCTAGCATTACAGGTGCTGGCGCACAGGTTATCCCTTCTGGTGATCGGGGTAAAGTGACGGTTGTACCAAACTCTGCTTCGGTTCGGCTGACAATATCAAACCAGGGAAGCGTGTTGGGCTCAGAAGATTTCCGGGTACAACGTGTTCCTCGCCCAACCATCGAGTATCTGGTGGGTGGTCGTGCGGCTACCGACCCGCGTGGTGTGCCTGTTGCGTCAGCACGTAGTCTACAGGTACGTGCCGTTCCTGACCCAAGCTTTTTGGCTGCTGCGCCCAACGACGCTCGTTTCCGAGTAACAGGTATTACCGTAAACTTGGCACGTGGCACACGTCGAATTGCTGGACCTATCAATTTAGGACCTGGCGGTGGCTCATTAGGCGCTATGGCGGCTGAAATGGAGCCTGGCGATCGGTTGACAGTTCAAATTGAAGGCGTTCAACGGCAGAATTTCCGGGGTGATGTCAGCGACGTACCCATGGGGAACGTATTGCAAGTAATTGCGCTCTATTAATGTACTAAAGCGGGCTTTGGCCCGTTTTTAGCTTAGACAGTTAATGACCTTATATCCAGCGATGAAGCAGGCTACGATGATACGGACGATAGCGCTGTCAGCAACGGCAGTGCTGACCTTGGCGGGCAGTGCAGCCATAGCCCAGGAGCGCGACAACAGCAAATACAACTCGATGTCGGTGCGTCCGATCAACGAGAACGATATCATGATGAAGAAGACGCTCTGGCGTCGGATTGATCTGAAAGAAACGCAGAATGCAAGCATGTTTTCGAAGAATAATGAGATCACTAAGTACCTCATTGATGCGGTGAAAGCTGGCTTGCTCGATGCCTACGCGAACGATTCGTGTACCCGGAAAATCGACCCGTCGAAATTCCACGAGGCGATTCTGGTGCCGAACACAGATGGCGGTCTGTCAAAAGAAGAGATCGACGCAGGTTTTGGTCAGCAGGCGGCTGGTGGAAAAGACGATGGCTGGGGCAATCCGAAGAAGGAAGATCCCAAGGCAACGGCTAAAACCAAACCGGCCGACGATGGCTGGGGTGCACCTGCTCCTAAGAAAGCCGCTGCCGACGATGGTTGGGGCGCTCCCGTGAAGAAAACCGCCAAGGCTAGCAGCAAGAAAGGCAAGAAGGCCACGCAGCCTGTTGCTGTTGCTAAGCCCGAAGCCGTAACAACGGCGGCACCGGTCAGCTCGACGGCACCGACCTTCTCAGGCGACGAACGTTTTGCCAAAGAGTTCAACGTGCTCGAAGTGAAAGAAGACTGGATCTTCGACAAAAAGCGGTCACGGCTGTACTATGATATTCAGACGGTAACGATGCTGTTGCCTGCGGATAAAAACGCTGCCGGTTTTGAGGTGCCTGTAGCCACGTTCAAATACAAAGATCTGGATAAGCTGTTCCGCTCGGATCCGAAGAAATTCGTGTGGTATAACCCGCAAAACCAGGCTCAGCACAAGAATCTGGCCGATGCCTTTGATCTTCGCCTGTTCTACGGCCGAATCACAAAAGTGGCTAATCCGGAAGACAAAGATCTGGTAGGTATCTACGGCGACAAGGAAGGTCTCATGAAGTCATACCAAAGCGAGTATGAGCTGATGGAGATCGAACACGGCCTCTGGGAATACTAAGACGAGTTCAACGTAAAAAGTCCAAGGTCCAACCTTGACTGGCGCATGAGTAAGATGCATCAGTAAAGGTTGGACCTTGGACTTTTTACGTTGAACTACTTTCTACGCTTCCTGGGCTTCGAAGTATTGTTTTACTTTCAGCGCTTTGTCGGCGCCAATCACCTGTGCAATGGCGTCTGTGTCGGCTTCGCGAATCTTCTTTACGCCTTTGAAGTAAGAGAGCAGTTTGGTGGCCGTGACTTTGCCAATACCTTCGATCCCTTCCAGCTCGCTGATCAGGCTGTTTTTGCTGCGTTTGTCGCGGTGATGCGTAATGCCAAACCGGTGGGCTTCATCGCGGCACTGCTGAATGAGCTTGAGCGATTCCGATTTCTTATCGATGTACAGCGGGAGCGAATCCTCAGGAAAGTAGATTTCTTCGAGCCGCTTGGCAATGCTGATAATCGGGATCTTTCCGTATAGATCCAGTTTCTTCAACGCATCGCAAGCGGCACTGAGTTGCCCTTTCCCACCGTCAATAACAATTAGGTCGGGTAGGGGGGAATTCTCTTCGAGCAAGCGGCTGTAGCGGCGGGTGACCACTTCGTGCATGCTGGCAAAATCGTTTGGCCCAATTACCGTTTTGATGCTGAAGTGGCGATACTCTTTGGTAGCGGGCTTGCCGTCGATAAAACACACCATCGCCGCTACCGGGTTTGTGCCCTGGATGTTGGAGTTATCGAAACACTCGATGCGGCGGGGCAGGTTTTTAAGTTGCAAATCCTGCTTGAGTCGAATCAGCACCCGATCTTTTTTACTGGCATTGGCCGAGGCTTCGGCGGCTTGTCGCTCCTGCCGCTCGCGCCGGAAGTAAAGCACATTTTTCAGCGACATATCCATCAGCTTCCGTTTATCGCCAATTTGCGGTACGGTCACCTCGGCTTTCAGGTCGGTTTCGAGCGGAATGTTCGTAATGATCTCCTTCGCCTGACTGCCGTATTGGTCACGGAATTCCACAATCATCATCGTCAACAGATCAGCATCGGTTTCGTCGAGTTTTTTCTTGATCTCAACCGTGTGCGTCTGGATGATGGTGCCGTTGACCACCTTCATGAAATTGACGTAGGCCGCCGTTTCATCGGACGCAATCGTGAACACGTCGGCGTCGGCAATTTTCGGGTTGACGACCGTCGATTTGCTCTGAAAACGCTGTAAAACATCGAGCTTGTCTTTGTATTGCTGCGCCTGCTCAAACGCCAGGCTGTTGGCCGACTCGACCATCCGGTTCCGAAAATATTCCTGCGCGGGTTTGAGTTGTCCTTTCAGAATGGCGTGAATCTGCTCGATGTCGGCGTCGTAATCGGCTTCGGCCTGTTTTCCTTCGCAGGGACCTTTGCAGTTGCCAATGTGGTATTCCAGACAAACCTTGTATTTGCCCGCTTCAATGTTTTCAGGCGACAGGTTGTAGTTGCAGGTACGTAGCGTGAAGAGTTGGCTAAACATCTCCAGCACGGCATACATGGGCTTCAACTGCGCATAAGGGCCGTAGTGTGTCCCTTGCCCGCGCTCGATGCGCCGCGTGGTGACGACGCGCGGAAAATGCTCATTCGTAACCAGCACAAACGGGTACGTTTTGTCGTCGCGCAGCAGGATGTTATAGCGCGGCTGATACCGTTTGATGAGCTGATTTTCGAGCAACAGCGCATCGAACTCAGTATGCACGATGGTGAATTCGATCTTGCGAATCTGGCTCACCAGACGCTGCGTTTTTCGATCGTGCTGGTTCGATTTATTGAAGTAGCTGCTGACCCGGTTTTTCAGGTCTTTGGCCTTGCCCACGTAAATCACCTCGCCCGTCGCGTCGAAATATCGATAAACGCCGGGTTCATGGGGCACCTTGGCAAGCTCCTTCTTGTAATCAAAATCTGGCATAGAGACGGGTCGTTCGTTTGTCAAACCTATGAGGTTTCGGAAACCTCATAGGTTTAGTAGATAATGCCAATAAATGACTACTTGGTAAACAAGTGCAGAAAGGTAAAGGTTGCCCGACAAAAGGGAGGACAAGTCCTGATAATAGCCGTTTAGCGAGCCAAGGACGCGTTTATGATGGGAACCTAACGAGCCTGCAAACGCCGAACGAACCGGCTTACTCAATCCAGTTTTCGAGTGTGCCGATGCCGTCAATCGTGATATGGACCTGATCGCCCGACTGAAGCGTGAACGTGTTGGGCGGCACAATGCCGGTGCCCGTCATCAGGAAAACGCCGTCGGGGAAGGAGCATTCACGAAACAGGAACGACACCAGTTCGGTGTGACTCCGCTTCATCTGACTGATGGCGATGCGCTGATCGAACGCCGTTTCGCCGTCGCGCTCAATGACGAGCCGGATTTCCGATTCAGGCGAGATGGGCTGACCAGGTACGTAGAGGCAAGGGCCGATGGCGGCGCAACGGTCGTAGCTTTTGGCTTGCGGCAGGTAGAGCGGGTTTTCGCCTTCAATGCTGCGTGAACTCATGTCGTTGCCGACGGTGTAGCCCACGATCGTGCCCGAGGACGTAATAAAGAGCGTCAGTTCGGGTTCAGGTACGTCCCAGGTCGAGTCTTTCCGAATGCGGAGGGCATCGCGGGTGCCAACGGTGCGCTGAGCCGTGGCTTTGAAAAACAACTCGGGCCGTTCGGCCACGTAGACTTTATCATAGAACGTATCGCCCCCCGCTTCTTTTGACTCATCCATACGGGCATCGCGGCTCCGCAGGTACGTTACGCCTGACGCCCAGATTTCCTGCCGCTGAATGGGGGCCAGAATCGTCTGTTCGTTGAGCCAGTTGGCGTCTTTAGGCGAGGCGTTGTCGAAATCGGCCGAGGCGGCGGCATACAGATCGTCGCGGTTAATGTAAGTATCCCAGTTGGTGTCGCTCAGAAGCTTGATTTGGTCGTTTTGGGCTAAAACGATGCCGGCGGATGTACGATAGATGTGCATAGAAGCAAAAGAACAAACGTACCCGAAACTATTCGTAAGTCAGGAAAGGTTGTTTTACTGGTTTAGGATAAACGGTCAGGATTGACCGCGAAGACGGGGGATTGCCTCGTTCCTGAAACCCTGTCAACTTAGTTAATCATCGCCGGACTTTGAATCCGGTTAGATACCATGAGTAAACACGGACGCATTCTGGTCGCGATGAGCGGCGGAATTGACTCGTCGCTGGCAGCGGTGATGCTGCACGATGAAGGGTATGAGGTCATCGGGATGACCATGAAAACCTGGGACTACGCTTCGAGCGGCGGTACCAAAAAAGAAACCGGCTGTTGTAGCCTCGACAGCATCAACGACGCCCGGAACATTGCCGTCAGCCTCGGTTTTCCACATTACATTCTCGATATCCGCAACGAATTTGGCGATGCCGTTATCGATTATTTCACTGGCGAATACATCGAGGGCCGCACGCCCAACCCCTGCGTCATGTGCAACACGCACATCAAGTGGGATGCTCTGCTGCGCCGCGCCGACCGCCTCGACTGCGAATTTATCGCAACGGGACACTACGCCCACATCCGGCAGGATGATGCCCCCGGTGCTTCCAACGGCCGGTACGTGATCTCGAAAGGCGTCGATACGCTCAAAGATCAGTCGTATGTGCTGTGGGGCGTATCGCAGGAAAGTCTGGCCCGAACGAAACTGCCGCTGGGAAACCTGCGGAAAACCGAAATCCGGGAGATGGCTACCGAGCGCGGCTTTGTCGAACTGGTAACCAAGTCGGAATCATACGAAATCTGTTTCGTGCCCGACAACGATTACCGGGGTTTTCTGAAGCGCCGCGTGCCGACCCTCGAAGCCGAGGTGGCGGGTGGTAATTTCGTGATGGAATCGACAGGGAAAGTCGTGGGTAAACACGAGGGCTATCCGTTTTACACCATCGGGCAGCGGAAAGGGCTGGGCATTGCGCTGGGCCACCCGGTGTTCGTGACTGAGATCCGGAAGGAAACCAACGAGGTGGTGCTGGGCCTCGATACGTCGCTGTACCGCGATGGCATGACGGTAAGCCGACTGAACTTACAGAAATACGCGAGTCTCGATGCGCCGCTGGAAACCGTGACGAAGGTGCGCTACAAAGACGCCGGTACGCCCGCCCTGATTACCCAAACCGCCCCCGACCTGATCGACGTGCACTTCGCCGAAGGGGTGTCGGCCATTGCGCCGGGGCAGGCCGCCGTATTCTACGAAGGCAACGACGTCATCGGCGGCGGCTGGATCATGAAAAGTTATAAGCAATCGTAGAGACCGGTCCGCCGGTGCGGCAACCCCTTGCGTCTCTACAACAAAAACAGACTATGCAACTCGTTGAATGCCCTCGTGATGCGATGCAGGGGCTGGCGCGGTTTATCCCGACGGCCGATAAGATTCGCTACCTGAACGCCCTGTTGCAGGTAGGTTTCGATACGCTCGACTTTGGCTCGTTTGTATCGCCTAAAGCGGTGCCGCAGATGCAGGACACGGCCGAGGTACTGGCCGGGCTCGACTTGTCAGGTACGTCGACGAAACTGCTGGCGATCGTGGCGAATGGGCGCGGGGCGGAGCAGGCTGTGGGGTATGAAGTGATCCGGTACGTTGGCTTCCCGCTGTCGGTATCCGAAACGTTTCAGCAGCGCAACACCAACCGGTCCATTGCCGAAGCGATGACTGACGTAGCAGCGATGCAACAGCTCTGCCAACAGGCCGATAAAGAGTTGGTGGTGTACCTGTCGATGGGATTCGGGAACCCGTATGGCGATGCCTACAGCCCGGCGCTCGTGGTCGACTTTGCCCGGCAACTGGATGAACTGGGTATTCGCCATATTGTACCCTCCGATACGATCGGAACCGCTACTCCGGCTAGTATCGAGGTGCTATTCAACGAACTAACCGACGCGTTGCCGTTTCAGCGGTTTGGCGCGCACCTGCACGCCCGCCCCGACGAAACCGCCGCGAAAGTGACCGCTGCTGTGCAGGCCGGGGTACGTCGTCTCGACGGGGCTATCGGCGGGCTGGGCGGTTGCCCGATGGCGGCTGATACACTGACGGGCAACCTGCCAACCGAGGCGATTGTAGGTACGTTGCAGGCACTGAACGTACCTGTAGCCCTCGATCTGGACCGGTTGGCCGAGGCTGTACAGCTTTCGCGCGCAATACTGGGCTAATCAACGCGCTTTAAAGACAATACGCTGATCGGCGGTGCTGATGATCAGATCGGTAGCGGTCAGGGTTTCAATTGTCCAGGATACCCCTGCCGTCAGTTCCGACGAAATACAATTGATAACGGCACAGATAGGATCTGGCTTGGGATTATCGTAGGCAAACTGGAGGCTGTCAGCCGTAAAGCGATACGAGTACGGTGCACAGCATGAAGCCCGACCTTTATTTGTCCCGTACAGTAAGGTACCATCACGACCAAATTCCACGAGTAGCGGATATTTATCGTAACCGTAGTTACTGGGCCACGCCTGTCCCTGGTACGTACCTGATTGCCGTTCCCAGGTTTTGAAAAACAGGTCGTTTGGCCCTACCTCATCTGACTGACAGGCGATGCCGATGAACAGGAACAGTAGCGAAAGTGTCCTTATCATGGCGTTTATCGGGCTTTGAACGTGATCGACTGACCGTTGTTGCGAATCGTCAAGTCGCTTTCGGTCAGCGTAGTGACGGTCCAAGGTGTACTGGTAACCAGCGGCGATTGCACGCAATACACCAACGAGCAGTCTATTTTTCCGTACGAAATGATAAACACAAGCTGATCATTGGCGAGCTTGAATTGACCGGGTCGGCAACAACCAGCCTCATCCTGGTTGGTCCCGTAACGTACCTGACCATCCGCCCGGAAGGTGAGGAGTTGGTCGGTGTTGGTTGAGGACGTAACCGGCTGCCGCTCCCAGGTTTTGTAGAGAAGCCCCGTGGGGCCAACGCCGGTCGATTGACAGGCGACTAACAAGCTAACAATCAGGCCACTTAGTATCGCTGTACGCATGGGTACGTTGGTTGTTCAGAGACAAGATGCCCAGCGACCTAAAACCGTTGGAATGGACTACATAAACAACTGCTGAATCTCTTCCTTAACGGCGCGGAGGGCGTCGGCAGTGGGCTGGCGGTCGCGCTGGATGATGCGCTCGAAAATTCGTTTCGAGAGGTCGAGGGCGGGGGCATCGGGCCGAACGTCGCCACTGGCCTGATTGATGAGCGTCGCCACGTCGTTCATGGCTCCCTGAATCTGCTCCCAAACTGCCTGACTCATGTACACCTGCTGCGAGAGGTTATGGTTGAACTCATCGCGAATGTCGCGCAGCAGCAGCTGTTGCAGATCGAGGGCGGTATCAGCCTGCCCGCCCAGCCGAAGCAATAATTGGTTGGGGCTGATTCGTTCCAGAAACAAAACCATGCGCTCATAGGCTTGTAGCCGAATAGGTACCACGGTTTCGGTGTAGCGTTGCTTGACTTCGTTGTGGTGGCGGTCGGCCTCCCGTTGTAACAGAAGTTTTACGGTCAGGTACATACCATACAGCACCAACGCCGCCGGAATAAACAGTTTGAGTAAGTCACCAAGGACAGCCATTATCTTTGTAGTTTTAATAGAGTTTAGTCGATTGCCACGCGCGTTGCCATCATGGGGTTAGGAGCCACAGGATGCACCGCCGAATCAACCGACCAATGCCCCATCATCTATGACCATTCAGGCCCCTGTTCAGCTACGCCCCGAAGCCCGCGACCGGATAATTGACACGCTAACAACGCAAAAAATTCCGGCTGAGTATGGCTTGCGCGTCGGTATACGTGGGGGCGGCTGCGGCTCGTCGTGGCTGCTGGGGTTCGACCTGCCCGGACCGGCCGACGAAGTGTACCTCATCGATGAAGTCCGCGTCATCATCGATAAACGACACCTGCTCTACGTGCTCGATGCTACCATTGGTTATGAAGAATCGGAAGACGGGCGGGGGTTTGTGGTGGAAAAAGGTGTTTAGTGATAAGAGTCTGGTGTTTCATCAAGGATAGTAAATCGACAAATCGAAAACATTAACGCCCAATGCTGCGTATGTGGCACGATTTTAGGTAACCTATGGGTTGACTGCCATTTTTTATTTCTTCATCCGTGGTCTTCATCGAACGACACATATTCTTACTGCTTGCCTGTATAGCCCTGCTTTTTTCGGGTCTGTGCTATGTGTTGCTGGAACAGGATGCCCCGGGCGCTACCGATGAGCAGTATGTGGTGGCCTTGCAGGAGCGCATCCGGCAGGAGACTCGCGTGAGTGCCGCTGAACTGAAACAACTGGCTACCAAACTCGCCAGCACGCCGAGCTATGCCTTTGGTACGCTGGAGCAGAAGACGCAGTATCCCTACTACATTTTTCGGAATAAAAAGCTGCTTTACTGGTCGGATAACCGGTTCATCCCCGATTATGCGCGCATTGCCAACATTCCCTTCACCCGCCTGATCGACTTCGATCAGGGCCGGTTTATCGTTAGCCGGACCAAAACATTTCACAAGCGGGACACGCTGGAAATCTTTTCGCTCATCAACGTTTACCGGCAGTACAACAATACCAATACGTACCTGCAATCGGGCTACAATCCGGCCTTGTTCTCGGTTGATCCTCAGTCGGTGACGACGCAGAAAGGCCCATCGCATCAGAACATCTACGATGCTACGCCTGTCTTTCTGTTTTCGGTCATACCCCCTAAAGTAGATCCGTACCGCAACCACACGACTCCTGTCAACACGGTCATTCTGGCTACGTTGGGCGTGCTGCTACTGGGTATTTACGTAATTCGGCAGATCAGCCGTTCGGCGCGTCGGCGGCGCTACGAGACGGGCTTTCTGTGGCTGGCGGGCTACCTGCTCTTGCTACGGGGGCTGATGCTCTACGTCGGGGTGCCGTATCTGTTCATCGAGAACGACCTGTTCAACGCCAAGCACTACGCCTCGTCGGAACTGTCGCCGTCGCTGGGCGATCTCATGCTCAACGGGGTCGCGCTGGTGATCCTGGCTTTTTACATCGCCAACAACTATTTCCGGTCACGTACCTACCGCCGCTTACTGCATCTGAGCCCCCTTGTTCAGCGACTGCTGTCGGTAGGTTGTGTCGTGTTGAGTTATACGGTCTTCTTCTTCAGCTTCACCCAATTGAACGATTTGTACGAGAAGTCGCAGTACACACTCGATCTGTCGTTGAGCATTGAGTTTCCGCCCCTGAAGGTAGCGTGTCTGCTTTTCTTCGTTATCCTGTCGCTACTGTACTTCCTGACGCAGCACACGCTGGTTAGCCTGTTTACGCGTTTCAACGCCGACAATCGCTGGCTGGGGGTTGGGCTGTTTATGGCGGGTTCGGGTCTGGCGGTGGGTATCTGCTGGCTGCTCAACCTATCGGTCGAGTGGGTATACGCGCTCAATGGGGCTTATTTTCTGGCCTTGTACCTGAGCCGATTCCCGCGGTATCTCTACACGTTTCAGTACAAAACGTCGCTCTATCTGTTTCTGGGGGCGCTGATTTGCGCCGCTACGGCCGCCAACGTGGTCTACGAACAAAGCATTCGGAAAGACTGGCTAGCCAAAAAGACGCTGGGTAAACAGTTGCTGGCCGAAAACGACGAGTATGGCGAACTGCTGCTTTACAAAGCCCACGAAGGCATTCAGAACGACCTGAGCATCCGGCAGGTGTTACACCCTGATTCGGCCTTGCGGCGGGAAAAAATTCAGCAGCGCATCAAGAGCCGGTATCTCGACCGCTACCTCGACAAGTACGATACGGAAGTCATTTCCTTCGATGCGCAGGGCAATTCGCTGGATGTGAGCATTAACGCCACGCCGCTGAGCGACTACCTCAGCCGGTTTCAGCAAAGCCGTTACAAGACGATCTACGAAGACCTGTACTTCGTCAATGAGGTCGGTAACCATTTCAATAAAGAGTACGTCAGCTTCGTTCCCATTCGCAACAATGCAGGGGCCGTGGCTGGGTACGTGGTGCTCGACCTCAAACTAAGGCCTATCACGCCCGGCAACGTATACCGCGAACTACTGGTCGACAGCAAGACCATTCAGAGCCCCGACGTGCGGGAGTACAGCTACGCGTTTTTCGAAAAAGCGGGCCGTACGGCAACTCCCCGGCTGGTGGAGAGCACGGGCAGCTACAACTACGAACGGAAACTGCCGGTATCGCTGCTCAACAACTCCGCGCTCTACGACCGGGGCGTTACCGTTGAACGCACCAGTCACCTGGGTATACAGGGCAGCAACGGGCGTATTCTGGTGGTATCGTCGGCGGCTTATCCGCTCAGTACGGTGCTGGCCAACCTGTCGTTTCTGTACCTGATTCTGGTACTGTCGGTGATCCTGGTCATCATTCTGTACGCCGTGCAGTACGGTCTGTCGCGGTTTAGTATCAACTACTCGACCCGCATTCAGATTTTGCTCAACGTGGCGTTCTTTTTGCCGCTGGTGCTGGTCGTGGTTATTATTCTGGGGGTGATCAGTGCCAACTACGTAGCCAATCAGGAAACCAACTACATCACCAACACGAAGAACATTGCGGCCAAAGTATGGACGTACCTGGACGAAAACCTGAAAGGGATTCGTAGTAAAGAGGCGATGGAAGAAGAGTTGCAGTCGATTGCGCGCGACGCCGACATCGATATCAATCTGTTCGATACTGCCGGGCGGCTCTATACGTCCACGCAGATGCTTATTTACGAGAGTGGTAACCTCTCGAAATACATCAACCCGCAGGCGTTTATTCACATTGCCGAAGACAAGGAAAACCAGAAACTGCTGTATGAACAACTGGGCACCAAGCAGTATAGCACGGCGTATGTGGGGGTGAAATCGCCCGACGGCCGGTTGTTGGGGATCATGAGCGTTCCGTACTTCTACGCGCAACCCGAACTCGACAAACAGTTGCTCGAAGTGGTGTCATCGGCACTGAGCGTCTTCACGACCCTGTTTGTGGTGTTTCTGGTGCTGTCTTATTTTGCGGCCGGTAGCCTGACGCGCCCCCTCAAGATGCTGACGCAGCGAATTCGCCGCACCAGTCTCGATCAGCTCAACCAGCAAAAAATTGAGTGGAAATCAGACGATGAATTGGGCCTGCTGATTCAGGAGTACAACCGAATGCTGTCGAAACTGGAAGAGAGCAAAGTCTCGCTGGCGCAGAGCGAGAAGCAGTCGGCCTGGCGCGAAATGGCCAAGCAGGTGGCGCACGAGATCAAAAACCCGCTGACGCCCATGAAGCTGACCCTGCAACAACTGCAACGGACGCTGCCGGGTATGAACCCCATCACCGACCGGGCTGTGAGCCGCACCCTCGACTCGCTGCTGGAGCAGATCGACAACATCAGCGACATCGCCACTTCGTTCTCCGACTTTGCCAACATGCCGATGCCGCAGAACGAACTGGTAGAACTATCGGCGGTGCTGCACAAAGCGGCCGATCTGTTTGCCGATGATCGCCGCGTGACCATCCGTCGCCATATCGATGCCGGTCCGGTTTGGGTAATCGGCGACCGGCAATTGCTAATGCGGATCATCAATAACCTGATCATCAACGGTATACAGTCGGTAAGTCAGGATACGCAACCCGTCATCGACCTGCGTTTGTTTGCTCATGATGGCAACGCCAACATTGAAGTGCACGATAACGGCGACGGCATTCCCGAACCCATCCGGCCCAAGGTGTTTTTGCCCAACTTCAGCACCAAACAGGGCGGTACCGGTATTGGCCTGGCGCTATCGAAACGAGGCATTGAACATGCCGGCGGGAATATCTGGTTTGAAACGACGGTTGGCGTCGGCACGTCGTTCTTTATTGACATGCCCCTGGCGAGCCCAGCCCCGGTCTTGGTGGCTGTTAAGCAAAAAGGGTAGCTGACGCTACCCTTTTTGCTGCATGTTGTAGATGGAGGCCTGTTCCTGCATCGGCTGCTCATCGTCGAGCACTACGTGTTTCCAGTTTTCGCCCGATCGGATTCGGTTAAGCTGCGTGTGAGTGATGCCAAACTGCCGGGCAATCATCTTCAACCGATTTTTGTCGTTCCGAAGCAGCTTCTTGATCATCATCACCTTGCTCTCGGTCAGCTTGTAATTGCGCGTTCGTTTGGGTTGCGGCCGATTCAACACATTGGGGTTGTTTCGGTTATGCTCGATCATCGCTTCTTTCGAGGCCCAACGCAGGTTCGAGGCCCGGTTGTTGAGCTTGTCATGGTCGAGGTGAATCACGTAGGTCTGATCATCGCGGCCGGCTTCCAGAAAGTACTCGGCTACGAGCTTATGGACATACCGGTTGATGATCTTACCCTTGATGCGAACGTTGAGTGATCGGTAGCCCTGAATGACCGATCCCTTGATGATTGTGCCCTCAGCCCCTGACCGAAAGCTGCGCAATCGGCCAAAGTTTGATACCTCATAGGTTGGAGATTCGTTGACGCCCTCAAACCTGATCGGCACCCATTGTTCGTTCCAGAAGGTAGCCATCGTTGAATCATTTATGAAGTGTGAGTGCCTAATACTAACAATACGGTGAGAGCGAACTTAATGTTTAACAAAAGTTGAACACTAAAATTCCACCGAAGGTAGCAAAAGAACGCGGATACGCATTAATTATCAATAGTTTATACTGAATGGCAACGTATATAGGCTAGCGTTTTGCGGGTTATATAGCCGAAATGTAGAGTGAACAATTAACAAAAATAAGCAGCGAAAACGCATTCTGAACAACTGAGCGCCTGTTTTTGTCAATAGAGATGACTACCTCAAAAGAATATGAGTAAGAAGACATTGGTAATCGGCGCGACCGAAAATACAGCCCGCTATGCCAACCGGGCTACCCGCAGTTTATTGCAGCACGGCCACGACGTTGAACAGATTGGCCTGAAAACCGGACAGGTACAGGGCGTACCCATTCAGACGGGGCTGCCCGAACTGACGGATATCGACACGGTGACGATGTACGTGGGCGCCCGCAATCAGGCTGGGTACGTCGACTACCTGAAAAAGTTGAAGCCCCGCCGGGTCATCTTCAACCCCGGTGCCGAAAACGATGACCTCGCCCGACAGCTTCAGCAGGAAGGGATCGAACCCATCGAGGCCTGCACGCTGGTGATGCTGTCGATTGGGAATTATTGAGGGGATGGGGAGTCATTGGTTGTCATTTGGCTTCGCCGTCATTCATAGTCATTAATTGTTTTTACAACGAATGACGGCGAAGCCAAATGACCATCAATGACGGCGAAGCCTGATGCCCTCCCTTATATCCGCTCGAAGACCAGCCGGTGGTGATCCATCGTCTCGCGCTCGAAGCAGACCCGGTTGGGGCTTACGCGGAACACGGCGATAAGGTCGCGGAAGGCTGGGTTAGTGAGCAAACGCGGCAGGAGGGAAGCGTAGAGCAGGTACTTCTCCAGGTCGAAGGCCCGGAAGCGCTTGCGCCACTGACCAATGGTTTCGATGTAATCGAGGCGGCCACTGCTCTCCGATACCAGCTTGAAATGGCTACTGGCTGCCCGCTCGACCTGCTGATAGCCGTAAGGGAGCCACGAGCCCGGAAACTGCGCGATCATGAGCGCCAGCGCGTAGGCGTCTGAATCTTTGGGGGCGTCGAGGCTGATCTGCTCGTAGTCGATCATGTTCTTGCCGAACACCATCGTCTGCATGTAGAACCGTTTGCCCTTGGGCAGAAGTTGGGCTAGATTTTGGAAAAAATTGGCATAGACGGCGTCCTGCTGCCCGGCTTTCCACTGCTCGATGGAGCAGAAATGCTCCAGCCCGCCAATGCACGAAACGGCGTCGAACGTCCCGTAATCAGCGGGGGTGATCTGCCGGCAATCTTTCACCTCGACCGTCAGGCCATTTTTGGTGCAGGCCGCCGCCTGTGCCGACGACAACGTGACACCCCGGGCGTTGGCACCCCGTCCCTTAATATAGGTGAGAAACGGACCCCAGCCGCAGCCCATGTCGAGCACCTTGGTGCCCTGACCAATACCGAGGCTATCGGCAATAAACTGGTGTTTTTGGCGCTGGGCTTCTTCGAGGGTGAGCGTGAAATCGCCATTATACATCGCACCGCTGTAGTCGCCGGTTTCGCCAACGCTGCGCCGGAAAATAGTGTCGATGGTGGAGTACGTAAACTCCAGATCGGATTGAGAAGCCATAACAACGTGATTAAGGGGCAGGTACGGGTTAGCCTGTTAATCGACAAGGTAGTGTATTCTCCTGACTATCTGGTACTTATTTTCGGCCGAAGTCGGCGGGGTTTTCGCCCCACTCGGTGGTTTCCCACTTCAGAATGGCATTGGCAAAGCGGTGGGTAGTGAGCCAGGTCTCGGCGCGGTCGAGCAGCTCAAACAACTCCGCGTTGCGGGGCGTGGGGTCGAGTTTAGTGTTGGCTTTTTTCTTTTTCACCCAACTAATGGCCGTGCGCGAATCGGAGTAGATGGGCAGGTTGCTGTTGCGCTGATGCAACAGGGCCAGCGCGTGCACGATCGCCAGAAACTCGCCGATGTTGTTGGTGCCGTCGGGGTAGGGGCCGCGGTGGAAGATTTTCTCGCGGGTGGGCAGGTAGATGCCCTGGTATTCCATGTCGCCAGTGGCCGTGTTCCAGGCGGCATCCACCACCACGCTATCCTCGATGGGCGGGCGTTGCAGGCTGCTGAGTTTGAGCTGTGGCGCGGTTTTGGGCTTGTTGCCTACGTACCGGCGTGGGTCGTCGGTGTAGGCTTTCATGGCGTCGATCTTACTGTCGAACGACTTATATAGCGCCTTGTCGAACCCTTCGACCTGCTTCCGGCACACGTCCCAATCGTCGAACACGCCCGTCTGCCGTCCCTGCCACACCACGTAATATTTCTGCTTCTTCTTCGCCATGCTGTTTAAACGCGAAGTCGCAAAGGTACACGCGAAGGGCGCAAAGAATACCATTTGACATCCTTTGCGCCCTTCGCGTGTACCTTTGCGACTTCGCGTTTAAGCTATTTTCTCCAGGTTCATGGGCAGGCGGCGGAGGCGTTTACCCGTGGCGGCGAAGATCGCGTTGGCCAGCGCGGGAGCCAGCGGCGGCAGACCCGGTTCGCCCACGCCTTTGATGGTGGGGCCACCGTCGGCCAGGATATGCACCTCGATTTTGGGCATCTCGTTGATCCGCAGCATCCGGTTCGTGTCGAAGTTGGTTTGCTGCGCCTGCCCGTTGGCGAAGGTGATGCCGTCTTTGGTGGCCGCCACCAGCCCCATGCAGATAGCCCCTTCGATCTGCGCCCGCACCATGTCGGGATTGACTACCGTGCCGAGGTCGATCACGCAATACACCTTCTCGACCTTCACCGAGCCGTCGGCCAGTTTGGCGACTTCGACCACCTGACCGGCCAGCCCCGCGAAAAACTCCCACTGCGCTACCCCCCGGCCTTTACCCGCCGGTAGTGGCTTATCCCAGTTCGAGACCTCGCGCAGCTTCGTCAGCACGCGCTTCGTGTCCGACTCCTTGGTGAGCAGCGACAGGCGGTAATCCATCGGGTCTTTACCGGCTTTGTGCGCCAGTTCGTCGAGGAAACCCTCGTGGGCGAAGGCCAGCGTGGTGCTCGTCACGGCCCGCCAGGCGGCCATCGGAACGTGCGATTCGGCGTAAACGTAGCGGCTTTCCTGGTTCGGGAGCTCGTACTTCTGCTCGCCGATGCCCTCGGTCATGGTTTTGTCGACCTTCTTGCCGTCGTGGGGCTTGCCCAGCGTGGCGTCGAGCGACGGCGAAATAACCTTGTGCTGGAAGGCTAGCGGCTTGCCATCGGCCGACAGCCCCGCGCGCATTGCCGAGAAGGTCATGGGACGAAACGGGCCAAGCTGCGTGTCGTCTTCGCGTGTCCAGATGGCCTTGACCGGCTTCCCGACGGCCTTGGCGATGTGGGCTGTTTCGAGCACATAATCGGGGTAAAGCCGACGACCGAACCCGCCACCGTTGAACGTGATGTTGACCTTTACGTTATCCGGGCTGATCTTGAACTCGCCCGCAATCTGACTCTTGATGCCGCCCGGCACCTGCGACGATGTCCAGATTTCGACCGCGTCGGGGGCCGTCCAGCTCACGAGGCAGTTCATCGGCTCCATCGGCGAGTGGCTCACCACGGGTGTTTCGTAGAAGGCTTCGAGCTGTACGGGCGCTTCGGCAAGGGCTTTGGCAAAATCACCCACGCTATGATCGACGAGGCCGTCGGTTTTGGCCAGGTCGCGCAGGTGTTGTTCATATTGAATGCTGCTGAACGCGTCGTGTCCCTGATGATCCCAACGTACCTGAAGGGCTTTCCGGCCCTGCAACGCGGCCCAATACGTGTCGGCGACCACGGCTACGCCCTCGAACCGGCGGCTTTCCAGCACCCGCTCGGCTTTCAGCACCTGCCGCACGCCTTTGATCTGCTTCGTTTTGGCATCGTCGACACTCACCACCTTACTACCGAAGACCGGGCTGCGCTCGATAGAGGCGTAGACCATACCCGGCACGCTCATATCGATCCCAAACTGCGCCTTGCCCGACGATTTGCCGGGTACGTCGGGCCGTTTAGCGTCTTTGCCCAGGATGACAAAGTCCCTCGGGTCTTTCAGTTTCGGGTCGGTCGGAACGGGAAGTTTCGCCGCTGCTTCGGCCAGCTCGCCATAGCCCAGGCTCCGGTTCGTGGCCTTGTGCCACACCCGCGCGTTGGCAACGGTACACTCGCTCGCGGGTACATTCCAGGTGGTGGCGGCGGCCTGCACGAGCATCTCGCGGGCCGAGGCCCCTACCTTGCGCATGGGCAGGTAGTCGGTCCGTACCGACATGCTGCCACCCGCAAACTGCGCCCAGCCAAACGCTTTCTGACCACCTGTCTGCCGGATCGTGACCTGATCGAGTGTTACGCCCAGTTCTTCGGCAATCAGCGCCGGAATCGACTGGAACGTACCCTGCCCGATTTCGGGACGGGTGTTCATGAGGGTGATTTTTCCGGGGTGGCCCTCCACGGTACGTTCAATAATGATGTAGGGCGTCAGCTCGGCGGCGGGCAGGGCGTCGGGGGTAGCCAACGTACCCAACACGCTGGCAGCGTTGCTGCCCGACGTACCCAGCACAAAGGCCGCGCCCGTAAGGCCAAGGGTTTTCAGTACGTCTCGGCGGGCAACGTACCCAGCTCCTGAGGAAGTTGTTTTCTGGCTCATCGCTTACCGAGTTTAGAGGCTGTTTTGGGTAATTTCTGGGTCGTGTTCAACTCGGCTGATGCTGTGTGGATGGCCTGCCGAACGCGCACATAAGTACCGCAACGGCAAATGTTGCCCTGCATGGCGGCGTCGATGTCGGCGTCGGTGGGTTTGGGTACCTGTTTCAGCAGGGCCACCGCGCTCATGATCTGCCCCGACTGGCAGTAGCCGCACTGCGGTACCTGATGCTCGATCCAGGCCTTCTGCACCGGGTGGTCGGCGTTTTTCGACAAGCCTTCGATCGTCGTGATTTTCTGGCCTTTTACCGCCGAAACGGGAACGCTGCACGAACGGATGGGTGCGCCGTCGAGGTGAACGGTGCAGGCGCCGCACTGCCCGATGCCGCAGCCGAATTTGGTGCCGGTGAGGCCCACTACGTCGCGAATAGCCCATAAAAGGGGCATCTCGGGGTCGACGTCGAGGGTTTGCGGCTGGTTATTGATGGTGAGTTTGACCGTAGCCATTGTTCTGGGAATAAGGAAGATAAGGAGATGAGCGAAGGTACACAGAAAAGCCCATAGCCAGGCGGGGGAAAGCGGGCAGTTAATTCGGCTACAACAATCACAAATCTGGCTACGGCCGGGCGCTGGGCGTGGCGGACCTTTGTCATAATCAAACCAGCACAACGTCATGATTTTAGTAACCGGAGCCACCGGGCAATTGGGTACCGCCGTCATTCAGCAACTCCTGAAACACGTACCTGCGGGCCAGATCGCCGCTTTTGTGCGTGACGAAGCCAAAGCCGCTAACCTGCTCAGCCAAGGTATAGCCCTCCATGTGGGCAGCTACGACGATGTCGATTCCCTCGATGCTGCGATGCAGGGGATGGAGACCGTCCTGTTGATTGCCGGTACGGACGAAGAAAACCGCGTGCGCCAGCACCAACACGTGGTGGACGCGGCCCGGAAAGCGGGTGTCCGGCGCATCGCCTACACAAGCCGCGCGCTGAGCGACCCGGCTACGCTCGTCAATCAATTGATGAACGGCCACTTCCAGACCGAGGCGTTGATCAAGGCTAGCGGCCTGCCTTACACGATTTTTCAGAATAGCCTGTATATGGACGCCATTCCGCAGTTTCTCGGGGGCAAAGCCGTTTTTGAGCGGGGGATCAACGTACCTGCCGGGCAGGGGCGGGTGGCGCTGGCCCTGCGTAGCGAGATGGGCGAGGCCATCGCCAACGCGTTGGCAACCCCGGCGGAAGGCAACCGGACGTACCACCTGACCGGCCCCACAGCCTACTCGTTTGAGGACATCGCCGCCGCCCTGAGCAGCCTATCCGGCAAAGCCATAACTTACACGCCTGCTGACCCGGTACAGTTTAAAAGCCAGCTGATCGGCCGGGGTTTGCCCGAGGTGATGGCGCAACGCATTGTCGGGTTTATCACCGACATTGCCAACGGACAGGAGGCGGGTGTAACCCCGGATCTGGAAACCCTCCTCCGCCGGAAACCCACCACCCTCACCGACGGGTTACGGTTGTTGTATAGCTTGTAGGGTAAGGTGTGAACAGCCTTGAGTCAGTAAAGGGCCTTTTTCGTCTCCCTGACCGAAACACGTAGTCACCCGTTTTTTGTCATCCCGACGCAGGAGGGATGACAAAAAAAACTAATCAACTTGTAGCTAATAAATAAGTTAGGCTGCAAAATGCTCGTAGCTAGTATTGGTTAAAATCGCCGATAAACCCCGTTATCCTATGCCAACCGACTCGCTGCACCGAAACGACACCCTGTCGGCGTACCACAAACTGGCGGGCCTGCCTAAACCCGCCCACCCGCTCATCAGCGTGGTTCGGTTCGAGGACATCCGGCCGCAGTGGGTCGACAGGCCGAAAAGCGTGGTGAACAACTTCTATTCGATTGCGCTGAAACGAAACTTCAGCGGCCGACTGACCTACGGTCAGCAGCCCTACGATTTCGACGAAGGCGTGATGGTCTTTCTGGCCCCCGGACAGGTGCTGACCGTTTCGGAAGACGCGTCGCACGAGCACACGGGCTGGCTGTTGCTGATTCACCCCGATTTTTTGTGGCACACGTCCCTGGCCAAAACCATCCGGCAGCACGACTATTTCGACTATTCGATTCGGGAAGCCCTGTTTCTGTCGGAGAAAGAGGAGGCCATCATCATTGGTATTATGCAGCAGATTCAGCAGGAGTATCAGGCGCCCATCGACACGTTCAGTCACGGTATTATCATCGCCCAGCTTGAGGTGCTGCTCAACTACGCCGACCGTTTTTACCAGCGGCAGTTCATCACCCGCAAAATCACCAACCATAGCCTGCTCGACCGCTTCGAGGCCATTCTGGACACGTACCTGAAGAGCGACGCCCTACCGACAGGCGGGTTGCCCACGGTGGGCTACATGGCCGACCAACTCAACCTGTCGCCAACGTACCTGAGCAGCCTGCTGAAAACGCTGACCGGCCAAACCCCGCAACAGCACATCCACGAGAAGCTGATCGAGAAGGCCAAAGCGCAGCTATCGACCACCCAACTATCCGTGAGCGAGATTGCCTACAGCCTGGGCTTCGAGCACCCCCAATCGTTCAGCAAGCTGTTCAAAAGCAAGACAAGCACCTCCCCACTTGAATTCCGCCAATCGTTTAATTAAACGCATGATCGGCGTGGCGTTAGATCGCAAGCGCTAATCGAGAGGGATATCTTTCGGAGTGTCGTTTGGAGAAGATTAACGACGCGATGGTGGGATTGTGAGAGGTAAGACTAAAAGATTGTTTACTGCTAACAATGTTCAATCTTTCTTTTTGAAGCGGAAGAATATGGTCCCATCGGCATATCCTTTCATATCAACCAAGCCGTTCTTGACCCCGCATGAATAACCTGAAGCGCTGCACAAGACTGAATCTTCCGTTATTTTTGTCAGCTGCCAAGTGCCTTTCTCGATGAGGCCATCTGCAAAGCCACTGATTTTGAAGGTGGGCTTGACCGTCTTGGCGTCAAGTCTAACCAACTGGAGTGATCCTGTCAATTTAACGTACGGGTCAAAATTATTGCCGATGTACGAGTACACTAGGTCGTAGTCGCCAGCTAGCCTACTTGCCTCATCAAGGGGAGGTGCTTTCTCCGGCTCATGACAGCTTAATCCAGTCAGCAATAAGGGTAACCATGAATACTTCATCCTTGCAAATCCTTTGTTAGCTATTTATCGACTTCAACTTCATAATGTAAGTCGTGCTGCATGATGCCCCGAAATATGAATTTATGCGAGAAGCCTGAATCCGTGATCGCAGTTAGTATCAGGTCAATTCCTAATCAACAAAAAAGGGAAGAGATACATAGTCTCTTCCCTTTTGGGTAATACAATGTGTAAATCTTGTAACTAGTTGACTTACAGTGTTAATTGTGGAGACGCAGGGAGTTGAACCCTGGTCCAGTCAAGGAAAACGTCGCGCTTTCTACATGCTTAGTGGTGATTAGGATTGTCGGGCGGCAGACTGGCTCACCACTGGCCTATCTGACACCTTACGTTGTTTTGTCTCGCTTCTTGTCACAACGATTAACGAAGCCAGCGCTGCAGATCGACGCCTCCTGATCCAACCGGCAGCACGTAGGTCGGGGAGACGATGGCATTTGCTAGATCCTCCGGATTAAGCAGCCATGGCGTAGTTATACTCGCCAGTTATTGTTTTGGTGATTTGTTTGGACGGGAACTGTCACCCACTCCCGGCATGCTTACACGCGCTTTCAGCAAGCTGTCAATTCCAGTCGCCCCCAGGTTGTGTATGAGTATAACCGTGTGCGCCGGCCAAAAGTTTCACCTCCTTGTGCCAGCCTGGCCGCCCGTTGCTTCCGCAAAATCGGAAGCCGGGTGTCGATTTGCTAAATTTGTTTAAACCATATTAAACAAAAATCGTTAACTTGACTGACGTTTCCTCTTCCCCGTAACAAGCTTGCCATACGGGCTTCGGCCCACCGAAGGCCATGATCCTTACGCCTTTTGAAACCAGCCTCTACAGGCAACTGGCTCGCTTCTTTGGCGACTATGAATTCGCCTTGCTGCCCGAAAAAAAGCAGTTTCGTCGCATTACCCCCACTGGTTTCCAGAACGTTATTCTGTCACCGTCCTACTACGGCGACACCACCCTGCTCGATGTCAACTTCGGTTGCCGCAATGAGCAGGTCGAGCAGATTGCCCAGCAGTTTCTGCCCACCCTCACCGATTTCCGGTCCGACGCCAACACGCTGCTGATCTCCATCGGCAAGTATCAGCAGGTGACGCCCCCCCGCTACAGCATCCGCTCCGACTTCGAGCTGGAAAGCGTGTGTCAGCAGATCATGGATTTTTTCAAAAACGACGGCTTTCAGCAGCTCAACGAGGCGTGTTCGCTCCGCAGCCTCGACCGCATCCTGAACGACGATCCGGCGCATCCGTGCCCTTACGTATATAACCAGACGTTCCGCTGTTACAAGGGGCTTACGGTCGCCAGCCTCACGCACAATCCGCATTTTCTCGGCCTGATCGACCTGTACCGCCATCAGCTCGACCGCCAATCGCCCAACGCCTACGAACAGATCAACTTCGACCGCCTCGTCGCTTATCTACAGCATTATTCGGCGAATTAGGGGAGGGGGAAAATGGAGGCCATGCGCCAGCAGCAGCCACGCGTCAACCTCCCTAATCCCTTATTTTACAAACGTAGCAATGGCGTCGGCGACGGCGGGGAGGATGGTGCTGTTGGGAGCGGTGTAGCTGGCGATGTTACCTGCGCGGTCGGCGGGTCCGGCTTTCAGCACGTGGTTCATACCGTCGATGAGCAGCAGTTGGGCGTCGGGGCGGGCAGTTTTGAGGCGTTCGACCTCGCTCACCGGCACCTGAATGTCGTGCCGTCCCTGAATCAGCAGCACCCGCCCTTTGTAGGCCTGTAGGCTGCGGGCGGGGTCATAGCGCATCCACGAAATCAGATACGGCTGATTGACGGGGCTGAACAAACTGGCCAATGGGGCCACGGGTTTCTGCACGCGCTGCCCCGCCCGCAGGGAGTCGAGATCGCGTTGGGCGAGGGCCAAATTGTCGCCCGAAATGCCCGCGTCGGCAAACTGCGTTTTGAGTACGTCGGCGATGTTTTGCCCCGCCCCGGCAATCGACACAAAGCGGTCGACGTTGGTTTGCGCCGCGGCCAGCATCCCCACCAGCGACCCTTCGGAATGCCCCGCCACGATCACCCGCGAAAACCGTTTATCGGCCTGCAATTGCCGGATAAAGCCAACGGCGTCGCTCACCACGTAGTCGAACGACAGCCCCGGCTTGATCAACTGCGTAGCCGCCACGAAGCTGTTGGTGCCGCTGAGCCGTTTGTCGTAGCGCAGCACCGCCACACCCCGTTTGGTGAGGCTGTCGGCCAGTTGGCGGTACATGTTCAGGTTGGCGCCGGGGGCATTGCCGTTCCGGTCGGTGGGACCGCTGCCCGCGATCAGCAGCACCACGGGCAGCGGCTGGGTGGCGTTGGCGGGCAGGGTGAGCGTGCCGTCGAGCGTGACGCTGACGCCCGCTGGCTGGGTAACAACGTACCTGACGGGCTCTTCGGTCTGGGCAAAGGTGCGGCCGGCACCGACCATGAGCAGCAAGGCTACGCATAGTCCCTGCTTAAACAGTCGGTAGGAGTAGACAAACGGGATAATCGCCAGCACCATCGGCACCGCAATGGCCAGCGCGATCTTGAGCGATGTGGGCAGGAAAAAGTTGATCACAAACGCCAGCAGCCCCCCCGCTACCCAGAGCTTACCCGCGAGGCGGTGCGTTTTGCGCCAGTTGGTGTCGCTGTTGAGCGTCCAGGGCGTGCGGATGCCTACGACGTAGTTTCTGGGTACGTTCAGCATGACGTTGCCAATGCCCGCGAACAGCAGAAAAACCGTCGACAGAATCAGGTTGATGACGGCTGAACCGGTCTGTTGCGTGTGGATGATGTAGAGAATCACCGTGGCTATCCCGGCCAGAAACAGATTGATCGTGAGGCGCATCGGTCCGTAGATCGCTGGTGTCAGGCGGCCGGTGGGGTCGATCGCGGGCAACACGCGCAGCAGGCCGTAGAGTAGCCCCATGCCGAGTACGTACCCGATAGCCAGTCCTTCTTTCGAGGAATATCCGTCGGGCTGGCCGGTCGGTCCGAAGTGCGTAGGTACGTTGGCAGGGAACTGGGTATAGATGGCCGCCAGATAGAGCAGGGGCAGGGCCGTTATGGCGATGAACACCCATTCGGGCGTTGGCGACGAGGCCGTTTGTGAACTTGTAGACGAAGACATGCTGGTGAGGTATTTAATCGGTACGTGGGGATGGATCGGACGAGGGCAGGTCGGACGGGGTTGGCGGCGACGTGTTCAGGACCGATGATCCCGTAAACCCCATGAGCCAGGCCAGCAGCTCGTCGAGCACGGTGGTGTTGAGCCGGTACGTAATAAACTGTCCCTGTTTGGTGGAGTCGACGAGGCCCGCCTGCCGCAGCAGGTCGAGGTGGTGCGAAATGCTGGGCTTGCTCATGTCGAACTGCTCGGCGATTTCGCCCGCTGTCAGGTCGCCCTGCCGAAGTAGCTCCAGAATCTGCCGACGGGTGGGGTCGTTGAGGGCTTTAAACAGTGCGTTCATGGTATGCTTGTATAATTAGCCAAATGTCTAAATACTAATTGAAAAAGCAAGGGATACTGTGATAAATGGTTGACAATAAAGGCTGATAGGGGTAAACGAGCGGATGGAGTCACACTTGCCGAGGTGAGGCTTCGTATAGCGTCTTCACGAAAACGTAGAAATTCAGTAAGCTATATAGAGGATGTAGTGAGTTATATGATTGGTAATGAATGATTTAATTAATGATTTTTTGTCATCCCGACGATAGGAGGGATCTTGAACTAACCTTGCTACGAGTTAGGAAACCTCAAGATCCCTCCTATCGTCGGGATGACAAAAAACCATTACACCTTAAAAACGACGTTCATAACTCCCGTTGGTCAGTTTTACCCCTTGCTACAAATAAGCCCGTAGCTTCTCGCGCAGGTACGTATTCAGTTGAGGGCGGGGTACGCCTAGGTACGTGTCGATGGCCTGATACAGGACGGCATCGGTGCGGCCCGCGTTCATGACCTGTTTCAGCAGGGGATAGTCGCCTTTCTCGTGTATTAACTGGCAGAGCAGCCCACCCAGCGCGTAACGGTAGTCGGTGTATTCGTCGAGGTTGCGCAGGGTCAGCAGGTTGGCGAGGTTTAGCTCAGGGTGCTGTGTCAGGTACGTTGCCGTGCGGTGCAGATGCCAGCTTAGCGGTTGGCCCCGGCTTCCGCCCAGCCAGGTGGCCACGCCCTCGACCACCCACGGGTGCTGGTTGGGAAAGTGCGGATTGAGCAGCACGTGTACCACCTCATGCGGGTAAAATTCACCCAGTCCGCTGCAAAAAACGCGGTTGTCGACAGCCCGGCCGGTGGGTTTACTGGCTCCGCTGAGGGTGGCTTCGTAGTCGATCCCGCGCAACTGGCGCAGTTCTTCGGCCGTATCGGCGAGGTAGTATTCGATGGCTTGGGGCGGAACGCTGAAGTCGCGGCACAGTTGCTCGATGAAGTCGTTGAGCTGCAGGGCTTTGCGCTTGTCGAAGACGTGGTAGCGCGGGAAATAATACTGCACATAACCGACCCGCAGTCCTTGCCACAGTTTGTCGCGGTTGATGGGCAGGGCGTTGTAGAGCTGCCACGGGGCGGTGGCGTCGGCGGTGCCGGGGCGGGCGTAGACGTTGGTGATGGCTACGAGGTTGGGGCTGCGGCCCTTGGGGTTGTTGCCACCAAACAACGACTTGATCTGGTACAGGCCGTTGTAGTTGACCACGCTCAGGATCTGCACGGGATAGCCCCGGTAAAGCGTCGGCTCAAACTCGCGCTCGAGCAGGTCGAACCGGCCGCCAAAGGCCGCCGCTGCCTGCTTTTCGGCGTCGTTCCAGTACGGATTGTCGTAGAGGCTGTCAGGACGCGAGCGCAGGTACGTTGTCCAGAGGGTCACCGCCTGCCGGATGTCGGACTGCGTGGTATCGACCAGCGGGTGCAACGAAATACTCGATTGGGCAACCGATTGACACACCACCAACAGGCTAACCCAGAGAGTCAGCATCAACCCGTTGCCCTGTCGCTTCATCGAACCGTGTCGCGTTTCATCGTTCCCTGGCTGGAATCGGGTGGCAGGGGGGCTTTGTCCATGTTGCGCCGACGGTCGGGAAGGGTGCCGTATTTGGGGCTGGGCATGGGCTTGGCGGTGCCCCGGCTGCGGCGGGTAGGCATGGTTTCGGGCTTTGGCTGCGGCTTTTTGACCATCATGGAGTCCTGCGCCTGTGCCGCCGTAGCGACAAGCAGCCCCAGGCCAAGTAGGAGTGCGTTGATTTTCATGGCGTTGAGTTGGGTTGGACCGGCCCGACGGGGTTGCCGGGCCGTTCTTCTAAAACGCTCAGACTGATACGGTTGTTGCCAGAAACCGATCCAGCAGGGCAACGTACCCGGCAATGCCCTCCTCGATTTCGTGGAGGTAGATGAATTCGTCGGCGGTGTGGGAACGCTCCGAATGGCCGGGGCCGCACTTGAGCGACGGTACCGGCATCAGCGCCTGATCCGATAGGGTGGGGGAGCCGTAGGTGGTGCGTCCCAACGCCAGGCCCGCCTGCACCAGTGGATGCTCGACCGCAATGCCCGACGACCGCAACCGCACCGAGCGCGGCGTGACCTCCACCGTGGGTACGTTGGCGCGTACAATGTCGAGCACCTCTTCCAGCGTGTATTGTTCTGTCACGCGCACGTCGACGGCGAACGTGCAGGTGTCGGGCACAACGTTGTGCTGCGACCCGGCGTTGATGATCGTCACGGTCTGTTTCACCGGTCCCAGCAGCGGCGACACTCGCGGGTACTCGTACGTCTGAAACCAGTGGATGGCGGGTAGTGCTTTGTAAATAGCATTGTCGCCTTCGTTGCGGGCGGCGTGTCCGGCCCGGCCGCGCACGGTGCAGTCGAGTACCAGTAATCCTTTTTCGGCAATCGCCAGTTGCATTTGTGTGGGTTCACCTACGATGGCCAGATCAATGGGCGGCAGGTCGGGCCAGAGCTGTTCGATGCCTCCCCGCCCCGAAATCTCTTCCTCGGCACTTGCCGCCATCACCAGGTTATGCGACAGATCGGCGCGGTCGTAGAAGTGCACAAAGGTGGCCAGCAGACTCACCAGACAGCCGCCCGCATCGTTGCTGCCGAGGCCGTAGAGCTTGCCATCGGCCACCGTGGGGCTGAACGGGTCGCGGGTATACGAGGCGTTGGGCTTTACCGTATCGTGGTGCGAGTTGAGCAGCAGCGTTGGTTTAGCCGGATCAAAGTGGCGGTTTTTTGCCCAGACATTATGCCCGTTACGACCATACGGAACCCCGTGCTCAGCCAGATACGTGGCGATGCGGTCGGCGGTAGGGCCTTCATCCCGGCTAAGCGACGGGGTGGCGATCAGGTCTTTCAATAACGAAACGGCGTCGTTGACAAGAGCAGGCGGGAGATTCATAACCGCGAAAGTACAGGGATAATGGACAATGCACGATGTACGATGTACAATGAGAAATGAAGATCGACCACTCATTATACATCGTGCATTGTCCATCGTACATTATACATCGTACATTATACATCGTACATTGTCCATCGTGCATTATCCATTATCCAACACCACCTTCGCCGTGACCAGCAACTGTCCGGTATGGCGCATGCTGTGTTCGGCGGCGTGGAAGAGTAGCCCGCCAACGGTGGAGGGCAACCCGGCGCGGCCAACGGGGCGGAACTCGGTCAGGGTAGCGGGGTCGGTTTGGTAAAGAGCCGCCAGGGTGCGGTCGGTTTGGTGGCTGAGGCGGTCGAACAGCGCTGCTACGGTGTCCTGCCCGGTGGTGGGTTGGCCTTCCTGTTTCAGCGCGGCAAACTGCTCGTCGGTCAGTTTCTCGCCACGGGCGTAGGTGAGCATCCGATCCTGCACGCCGGCGATGTGTTGGAGGTGAAACCCCACCGACGCCAGCCCGGCAGGACGTACCCAGAGGGCTGAATCGGGGAAACCGACGAGGGCGTGCCGGATGTCGTCGCGCGCCTGCAACAGGGCGTGGGCGGCAGGTTGCAGCAAGGCGGGTACGTTGGGTAGGGGGCCGCGGAGCCAGTATTCAGGTACGTTGGTTGGCTGATTCATGGGGTGTTGTGGTTTTTGTATCTTTGTAACAAACGCATACTGGCATGACACTCAGTCTCGAAAACCTGCCCCAGGAGCAACTGGAAGGAATGAACGTCAAATTTGGTCTCGACCGAATGGACGATGATGCCTTCTATGATTTTTGCCGACTCAACGAGGAACTCAAGTTGGAACAAAATCCAGATGGTACCATTGTTGTTATGCCAAATACAGGCGGGAAAACCGGAAATCGGAACGCGGCGCTTACCTACTTCATCTATGGATGGACCATGCAATCTGGCGGGATCGGCTTTGACTCGTCTACGGCGTTTAAACTGCCTAATGGGGCTACGCGTTCGCCTGATGCCGCCTGGATCAGCGATGACCGCTGGGCTTCCCTGACCGACAAACAGCGGGAGAAATTCCCGCCGCTGGCCCCCGATTTTGTGGTCGAATTGATGTCGGCGAGTGATCAGTTACCAAAGGCCAAAGAGAAGATGCGCGAGTATATCGACAATGGGGTTCAACTAGGGTGGCTCATCGATCCTGTTCGGCAGGAAGTATTCATTTACCGGGCCGATGGGACCATCAGTAAACACACTGATTTTGAGCAACCCCTGACCGGCGAGACTGTGTTGCCGGGTTTTGCCTTCGACCTACGTTTATTACTGCGTTAAAGGACCATTGGCTCAAACTTTTACCGCAAACAGGCCGTTTCCTATACATATGGAAACGCTCGAAAAAATCCGTAAGGCATACACCGAGTATGTCCTTGAAAACGGCAAACAACCCACCTCCGTCTTCCAGTTTGCAAAAAAGCTGAAAATCACCGAGAGCGAGTTTTACGACCACTACGCTTCCTTCGACGCCGTCGAAGCCGACGTGTGGGCGACCCTGTTCAACGACACCCTCAAACTGCTCGACGCCGACCCGACCTATCACACCTATTCGGTGCGGGAAAAACTGCTGGCGTTCTACTACACCTGGATCGAACAGCTTAAGGCGCAACGCAGCTTCGTGGTCTACAGCTACGGCAACCTGCGGGCGGGCGGCGAACTCGCTGCCGATTCGCCCCGTGCCCGGCTGGCGATGCGGGGTCGGCCGTCGGCCGGTCGGCAGGTGCTGATGCCATTCAAAGAGGTCTTTTACGACTACGCCCGCGATCTGCTGGCCGAGGGCCGCGAAAGCCGCGAAGTGGAACCCCGCCCGTTCCTGACGGACCGGTATCCTACGGCGTTGTGGACGCAGGTGCTGTTCATTCTCGATTTCTGGGTGAAAGACGTGAGCAAGGGCTTCGAAAAAACGGATACGGCCATCGAAAAATCGGTCAACACGACCTTCGATCTGATCGGTCGCTCGCCCCTCGATACTCTCTTCGACTTCGCCAAATTCGCGTACCAGAACCGATAAAAAGGAATGTACAATGAACGATGTATACTGTACAATGGCTACGCAGTCACTTGGCAAAGTCAGTTCAGTTGTACATTATACATCGTTCATTATACATTCTAAAGCCCTTTTGGCCTATGAAAACGCAAAACTCCGTTCCAACCAGCAAAGTAGCCCGCGCCTCGCAGTTTGTGAAGGCAGGAGTGAAAGTGGGGGGCAACTACATTAAGCATTACACCAAAAAGCTCGTAGATCCCGACTCGGTAACGCGCGAAGACCTCCACGCCGATAACGCCGCCGACATCTACGACGCGCTGAGCGAGCTGAAAGGGTCGGCGCTGAAAATGGCGCAGATGCTGAGTATGGATCGGGGGCTGCTGCCAACGGCCTACAGCGACAAGTTTGCCATGTCGCAATACTCGGCGCCCCCACTCTCGGGGCCGCTGGTGGTGAAAACCTTTCGCACTTATTTCGGAAAAGCACCCGGCGAACTGTTCGATACGTTTGATGCGATCTCGGTCAACGCGGCGAGCATCGGGCAGGTGCATCAGGCCTGGAAGTGGGGCAAAAAGCTGGCCGTCAAGATTCAGTATCCCGGCGTGGCCGACAGCGTCACCTCCGACCTGAAAATCGCCAAACCCCTGGCCGTACGACTGCTGAACCTCGACGAACGGCAGATCGATCGGTTTATGGGTGAGGTGGAAAGCAAGCTGCTCGAAGAAACGGATTACGACCTCGAACTGCGCCGGTCGGTGGAGATTTCGGAAGCCTGCGCCCACATCGACGGGCTGGTGTTTCCTAAGTACTACAAGGAACTGTCGAGCAAGCGCATCCTGACGATGGACTGGCTCGACGGGCTGCACCTGAAAGAGTTTCTGGCCACCAACCCGTCGCAGGAGGCCCGCAACCGCATTGGCCAACTGCTGTGGGATTTTTATGACCATCAGATTCACAACCTTCGGCAGGTACACGCCGACCCACATCCCGGCAACTTCCTGATGCGTCCTGATGGTACGATGGGCGTTATCGACTTCGGCTGCGTGAAGGTCATCCCCGATTACTACTACGACAATTACTTCCGGCTCATCAACCCCGATACGCTGAAAGACGAAGCCCTCACGCAGCAGATTTTCCAGAACCTGGAGTTTCTGGTGCCACAGGATACGCCGCAGGACCGCAAGTTTTTCTCCAACCTGTTTGTGCAGATGATCGAGATGCTGGGCGCGCCCTTCGCCGTCGATCGCTTCGACTTTGGCGACGACGAGTACTTCACCAAAGTGTACACCTTCGCCGACCAGCTCTCGAAGCTGGAAGAACTGCGTTCATCGAAAGTGGTGCGTGGCTCGCAGGACGGCCTCTACGTGAACCGGACCTATTACGGCCTCTACGCCATGCTCAACGAGCTGAAGGCGGTGGTCGATACCAGAAAGCCCGAGTGGCTAAAACCCCAAAACGAACTGGTGGCCTAGCGTATGTAATTTCTGTGCAAACGTCCACTAGACTGACTTTAGTGGACGTTTGTTGCTTCTATAAAGCAGCAAGTAGCGCGAATTCTTACGCCGAGGCCGTACGAACGCGTAACTCTCTCAATTACCTAACCGGATTTTGCCTGTACCTTGTAGCTGCATGTTACCGCTGCCAATTAGTTTGATGCTTTTAGCCTGTCCAGTGTATGCATCAGGAACGGTGACCGTATGTGCATCCAATATGTGAATGGAACGTGTACTATCTGGTATACAGTTGCATGTCCAAGTATAAGGCTGATTCCAGCCACCAGACTGTACTGATTCCACTGTATCATTACCACCAGTGTAGCAGCCGCTTGAACCGCAGTCGAATTCATACGCGCCCATATCGACCCGCCCTCCCCGCAGGCGCGGGTTGCCGTCCAGATCGGTGGTGGTTAGGTACATCGCTGTGGCCGGGTCGCCCGCGTTGATAGCCGGGCTATTGGTGGAAAGACGATAGTTGCTACTTTGTGCATTGATAAAAACGGGGTCCCGCGCCAAATTGTTGGCCCCAATATAGATCACTGGGTCATATCCCTGAATGAGCGAATAGTTAGTGAGGGGGCGGTTACTGTATTCGGAACCGTAAACAGCATGGTATGCTGGCGACGTTGGGGCTGTATTTCCCCACAAAATACAATTGGTGAGGCGGGTAATTGTTGCATTTGGGAAAGTGCTACCAGGTCTCGCCTGACCAAACTGATCATTGTAGAAAGCACCTCCTACCACTGACGCCGCATTGTTGGTAAAGGTACAGTTGATAAACACCTGCTCCGTCCATTTGGCGATGGAAGTGCTGTAAACCGCGCCCCCTCGATAAGCCGTGTTTCCCGAAAAGAGACAGTCCCGGTACTGCGCGAGCGTACAACTCGAAGCATCAATAGCCCCACCACCGCCCGATGGCGACGTATATATCACGTTATTGCCGATAAACTGGCACTGACTAATCTCAATTGGCTGGGTGCCGGTAACGAGGGCTCCGGCCAAAAAGTAGGCTTGATTTCCAATGAACTGACAGCGGGTTATACTTACTTGATTGCCAGTGGCTCGTTCTAGGTATCGTGCCGAAACGGCTCCACCTTCCTGAGCTACGTTGCGCTCAAAAGTCGTATTGCTAATGTAAGTAGCCAGTGTTCCTCCCTGAGTCACCAGACTAACGGCCCCGCCGTACCCTGCCGTACTGCCTTGAAAAACACTTCCTTCGATCCGTAACTGGCATATAGCACCATTGTTGGCCTGAAAGGCTATGGCTCCGCCGCCGCTCAGACTTGGCAAAATCATATTGTCGATGAATTGGCAATTTGTAACTTGAATGGTAGTAGTGACCGCGGCCGAATAGATGTCGAGACCCGCTCCACTGTGGACATCATCGAAAAAAAAGACACTCCCGCGCCTGATAGTGAGCTGATCAAACCTGACTGCGCCGTTTACATCCCGTACCTGTATAACCTGCTTACTATTATCGGTGGCATCATTGGGTATACCAATATCGCCTGAGAGCACAGTCTCATAGGTTGTAGGTGTCCTAGCATCGGGCGTCGACTCAATTCCTGCAAACCCACCATATAGCGAGACTCCCGATGCGATACTGAAGGAGGCAGAGCGGTCGAGTGTCGTGGTCGGTTTGTACGTACCAGCTGCTATCCAGAACTGCGTTCCGGCCGCGGCGGCTGGTAGCCGGTTGGCCAGCAACGTACCTGGCAGGGCGTTGGCCCACGACGTACCTGAGCCGTCGCCGCCGCCCGTTTCGGTTACGTAGATAATGGATTGGGCGTTAGCCAGCAAACAAAAGAAAAGAAAGCAGTTGAGCAGGAGAAAGCGCATAGAGTAAACGGCCACATCTATATAGACGGTCAGGCTTAATCGGGTCACAAACTATGCCAGTAAAGATCGATAAATGACCGATTGTGCGCTATTTATTGACAAAATAAGCATAACGTACAGCGTCGCCTATGGCAGGAAACCGCTCGGGTTCACTCACTTGCTGAGGCTCAGTGCGTAGGGCCGCCCGACCGGTCGACGCAGCCGGTGAGGGCGCGGTAGGTATGGTAAGCGGCCTTCCAGATGTGGCCTTTGTTGCCCGTGCGCCGTTGCGGGTCGTTGTCGAGGCCTTCTTCATACCAGTCGCCGTGTTGGTGGTCGATCAGGTACGTTTGGGTGTAGGTCCAGAGCCGTTTGTACTTATCGAAATAAGCCATCGGGTCGTTGGGGTAGAGATCGGCCATCAGCAGCAGCGTGTTGAGTCCTTCGGCCTGCGACCACCAGTTTTTGCTCTTGTCGATGATGGTTATGGTAGGCTTGTCCTTAAAATAGTACCCCTGATCGTAGAAGCCGCCCACTTGCTTGTCCCAGCCATTGGCCAGTGCGTGATCGACCATCCGCTTGCCTACTGCCCGCGTTTTGGCATCGTTTTTCAGGCCCAGCGCGTGCGAGGCTTCCAGCATTAGGTACGCCGTTTCGACGTCGTGCCCAAACGAGACGTGGTCGATGTAGCGATGCTTCAGCACCACCGCTTCCGACGAATCCCGGAATGAAACCGGCGTCCAGTCGGGCTGGAAAAAGAGTACCAGATTGCCTTTAGGCGAGGTGATCACGTCGCGCACCAGGTGGAGCATCTCGTCGAGGCGTTGGCGCACCAACGGGTCGGGCCAGACAGCATACAATTCGGTAAAGGCTTCGAGCAGGTGAATCGAACTGTTCTGATCCTTATAACCCAGATCCGACGTCGAGGCCACCGTGGCGTCGCGCCGGATGGGCGTGCCATCGCGGCGCAGGTGCTGGAAATAGCCTTTGTGCACCGGGTCATGGCTGTGCTGTTCGAGCCAGCCAAACGCCTTTTTCGCCAGCGTCAACGCCGCTGTATCGCGCGACTGATGGTAGTAGGCACTGAGCGCATATAGCCCAAACGCGTTGCCATAGGCTTCTTTGTTGGCAGGTCCTTTTACCTTCCCGGTCCGGTCGACGAGCGTGTAAAAGCCGCCGTATTCCTTATCCCACAGCATATCGCGCAAAAAGCGAAAACCATGTTGGGCGTTGGCTTTGTAGTGCGCTACCGACGGATAGCGTTCGGCGGCTTTGGCGGTGGTCCAGGTGTGGCGGGCCTGCGTCACAATCATCTTGTCCTGCGGGCCCGTCGGCTTGAAATCGTAGGTAAACGTGCTCAGAAAACCGCCGTATTCGGTGTCGACCGCCTGCGGATACCATTTGTTGAGCATCTCCTGCCGAATGGAGCGTTCCATCTCGGTGGCAATGCGGTTTCGCTCGGCCGATGGCGATTGAGCCAATCCAACCTGCGTGAGGCTCAGCAGGCAGAACAGGCCGCTCTGGTGCAGGAACGGACGGAATAGGTTGAGTAGACGCATACGGAAGAGGAGATGCTATACGACAAGCAAAGCAACCGCCCCCGCTACCCTAACCAACCGGAAAACACAGTCCCTCGGAACGTACCCAGCCGATGGACCTCACTCGATCAGAGAGCGGCGCTGCACCGCGACAGGCGTATTGAGCGACGAAGCCGTGGCGACGTACTCAAACGCACCCAGACTGACGGGTTGGCCCGGCTGCCGAACGTACCCGGCCAAATCGCTCGCGGGCAAGTCAAACGCCCGAATCGATCCTTTAAACAAGGCCGGGCTGTCGGGGCGAAGCCGGTAGTCGCCGCCCGAGGCATCCACAAACAACGGATCGGCGACCCGGTTGCCTTCGCCGGGAAAATCGCCTTCGATAAGCGAATAGGTTACCCGGGCCTCGGCTCGTTTGTCGCCCAACGGTTGTGCCCCGAAAAAAGGCGTATCGGGCGCCACGTTACCCCAACTGATGCAGTTGACGAAGAAAGCTTTCGTCGCCGATACGCTGAGGGCGATGGGCCGCCGTTCATGGCGCGACAGCCGGGCGCTCATCACCCCGCCACGAACGGCGGCGCTGTTGTCGGCAAAGGTGCAGTTGATAAACGTGGGCGCGGTCGGGCGCTCATCGGAAAGGCTCTGAACAACCCCGCCCTCGTCGGCCCGGTTGCTGGCAAACAGGCAGTTCTGAAACGTCGGGCTATTGTTGAAACAGAACACCGCCCCGCCACCGCCAGCGCCGGTTGTCGACACCACTTTGTTGCCGATGAACGTGCAGGCTTCCAGTTTCTCGACGCCACCGCCCGTGGTGATGCCGCCGCCCGTTGCTTCGGCGACGTTGCGGCTGAAGGTACACTTACTGAGGGTCAGTAGGTTGTCGGGCGAATGCTCGACAAACCGGCTCGATACAGCCCCGCCTTCCTGCCCCGTATTCTGGTCGAACGTGGAGTTGGTGATTGTCGTGGTGAACGTGCCGCCCTGCGTGCTCAGGCCAATAGCCCCGCCGTAGCCCGCTTCGTTGCCACTGAAAAAGCAGTCGTTGATCGTCAGCGTCGAGCGGGCGTTGGTTTCGGTCAGCAGCGACAGCGCCCCGCCGACCGTCAGGCCCCGGTGTATTTTGTTGTCGATAAACCGGCAGTGCGACAGCTGAACGGTCGAGAGGTTCAGCGACGCTTCGATGCTGAGCCCCGCCCCGCCAAAATGGCCCTCGTCATACGATTGAATACGCCCGTCGCGGATCGTCAGGTTGTCAAGTATGATAGGGTCTTGATTGTCAATGACCTGTACGACGTGGAAGCTGTTGTCGGTGCTGCTGTTTTCGTCGCCAATATTCCCCGACAGAATCGTTTCGTGCTGGCCGGGTGCTCGTGTCGCCAACGCGGTTTCGGTGCCCACAAACCCACCGTAGAGCTGCACGCCCGATGCCAGCACAAACGAGGCGTTACGATCGGTGGTGACGGTGGGGTAGTAGGTGCCTTCAGCCAGCCAGAACTGCGTGCCGGGCCGGGCGTTGATGAGGGTGCTGGTGAGGCGCATGCCCGACAGCGCGTTTTTCCAGGACGTACCTGACTCGTCGCCGCTCCCGAACGGGGTCACGTAAACAACAGGCGGTGGCGTACTCGCTGGCGCAACGAGCAGGTAGTAGAGCAACAAAAGGTAACGCATGAGTTAGGCTGTGGGATAAAGCTGGATAAAACAGGTACATCGGCCATTTGCTACACACAGGCAATAATATGATACTATTTGTTATTCGCTACTGCCGATAAGCAAAATAGGTGCCGTTTTTGCTCTGTAAGCCAGCTTTTTACAGGTGGCTGAAGGGCTTTGCTCGAAACAGGAAGGCAACAAGCCGCCTGCGGTTTCTGAAACCGAATTAACAAGCGACCAGACTGCATGGGGAGGATGTTGCGCGTTCATCCTGTAGTGCCTGCTGGAATCATGCCAACCTACGCGCCTGATTGACACCCTACCGAAGCTCTACACCCTCTTGACGCGGAGCAAAGGGGGCGAGTCACAAAACCGGAACGAGTCATATGAACTTTTACCGTTCAGCCGTTTTTCGGTGGCTTTGGACGCAAAACCTCCGCCGGATTATCGTTATTTTACAGCCTGACTACCCCACGTACTGTAGATCAAACCTGTCTGTGAAGCCCCGTTTCGACGATATTTTTATGGAGTTGGCCGTCAATCTGGCCAAACGCTCGCACTGCATCAAAGCACAGGTGGGGGCCGTACTGACCAAAGACACGCGCATTATTTCGATTGGCTACAACGGTCCGCCCGCCGGTACGCACAACTGCGACGAGGAATTCCCGGAGGTGGGCTGCCCCCGCGACTCCAAAGGCTCGTGTTCGCTAGCCCTCCACGCCGAGCAAAACGCCATTCTGTATGCCGTCAAAAATGGCTCGACCATCGACGGAGCTACGCTTTACGTGACCCTGTCGCCCTGCATTGCCTGCGCCCGTATCATTTACAGCATGAAAATCGACCGGGTCATCTACTTCCATTCCTATGCCGAATACAAAGGCATCCCGTCAGACGAAGGCGTGGATTTTCTGCGGAAATTCGGGGTGAACGTTGAACGATATACGCCAACAGAAGGCTTTCTGGTGCAGGATCAGCCCCCGTTGTCGGCTGCGGCGCTGACCAACGTACCCAGCCCGTCGGCCTTATGAACCTGCTGGCCCACGCCTGGCTCTCCGACCGCAACGACGCCTGGCTGATCGGAAACTTCATCGGCGACTTCATCAAGGGCGATCCGGCTCATCCGCGGCACGGGCTGCTGCCCGGCGAAATCAACGGCGTCCGGATTCACCGCGCCATCGACTCCTTCACCGATACCCACCCCGACGTGGCGGCGGTGCGCGAACTGCTGCATCCGCGCTGCCATAAATACGCCGGGGTCGCCGTCGATGTGTTCTTCGACCATTTTCTGGCGACCCAGTTCCGCGAGGTGACCGGCGACGACCTCATCGAGTTCACCACCTGGTTTTACTACACCCTACGTATCCACACCGACCGCCTGCCACCCGGCGCGGCCCGCATGGCGCACTACCTGATGGAGCAGGATTGGGTACGTAGTTACCAGACTACGCAGGGCATCGACCGCGCCCTCAGCGGCCTTTCCCGACGTACCCAGTACCCGTCGAGCCTCGACACGGCTGTTGAGGACCTCATCGCCCACTACGATCAGATCAACACGCATTTCCATCGTTTCTGGCCCCAATTGGTGGCTCATATAGCGCTTACCATCAGCATACAACCATGAAGTCGTTTTTACTCCGTTATGCCCTTTCTGTTCAGTACTGTTTATTGGCGGCTGCGGCCGGTTATGGTCAATCAACGCCGCCCCGTTCGATGTCGGTAGAAAAAGGCGTGGCCCAGACGCTGGCGCAGGCGCGGCGGCAGACCGTCAGCCAGTTGGCCTATGCGCTGCGGTTTGAACTGCCTGCCCAAAAGAGTCAGCCGATTCCGGCGAGCGAAACCATCCGGTTTACGTGGAAAAAAACGGCGGCTCCTCTCCAACTGGATTTCAAGGAGCAGCCCGATCAGTTGCAACGCATCGCGGTCAACGGCAAAACCATCCCGATTGTGTTTCGCGATGAGCACATCCTGATCGAACCAACGTACCTGAAGGCGGGCGCCAATACGGTGGCCATCCAGTTTACGGCGGGCGATCTCTCGCTGAACCGCAACGACGATTACCTCTACACGCTGCTCGTGCCCGACCGCGCCCGCACGGTGTTTCCCTGCTTCGATCAGCCCGATCTGAAAGCGTCGTTCCAGCTCACGCTGACTCTTCCCCGGCAATGGCAGGCCATGACCAACGGCGCCCTCCAGGACTCGGTGGTGGCGGGCGACCGGAAAACGATGACATTCCGCCCGAGCGAGGCTATCAGCACGTACCTGTTTGCCTTCGTGGCGGGCCGCTTCACGGTGGTGACCGACAAACCCGGCAACCGCCCGATGACGCTCTTTCACCGCGAAACCGACACCACTAAAATCCGGTTGAGCGTGCCGTCGCTGTTTACGCTGCACGCCGATGCGCTGCGGTTTCTGGAAGACTACACCGCCCGGCCGTACCCGTTTCATAAATTCGATTTCGCTGCTATCCCCGACTTCCAGTATGGTGGCATGGAACATGTCGGCGCCATCGATTACAAACTGTCGAGCCTGTTTCTCGATAACGGCGCGACGCGTGACCAGCAGATTGCGCGGGCTACGCTCATCGCCCACGAAACGGCGCACATGTGGTTTGGCGATCTGGTCACGATGCGTTGGTTCGACGATGTGTGGCTGAAAGAGGTCTTTGCCAATTTTATGGCCGATAAGATCGTGGAAACCGCCATGCCCGGGTCGAACTACGACCTGCAATTTGTGGTCGATCACCTGCCCGCCGCCTACGCCGTCGACCGCACGGAAGGGGCCAACCCCATTGGGCAGCCACTGGCCAATTTGCAGGAAGCCGGGTCGCTCTATGGCGGCATCATCTACCACAAAGCCCCGATCATGATGCGGCAGCTGGAGCGGATTATGGGCAAAACGGCCCTGCGCGATGGCCTGCGTGATTACCTGAAAACCTACGCCTTCGGCAACGCCACCTGGGCCGACCTCATCGCCATTCTGGATGCCCGCACGCCCGTCGATCTGCAAGCCTGGAACCACATCTGGGTCCGCGAGACGGGTCGCCCCAAGGTGACGTTTCAGCTTGATCAGCAGAACGGCAAAATCAGTCGTTTTGTGCTGACCCAGACGGGCGAAGACGGCACTCGCCGCCAATGGCCGCAGGGATTCGAGGTCGCGCTGGTGTACCCCGACCGGGTGGAGGAACTGACTGTCGCCATGAACGGGGCCGACGTGACTCTGACCGAGGCTGTTGGTAAAGAAGTGCCCGCTTTTGTGTTGCTCAATTCGTCGGGGCAGGGCTACGGGCTGTTTCAGGTCGATACGGCTATGCTGCGTCGCCTGCCCACGTTGAAAAACCCGGTCATGCGGGCATCGGCCTACATCAACCTGTACGAAAACATACTGGCGGGGCAGGTTATCAGTCCGGCACAACTGGCCGAACTGGAACAGACGTTGCTGACGACCGAAACCGAAGAACTGAACCTACGCCTGCTGACGACCCACCTCGGTAACCTTGTCTGGAGCTTTACCCGCCCCGAAGGTCGGCTGGCGCTGGCGACGGCGGTGGAACAAACGGCGTGGCAGGCGATGGAAAACCAACGGACCCCCGGCACCCGCAAGCTGCTGTTTCGGCTCTATCAGCGCGTCGCTTTCAGTAAACCCGCGCAGGATCGGCTCTATGCCATCTGGCGCGACCAGAAAGCCCCGACGGGCGTCACGCTCACCGAAGACGACTACACGTCGCTGGTTCTGGCATTGGCCGTGCGCGACTACCCCGCCAACGACCTGCTGACGCAGCAACTGGTGCGGATCAAGAACCCGGACCGCCGCAAACGCTTGCAGTTTATGATGCCCGCGCTGTCGGGCAACGTAGCCGATCGGGATGCGTTCTTTGCGTCGCTGGCCAGTGCTACTAACCGCGAGCACGAAGCCTGGGTGACCGAGGCGCTAGGCTACCTGCACCATCCGCTGCGCGCCGCTACGTCGGCCCGGTACCTGCCTCAAAGCCTGGCCCTGCTGGAAGAGATTCAGCGCACGGGCGATATTTTCTTTCCGGCCTCGTGGCTGCAATCGACGCTGGGCGCCTACCAGACACCCGAAACGGCCCAGCTCGTGCGTCGGTTTCTCGCCGATCACCCCAACTACAATACCCGGTTGCGCGAGAAACTGCTGCAAGCCGCCGACACGCCCTTCCGCGCCAGCAAACTGTTGTATTGATTGACGGTTTTGTCATCCCGACCGGGGCGCGCAGTCGCAAGGAGGGATCTTGAGGTTTGCTTGTTTGAGCATTGTGCTACATCAAGATCCCTCCTCACGTCGGGATGACAAAGTAGTCAGATGACAAAAATTGCCGCCATCAACCCTTTAACGATAAACCAAACGATGTACACACGCACGCTTGCCTTCTTCATCAGCCTGTTCCTGACGCTGAATGGCTTTGCCCAATGGCAGCCGCAATCGGTCGGGACTACGGCACACTTCCGGTCCATCAGCGTACCCAGCGCCACGGTGGCCTGGATTGGCGGGACCAAAGGCACCTTTGTCCGAACCATCGATGGGGGACGTACCTGGCAGACGGGCAACGTACCCAATGCCGACGCCTGCGATTTCCGGGACGTGAAAGCGTTCGATGCGCAAACCGCTTTTCTGATGAGCGCCGGACCCGCCGAAAAAGGGCAGGCCCGCATCTACAAAACCACCGATGGCGGCCAAACCTGGACCATCCAGTACCAGACCGAACAACCAGGCGTCTTTTTCGACAGCATGGATTTCTGGGATAAGCAGCACGGTATGGCCGTGAGCGACCCCGTGGATGGCCGGTGGTTTATCGTGAAAACCGACGATGGGGGACGTACCTGGCAACCGATACCTGCCGCGTCGCTACCGCCCATGGAGCCCAACGAAGCGGCGTTTGCGGCCAGTGGCACCAACCTCATCGTGCAGGGTACCCAACACGTCTGGATTGTGTCGGGTGGGGGACCGGCCGGGCGTGTCTTCCGGTCGACCGATCGGGGACGTACCTGGGCCGTCAGCACCACGCCCATTCCCGGCGGCGAAATGACCGGCCCGGTGGGAATGCAGTTTCAGAACAAAGACTTGGGCATGGTGATTGGCGGAACGTTCAAACCGCAAACCGAACAGCCTCAGCCCAACGCCGCCATCACCCGCGACGGGGGACGTACCTGGCAGCCGATCACGCAACTCAACCCGGCGGGGCTTAAAGAATCCGTGGCTTTCCTGCCGGGCAACCGTATACTTGTGGTTGGTTCGTCGGGAACGACGCTCTCGGCCGACGGGGGACGTACCTGGGAGAAGCTCGACACCGAACCCTATTATTCGGTGGCTTGCGTGGGCAACACCTGCTACGTCGTCGGCGCCAAAGGCCGCGTAGGCAAGCAGGTATTTAAGTAACGCCCGGCTCCAGCCGGCGGCGCCTAGCCGGGGGCGCCTAGCCGGGTTGGAACAGGTTATTAATCGTACAACCCTGGGGCCGGGCGTTACGGTAAAGTCGTTACCAGCAGGTTTTTCTGCTCGATGCGCGACAGCTCGGTGAGTTTACCGGCAGCGTACTTCTGGTCGTAGTGCTCGACGGAACTGGTATCGCCCTTGTCACCCTGGTAATTGATGTAATTCTGAAACCGGATCCCCCCGACCACGACCGGGTTGATGGCTTTACGGAACCGCGCCCCGCCTTCGCTATAGGCGAGGTAATCCATCGTGTGTGTTTTCTGGTTGAACCAGTAATAAAACGTGTCGCCGTGGTCTTTACCACCGCCATCGGCCCGGAAACGAACCCGGACTTTATCGTACCGCTGCCCGTCGACAGTGCTTTCGCCCACGTGCTCGGCAATCACCGCCGGGTCGCGGAGTTTGAACGGCAGCAGCACAAAATAGGCCACCGAGTTGACGGCCCGGCTGTAGCGCCCATATTCCGTCGTGTCCAGAATTTGCAGGCGGCCGTTGAGCGTGCGCCGGAACGAATTGTTGGTAAGCACCTCGCGGACCGTCGTGCCCGTTGAGTCGCGGTGGGTACGTTCGTAGTGGAAATGGCCTTTCTGATGCGCCAGCACCAGATGGTAATTCCGGAAATTGAAAGCGATCTGTTTGTTCTGCCAGGCATCGCCACCGTGGGCTTTGATGGCCTGCTCGATCAGGTTGTCGGCTTTGTCCTCGGATTGTTGGCAGGTGATGAGCAGAAACAGGCTGGGAAACAGGAGCAGTAGGGCGCGCAGCATACGGTCGATCGGCGAAAGGTCTGCCGAAGCAACACAGGGCAACCGCGCATTTGTTCGGGTGGGCGCGGCAGTGGGTCGAAAATTGATGGTGCCGAAAACAGCCGCCGCCCGACCGCGTGGCCCGACCGCGTATCTTTGCAGCCCGGTGCCCGGTTGGTGCACCACCTGTTAGCCGTTACTGCCTTGAGTGCCACCGTCGACACCGTTCTGAAAGACATCCGCAATAAGCGCATTGCGCCCGTTTACCTCATTCATGGCGACGAGCCCTATTACCTCGATCGCATCGCCGACGAGCTGGAAAAGGTGGTCGTGCCGGTGGCCGAGCGGGGTTTCAACCAGTTTGTGCTGTTCGGAAAAGACGCCGACGTGGGGGCCGTGCTCAACAATGCCCGCCGCTACCCGTTTATGGCCGAGCGGCAGCTGGTAGTGGTCAAAGAGGCGCAGCAACTGGCGGGTATCAAGGAAAAGCCGGGGCAGCAACTGCTCGAAAGCTACGCCATGGAACCGCTGGGCAGTACCGTGCTGGCAATCTTCCACAACGAGCCACTCGACGAGCGCAAAGCTTGGGTAAAGGCGTTTGCCAGTAAAGGAATATTGCTGAACGCCAAGAAGTTATATGATAACAAGCTGGTCGATTGGGTGGGTGAGTATTGCCGCGGGCGGGGTGCCAAAATCAGTCCGAAAGCCTGCCAGCTACTAGTCGACGCCATCGGTAACGACCTGAAACGCATGGCGGGCGAGGTCGACAAAATCCTGCTGAACCTGCGCGTCGATGAAGAGATTTCGGCCACGACCGTCGAGCGGCTGGTGGGCATCAGCAAGGAGTACAACGTATTCGAACTTCAGAAAGCGCTCACGCAGCGCGACGTGGTGAAAGCCAACCGCATTGTCGATTATTTCGGGAAGAACGCCAAAGACAACCCCGCCGTGGTGGTGCTGGCGCAGTTGTATCAGTATTTCAGCCGGGTGTTGCTGGTACAGGCGAGCAAAGATCAGAGCGAACGCGGGCTGGCGCCGGTGCTGGGTGTGAACCCGTTTTTTGTCAAAGATTACCTGGCTGCCGCCCGAACGTACCCGATGGTGAAAGTGGCCGATATTATCCATGCCATCCGCCGCGCCGACGCCCAGAGCAAAGGCATCGACGCGGCCACGATGAGCGAAGCCGACATCCTGAAAGAACTGGTCTTCGCCATTCTACACTGATCGCTTAGCGGCCAGCGAACCGTCCGAACGTACCCGGAAAGAGTCAATTGGTGAAACAGGCGTCGCCTTTGTCGCCCATATAAGCCCCCCAACGAACGGTTTTGGCGGGTAAGCCACTCAGCGACCGGCGGGCAAAGTAGGTGACGGGTGCCGGCAGTGGGCGCATAACATCCACGCCGGGGTAGCTAACCGACGTGGCCCCCAACGCCCCATACAGCACATCAACCGAGCCGTCGTTGTCGAGGTCGCCGATGTAGGGCGTGATGGCAAAATTGGCGCCGGGCAGAGCGTCGCTGATCCGCGATTGGGTGTTGTTTTTGATATCGAACCCAATGAGTTTGCTCTCTACTTTCGACTGCGGCCCGTGCGGATCATCATCTTCGTTCACGTTCAGCACCACGTCGTCGAAGCCATCGTCGTTCATGTCGAGCGTGAGGGGCGAGCCATAGGAGAACCCCATCGTGGCGTATTCATGCACTGGCCGCCCCGTGGCTCCGTCGAGTAGAAACTGAATGCCCCGCCCATAAACCGGGTACGTTCCTACGGCATACGAGACAAAGAAATCCGGGATGGAGTCGTTGCCAGTGAAGTAACCCACGGCGGGCATGCTGTAGGTTTCGGCGCTGGGCGCCGAAAAGGTCCAGAGTACCCGGTCGGTTTTACCATCGATAGCCAGGGTGCGCGCCGCTACCGTCGTAACGAGGTAATCGGGCGTGCCGTCCCGGTTGAGGTCGCAGACCAGCGGAGGGGCCACCACCCCTTTCCGGGCTTCGGCCACCAACGGCCGGGCGTTCGACAAATCGTTGTGAAAAAGATCACCCAGCGTAGCCTTATACAGGCAACCGCCAATGGCTTCGCCGCCCGTGCCGATCAGCACCAGCCATTGGGCGGGGTCGGTCCCTCGTTTGACCACCACGGGCGAGCAATAGGTTTCTTTCCCGTCAGGAACGCGCGCTTCGTGCAGCACCTTGCCCGTGCGCGTGCTCAGGAGCAACAGGCGACCAACGGGCCGGGGCGATTTGGTGTCCATGATGCTGGCGTCGCCGCCGTTGGCAATCAGCAGGTCGTCGAGGCCGTCGGCGTCCTGATCGGGAATGAGCTGCCCATTGGTGAAGTTAAACCAACCCGCCCGTTTGTGGGCCATGCTATCGGTAGCGGTAAAAAATTCCCAGATGAGGTGGCCCGTTTTGCCGTCGATCGCCTGTAACTCGGCAGAACGGCCACCGATGATGACATCGGGCGTGTGGTCGCGGTTGATGTCGAGAAACGTAGCTGAGCCAAAAATCTGGTTGCGGCCCGGCGTGTGCCAGAGCAAATGCCCATCCCGGCCGTCGAAGGCAAGCACCGCCGAATCGGAATGAGCCCATTCGGGCCCGCCGCCACCCAGAACGATGTCGCCAATGCCATCGCCTGTCAGATCGGCAACGCGCGGCGACGAGGTGGCCTGCACACCGGGCAGCGTAATTTGCCAGTCATTTTTCTTAGTTGTACAACCAATTACCAAGTATAAAATCACTAAAATACATAGGTAAACTATACTATATGCGTACCGAAACCCCGTAAAATTGCTCTTCATAACGATACACTTTACCTGATAGTATTCAAATATAGTGATCGAGATTAGTCCAAATGGTACGTATAGAGTCTCAACGTTCAGTTAAAGTTACAGAAGCTAGTCAGCGCGTTTACGTAGCCTGCTGGTTTTGGGCGTTGAGCTGATTGATGAAGTCAGCTAGTTCAGGTACGTTCAGCAGGGCGTCGACGGCGACGCGCTCGATCGCCTGCTGAGGCATGTAACCTACCTGCGCCGTATCAGGGTGCTGAACTATAGCCAGGCCGCCCGCCCGTTTGATGGCGTTGAGGCCTTCGGTGCCATCGGCGTTGGCCCCCGACAGTAATACGCCTACTACCGACGAGCCATAGCTATCGGCCAGCGACTCGAAGGTGACGTCGATGGCGGGGCGGCTGTAGTGGACTTTTTCGGAGTCGTCGAGTGAGAAGGTGCCGTCGCGTTCCAACAGCAGGTGATAATCGGCCGGGGCGAGGTAGATGTGGCCCGGCAACAATTCGGTTTTTTCGTCGGCTTCCTGAACGGGTAGCTTCGTGCGAAGCGCCAGCAGTTCGGCGAGGGTGGAGTCGGCGGTGTTTTTGCGATGTACGACAACCACGATGCCCATCGACAGGGGCAGCTGTAAGGCAGGCAGCAACTGAAGCAGCACGTCGATGCTACCCGTCGATCCGCCAATCACAATGACTCGATAACCCGGTTTTACTATACGCTCCATCACCCCACTTTCCGCCATATTTTTTCACTGCCCAACTGCTTGTATTTCGCCTGAATGCTCGAAAAACGGAGCGTTTCTTTAGCGCCCAGTGCCAGATAGCCGAGGGCACTCAGGCTGTCGTCGAACAGCGTCAGTACCCGCTGTTGCAGGTCTTTGTCGAAGTAAATCAGTACGTTACGGCACAAGATGAGGTCAAACTCGTTGAACGAACCGTCGGATACCAGGTTGTGGGTAGAATAGACCATGCGCGTGGCTAGCTCTTCGTCGAACTTGGCGTGCCCATAATGCGCCGTGTAGTAGGTTGAAAAATCCCGAGTGCCACCCGACAGCTGGTAATTTTCCGAATACTGCTTCATGTTCGACAGCGCAAAAATGCCTTTGCTCGCCGCCGCCAGCACGTCGGGATTCAGGTCGGTGGCATAGAGCAGCGCTTTGTGCAGCAGGCCGGCTTCGCGCAGCAGAATGGCCATCGAGAACACTTCTTCACCGGTGGAACAGCCCGCGTGCCAGATCCGGATGAATGGTTTGGCCGTAAGCGTGGGCAGTACCTCCGTGCGCAGGCATTTGTAGAAGGCCGGGTCGCGAAACATCTCGGTGACGTTCACCGTCAGCTCGGCCACGAAGCGCTTCAGGTAGTCGGCGTCGGAACGTACCCGGTAGCGCAGTTCGGCAAAACTGGGAAACTTGTCGAGCAGCCACAACCGGTTGATCCGCCGTTTCAGCGAAGCCCGCGTGTATCGGGTAAAATCATACCCCGACAAGTCCATGACGTCTGTTAGCAATAAATCGACTTGTTCCTCCTCAATCATACTCCTCGTTAACTACGTGGCAACAAACTCAACAGCCGATCCACGTCGATCGGTTTGGCAACATAATCCGTAGCTCCCGCCTGCAGGCACTTTTCGCGGTCGCCCACCATCGCCTGCGCCGTTACGGCAATAATCGGGGTCTGACGGCGACTGTCGATATTTTTGATGCGCGGAATGGCTTCGTAGCCATCCATATCAGGCATCATCATGTCGATCAGGATGGCGTCGACGACCTCATCTGTTTGTAACATCGTGAGGGCGTCCCGCGCATTCAGGCTCGACAGACAATCGAATCCTTTGGCCCGCAACGTGGCGGTCAGGGCGAAGATATTCCGCGCGTCGTCGTCGATAATCAAGACTCGTTTTTTGCTCATATGGTTTGCAGGGCTTAGGGCCGGTCATACAGCCAGACACGCAGCAGCGATACGAGCTGATCGATGTCGACCGGTTTGGTGATGTAGTCAGACGCACCGGCTTCGATGCATTTTTCGCGGTCGCCCATCATGGCTTTGGCCGTTACGGCAATGATTGGCAGGTTTTTCCACTGGTAATGCTCCCGAATTGTCCGGGCGGTTTCGTAGCCGTCCATCTGCGGCATCATCATGTCGAGCAGCACGATGCCGACGTTCGGGTTTTCGCGAAGTTTTTGCAGGGCTTCCTTGCCGTCCAGCGCCGGAATGACCGTCATGTTGTACTGCTCCAGCGCTTTCGACAGCGAGAAGATATTCCGCACGTCGTCGTCGGCCACCAGCACGGTTTTTCCGTTGAGCACCTGGGTGAGCGCCCCCAGTTTTTTGGTGGGGCCGTTGTTTGCTGCCTGCTTGTTTTCTTCGACCAGGTGCAGGAACAGCGATACCTCGTCGAGCATTCGCTGGTAGGAGTGGGCCGTCTTCACGATAATGGAATCGGCATACTGCTTGATCTTCAACTCCTCGGTCATCGACAGGCTCTTGCCCGTGAAAATGATGATGGGCAGGTTCTCGAGCCCCGGATTCTTCTTGGCGACTTCGAGGGTTTCGTAGGCCTTGTGATCGGGAATGCCCATGTCGAGAATCACGCAGTCGACCTCGTTGCGTTTCAGCGCGTCGATCCCCTCGTTGATGTTGCTTTTCAGCTCCGAGTTGATGTTGAAGGTTTCGAGGAAATAAGCCAGCGCTTTGGCGTGTTTGGGGTTGTCTTCGATGATCAGCACCTTTTTGGGGTCGCGATCGAGTACGTATTCGATCTTCTGGAAGACTTCCTGCAACTGCTCGAAGGCCATTGGTTTATCCACGAAATCGATGGCGCCCTTCAGCCGGCTTTCGGTTTTCAGCTTGTGCGACGACATGATGTGCACCGGAATGGGCCGGGTACGTGGGTCGGCTTTCAGCGCGTCCATAACCTCCCAGCCACTCATAATGGGCAACTGAATGTCGAGCAGAATGCCCAGGGGTTTGTACTGCGCCGCCAATTTCAGACCTTCGTCGCCCCGCACCGACACCAGCCCTTTGTAGCCTTTGCGGCGGGCGTAGTCGAGCAGCGACTTGGCAAAGCTGGTGTCATCTTCAATGATCAGGATGATCTTATCGCCTTCGGCAATGGTGGCCCGATCGTCGGGAATGGCTTCCGGGATGGTCGGGCTAATGTAGCGTCGGTCGGGTTGGGCCGGTGCGCTCTCGGTGGGCGGCGGTGTGGGCGTGGCCGGTGCCGGGAAGGCGGGCTGAATCGGTTGAGCGGGTAATGTAACGAGTACGTCGGTGGTGAGGGGTAGCCGAAGCGTAAACTCGCTGCCTTCGCCCACGGTGCTTTTTAGCGTCAGGTCGCCGCCGAGTAGCTTGGCCAGTTCGCGGCTGATCGACAGGCCCAGTCCCGTGCCGCCGTATTTCCGTTTGGTGGAGCCGTCGGCCTGCTGGAAGGCTTCAAACACCAGTGGTTGTTTCTCGGGCGGAATCCCGATGCCGGTATCTGACACGGCGAAGCAGAGTACGTTGGCACCGGGCCTTTCGCGGCTGATCGACAGGCCGATATGGCCCGCCGCCGTAAACTTGAGGGCGTTGGAAAGCAGGTTTTTCAGGATCTGCCCCAGGCGCATCCGGTCGGTTTCGATCGGGCTGGGTACGTCGGGAGCCACGTTAATCGCGAACTCAAGCCCTTTTTCTTTAGCGAGCAGGCCAAAGAGGGCCTGTAATTCGTCGGTGACGTCGGTGACGGCTACCTCCTGGAAGTCGAGTTTCATCTGCCCTGCCTCGATCTTCGACAGGTCAAGAATCTCGTCGATGAGCCCCAGTAACCCGTTGCCCGATCCCTGAATCACCTTGGCGTATTCGACCTGATCGTCGGTCAGATTTTCTTCGTTGTTTTCGGCCAGCAGGCGGCTCAGCAGCAAAATGGAGTTGAGCGGTGTGCGCAGTTCATGCGACATATTGGCCAGGAACTCCGACTTATAGCGGGTGGCAAGCTCCAGTTCGTCGGCCTTTTTCTGGATGTCGCTGTTGCGTTCTTCCAGCAGCATACCCCGTTCTGCGAGCTCGGTGTTGGTTTGCTGCAACTCTTCCTGCTGCACACGCAGTTCTTCTTCCGACGCCTGTAGTTTCTGGGCCTGCATTTCCAGTTCGGCGTTGAGGTTTTCCATCTCCGAATGCTGCACCTGCAATTCTTCGGCCTGCACCTGGGTCTCTTCCAGCAGACTCTGGAGCCGGATGAAATCGAGCGTGGCATTGACGCCAATGGCCATCATTTCGCTGTTCTGCTCCAGGAAATGGACTTCCTGCTCGGTAGGCTGGCGCAATAGCCCCACCTCAACGGCTCCCACGCAGGTGCCGTCGTAAACCAGCGGCGTGATCAGCACGGTATTCGGCGGGGTAGCGCCCAGCGATGAATTAACCGGGCTGTAATCGGCAGGCAAGCCCGATACGATCATGGTTTTCTGGGTGGCGATGGCTTGCCCAACCAGCCCTACGCCGGTCTGCACGGTGGGCGGTGCCTGTTGCGCCGCGTAGCTGCCTGCCAGTTTGAAGGTGCCGTCGGTATCGGTCAGGTACAACGTACCCAGCGGTGCTTGCAGGTAGTTGGCAATGGCGTCGATGAGGCGGGCCCCCAGCTGACCCAGCCCTTTTTCGCCCCGAATAGCCTCGCCCAGGGCCACCACCCCCTGTTGCAGCCAGTTTTTGGTTTTCAGGTCGGTAAACGTCTGTTCGAGGGAGGCGGCCATACCGTTGAGCGCTTTGGCAATCCGGCCCAGTTCATCGTCCTGTTCGTCGGTGCTGCGCACGTCGTAGTGGCCGTCGGCAATCTGGCGGGTGATGCCTTCCATCACCGTGATGCGGTGGCTGGTTCGGCGGTATTCGGCTTCGGCGGCCAGTTGTTGCGCCAGCCGGGCATCCATATCCCGTTTAATGCGGACATACGCAAAGGCGGTGATCAGGATGGAGATAATGGCCGAGAGAATCAGCAGGTAAGGCGTGAAGACAATGTAAGTCTGCTGCTGATCGGTCCGGCGTTTGAGCAACGTCTGCTCTTCCATTTTCATCCGGTTGATCTTCATCCGCAGGTCGTCCATAATCGTTTTGCCACGCAGCATTTCTTTGTTACGGTTCACGGTATCCCGGCCGAAATAGGGGTTGCGCTCGGTCAGTTCGATAGTGCGCCGCATCTGCGCAAATTTGGCGTCATACAGGGCCTTGATTTCAGTCAGTGCTTGCTGCTGCACGTCGTTGTCGCGCGTGAGGGTGCGCAGCTCTTCATAGCTGTTCTGCACCTTTTCGTAACTGCCGGTATACGGTTGCAGAAAGCTGCGGTTGAGCGTCACGAGGTAACCCCGCTGCCCGGTTTCCGCATCTTTCATGTACGAAATAATATTCTCCGATTCGAGCAGTACCTGATTGGTATGATTGACCAACTGCGAGTTGTTGATCAGCTGCCGAATGCTGTAAAACGACGCCATCAGGCTAATCAGCAGCAGTACTGTGGAGACGGAGAAAACAACCTGAAGTTGTCGAATAACCGAGTTGGCTAATTGCGGCATAAGAAAGAGGTGATAAGCGTCTAGGAACTGCTACCGTCGGAGGTGAGCGCTGGCTGCCTGACGGGCAGAACCACGATGAAGGTGGCCCCCTCGCCGACCTGGCTGCGGGCCTCGATCAGGCCGTGGTGTTTGTCGACATTCTTTTTGGCGATAGCCAGCCCAATGCCCGTGCCTTCGTAGGTGCTTTGGGTGTGCAACCGCTTGAAAATGACAAAGATCTGATCTGCGAATTTCTGATCGAAGCCGATGCCGTTGTCCTGCACCACAATACGGCAAAAGGGGCCGTCGGGCGTGGGTTGCCCGTCGATGGCTTTGGTATCAATGCGTTCGGCGCTGATGCGGATGCGGGGCGGCACGCCCGGTCGGGCAAATTTGAGGGCATTGCCCAGTAGGTTCTGAAACACCTGCCGGATACGCGTCGGAATGCTGTCGATAACGGGGAGCGCCCCCACCGAAACGGTCGCCCCCTTGCGGCTGATCACGTCGTCGTAGTCCACCAGCAGTTCATCGACGACCGCGTTGAGGTTGGTAGGGTGGAACGGCTCGGGTGCCGACAGCTGCGAATAGGTCAGCAGGTCGTTGATCAGGCTGGTCATCCGTGCCGACGACCGAATCGACCGGTCGAGGTAGGTGATCGCTTCGGGGTTGTCTTTCAGGTATAGGGACCTGATGGTGTCGTTGAGCAACTGAATTTTCCGCAACGGCTCTTTCAGATCGTGCGACACCACCCAGGTGAATTGCTGTAATTCATGATTGGTGCGCTCCAGCTCGCCGTTTTTCAGCAGCAATTCGTGGGTACGTAGGGCTACTTCCTGTTCGAGCAGTTCGGCGGTTTGTTTCTGCGCGTGGATGTCGGTAAACGTACCGATCCAGCGCATCACCGCCCCGTCCTGGCGGATGGGCAGCACCCGCAACAGATGGTATTGAAAGGTGTCTGTGGTGCGGTTCTTCAAGCGGACCTCCCGAACCAGCTCCGTGCCGCTGGCCAGGGCTGCTTCCCAATGGCGCCAGGTATCATCGTCGGGGTGGGTGTCGGGAAAAGCCGTGGCCGTAGTGGCGTACCGAAACCAGTGCTCGTTGACGTATTCGAGCTGACCGCCTGCGGTGGTGGTAAAGGCAATCTGCGGCAACGAGGCCAGCACGGTCTGTAGTTGCGCCACCTGCGCGGCCAGCTCCTGCTGAGCCTGTTTGCGTACCGCCACCTCGGCCCGAAGTGACTCCTGCGTGGCCCGGAGTTCCTGTTGCTGTTCGTACAGCTTCTGAAGCGTTTTGACCTTAAGTACCAGAATGTCCGGGTCGAAAGGTTTGGTCAGGTAATCGACGCCCCCGGCTGTGTAGCCTCTGGTAATGAAGCGCTTTTCCGTATTGACCGCCGACAGAAAGATGATGGACGTGTCGCGCGTTTTGCTGAAACCGGCAATAGCGTTGGCGACTTCGAAGCCGTCCATATCCGGCATCTGTACGTCCAGAATGATAACTGAGTAGGCCGTACTAAGCACTTTTCGAAGCGCTTCTTCGCCCGATTCAGCCGTGTCGACAGCAAACCGATGTAGTTCGAGAATCTTCTTTAAGGGTAAGATATTTTCCCGCCTATCATCAACAATAAGAATCATGGAAAGCGACTTGTCTGTAGGGAAGGTGTTGAGTAAATACGTCGTGAAGATAGAAGGGGATGAGCATACTCACTCCATTTTACTTGTGAAGTACTACGTAAGTCGCTACCGTTAAGGCGTTTTCGTCGGGATACTTATTCTCTGGCCCGTCGGCCGGCATACCTGCTGACAGGCTGAATGGCGGTACGTGTGAACAACGGCTACTCGGCCTGTAACCGATCTAAGTCGGCGATGAGTTGAGCCTTCCGGGGGGGCGCCGTCGTACATATAAAACGTACACCGATTAGTCATGGGCTGTGGAGATTGTTCATGGCTAATCGGTGTACGTTTTAGCGGCGGCAATGCTTTTCTTCATCTGGTCACGTACCTGCCTGATCTCAGCTTGCTGGGTTCTCAGGTACGTTAGGGCGCTGTCCTGGCTAAGTTTGGTCAGGGTATCACCTTTGTACCGATGCATCCAGCCCATCATGTGGTCGTCGGCCTGCCGCAACTGACTGCCGATGGTCAGCCCTTCGTCTTTTGTCGGTCCGGTAGCCTTGGCGATTTTCTCGGCTACCGCCCTGCGCAACTGGATCAGCTCACTCATGGCGGGCATGATGCTGTCGTGCAGCGCCATCACTTCTTTTTCCAGGTCGGCTACCGGCCCTTCCGTAACGGTGCTCATAGCTACGTGGCCATGGTGAGTAACCGTCTCGTTGTCAGTACTGTACGGCGAACAAGCGGCCGTGAGCAGGCATAGTGCCAGACAGGCCACCAAGGGTTTGTAACGTCTCATTTTGCTTGTGGGCGAAAACGGTAATTAGGGTGCAGTCGTTAGCCTGCCCAATTCATCGATGCGCAGAAAATGGGGTTGCTTCAGACTGACGGAGGCGGTCAGGGTTTGACATAAGCCGTTGGTTGCCGCTTGAAGCGTTCTTTACACAGTTTCGAGCAAAAACCATAGTGTTTCCCCGCGTAATGGGCGGTGTCGGCGACCGTCTCGGCTACGGCCATCTGGCAAACCGGGTCGACAGGTGAGGCCAGTTTGCTGGTAGGCTGTGAGGGGTGACTGTGTGTTTTTTTGCTCTTAGGGGTCGGCTGCGAAAGGGCCAACGTGCCTGACAGTAGCAGGCAAATCGCGATGAAGTGTTGCATGGTAAGGTATGTTAAAACAGGAAGGTGACGTGCGTACTCAATTGGTCGTTGGCCCGTAGCTCGCCTTCGGACAGGTGTTGCGCGATGGGGTGTCGGTAGCTTACGCCTACCGAGATTTTATTGAAATACACTTCGGTGCCCAGATTGAGGTGCGCCGCGTAGCCGCCCGTCTGTTTATTCAGCACGCCCTGATTGCTATCATGCCCGGCCTGCTCGACAAACAGACCTGCGTTGGGCATAATCGACCGGCTCCCCAAACTCGACAAATAAAACACCGAGGCCGAGGCATTGAGCCGGTTACCAAACCGGTACCCGTTGGGGTTAGTCGCCGTCAGCCGGTACGAGACGTCGGCGTTGGCCCCCCAGTTTTTATAGCGCGCCGTATAGATGGCGTTCAGCATCCAGTCGGTGCTGCCGGTGCCCAGCTGGAAATTGGCGTTGGCGACCTCGGTCAGGCTGTTTTCGTCGTACTGATACCGGCCCGTGGGCAGTTTCACGCCCCCGCCCACCAGCAGGTTGTGGTTGATCGTCCGCACGGCGTCGGTATCCATAAACGTGTTCAGCAGGTTATACTGCACCAGCGCCGATATGTCGCCAAGCCCCCGCAACGGCAATTTCTGCCCCGTCTTGAGCAGCGTCTGTTCGTTGAACTGATAAGGCACAAAGGCCAGTACCTGCACTCGTTTCAGCGGGTAAAAACGCCCCCAGAGCTCGGTCGTGCGGAAGGTTTCGCGGCTGCTCAGGTTCAGGCTGGTCAGGTGCGAGTTGTAGGAACCATAGCGGTAACGTACCCCCACAAAACCGCGGTGCGCCTGTGGCAGAATACCGAAAAAAGAGCCGCTGTTGCTACAGCCGCACAGATCGCAGGCCTGCGTTGGCAGGGCGAGGCACCCCAGCAACAGCATCAAGAAGTAGTGTTTCATACGAAGTGTATCAAGGCTCCACAAAGCGGGAGTCGCGTAAAAACTGATCGTCGGTAAGTGTTTTGAGAAAAGCGATAATCTGCCGTTTCTCGTTGGCAGTCAGCGGGATACCGGGCTTCAACTGCCCTGCTGGTTGTAGCAGCGGGTCGAGATTTTCGGTCGGCTGCACATTGTCGGCGTAATGGTCCAGCACGGCTTCGAGCGAATAGAACCGGCCGTCGTGCATGTAAGGCAATGTCTTCTCCACGTTGCGCAGGCTGGGCACCTTGAACCGGTAGCGGTCCTGCGGTAGCTCGGTGACGTGCGCGCGCCCCAGATCGTTACTTCCCTGAATGAACAGCCCGTTGTTGCGAAAGCTGTTGTCCGTAAATAACTCGCCCGCGTGGCAACCGCTGCACTTGGCCTTGAAGGCTGTGAGGCCCGCCCGTTCGTCGTCGGTAAGGGTGCCGCCCGGTTCCTTACGGACCCATTTGTCGTACCGCGAATTGGCTGATACCAGCGTGAGCATAAACTGCGACAGCGCCTGCAAAAAGCGGGGGCCGTTGATCGCTTCCGTCCCGAACGCCGCCTTGAACAGCGGTGGATATTTGGTGCTCTTCCGCAATTTGGTGATCACATTCGTCGATTGTTCGTCCATCTCCAACGGGTTCTCAATCGGCGCAATCGGTACCAGATCCAGGTCGTGTACGCCACCGTCCCAGAAGAATGTAGACGACCAGGCCAGATTCTGAAGCGGCAGCGAGTTGCGGGTGCCCACCCGGTTGTCGATGCCGTGGCTCACGTCGTGCTGATGGTGCGTAAACGCGTAGGCCTGATTGTGGCACTCGGCGCAGGCAATGGAGCCGTCGCGCGAGAGCAGGGCGTCGTAGAACAGGGCCCGCCCCAGCCGAAAACCGGCTTCAGTGGGTTGGTTCTGCTCAAGGGCATATACCGGCTGCGGGAAGTTGGCCGGTTGCTGAAACAACACCTCCGGTTGGGCGGTCGGCTCCGTTGGCTGGCAACCCAGCAGCGAGAGGCAACCGACTGTAAACCAGCCTATCGAAAACAGGCGCTTGTGTGCTTGCATAAGGCAACAGCAAGGCCCCGGCCACTACGGGCCGGGGCACTGGCATTACTGTTTTTCGTTGTGGACGTGGTCGACCTGGAACATGGTCTTGTAGTTGTCGGCCACCGGCCCGGCCACCGCCGGGCTGTGGATGGCGTTAGTCTTGGCCAGGCTCATCTTGGTGGGGCCGTCGAAGATAGTCAACACGTTGGCAAACAGGTGAATTTCGGGCGCGATGTTGCCGCGAACGGTGGCCGGGTTTGCGATGGGAACCGTCACGGTGCGCAGGTTGTTGGCCGTTTTGGCCGCGCCGTTCCAGCCACCACCGTAGCCGCCAACGTGGATCGCAAACGCCTGATTGGCACTGGCTGTCGTCGGGATTGCCGTCGAGGTACCTTCCAGTTTCATGAAGATGTAGCCCGAATTCCACGACCAGTACATGCCATCGTCGCCGTAGCTGGTAGGGTCGAGTACGCCCGTGCGTTCGGCCACCGGCGAGATGCTCTTGAGGCTATCGACCCCAACCATAAACGACAGTTCGGTGTAGTTACCCGACGGCACGTTTTTCAGCGTGATCTTCTGCGAACCGGCGTCGGTCTGCCGCACCAGAAAATACTGATTCGGGAATGTCAGCACGGTGCCGTTTTCGTTTTTCAGCGCGATGTTGCTGACGAAATAGTTGATTTTGGTAACGGCAAACGGTTCGCCCGCGGCATTTTTATAAGCAGGCGTGTTTAACACCAGTTTTTGATCGCCGACGCGATTCTCAAAATCAAGCGACACACTGTTTTTTACGTTGGGGTCAACCGTGTCGACGCTCTCTTTTGAGCAGGAAACCATCAGTACACCGGCCACGAGCGCGGTGCCCATTATTTGAGCAAATGACTTGGTAATCATTTAGGTACGAAAGAAAAAGCAATTGATTGTGAACGGGAAAAGAACGCGCGGGAAGGGCCTGACTCGCGGTTGCGAATCGGCAACACATGACTGAGAGATAGCCTGTGAACAGCACGCTATGAGGCTGCCTGTAGGCCATGAAAGAGCCTAGGGCAACGTACCTGAACGTACCTGACGGATATACAGCGAGCGGCTACCCTGCACTAGGATAGCATGAGCCGAGGTTAGCCTATACAGGCAACCGTAGCAAAGAAGGATCAGGCCAGGCTGACGGGTGGATGAAAAGGGGGCGCCAGACAAACGCCATACGTACCCAACGCGTAGGCGAAGCGGGGCTTGGGTTGCCGGGCCGGGGCGGCTAGCGCGAATGAGAAGGCAATGACATCGTCCCAGAACAGCTGGAGAGCAGGGATTTTCTGCACCCGTTCGGTGGTTTCCTTGTCCTGCCGATCCTGCTGGGCTTTCAGCTTTTTGGCGAGGTAACATTTACCGTCGCAGTGCAGATCGGGGCGGCTGCGGTTTTCGCAGAGGACGCGGGCGATGTAATCCTTATTGAGCTGGTAGTAAGCAATGGTTCCCCACGGACTGATGCTGGGGAGCATCGTCGCAATAAGCAGGAGATAAACCAAGGCCTGTTTCATACCGCCGCAAAAGTACAGACGGACGGCCAATTAGTAGGGCAGGGTGTACAGATTTATGCGCGCCTTGCAATCAGGTAATCGTGACGTTCTGGCTGACTACTCTTACAACAGACGGTTGCGAATTGGGCGGGCTCGCCAGTATATGAGTCAACGCTTAGGCGGAAGCGGGCGGTTGGGTAGGTGAGGCAATACCAGCCGGGCAAACCAGCCGGCTTCGTCGATGAGCGGATAGCCCGAGAAAATAAACGCCCGGATGCCCATGTCCATGTAGCGGTTGATTTTGTCGATGATCTGATCGGCGCTACCTACCAGCGCCCCGCCAGCGCCCGAGCGGGTTTTGCCGATATCAGTCCAGAGCAACGGCTCAACAAAGCCATCGGCATCGGACTGGGTACGTAGTTGATTCTGCCGTTGCACCCCCAGCGACCATGAGCTTTGTGACGCATTTTTTAGCGCCAGTCCACGAACCGGGTCAAATTTTGACATGATGTGCCGCGACCAGGCCCGGGCTTCTTGTTCCGTTTCGCGCACGATCACATGAATGCGTAACCCAAAATCAATTGTACGGCCGTAGTCGGCGGCCCGTCGAGCAACGTCCTGCATGGTTTCGTAGAGCATGTCCTCCGTCTCGGGCCACATCAGAAAAACGTCGCAGTAGCGGGCGCAGAGGTCCCGGGCTCCGTCTGATGTACCGCCAAAGTACAGCATGGGTCCTCCGTTGTCGTGGTAGGGTTTGGCGGGGGCCGCATCCAGGCTGATCCGGCCATACACGGGCCCATCGTGCTCAATGCGGGGTTGGGTCCAGGCCTGTTTCAGGATTTGAATCGTTTCGGCGCAGCGCTGATACCGCAGTTCGGCCGCTTCCCGATACCCCGGCAGGTCGGAGTTGATGATGTTGATGGCCAGCCGACCCTGAAGCATGTGGTCGAGTGAGGCCAGCGTACGGGCCAGCATCGGCGGGTGCAACTCTCCGCAGCGAATTGCCGTCAGTAGCTTGATCCGGTGCAGCGCTGGTGCAACCCCGGCGGCGAAAGGAATGACTTCCTGCCCCACCATAAATGACGTTGGTAGCAGCAGGTTACTGTAACCCAGACGCTCGGCTGTCAGCGCGATATCGCGGCAGTGGCTAAAGGTTGCTTTGGCAGGGTCGCGAATACTCAGAAACTCAGTGTCTTCGCCGCACAGGTCTGAAAACCAAGCCACCTCGCAAAGGCGCTCCCTGGTTCGGTTGGGTACGGCGGTTATGGGTTGATGAAGCATATCAAGAGTAGAAAAGCCAACGTCGGGGCTGGTCAGGCGGGGCGGTTGACCCGGCGCATGACTACAAAAATAAGTAGCCCGGCAACGCCGGTGATCGTTACGTCGCGGGCTTCACGGGCCGAGCTATTGCTCAACAGCCAAAGGGATAGCAGTACTGCTAGTCCCGAGATTGCCCAGCCGCCCACTACCTGGAATTGTGCTGGTGGCAGTGTCGGCATATCCATGCCACCTTGTCGCGCGTCGCGCCAGCGGAGCGTTGGCAAGGCAGCGCTGGTCAAGATAAAGTAAGCCAGGCGAATGATCGTGCTGAGGGTTAGCGCATACAGGAACGTACCTGTCAGGGCGAGCACCAACTGTAGCGACGCCGTGACCAGAATGGCCCGGTGCGGCGTGTGAAAGCGGGGATGTGTAGCGGCCAGCCAGCGCGGGAGCTGTTCTTGCTCAGCCATGGCATACAGGAGGCGGGGGGCCGTCAGCATCAGCGCGTGGAGCGTACCCAGCGCCGTCAGCAGTGCAACCACACTCACCACGTAGGCCCCGGTACTGCCTATGAACTGACCGGCCGCATCGGCCAGCGGGCGTTCCGACTGCGCCAGATTCGGAAGTGTACCGATGCACACGATCTGCACGGCTATAAAGAGGACGGCTACCGTACCAATCGCCACCAGTAACGAAAAGGGAACCGTGCGTTGCGGCTGCTGCACCTCACCGGCCGGAATTGCGGCCACATCGAACCCCGAAAAGGTGAATATCAATAGCAAAACGGCCTTCGAAAAGGGCGCATAATCAGGCCGCGCAGGCAGGCTGAAGGCGGTGGGCTGTACAAAAAACAAGCCGCCAAGAGCAAAGCCGCCGATGGCCAGCAGCTTACAAATGGTAAAGAGCGTGTTGACCCGAGCCGACCGCTGTACACCCACATAATTGAGTAAGGCCAGCCCGGCAACAAGCCCAGTCATCAGGAGCGTTCGTTCGACACCCTGAGCCAGTTGCGGTCGAAACAGGGCGGCATAGCTGACGAAGAGGTTACAGATCGAGGCAAAGCTGGCAATCCGGGAAAGCCAGAACAGCCAGCCCACTTCGAAACCCACCAGTGGCCCGAAGGCAACGCGGGCATACAGGTAGGGGCCACCGGTACCGCTAAACCGGCTGCTGACCTCGGCAAAGCACAGGATAATCAGCGTGACCACGGCCGCACTGACGATATACGCGACCAGACTCCAGGTGCCGACCAGATCGTACAGTTTGGCGGGCAGGCCCAGAATACCCGCGCCGATGGTAATGTTGATGATGAGCGCGATAAAGTCGAATCGACGAATGCCGCGCACTAAACTCGGCGGGGTTGGACTGGCTGACAAATGTAGAGAGGATGTAAAACAACGAGCACCCGACTCGCTGGGTACGTCTGGCAGCATGCGCCAGTTTAAAGGTACTCGGTCCGGGGCTACAGACAGTCGCTACGGGTGGTTAAATCTAGCCAAATAGCAGGTAGGCGATGGCCAGGGTGATAACAATGTTGAATCCCTGCGCGATCAGAAATGCCCAGAGTGGCCGTCGGTTATCGGCGTTGATGAGATCGGCAAACCGGGTTTCCAGCCCAATACTGGTGAAGGCCAACGCAAACCACAGCCCTTGCAGGCTTTTTAGGCTGTCTTTCACCGACGCGATCGCGGTCGAAGGGAGTACAAATGAAAACAGCAGGGAGGCCGCCAGAAAGCCGAGAATGAATTTGGGAAAGCGTTCCCAGATAAGACCGAACTGCTCCGAGGTGCCGGTGGGTTGTTGGGTAGCCGGGTTGTTCGTTCCTTTTTTCGTGTAAGTCCAGTATAGGCTGATGGCAAACGCCGCCACGCCCAGCAGCACGTTCTGCGAGAACTTAACGATAGTGCTGATTTTCAGGGCCGCTTCGCCCGCCAACGAACCCGACGCGACTACCGCGCCCGTTGTGTCGATGGTACCACCCAGCCAGGCTCCCGTCACTTCGGGCGAGAGACCCAGCCCCTGCGCGGCCCAGGGCATCAGCAACATCATAGGAATGGCCGTTATCAACACCAGCGAGATGACGTAGGAGAGTTTTTTAGAATCGCCCTGAATGGCTCCTGACGTAGCAATGGCCGCGGATACGCCACAGATCGACACCGCCGACGCCAGCATCATGGTCAGCTCCTCATCGACGTTCAGGCGTTTGGCCACCCAAAAGGCAAAATACCAGACGGATAGTACCACCAACAGGGCCTGTATCAGGCCTAGCGATCCGGCTTTCAGGATATCGCCGAAGATGACACTCGTGCCCAGCAGCACTAACCCAATTTTTACCCAGAGTTCGGTCGACAGCGCCGCCGAGAGCCACTCGGGAAGCCGGGCCAGATTTCCTACGGCCAGACCAATTGTAAGGCTGAAAATGACGGCTTCGAGGTTGAGGTCTTTCAGGGTTTTATTGCCCGCGAGCAGAAGCGCCACCACGGTCAGCCCAAACACGACCGGGAAGCCCAGCAGCATGGTGCGGAGTGGTTTGCGGAGCAGCGCCGCACCCGCCAACGCAACACTGTAAGTAAATACAAACTGCCCCAGCACCGCCATCAGGTTGCCGGGTGCAAAGACTTTCGTGAGCAATTCGTTCGGGTGATTCCAGCCAAATGACGGTGCCGGAACGATTAAGCCCGCCAGCGAAACGGCAATAATCAGCAGCCCCAGCGCCACCACGGTCCAGTCTTCGGTGAGAAGTGGTGCCCGACGGCTCGCCTGCGGCAAGGTTGTTGGTACGCTCATAAGAAGCTTATTTACGGTTGTAGCCCGCTGATTGGGGCAATGGGTTTGTGTATATCGGATGAATGACGCTTATCGCCAGTTTTCCGGTTTGTGCAAGACCTGCCCATCGGCCTTCACCAGCCAGCTGGTAATTGGGTTGAGGTGGTAACCACCCATGTCGGACCCGCGGGCGTCGAGTAGCTGACGAAAGGTGGGCTGCACGTAGCCTGTTTCGTCGGTCACGCGGCTCATGATCTCGGTGGCGGCCCCATTCCACTGCCACAGGTGCCGGAATCGCACATGCGCTTTGTCGAGTACCGGCTCGTCGACCTGCGCCAGTTGCCAGCTGTTGCCGGCGTCGGTGCTGACTTCCACCCGAACGACCTTGCCGCGACCACTCCAGGCCAGCCCACGAATTTCGATCCAGCCGCGTTGCACCTGAACAGGATAGGCTGGGTACGTAATGATGCTGCGCGCATCGATGTCGAAGCTGAACTGGCGGATTTTGCCGCCCTTGATGGTTTCGGAATATTTGGCCGTTTCTTCACGCGTTTGCCAGGGGGCATCGCCAAGCTCCAGCCGCCGGAGCCATTTTACGCTGGCGTTGCCTTCCCAGCCGGGCAGAAACAGCCGCACGGGATAGCCCTGTTCGGGGCGGAGAGCCTCGCCGTTCTGAGCGTAGGCGATGATGGCGTCGTTCCAGCCCTTGGCAACGGGTATGCTCCGCGTCATGACGGCGGCATCGCCGCCTTCGGCCAGAAACCAGCTTGCGCCCGGTTTAACCCCTGCCTCCCGAAATAGCGTCGACAGCCGAACGCCCGTCCATTCACTTTGGCTGGTCAGTCCGCAGATGTCCTGCGGGGTCATGGTCTCTTTACCCGTGCGAAAGTTGCCCGAACATTCCAGAAACGCGATGCGCGACACGCCCGGAAACCGCTTCAGATCGGCCAGCGAAAACGTCGTGGGGCGTTCGACCAGCCCGTGAATAACCAGTTCATACTTTGCGGGATCGATGACCGGAACGCCGTTGTGGTGCCGTTCAAAGTGCAGATCGGAGGGCGTAATAATGCCGTGGAAATCTTGTAGAGGCGATCGTGACGAGATGTCAGACGGGCTCTTAACCAGCTTTTCAAAGCCCGAGCGCGTACCCACCTGCCCCGGCGGGACACCCATCTGCTTGGTGGGGTCGTCGGGTACGTCGGGCAGGCCAATCTGTAGCCCTCGGGTAAACGACGTCTGAACAACGGCGACGGCCGCGGTGGCCGCACCGCCCAGTAGGGTTCGGCGGGTCAGTTTCGGGGTGTTGTTACGGGGTTGCTCGTTAGCCATAGCGTACTAGTGAATCTCGGGCCCGCCCCGCCGATCGTCGGGAACGAAGCGGGGTTGGGCGGGCATCGTTACGGTCGGTAAAGTGCGGGCGTTCAATTCGGTTTTTTCGTCAATCAATCCGTTGGCATGCAGCAGATAGGCCGTTAGCGCGTAGACCTCCTTATCGGTCAGTGAGCCGGGTTGATTGAACGGCATGGCCCGCCGGATGTAATCGAAGACGGTGGTGGCGTAAGGCCAGTAGTTGCCGATGGTTTTTTCGGGGCGTTTACCTGCGGTAGAGTTGGTGGTCACCAGCGAACCGTTCGGCCCGCCCACACCACCGGGGCCGTGGCAGGCGGCGCATTTGGCCGCAAACAACGTAGCCCCGGTGGTCGCCGTACCCGATCCGGCTGGTAAACCCTGCCCGTCGGGCCGAATGGCCGTGCTGAGCTGAGCGATGTGTGTTGATGAAGCGGGTTTACCAAAACCGAATCGGGCGGGAAGTGAGTCGGTTACCAAACGTACCTGAGCCAGGTGGCTGGGCTTGTGTGGCGGTGTTATCCAGCCGCACAAGCCCAGCGTCAGTGTGGTCGATAGCCAGACCGCTTTACTCATAGAGGCCAGCTTTAAGTGTGCTTTCCGACAGGGCGTAGTTCCGTTTGTAACGATCCAGCACGACGTAGATCGAATCCCTACGCTCGTTTAACCCCCGCAGAATAACCCGGTTGCCGCCATCCTGAACGGTGTAGGCCAGCACCATCCGGTTGCGTTTGGTCGGTTTGCTTTCGGCCTTGATGCCTTTGGTCCGGCGCGTCGAGCGAGCGATGGGGTCAATCTTCGGATCTTCGGGGCCAATAAGGGCCTGTACGTCTTTAGGAATGAAGGCAATCGCTTCCAGTGAGTCCCGCGTGGCTGTGGCTTTGTCTGCTTTCGCCGACGGTTCGTTGGGGCCGGCCGGGCGCGCTCCCTGCCCACCGAGGTCGCGGTTGTTGACCAGAAACTCCCGGTTTTCCTGCGGGCCGCGTTCGGCATTGCGGGCGCCCCGGTTTTTATCCTGCAAGTACAGCACGTGATGCACCGTATCGGCCTCGTAATAGAATACGCGCTGTCCACCGGCTACGCCCGTCAGCTCAAACGTCCGATTGATGTCGCGCATGGGCGCGCCGCCGCCGTTGGAAAGGTCGAGTTCAACAGGTTTGGCCGTTTTGAAGGTCAGCGTGGTCCAGTTTTCAAAGGTCGCCTGCTGCCAGCGCGTCGTGTCGGTGGCCGATTCGGGCAAGGCCTGACCGTTGAGTTTAAACTCGCTCACGGCATAGTTGCCGCGCAGTTCTTTCAGGCCCTTCTGGGCGGGTTGTTTGTAGGGGTCATAGCGGAAGTTGACCCATTGCAGCCAGAAAAGCAGGCCCAGGAAGATACCGATTGTGGCCGTTTTCAACCCGACGCGCACGTATTGCTGCCAACCGGTAAAGACGGGAGCGAAGTAAGCGGGTACCGTGAGCCGCTCCTCGATGAGCAGTTTGTACAGGTCTTTTACGTAATAAATCAGCAAAAACGCGCTGAGCAGCACGAAGTACGAACTGTAGACGTGCACGCCTCCGTCGTAGGCGAGATTGACATACACGATGTCGGCGAGCGCACCACAAAGCAGCACGGCACCCCAGAACGTGGTGGCCCGGAAAAACAGCAGCGCTCCCGCTGCCACTTCGACCACACCCGTGAAGACCTCGTACCAGGGGACAATGCCGATGCTTAGCCAGTAGATTTTCTGGGCGGTGAGGTCGCCGAAGTCAGTGTTGAGAACACCCAGCGACGGATAGGGCAACTGGGTGGGCATGAGCTTGGTAAACCCAAAACCGATGATGCCGATACCCGCCCGGTAGCGCACCACCACCCGCAGCCAGTAATAGAGCCATTCGTAGTTCAGCACGTCGCGTTTTCGCCAGGTTACCACCGCCGTCCAGACACCACCGGCTACGATGGCAAAGGCCAGCGTGATCAGCCAGGTGGCGTAACCGTTGAGCGTAGAGCCGAACAGCCGGTTGCCAAACAGATTGAGACCGGAGCCAAAACGGGCCACGTCGTAAAGGTCGCGGTAGTGCAAATGCAGCCAGTTGAGCGACAGCACGTTTTTATACCAGCTCCAGTCGTTGGGCAACGACATGGCGACAAAAAATACAAAGGCGATGCGGAAGAGCACGTTCTGGGTGTTAGTCCAGCGCCGTTGCGTGATGACTTCGCGGGGGGCAGCCGTCGTTGGGTACGTTGGCGCGTCGGCGGGCCGTTTGCCCAATTCGATTTGTTCGGGAATAAGGTTGTACGTAGCCATAAACACGTGGATTAGAGGGTGAGAGCCCCGCGCCGACCCGCTTTGGCGGCTTCCTGCAACAGGTATTTTTTGGTCACTTTGGTCAGTTTGGCTTCAATGGCATGCCCCTTTGCATCGGTGCCCGACAGCAGGAGGGTGCCCTCGGTGGGCCGCGAAATCGTGACGTTGCCCACCAGCAGCGCATCGGCCTGATTGGGTCCTGTCAGCGTCAGCGTCGTCTGGTTGCCCGGCTGGGTTTGCCCGGTGGTGTAACGGTAGTAATGCCGACCCTGCGAGCCCGCCCGTTCGTAGTCGCGTTGCGCATCGCTGGTTGGGAGTTCTTCGGTATTGGCTTCCTGCAACGCAACTGGCTGATTGGAGCGGATGCTCAGCGTATTCCAGGTTTCAAACACCACGTCCTGCCAGCGGGTCGGGTGGGTTTTCGAGTAGGGGATAGGTTGCCCGTCGGTGGTGAACGTATCGACCCGGTATAGCCCGGCTGCACCCGGTAGACCCGGTGTCTGAGGCAACCGAAGCTGCCCGCTGCGGGCCGTGGTGAAGCCATATAAACCGACTACCAGCACCAGAAAAACACCTTTCAGCACCAGCCGGGCGGTTTGTTGGGACTGTGTGAGGGCGAGTGTCAGCCGGTTGGGTTGTGCGGGCGCTTCGAGCGACACCAGCCGGAATAACCGAACGGCATCGTGGCCAAATAGGAACAGCCCGAACGTGAGCAGCAGGCCACTGTAAACGTATTCGCCGCCTTCGTAGGCGAGGTTAGAAAAGAAGACATTGCCCAAAAACGGCAGCAGAATCAGGGTGCCGATAACGGTCGTTTTGCGGTTCAGCAGCAGCAGGCCACCCAGCACTTCTACCGATCCGAGAAACGATTCATAGCCGGGCACGATACCCAGCGAAAGCGAAAACAGTTTCCAGGCTGAATGATCGCCGTAGGCTGTGTTGAGGTTGCTCAACGAGGGTAGCGGAGCCTGAATCGGGAACAGCTTGATGAATCCGTAAGCCAGCACGGCCAGCGCCAGCCGATACCGCACCGCCACGCGCAGCCAGGCATATACCTGGTTGTCGAACTGGTGGTTGCGGCTGCTGGCATTCCAAAGGAACGTACCTGCCAGCGCCAATAGGGCTATTGCGCCCCAATCTGTAAACGAAGGCGTCGGGCCGAAAAAATGCGGCGCGTATTTCGACAGATCGAACAGGTAACTGGTGTAATTGAAAGGCCCCTGATCGCCGAGTCTGAACAGGTTCCTGATGAACGTGGCATCGATCGGCAGGAGTTGGATCCCCACATAGAGCAATATGAACCGGAAGAGCGTTGTCTCAGGTACGTTCCGTTTACCGGGCTGGAGCCGTGGCGCGGCCGTTCGGGCTTCCCAGGCAGGGTGTGGCTCGTTATAAGCCCATTCATCGGCCATTGTGTCGCTGATTCGTTTTGGCATGATCGTGCGTTGTTTAGTAGCCAGGATTTTGGGTTAATACCTTATCCGACAGCAGTTGCTGAACCGGAATGGGCAGGATGTAACGGTTAACGTCGGTCAGGCCGAAGACAGCGCCGGCGCGGCCCGTCCTGACGACGTCGAACCAGCGGTGGGGTTCCAGCGCAAACTCGACGCGGCGTTCATTTTCAATCGCCAGCAGCAGGGCGTCCTTGGTAGCCGTGGTGGTGCTGGTGAGCGCGGTAAGCCCGGCCCGATCCCGAACGGCGTTCAGGTCCGTGAGGGCGTCGGTCGTTTTGCCCTGTTGTGCGCGGGCTTCGGCCCGGATCAGGTACGCTTCGGCAATACGGAAGATGTAGGACGGGTCGGAGGCCGGGTTTCGGTAATAGAGCGTACCGTACCAGCGGTTCTGGTTGTCTTTGGCCACCAGCACCGAGCGATTACCGCCTACAGCCGGGTCATTCAGCAGGGCCACGAGGGCGTCATTGGGTGCCCACTGCCGGGTGCCGCCGTTGGTTTGCGGCTGCCACTGCCCCCGGTGGCTGTTTACCTCCGTCGTGCCGTTGTAAAAGATCTCCCAGACCGATTCGGCCGTGCCTCGGGCATCGGCCAGGAAAAAGGCACCGTAGGGTTTTAGCAGGCGGTAATTCGTCGCATCGGTAATGAGCCGCCCGGCAAAATCTTCGGCTTTGGCCCAGTCCTGCTGGTAGAGGTAGTAGCGCGCTTTGAGGGCATAGGCCGTTTTGCGTGTTACGCGGTAACGGTCGGTGGTAGTGGGCAGCAGGGGCTCGGCCGCGTCGAGGTCTTTGATTACCTGCGCGTAGGTCTCGGCCACGGTGCTGCGCTTTATGCCCAGATTATCCGTTGGGAGAATCGTCGGGTTTGTGATCAGCGGTACCCCGCCGAAGGTGCGGGCCAGATCAAAATACGCCAGCGCCCGGATGGCGTAAGCCTCGCCGAGGTACTGGTTTTTCAGGGCCGTTGTCAGCGCAGGGTCGGTGACAGCGGGTACTTTAGCCAGCACGTTATTGGCCCGGTTGATGGTCCGGTAAATGGCGATCCAGGCGGCGCTGATCGTCGAATTATCGGCGTTGACGCGCTTGTTGATAAACTCCTGTACCTGCGACTGCGACCCCGTCCACTGAATATTGTCGCCCGACAAATAGCCGATGGACTGGAAGCTGGTGCCATAATAGTCGCCGCTACCGAGAGAACTGTAAACGCCCCGGAGTGCGGTCAGCGCCGAGTTCTGGTCGGTGATAGTCTGGGTATCCGCAATCGATTCGAGGGGTTTGACGTCCAGGAAGTTGGTGCAACTGCTGAGGGCAAGAAGCACAAGTGCACAAGTGATTTGACTTAATTTCATCGGAATAAGTGGATTTTCCTCTGTACCCCCCGCCCTAAAGGGAGCCTTGCTTGCGCTTCCAGCTTTGCGTCAGTGTAATCCAGCGCAAGCAAGGCTCCCTTTAGGGCGGGGGGTATTGGGGCGGTTTTAAAACGTCAGACTGATACCGCCCTGAATACCAACGGGCTGCGGGGGCGTGCCGAGGTCGATACCCTGGGCGTTGGGGTCGCTGCTGGCGCTCGATTCGGGATCGAGTCCGGTGTATTTCGTGAGCAACCACAGGTTGGTGCCTACGGCATAGACGCGCAGGTTCTGTATCCCTACCTTCTGCGTGAAGGTGGTGGGGAGGGTGTAACCAACGGTCAGTGATCGCAGCCGCAGGAAGGAACCGTCTTCGAGCCAGCGGCTGCCGCCGTCGCGGTAGTTATTAACATTGATACCGTCGGGGCGGGGTACGTCGGTGATATCGCCGGGCTTCTGCCAGCGGGCCAGATTCGAGGCGAAAATGATGCGGGCGGCATCGCGGGCGCCACCCCCTTCGCCGAAGAACCGGTTGTGGTTATAGATGGAATTGCCGTACTGAAAGGCGAAGAAGAGGTTCAGGTCGAAACCCCGGTAAGTGACGTTGTTGGTCAGCCCGCCGAACAGTTTGGGCCATATGCTCCCTACAATCTGCCGGTCATCGACGGTGATCTTGCCATCCTTATTGACATCTTCATACACCGCGTTGCCCGTCTGCGGATCGACGTAGAGCTGCTTATAGACCCAAAACGAATAGAGGGGCGAGCCCTGCTGTTGCAGAATCAGCTCCCGGCTGCCATAGCGGAGCGGATTGGCCAGTTTCTCGATGTTGTTGACGTTGCGCGCCAGGTTCAGGCTGGTGGTCCAGGTGAGGCCGCCCCGTTGAATATTTGTCGTGCTGATGGCAAACTCAAACCCCCGGTTGCTGATTTCGGCGGCATTGCTCCAGTACTGGCTGAAGCCCGTGGTGCCCGGCAAGGCCAATTGAATCAGGCCATTGGTGGTGTATTTGTCATACAGGTTCAGCTCCAGCCGGATGCGGTCGTTGAACAGGCCGATGTCGGCGCCCGCGCTGAACTGCCGGGTACGTTCCCACTGCAAATCCGGGTTGCCGAGTTGTTGAGGCGCAATACCGGCGCTACCTTGGTAGCCGGCGCCACCCGTCCAGAGACCCTGCGCGGCAAAGTTGCCGATGCCGTTCTGGTTGCCCGTCACCCCCCAGCTACCCCTAATTTTTAACTCGCTGAGAAAGCCGATCTGTTGCAGAAAGGCTTCCTGCTTGGCCCGCCAGGCAACCCCCACGGAGGGGAAGTAGCCCCACTTGCGCGACGCACCGAATCGGCTGCTGCCATCGGCCCGCAGGCTGGCGTCGATCAGGTAGCGCCCGGCGTAATTGTAGTCGACTTTGCCGAAGAACGACGCCAGCGTGCTCTTGCTCCAGTTCTGCGACGCTGCCGTGGTAGCCGCCGACGAAATCTGGGTGAAGCTGTTATTGGCGAAGCCACGCCCTTCCGCGTAGGTACGGGTCAGCACGTCGCTTTGCAGCGTATTGCCGACCAGCACGCCGAATGAATGACGGGCCCCGATCCGCTGCCGGTACGTAAGCGTTTGTTCGTTGAGCCAGGTCGTATACTGGCTGACGCTCGACGTTGCCAGGCCATTCGGGCTGCCCGCGATCAGGAGCGAATTCCAGTATTCCGATTCGTTGTAGTTGTTGTAATCGATACCCCAACTGGTACGAAACTTCAGACTGGCCGTCGAATTACTCGGTAGGAGCTGGGCATCGGCGTACAGGTTGCCGATATAGCGCAGGCTGGTCGTGTTGACGTTGTAGTTGTCGAGCAGCAGGGTCAGGTTATCGAAGCCAGCGCGGCCAACCAGCACACCCTGCTCATTGACGGGCGACAGGTACGTTGGCGTATGAAGCGCGGCCTGAAGCAGCCCACCGGCGGGGCCATCACCGGCACGGGCCTGATTGCGGTACGTGCGGGTAAAGGTGTTGCTGACGCCTACCTGCACCTTATCGCTCACCTGCTGGTCGAGATTGACTTTGAAACTGGCGCGGCTAAAATCGACCGGGCGGATGATGGCCTCCTGGCTGTTGTAGCCCGCCCCGATGTAATACTTGGTCGTCTGGGTACCGCCGCTCAGCGACAGATCGTAGTTGCGCAGTTGGGCCGTGCGGAACAGCTCGCTCAGCCGATCGTAGGTCTGTTGCTCTTCGGGCAGGCCGCGTCCCCCTTCGGCTACGGGCCGGAATGGGCGATTGGCGAATGTGCGGTTGAGCGAAGGATCATCTTTTCCCGTGTTGATCCACCATTCGTTGACCAGCGTGGCGTGTTCGGGGCCGGTGGTGAGGTCCCACAGCTTCTGGGCTTTAGCAGCCCCCGCCGAGGCATCGAACCGGATGGTGGGCTTCTGGCCGAAAGCCCCCCGTTTGGTCGTGATCAGGATCACCCCGTTGGCGCCCCGCGACCCGTATAGCGCCGTGGCTTCGGCGTCTTTCAGCACCTCGACACTTTCGATGTCGGAAGGGTTGATGTCGGCGATGGGGGAGGTTGCTTTGCCGCCCGTACCGATTGTCTGAAGGCTATTGCCGTTAATAAACACCCCGTCTACCACATAGAGCGGATCGTTGCTGCCGTTGATGGAGGTGGCGCCACGTACCCGGATGTTGGTCCGCTCGCCCGGCACGCCCGTGGCGGAGGAGATCTGCACGCCCGGCACCTTACCCTGCAATTGTTGATCAAAACTGCCAACGGGAATGTTCTTCGTTTCGGCGGGGTCAATTTTGGTGATGGAGCCGATCAGGTTTTTTCGCTCCATGGTGCCGTAGCCCACCACCAAAACTTCGCTGAGCTGTTTGGAGTCGGTGGTGAGGCTGACCTGAATCGTGCTTGTTTCAGCAACTACTTCTTTTGGTTCATAGCCAATGAAGCTGATTACCAGCGTGAAAGGAAGCTTTTGGCCGGTTCGTAGATTAAAACGACCGTCGACGTCTGTCGTGCCCCCGTTGGTGGTTCCTTTAATGACCACCGTGGCGCCGATCAGGGGTTCTTTTGTTCGCTCATCGGTAATACGACCCGAAACGGTCGCATTAATGACAGGTCCATTGGGCTGAGCCTGAGCTATAAACGAAATAAATAGGCTTAATCCCAGCAGGAATATACCTTTTGTCATTATTTTGTAGTGGTTACGTGAAAAATGAGGGCTGCCAGGCCCTTGTTTAGTACCAGCCGGAACGGTTGCCGCCGTTTCGGCTTTTTTATGTCATCCCGTCTGGTTGCCGCCAGAAAGGATGGAATCAACTCGCATAACAGATGGCCAAATCGGGATTGTCGCCTGCGAGAAAATCGTGTGTACCGCAGTGGTTAATCGGCCCTGGGTACGTTATTGCTGTTCGTTCAGACTAGTTCAGGTACGTTGGCTGGCCAGCTGATTTCGTGCATTTCGTTTGGTGCATGTTGTCATATTCTGTGTTGTGTTTAGTGCCCTCGACGATGCCGAAATCTCGCCTACGCCCAACAAGCTGCTGGGATTAAGAAAGGGCTTTAACCTCGAATAGACCATTAATCCCTCGTGTAGATAGACTAATAGTACTTATAATCTATTGATATTGTAGACTTTACAAAGAAAGTATACTGATACCGGCACTTCCAAATTTTAAGGAAAGAATTCTGAAAAAGAGGAAGGCTAGGGTATACGCTTAGAGGTGCTCAGTCTCTGTTAGCTCGCGCAGGCTGACGTTTTCGTAAACCGCCAGATTGGCATCGCGTACCCGTTCCATGATCGGCCGGAGCCTACATGTTTCTTCATCGACGCAGTCGTCGCAGCGTACGTAGAAGTGTTTCGACACGCAGGGGGTGGGGGCAATCGGCCCATCGATGATGCGCAGCACCTGTGCCAGATTGATTTTTTCCGGATCGATCCGCAACATATACCCACCTAATTTCCCTTTCTGACTTTGCAGTAATCCGTGGTTACGGAGGTCGAGTAAAATGGTCTCCAGAAAGCGCTGGGGGATGTCGCCCTGGGTAGCTAACCAACTGATCTGCACCGAGCCTTTGCCATATTGCTCGGCCAGTTTTACCAATGCCTTCAAGGCATACTTAGCCCGCTTCGAAATCATAGTCAGCTAAAAAAAAAGTGCTCAGAATTTGGAAACGAGTGCAATCTACTACTTTCTTTGAAAATCCTATTAAATCAATAGACTATAAGTACTAATAGTCTATCTACAACCGGGACTATTGGTACTTATCAAAATGAATACACATCGGGCTACTCAACTGGCCAAAACGACAACCTGCATGACACTGAAACTAGCCGCCATAACGGGGCGGCACATGACCACCACAAGCGGCGCACCACCCAGCAACCATCTATAGGTTTTTCCTGATAGACGTCCGGCAACACGGCCCGTTTTGGGTGATCTGGACAACAAACCGTGGGCTGCCACCACACTATTTCTTCACGTTTTCACAAGTTTTTACCATTTTTCATGAAACTGAACTTTACGGCGCTTCTGGTAAGCTCCATCTTGCTGCTACCACTCTGGTCAGCGGCTCAGAATACACCAATCATTAATGCAACTGTGTCGGGGCGGGTTATCGATGCCCGCACCGAGCGCCCACTGGTTGGCGCAACCATAACCATCAAGGGTACCACAAACGGCTCGCCAGCCAAAGAAGACGGGCGTTTCACTCTCGTTACCGGCCAGAAGCTGCCCTTCACCGTCACGGTTTCCTTTGTCGGCTACAAAACGACCGACATCGTCATCAGCGATAACAACGTCGAAATCAGGCTGGAAGAAGGCACCAATCAACTGGAAGACGTGGTAATCACCTCTCGTCGTCGGCAGGAATCCGCCCAGAACGTACCCATTCCGATTTCGGTCGTGCGGGGGCCGCTGATCGAAGATGCCGGGGCGTTCAACGTCAACCGGCTAAAAGAAATAGTGCCTTCGGTGCAGCTGTATGCGTCGAATGCCCGCAATACAACACTTAACATCCGGGGCCTTGGCTCCACCTTCGGGCTCACCAACGACGGGATCGACCCCGGTGTGGGATTCTACGTCGACGGGGTTTACTACGCTCGTCCGGCCGCTACTGCCCTCGATTTTGTCGACATCGATCGGATCGAGGTATTGCGTGGGCCGCAGGGTACGTTGTTTGGCAAAAACACAACCGCCGGTGCCTTTAACATCACCACCCGGCCCGCCAGTTTTGTGCCGGGGGCCACGTTTGAGGTTAGCTACGGTAATTATAACTACATACAGGCCAAGGCCTCCGTTACCGGCCCGTTGACCGACAAGCTGGCCGCCCGCGTGTCGTTTTCCGGCACCCAGCGTAATGGTCTGATCTACAATGTACGTACCCAGCAACCGCTCAACACGCTCAATAACCTCGGTATTCGGGGGCAACTGCTCTATACACCCAGCGACAATGTAAAGCTGACGCTGGCGGGCGACATGACCGACCAGAAACCCATTGGTTACTCCGTCATCTACGCCGGGGTGGTGCCTACGCAGCGGCCAGCCTATCGTCAGTTCAATGCGATCATCGCCGATCTGGGCTATAAATTACCCTCGACCAACCCGTTCGACCGGATTACCGATCAGGATACACCATCGCGGGCGGGTAACAAGTTGGGTGGGGTGTCGCTGAATGCCGATATTAAGCTGGGTGAGGGCACCCTGACCTCAACCTCAGCCTGGCGGTACTGGACCTGGGATCCGCTCAACGACCGGGATTACATCGGGCTGCCGGTGTTCACAATTTCGGCGGGTAATTCCAAGCACGACCAGTATTCGCAGGAGATTCGCTACGCTGGCAACATCTCCTCGCGCGTGAGCGGGGTAGTGGGGGCCTTTTACCTCTACCAGGATTTACAGTCGGATCCCGTACAGACCGAAGAAGCGGGCTCAGCTCAATGGCGGTTTGCCCAAAGCTCAACCAGTGCGCTCTGGAAAACGCCCGGCCTGTTCGACAACTTCGGGATCCGCACCACCAACCGCATTCGTAGCACTAGTGCCGCCCTGTTTGCGCAGGCCGACTGGGCCATTACCGAGAAGCTCCACGTGCTGCCCGGCATTCGCTACAATTACGACAAGAAAATTGCCAATTATAAGCGGGAGACCTACGGTGGCCTGCAAACGACTGACCCCGCGCTGCTAGCGCTCAAAAATGCCGTTTACACCAATCAGGCGTTCGATGCAAACGTAGACGAAACCAACTTTTCGGGCCAGTTGACGCTGCAATACAGAGCGAGTGAGCGGTTCAATGCCTTCGCTACGTACTCGACGAGCTACAAGCCTATCGGTATCAACATCGGCGGGCTACCTACGGCAAACGGTCAGGTATTGACCGACCTCGCCCGGGTGAATCCCGAATTTGTAACGCACTACGAAGCGGGTATAAAAACCAAACCCTCGCCCAACTCGGTGCTGAATCTGGTGGTGCATAACAGCGATATCAAAGACTACCAGACCCAGGTGCAAACACCCGAACCCGGCGTAAACCGGGGCTACCTGGCCAATGCAGAAAAGGTGCGGGTATGGGGTGTCGAACTGGATGGTAACCTGCGGGTTAGCAACGCCTTCTCACTCTATGGCGCGTTGGCCTATACCGATGCCAAGTACGTATCGTTCAAGAATGCGCCGGTGCCGCTCGAAGAAACGGGGGCTGCGCAGGCCTTCAAGGATGTGTCGGGCGGGGCACTGCCGGGTGTATCGAAGTGGGCTGGTTCGCTGGGTGGCGAAGTGAGTGGAAACGGTAAATTCCTGTCGCAGGAAGGACGGTATTTCCTGGCGGCCGACACCTATTACCGCTCATCGTTTTCGTCGAGCCCATCGCCCTCGCAGTACCTCAATATCGACGGCTATGCGCTGGTGAACGCCCGTGTTGGTTTCCGGGCGTCTAACGGCACCTCTGTATTTTTGTGGAGCCGTAACCTACTGAATCAGAATTATTTCGAGCAGCTGTTGCCGGCGCCGGGTAACGCCGGGCAGTACGGTGCCGTGTTGGGCGACCCACGTACCTACGGCATAACGCTGCGCTACTCGTTCTAACCCCTCAGCTGCTGATCCCGACGATTGGCGGGCCTAACGTACCTGAACTAGCCAAGGCTGGGTACGTTGGGCCCGCCTGCCGGGACGGAGCAAAACAGACTTTTTGAATAGACGATGGTATACGTCAGTGCGCTGGCCCGCTTTGGTAGCCTGTGGCTGGTAGGGCTATGCCTGAGCGTAAACGTATTCGGGCAGGCGCATTATCAGCATAATGTCGTTTGGGGGCGGTTGGCCCTGACCGACACCATCAACAGCAGGCTGCGTTGGGAACTGTACATTCAGGGACGGTTGCAGAACCGGGAGGTCGGCAGTCTGAATGCCTTTACGGCTCCGCAGTTTGTCAGCTATTGGCCCTGGCTGACCTACTCGATACGTCCTACGCTGCGGGTCGGTTTGTCGCCGGTGGGGTATTTCAAAAGCTGGCTGCTGATTGCCGATCCGAGCGAGGCAGAGCGTCAGCCAATTCGGGAGTGGCGGATCGCTCTCCGGCTCGATCAGGAACAGCGGTTTCGCCGGTTTAGCTATACCAATCGCTACAGTCTGGAACGACGGTGGCGTGATCTGGCAAACAATGGGCTGTTTCTGCCCAACTGGCGGGTACGTTATCAGGCGCGCCTTGACGTACCTATCCGGGCTAACTGGGTGAAGTATGGATTTACCGTATCGGTATCCGATGAGTTGTTTCTTCAATTTGGTGAAGCGGTGCGGGCCAACCCGAACATCTTCGACCAAAATCGTCTGTACGGGGGGATTACGTATGGGCTTTCCAAAAGCGTGCGCGCCAGTATAGGCTACATCAATCAGATTCAGCAACGCAACTCTGGGAAGGAATTCGACCACGCCCATGTGCTGTTTGGCGTGCTGACTATTGACAATCTGCTGGCGCCGTTGCGGCGGTGGCGTAGAGCGGGCAAGTCGCAACCGCCAATAAATGGGTCAATTCCTGAATAACATCAGCCACGCACAAATCTGACAGCGGGAAGTTGAATTCCAACTGAGGCTTCGCTTACTTTGCAAAACCTACTAAATCAATAGAGTATAAGTACTAATAGTCTATCTACAACAGGGACTAGTACACCGGGTATCGTTTTTCTGACTCGACTATGGATACGAACTGGCTCGCCTACGCCATCCCTTTTTTTCTAGCACTGATCGGGCTGGAATACTGGCTGACCAAACGGCAGGGGAAAACTTACTTCCACTTTAACGAAACCATTGCCAACCTAAGCACCGGCATTGCCGAGCGGTTGCTGGATGTGTTTGCGGCGGGGCTTAGTTATGTCTTCTACGACTACCTGCATCAGCAACTGGCCCTGTTCGATATTCGGCCTACCGTCTGGAGCTGGGTTGCCCTGCTCATTGTTACGGATTTTGTCTGGTACTGGTATCATCGCCTTGGGCATCAGGTCAATTTGTTCTGGGCGGCTCATGTCGTGCATCATCAGAGCGAAGATTTCAACTTTACCGTCTCGGCCCGCATTACGGTTTTCCAGGCCATTGTTCGTACCGGCTTTTGGAGTGTCCTGCCCATTCTTGGTTTTCCGGCGGGCATGATCGCCACGATCTTGCTGGTGCACGGTCTGTATCCGTTCTTCCTGCATACCCGCACCGTCGGCAAGTTGGGCTGGCTCGAATATGTGCTGGTTACGCCCTCACACCATCGGGTACACCACGCCAACAACCCACAGTATCTCGACAAAAACTACGGCGATGTGCTCATCATCTGGGACAAACTCTTTGGCACGTTTGCCGAGGAAACCGAAGAAGCTACTTATGGCCTCACCAAGCAGCTGAAAAGCCATAGCTTTCTGTGGCAGCAATTTCATTTTTTGCTTGAACTACTGGTAGCGGTCTGGCGGACGCCGGGTATCGGGGCTAAACTGAAGCTGCTCTTCGGCCGCCCCGACAGGGTAGATGCAGGCATTCGGGCCGAGCTGGAAGCACGGCTGCTACAACGATCGACCGTTGTAGCTAATCAGGGGCGGTTCAGGGGGTATGTATTGGGGCAGTTGGTTGGGGTACTGCTCATTCTGTTTGTGTTTTTGCTCTTCGAACAGCACATACCCGGCTGGGTACAGGCCCTGACGGCACTGTTTATTCTCTTCACCCTTGTCAATATGGGTGCGCTGCTGGAACAAAGGCGGTGGGTACTAAACCTGGAACTGGCTCGGCTGCTGGTGCTCTGGGGGCTGATCTACGCGGCATCGGGCGTTCAAATGCTGATCGTACTGGCCTACATCGGGGGCCTGTCGTGGTGGGTATACCAGACCACCATTCGGCGCTACTATTTCACTTTTCTCTACGGCACACCCCGGCTAGCCTAGCGCCACACCCTGTTCACCGAGTCTGAATCAGTCTTTCATTAAAATCTACAAATACAATCTGCTATGTATACTAAATCAACGCGTTTTCGGCCGACAAGTCTGTTGTTGGCTGGCCTGATCGGGGTCTCGTCCGGGGTATCAGCGCAGTCGGTTGCTCCGCTGCCGGATGGCCCGTATCGGGGCGAATTCCAAACGGCTTCCGGCAAGGTGCCATTCAACTTTGCGGTAAAAGGCACGACGGCCTACCTGCTCAACGCGGGTGAGCGGGAAGCACTGCCGGGTATTCAACAACAGGGTGACTCGGTGTTTATTGCCATTCCGCTCTACGACGCGACACTCCGCTTCAAACGGGAGGGTAAACGCCTAACGGGGATTTACCGGGCCGGGGCGGGGCAACCGATTCCGGTCACCGCCGAGTTTGGTCGTACCGACCGCTATGAGCAGGGGGCGGCCCCCACGGTTAGCCTGGCTGGCAAATGGGAGATTGGGATTCAGCGGTCGGCGGGTAATCCGGCCGACGTTAACCAGACAGTCGGGGTATTCTCGCAACAGGGGAGCCGCGTAACGGGTACTATCCTGACAACCACGGGCGACTATCGCTACCTCGACGGACATGTAACGGGGAATCGGTTTGCCTTGTCTGCGTTTTCGGGGGCGTCGCCGGCCGTTTTTCAGGGCGAGATCGGCTCGGATGGCAAACTGACAGGCGAGTTTCGGTACGTGCGGGGCGCCTCTCCGGCAACAGGGGTTAAGAATGCCGCGGCCAAGCTGCCCGACCTCTACAGCCTGACGTACCTGAAGCCCGGCTACAAGAAACTGGACTTTACTTTCCCGGATCTGAACGGAAAACCGGTGTCGCTGACCGACGCCAAATACAAGGATAAAGTGGTCATTGTGACGATTTTAGGGAGCTGGTGCCCCAACTGCATCGATGAAACCGCCTTTCTGGCTCCCTGGTACAAAGCCAACCGGCAACGGGGCGTCGAAGTGATCGGGCTGGCGTTCGAGCGCAAAAATGACCTGGCTTTCGCCAAAACGGCCCTGTCCCGGCTCATCAACCGCTACGACGTGCAGTATGACATTCTGTTCTCGGGCCTTGCCGACAAGAAAATAGCGTCTGACGCCCTGCCTGCCCTCAACAAAGTGCTGGCCTTCCCCACGACCATCATTCTGGATCGGCAGGGAAATGTTGCGCAGATCCATACGGGCTACACCGGTCCGGCTACAGGTACGTATTACGACGAATACGTGGCGGAGTTCAACCAGACGATTGACAAGCTGCTTCGGAACGAGCCGTTGGCAACAGAAACCGCTCATGGCGGTAAATAAACTACCTGCTCATTAGCGGTAGAAACAATTACCTCCATCTGGTCTTCGGCAAAGGGCCGGGTGGCGTCGATACCAGCCAACAGGGCGGCAACCATGTTGGCGGGTACTAAGCAAGGGGCTGGCCACCGATCCGTCGGGCCACCGATTCGTCGGGTCGCTCATTTTTCACGTAACCAACACAAAAGAATGCACAAGTTTTATCAACTGGTAGTGGTTTTACTGCTACTGAGTCGCGGTTTGCTGGCACAGACCGCGACGGTTTCGGGCATCGTACAAACGGCCGACGGGGAAACTTTACCCGGTGTGACCATTGCCCTCAAAGGCACCAATCAGGGAACGACGACAAATGCCGAAGGGCGGTTTGTTCTCACGTTATCCGGTACGAATCCAACCCTAATTGTCAGCGCTATTGGGTACGTTACCCAGGAGATCAACCCCGTAGGGGCGACGCTGACTCTTACCTTGCAGCCCGACGTGCGGCAGCTCTCCGAGGTGGTCATTACGGGGTATGGCGAGCAAAGCCGAAAGTCGCTGACCAGCGCCATCTCAACGGTAAAAGGGGCCGATCTCAAAACCATTCCCGTGGCTAGCCCCGACCAATTGCTGCAAGGGCGAGCGTCGGGCGTGCAGGTGCAGGCCAATTCGGGCGTACCTGGGGGCGGCATCTTTATTCGGGTACGTGGTACCAACTCGGTCAACGCGGGTAACGACCCCCTGTATGTGGTGGATGGGGTGTTCATCAACAACACCAATCTGGTAGCGACCGGGCTGGGGAATCAGGTGCCTTCCAACCCGGTCGCCGATCTGAACCCCGCCGATATCGAGAGCATCGAGATTCTGAAAGATGCCAATGCAACGGCTATTTATGGCTCACGCGGGGCCAACGGCGTGGTGCTCATCACGACAAAACGGGGCAAAGCGGGTAAGACGCGGCTCACCTTCGATACCTATCAGGGTTGGTCGCGGGCGGCGAAAGTGTTTTCGCTGGTCAACGGCCCCCAACTGGCCCAACTGGAAAACGAGCGCTTTATCAACGACGGTGGCAGCTCCGCTCAGGTACCCTATCGGTCGGTGGCCAGCGGGGGGCTGGGCCTGCCCGAAGAACAACCCACCTACGACCGGATCAGCGACCTGTTTCGCACGGCCCGCACGAGCAATTACGAGCTTTCGGCGTCGGGTGGCAACGACAAAACCCAGTTTTATGTGGGCGGGGGTTACTTCCGGCAGGAGTCGATTGTGCGGCCGTCCAACTTCGAGCGGTATAGCCTTCGGGTCAATGTAGACAACCGCGTGAATGACCGGTTCCGGCTGGGTACCAGCACCGCTCTGGCCCGAACGATCCGGAATGTGAGCAGTAACGACAACAACCCGGCGGGCGTGATTAACTCGGCGCTGTATCCGCGCTCAAACCTGCCCGTTTTCAATACCGACGGGTCGTATGCCAAATATGGTAACTTCGACAACCACCTGGCGCTGATTCAAAACCTGAACAACAACGCCGTCGGATCGCGCATTATCAGTAACGTGTTTGGGGTCTATGACCTGTTGCCGACGCTCAGCTTGCGGAGTAGCTGGAGCATCGACTTCAACGACATGTATGAGAACAACTACAATAACACGCTGCTGCTGGCCGGGCAACCGCGCGGTACGGCCACGTCGTTTTTGTCGCGCGATATTACGTTGCTGAACGAACAGGTGCTGACTTATCGCCAGACCTTCGCCGACCGGCATTCGGTGCAGGTGCTGCTGGGCAACACGATTCAGCAAAACACCTTCCAGCGGACCACGCTTAGCGGGCAGCAGTTTCCGTCAAATGATCTGCAAACGATTGCTTCTTCGGCTACACAAACGGGTTCCTCAACCCGCTCCCAGGCTGGATTACTATCGTTTTTTGGTAAGGCCAATTATAGCTTCCGTGACCGCTACTCGCTCGATGCCAGCCTACGGGCCGATGCGTCGAGCCGGTTTGGGGTGTCGCGGCGGTGGGGTTATTTCCCATCGGTCGGGTTGGGCTGGCGGTTATCCGAAGAGTCGTTTGTGCGCGACCTGAACACGTTCGATGAGCTAAAACTCCGGGCAAGCTGGGGGCTTACCGGCAATCAGGCCGGCATTAGCGATTTTGCCTCGCTGGGGCTCTGGCAGGGTGGGGCCAACTACCTCGATCTGCCCGGCACGGCTCCGCTCCAACTGGCCAATTCGGACTTGAGTTGGGAGACGACCCGTCAGTGGAACGTTGGTCTGGACGTGGCGGTGCTGAAACGGCGCCTGTTTGTGGAACTCAATTACTACGACAAATACACCTACGGCCTGCTGTTGAACGTACCTGTACCGCGTAAGCTGGGCTACAGCTCGGTGGTGCAGAATTTTGGGGCGGTCAGCAACCGGGGCGTCGAAATCCTGCTGACTGGTAACTGGTTCAACCGGGCTGATTTTACGTGGAGCAGCACGTTCAACCTGTCGCGCAACATCAACCGGATCGAAACGCTCGCGGCCCCCATTACCACCGGCTCCCGCGATATTTTCCGGCTCGAAGAAGGTGCACCACTCTATTCGTTCTGGCTGTACCATCAGACTCGGGTGAATCCCCAAACCGGTGATGCCGAATACCAGGACGTGAACGGCGATGGTGCGCTGACCGTGGCCGACCGGCGATTGGTGGGCAACGCCTGGCCTAATTTCTTCGGCGGATTCACCAATACGCTCACCTACAAAGGGTTTGATCTGGGGCTGAACCTGTATTTCGAGCAGGGCGCAAAAATCATGAACATGAACCGGTTTTTTCTGGTGCATGGCGGCACACAGCGGAACATCGGCTACTTCCCCGAGCAGCTTGACCGCTGGCAGCGGGACGGCGACGTGACGACCGTTCCCCGCCTTACTACCAACCCCAACAACAATAACTACGGGGGCATTGTGCAGAACCTGAGCGACCGCTATCTCGAAGACGGATCGTTTGTGCGGCTCCGTACGCTGTCGCTGGGCTATACCGTGCCGCAGCCCGTCGTGAGTCGGCTGGGGCTTGCGTCGGTGCGGGCTTATGTGCAGGCGACCAACCTCTTCACGCTGACGCCTTACTCGGGGCTCGATCCCGAAGTGAACTCACAAAGCGGCGTCGCCAATACCAAAAACTTCGACTGGGCCACCGTGCCGCAACCCCGTACACTACAGGTCGGCTTGACCATTGGCCTATAACTTATTTCTGCTAGTTCATGAAAGCATTTGCTTACCTCTTCCTGTTGGTTGCATTGGCGTCGTGCAATACCCTCGACGTGCAACCGTTCCAGCAACTGCCCGATAATCGGGCCATTACCGATGCCGGTAGCGCCCGCGCGGCGCTGCTGGGTACGTATAGCCAGGTACAGAATTACTACCAGTTGAATTACCCGGTGCTGGGGTATCTGCCCGGCGATAACGTCCGCTTCAACGGTACGCTCAACCAGTTTAACCAGCTCGACCAGAATGCGCTGAGTGCCGATAACGTCATTATCACCGACACCTGGACGCAACTGTACCAAACGATCAATTCGGCCAATAACGTGCTGGCGGCCCTGCCTGACCTTACCGACCCACTGCTGCCGACTGCCGAGAAAAACCAGTTGCTGGGTGAAGCCTATTTCATCCGGTCGCTGGCTTATTTCGATCTGGCCCGGGGCTGGGGGGGCGTGCCGCTGGTGCTGAAGCCCACCCGTTCGGCGGCCGACGGCCGGGGTATCCGGCGCAGTACCCTGGTACAAACCTATGATCAGGTGCTGGCCGACCTGACCGAAGCCGAACGGCTACTGCCCGATGCCGCCACCCGCAACCGGGCTACCAAAAACACGGCGCGTGCGCTTCGGGCGCGGTTACACCTGTATCGCCAACAGTGGGCCGAAGCCGAAACCTACGCCACGCAGGTGTTGGGTAGCACCAATTACCGCTTAGTTACTCCATACCGGGCCTTTTCGGCGGCGCCGTTCGGGAGTACGGAATCGGTGCTGGAACTGACCTACAGCATTGCCGACCAGAATAACCAGTGGAACAACTGGTATCCGAGTGCACTGGGCGGGCAGTATACCCTGCAACCCACGCCAGAACTCGTAACGCTCGCTAACAACGCCAGCGCCGGAGGCAACCGCGGCGGCGCCCTGCTGGCTACCGTGCGGGTTGGCTCGACCGATTTTGTGTACGGCAATCTCTACAACCGGGCAGCCCAGCGCGACGACCCGGCCTACATTATCCGTATCGCCGAAGTCTACCTGATCCGGGCGGAAGCCAGAGCGCGCCAGGGTAAACTGGCTGATGCGCTGACCGACCTGAATGCGGTGCGCAGCCGGGCCGGTGTGCCAGCGGCGACGGCTACCACGGCCGAGGCTGCGTTGCTGGCGATCGAAGACGAGCGGCGTGTTGAATTTGCTTTCGAAGCCCATCGCTGGTTCGATCTGGTCCGTACCAGTCGCGCCGGGGCCATGCTGGGCATTACTGACGCGCGAAAGTGGCTATTCCCCATTCCATTCAACGATATTGCCGCCGACCCCGATCTGGAGCAGAATCCGGGGTATTGAACAGTTTTTCACCCCAATAACATGAGTAGTCAACAAAAAACAGGCGTAGCCCAGCCCATTGGTATTTATTACGAACACCCGGAGTGGTTTAAGCCCCTGTTTGCCGAGCTGGATCGGCGGGGGATTCCCTACGAACGCATCGACGCGGCGCATCATCAATACGACCCGTCGGAGGCGGTTAGCCCGTACAGCCTGGTTGTGAACCGGATGAGCTCGTCTGCCTACCTGCGGGGTAATGGGCAGGGCATTTTCCATACGGCGGGCTACCTGACCCATCTGGAACGCCTTGGGGTGCGCGTCATCAACGGAACGGTTGCTACCAGCATCGAAACCAACAAGGCGCGCCAGCTTTCGCTACTGGCCCAACTGGGACTGGCTTTTCCGAAAAGCCGCGTGGTGAATCACGTGTCACAGATACCGCTGGCGGCGGCTCAACTGCTCTTCCCGTTGGTCGTGAAGGTCAACATCGGTGGGGCAGGGGCAGGGATTGTCCGGTTCGATACGCCGGAGGGGTTACAGGCTGCCGTAGAGGCTGGTCAGATCGATTTGGGTATCGACCAGACAGCGCTGGTGCAGGAGTTTGTGCAACCCCGTGGCGGGCATATCGTGCGAGTCGAGACGCTGAACGGCCGGTTTCTGTATGCCATGAAGGTCTTCACCACTGGGCAGAGCTTCAACCTGTGCCCCGCCGAAATTTGCGCCATTCCCGAAGCGCCTTCCGCTGAGTTCTGCCTCACCGAAGCCCCCAAGAAAGGCATTCAGGTAGAAGCCTACACGCCCCCCAAGGCCATCATTGCCGACGTCGAGCGTATTGCGAAAGCCGCTCAGATCGACGTGGGTGGGGTGGAGTACCTGATCTCGGACGAGACGGGATCGGTGCTGTACTACGACATCAACGCGCTGTCAAACTTCGTGGCCGATGCCATTAATGTGGTGGGGTTCGACCCATATGCCCGCTTTGTCGATTACCTCGAAACACAACTCCAGACGTACCTGCAGGCTGGCTCAGAACAGCAGGCCGATACCATCGCTTCGTTTAAACATACGTACGCTCCATGAAATTTGGCTATTGGCTCCCCGTTTTTGGCGGCTGGCTTCGCAACGTCGACGACGAACAGATGCGCCCCGACTGGTCGTATGTTAAAAACTTAGCCCGCCAGTCAGAAGATTGGGGCTACGACCTGACGCTTATTGCGGAACTGAATCTCAACGACATCAAAGGGGAAGACGCCCCGTCGCTCGACGCCTGGTCTACGGCGGCCGCGCTGGCAGCCGTTACGGAGCGCATCGAATTGATGGTCGCCGTTCGCCCTACGTTTCACCAACCGGCCCTGCTGGCTAAGCAGGCCGCCAATATCGACCATATCAGCGGGGGGCGCCTTACGCTGAACGTGGTCTCGTCGTGGTGGCAGGACGAGGCCCGCAAGTACGGGGTGCATTTTGAGCAGCATGACGACCGCTACGCCCGCACGGCGGAGTGGCTGCACGTAGTCGACAACCTCTGGAAGCGGGACCATTTCTCGTTTGAGGGCAAATACTACCGCGTTGAGGATAGCATCCTGCAACCCAAACCGATCGCGCAGCCCCGCCCGTTCATCTACGCCGGGGGGGAATCGGAAGCCGCTAAAAACCTGATTGCCGCCCAATGCGATGGGTACGTGATGCACGGCGATGACCCGGAAGGCATCGGGCGGCGCATTGCGGATCTTCGCCACCGGCGTGAGCGGCTCCGGCCCGACCTGCCACCCATGAAATTCGGTGTGGCGGCCTACTCGATTGTGCGAAATACGGAAGCCGAGGTGAAACGGGAAATCGAACGAATCACGAACGTCAACGGCTCGGCGGCGGGCTATAAAAACTACCAGCAATGGCTGGCCGGTACGCAGTTGGAAAAAAAGCCGTCGCTGGAAGATTACTCCGTTTCCAACCGTGGCCTGCGTTCCGGTCTGGCGGGTACGCCCGATCAGGTAGCGTCGCGGGTGGCCCAGTTTGAGGCCGTTGGCGTTGATTTTCTGCTGTTGCAATGCAGCCCGCAGCTGGAAGAAATGGAACGCTTTTCCGAATCGGTCATTCGGGTGCTGGCGTAGCCTTGCCCGGCCAAGACTACTTCATTGATTAATTCGTCCCTTTTAAGCCAAAAACAGAATACGACAATGAAATACCGATTGTTAGGTTGCTTCACCCTGCTGGTGTTGTGGGGTATGGCGTCGCGCGTACAGGCGCAAACCAGCTACTATTTCCCCGACGAAAAGGCTGGGTTCGACCCGGCTATTCCTACGCCGGAGCAATTTCTGGGTTACCCCGTAGGTTCTCATTTTACACGCTACGACCGTATCGTTGATTACCTGAAAGAACTCGACCGCCTATCGGATAAAGTCAGTTTGCAGTCCATCGGGAAAACGTATGAAGAACGGCCGCAGGTGATTGCGTTTTTCACGTCGGCCGCCAACCAGCGCAACCTCACGCAGTTGCGGCAGCAGCACCTGACGTTGGCTGACCCCAAAGCGCCCGCGCCCGATTACGCCAAACTACCCGTGGTCGTACATCTGGCTTATACCGTACATGGCAATGAAAGCTCGAGCAGCGAAGCCGCCATGCTCACGGCCTATTACCTGACCGCCTCGACCAACGCCGAGGTAACACGCTGGCTATCCGAAGCCGTGGTTACGATCGACCCTGCCGAAAACCCCGACGGTCGGGACCGGGCTACGCAGTGGTTCAATCAGCACAAGTCGTTTCCGGCCGTAACCGACCCCGCCGACCGTGAGCATAACGAAGGCTGGCCCAACGGGCGGTATAACCATTACCTCAACGACCTCAACCGGGACTGGCTGCCGCTGGCGCACGTAGAGAGCCGCAACCGCATGAAGTTTCATCATGAGTGGCTCCCTAATGTCATGATCGACTTTCACGAGATGGGTACCAGCAGCACCTACTATTTTGAGCCGTCGAAGCCGTTCAGCACCGAAAACGACCTGATTCCCCGCGCTACCTACGATGTGCTGAACGTGCGGCTGGCCCGGTATTTCGCCCGCGCGCTCGACGGCGTTGGCTCGCTCTACTGGACCAAAGAACAGTTCGATAACCTCTCGCCCATCTACGGCTCAACGTACCCAGACTTTACGGGCGGGGTCGGCGTTACGTTTGAGGTGGGCAGCTCGCGGGGGCTGGCACAAGAGGGGAGCAACGGCACGGTCACGTTTCCGTTCACCATCCGCAACCACCTGCGCACCGGTTTGGCTGCCGTGCAGGGGGCCGTTGAAGAGAAAGAACTATACCTGAAACACCAGCGCGATTTCTTTGCGTCGGCGTTGACGGATGCGGCTAAGTTCCCTACCAAAGCCTATGTATTTGGGGCCGCCACCGATCCCAACCTGACCCGGCGGTTTGCTGATGTACTGTTGCAACACAACATCCAGTTTTATGCCCTGCAACAGGCTGCGCAGGCGGGCGGTAGATCATTCGTGCCGGGGGCGGCCTATGTGGTGCCAACCGCACAGCCGCACTACCGGCTGGTACACTCGCTGTTTGAGGAGGTCACCGCTTTCCACGACAGCGTTTTTTATGATGTGACGGGCTGGTCGCTGGTGCATGGGTATGGCCTGCCATATGCCAAGCTGAAAGAAACGTCGCTGGTGAAAGGGGAGCTGGTCAAAAGCCTACCAACCGTTACCGGCGGTGTGGCGGGTGGCTCTTCGCCGGTCGCCTACGTGGTCAGTGGAGCCGATTACCATACGGCACAGGCTGTGTCGCGGTTGCAGCAGGCCGGGGTGTTAACCAAGGTATCGTTCAAGCCGTTTCGGATTCAGTCACCAACTGCACAGACCGGATCGGGCGCGCAGTCGCTACCCCGAACAACTGGAAACACCGACTATAGCTATGGCTCCATTGTGGTGCCGGTAGCTGGCCAAAAGCAGGCGCCCGATTCGTTATATCGACTGGTAGCGGCCATTGGGGGGCAGGCCGGAGTGACCTTTACAGGCGTGTCGACGGGATTCAGTGCGCAGGGTATCGATCTGGGTAGTAATAACATCCGAAGCCTCCGCAAGCCGGAAGTAGCCCTGGTGGTGGGGCCGGGCGTGAACCCGTCTGAGGCCGGCGAAGTCTGGTTTCTGACGAGTGAGCACCTTCAGCTACCCGTCACCAAGCTTGATCTCAGTAGTCTGGCCCGAGCCGACTGGAGCCGCTACAATACCGTCGTGCTAGTGGGTGGTCAATACAATTCGATCGATAAGAATACGGTCGGAAGATTGAAAAGCTGGGTAGAGAACGGCGGTACGCTCATCACGACGAAAACGGCGTCGGAATGGGCCATTCGCCAGGGGCTGGTGCGCGAGAACCTGTTGACTACCAACAAACCCGATACGACTAAAGCCGCAGAACGAGTTGATTTTGAACGGGTACGTGAGCGGGAAGGTACTCGCGCCGTGGCCGGTTCGATCTACACGGCCGACGTAGACGTTACCCATCCACTTGGTTTCGGGTTGACTGACCGTAGGCTGTTTGTTTTCCGCAACGGAACAACGTACCTGAAATCGGGAAGCAGCCCGTATAACACGGTAGTAAAGTATACCGCCACACCGTTCGTGAGTGGGTACGTGTCAAAAGACAACCTGAAGAAAATCAGCAACTCGGCGGCGGTCGTCGTCAGTCCTGAAGGACAGGGTCGGGTGGTGCTGTTTGCCGATAATCCAACGTTTCGGTCTTACTGGCACGGTACGTCACGCTTGTTAATCAATGCGTTGCTATACGGTCCGTTGCTGAATGCGCCTACAGCGCTGCCCACAGCGGAGGAATAAAACTCGGCGTGTATCAGGCGCCTTGGTCAGCGGGTAAGTCGTTAGAGGTTATTTCCCTTTTAACGACTTACCCGCTAATTGTTAAGGGACGAAGAGGGTCGTCGATCGCTATGTCCAGGCCAATAACGATATGAGTAAGGGATAATATATTAGCTATTAGCTGGGTATGTTTAGAAATGGCTAGGCTGCCTCAGCCGTTGGGGCCAGTTCTTTTAACCAACAGGCTACCATTACGCCGGTAGCCCTCGCCGCGTGGCCCGGTCAACTCATCGTAGGCCAATGGGGCATGATAATGCCAGAGTTGATCGTGTTGACCCGACGTTTCCTGCCCGAAACCAGGTATGGTATGACCTTGGCTCTTTACCCACCATGTAGTCAAGAATATGGACAGGGGCATAACGGTCGTGGGGAGCCGTGTGCAACGCAGGGGGAATGGCAGCGGGCAAAAAAAAAGCCCCTGACAAACATGGGGCGAAACTTGTAGCGGGGAGCAGGATCGAACTGCCGACCTTAGGGTTATGAATTCTATTCGATATGGTTTAATCTGGTTCAATATGGATTAATATACTCTGATTATCAGTGTTTTATAGATAATAATAAAACAGGTTGGTTGATAAAAAACCACCAAATGTTTGCCCTATGTTTGCCCAATTGCGTATGTTTACCCAAACACCGGCATGCGCAATTTCTATGGCCTCTTCCATCAAGGCGGTCATCCGCCTCAACAAACCCAACAAAGACAATACCTATCCGTTGGCAATCCGGATTGTCAACGATCGCAAAACGACGCATGTCCATCTGGGCTATAACCTCACGGCGGCGGACTGGGACGCGCTTGCCCAGAAAGTGAAACGGAGCCATCTCAACTCCGCCCGGCTGAACAACCTGATTCTGAAAAAGCGTACGGAACTCAGTGATGAGTTGCTGGATCTGCAGGCCCAGGTGAAGGAGGTGTCGATGGGGGCTATTCGTAAGAAGGTGAAACGGAAAACGGCTAATTCCTTTTTCGCCCAGGCGGATGCTATCCTGGATAACATGCGAAACGAAGGGAAGTACAACCGGGTGAAAACAGATGCGGTGCGCGTCAAGCACTTCCGCGAGTTTTTACGTGGTGCCGACATTACCTTCCCTGAAATCGACGTGCCCCTCTTAAACCGGTTTAGAGCCTACCTGAAAGGCGAACGGAAGATCAGCGAACGGACGATCATCAATCACCTGATCGTGATCCGAACGATCTATAACCAGGCTATAGCCGGTAGTCTGGTCGATCCCAAACACTATCCATTCGGCAAGGGCAAAATCGCCATCAAATTTCCAGATTCGATTAAAATCGGTCTCGTACCGGACGAGGTGAAAAAGCTCGAACAGATTGACCTGTCTGATAATGACTACCTGAACCACGCCCGTACCATCTGGCTGGTTTCCTTCTATTTCGCGGGGATGCGGGTATCCGACGTGTTGCGGATGAAGTGGGCTGATTTCCAAGACGACCGGATGCATTACACGATGGGCAAAAACAACAAGGCGGGCTCGTTGAAAACACCGGACAAAGTCGTGCGCCTGCTCGATCAATATATAAACCAGCCCCGAACGCATGACCTCATCTTCCCTGAATTGAAAGTGCTGGATGACATCGGCGACGCCTACCACGTTCAACGAAAGATTTCCTACGCCGTTAAACGGTTGAATACGGCGCTGGCGGGCATCGCCCAACGCGCCGGTATTACCAAGCCTGTAACGCTGCATATCGCCCGGCATACGTTTGGCAACATCTCCGGCGACAAGATACCCGTTCAGATGTTGCAGAAGCTCTACCGCCATTCCAACATCACGACAACGATTGGGTATCAAAGCAACTTTATCAACAAGACAGCCGATGACGCGTTGGATGCCGTCTTGCAGATGGAATGATGCTTTTATAGTCAAGGCCGCTTACTGATGCGTTTGAAAACATGGGTTTTAAACAGATAGACAGGCGGCCATTTTTGCTTTTTCAGGCGTATCGTCTATGTAAGCTTGAAAAGACAATGGAAGTTATCTGTCTGCACGATGAAGCTTTTTATGCTCTGATCGACAAGGTACTTGAACGGGTCCAGCAAAAGCAAACGGTCAGCGAGGATAAATGGATTTCCGGTAGTGAAGCGATGCAGCGCTTACGCATTCAAAGCAAAACGACATTGCAGAAGCTTCGTGACGAAGGCAGTATCCGGTTCTCCCAACCCGAAAAGAAGCTTATTCTATACGACACAGATTCGATCAACGCCTATTTGAACCGCCACGCCAAAGACACCTTCTAGAGCCATGACTGACGAAGAGGAACCATCACCGCAATACCTGAAGGGGTATAACCACGGCTATCAATTGGCGGCGCACGAACCAGAGCTATTGAATAAACTTCTGCAAGCGCAAGGCAGCAACACAGCGAGCGACTATGTCCATGCTATACGGCAGGGTAAGGAACAGTTCGAACGCGAAAAGTTGATGAAGGAAATGAAAGCTATCCGGGATCAGCGTAAACAGACGATCAGAAGGAGGCGGTAGCGATCCTTATGGTTTTGTCGCCGTATAGTAAATCGATGACTATAAACTATATGTGTATTAGATCAGATTACTACGCGATTTCATTTCTTCGTGTGACTATTTTTTAGAAAGACAGTCCTTCATTCACACATAAGCTCTGCTATTAATGGAAGCTACAACTGCCCAAGAATGCCCGTATTGTAATGTTGTCCTTCCTTTACGCGGTTACTTCTGCCCATCTTGTCGTGAACAAGTTCGCTGTAAAACATGCAGTGAATTGGTGGAAAAGAATGCTGTGGGTTGTGTGATGTGTGGCGCTGAAATCGCTTCTACCACTATCAAACAAGATTCTGATGTGATTGATGGTGGTCAGATAAGTCGAAATAAGATTAGCTTTGAAAAGAAGGGTAATAGCATTAAACTGGATGCAGATATTACCGATATTTCCAGCGCTTACTTTGCGGACACTATTGGCTTTATAGTCACGGGTGGTACGAATTCACTTAGGAATAGGCAGAACAAGCCACTATTTTTACAAAAGGGTATACAAGGGGGGGCTATATCTATTCCTGTAAATAATAATGAAAAAGTTGACTTCGCTAAGACTGTAACTGTTGAAAGCGAAGAGGATTTCCAAGAGGTTTTAAAGAAGATATTTACATTTGAAAATGAATCATTAAAATTAATTGATCCCAGACTTAAACATTCAGGAAAACTTGATCAAGCAGTGAGATTAACTCTACTCGTAATTTATACCTACGAGTTGATGGGAAATCCACAAATTGAACGGACAGCTCTAACTAACATATTAAGACAATCAAAGTTGGATGATGGTCATTCAAGAGAGTGGATTTCTAACAGTAATGAGCTAATCCTGAAAGATAATAATGTTGAATTAAGCGTACCTGGCCGCGAAGTTGCTAAGGCAATTTTAGCTGAAATCGCTGATCCAACAATTGAAGTTGGTAAGGTTGTATACAGTAAATCAAAATCTCAAAAGTCGAATAAGAAGGGAAAAGAAGGAAAGAAAGGTCAATCTTCGAGTTCTACTGAAAGTAAAACATCAAGCTCAAAACCATCACCATTGAGTATGTTGCAATCGCTGGTTCAAGAAGGATTTTTCAAAGAGAAGAAAAAGATTAAAGACATTGTTGAACACTGTAGCACTAATAAAGCACAGTATTATAAGAGCAGCGACTTGTCTGGGCCATTGGGTAGAGCGATAAAAGATAAGTTGCTCAAAAGGGAAAAAAATAAAAGTGATAATCAATATGAGTATTACGCATAGCTCTCCACAACTTGAAACAGCTCTGGCAAACCTTACATCAAAGTTTAGAGCCAGAATTATTGACACATATTTAGAATTGAAGTTTAGATACTCTAAATCTCAACATGATTCTGAGTTTGACTCATCAGGCATCAGTTCAGGTAAGTTCTGTGAAACAGCGTTACGTTTCCTTCAGCATGAATTGACAGGCACTTATATACCGTTTGGCCAGCATATAAGGAACTTCTCGTATGAAATAGAAGAGTTGGGAAAGTTAAGTAAGATAAGTGGCAATGAATCGATGAGAATTATTATTCCAAGAGCACTTTTGCTAATATATACAGTTAGGAATAAACGTGGAATTGGCCATGTCGGTGGTGATATTGAAGCAAATAAAATTGATTCTGCAACAATTGTTAGAATTGCAGATTGGGTTATATGCGAACTGATACGCATATACCATGGTCTATCAATCGAAGAAGCTCAGGATATTGTTGATGCGTTAGCAACAAGAGTTCTACCTGATGTATGGGAAGTAAACGGAAAGAAAAGGGTTTTACGTAAAGGTTTGGATTTTAAACAGCAAGTGCTATTGCTTGTATATTCAGAAACTCAGAATGGAGTTGCTGTAGAAGATTTATTTTCGTGGACTCAATATAGTAATCATTCTATGTTTAAGAGAAATGTTATTTTGCCTTTACACAAAGATAAGTATATTGAATACGATGCAGAAACTCGATATGTGCACATATCTCCTTTAGGTATTAAGGAAGTTGAAGAAAAAATTCTTACTAAGAAGGTCAATTTACCAAACAAGTAGTTTTTTAAATATATTTGACAGAGGCTACAGTGAAGCTTGCTTGATAATATCTGGAAATAAAATAACCCGACGGACATCACTCGGATTAAACAGGAATTTGGCAACGTCTTTGCCTTGCTCGTTCATGTCTAATCGTTCGCAGCGAGCTATCAGCCTTTCTTTCAATTCAGCCGCATTGGCTATGCCCACCTTCTGTTCAAGATACGCGTAGCTCGGCTTCACGTTGCGCCCTAATAGAAATACCACATCATAAAAGTCACGGCCCTTGTTGCGGGGACGGTTGAGAATAGCATAGCACTTTTGTGCCAGGATCAGGTCAAGGGGCGTCACCAGCAGTTGCGTGAATACGCCGAACCGGTTCAGAATATAGCTGTCAGGTGTAAATTCGAAGCGTTGCGCTTCGGTGTCAAGTTGAATCAGGATTTTCTCTTCTCGGTAGTCGGATAGCCCTTGCTGGTAAAGCATTTGGGGAAAGCGAACGTTACATCGATACGCCCCTTTACCTACTACTTGAATCTCGACGTGATAGCCTTGGCCGGTGAGCTCCTTGTCCATCAATTCCGCCACCGCGTCAAATTGATCCGGCGTGATCGCCAGGTTGTCGAAGTCCAAATCCTCCGAGAACCGGCTATTGTCATGCACCAGCCGCAGGCATGTTCCCCCCAGGAAAATGAACTGCCGCCCCAGCGGGCTGTCATAAAGAATCTGTAGCAGAATGCATTGGAGGTACTCTCGGAGCAGTTCGCGCTCGAAACCCTGCAAATTGGCTGGGTAATATTGTTTGATGTAGCGTAGGTCAAGCATGGTTCAGTCGTTCTGCAAGCAGGTGGGTGAGTTTACTAACACGCTGGTTACCCATCTGGCTGGCATACCCCAACAGTCTGTCGGACTGACATGCCTCCGCAATTAAATCATGGTTGAGCCGCAGGCCGTCGAGGTCAAGCTGATCGCGGATCGCGGGGGTGAGATAGAACGTGTCGAGCAGGGCTTTTTCTGGTTCTGCCAACAGAAAATCACCATCGCTTGAGGCGACCGGACGGTACCCGAAAAACAAGTCCGGTTTGACATGCTGATATTGGAAATAGCCCAGTGAGCTATCAAAGTTATGGGTTGGGCGCGTGGTGACCGAGAAGACCTGGTATACGCCTTCGGGAATGAACCCGTACCAGCGCAGCGCTGACCACAGCGACACATAAGAGTTCGCGCATAACCGATTGGCGGTGAAAAACAGCTTGGCAGTGGTGAGGGGCTGGTTCGGCCAAGTGTAATATTTATTTATGATTTTCTGTAGATAGCCTTTATCCTGCCATTCGACCAAACGGCGCGTATCGAAGTCGGGGAATTGCTTCAACACGTCATTGACCGGAATGACAGCGCGATCCTGAAAGGCCTGCTGAAAAGCGTAGAAGTTCATTTATCCGCTACTTTTGTTAAAAACCACAAAAATAATAGATAAATTTATCTTCTTAGTCAAGTGAATATAGTTGGCTGTGAGAACACAGGTGTTACCGCTTGTGACCGCCTCGCTTATACTGCCAGGATTGACGGCGTTTTTTGGTATCCGCCATCAGCTTTTTGATGTCCTCATCGGTGGGATTACTGGCTGACGGCGGGGAGGCTTGTCTGGGTTTGTCCGCTTTAAAGGTGTCCTGCTGTTTCTGCTCTCGGTTCGCTTGTTGCGTTCTATAGTCCTGCATCATCACAAAGGCTTTGTCCTGGCTGTCTGAAATGTCCGGCTTCTTCTCGGCTTGCGGCTGATCGGGCTCGTTGAGGTAGGTTTTTTGCTCTTGCTCGAAACGGGTTTGCATCACATCGCGCTGACGCTCGAAATCGGCTTGCAGCCGTTCCAGTTGCCCAGCATAGCGCGTCTGGTCAAAATGATCGCCTTGCAGTTTTCTGATCATGGCCTGATCGGTATAAAACCGCTGATGAAGCTGTTGCAGTTCTTTGTCTTGCTGCGCTAAGAGATCGCTGTATGACATAGGGGATATAACAAAGATGAGCCGATATAGGCGGAGGTTGAGCCGAAACCTAAACTAAACAAAAAGCCCCAAATTGGGGCTTTTGCTCAAGTAAATGGTTTGTTCACCGTTACCCTTTTTCAAAACCAAAGGCGGCTTCGCTTCTTTCAAATCCGCCACTTGCGGCGACGAGTCGACCGTGTTCAACGCCACCACTTTGTACGGCTGAGCGGCCATGTGAACCACCGCCCGAAAAGACAATCAATGCGAAAAAACATACGCCCACCAGAAGGGAGCGAGTTATCGTGTTCATGGTTTATCCCGTTTAAAGCAGGCGTGGATTCACCTGTTACCGCTACAGACCCCGAAGTGAGTAAAGGGTTTAAACGGGGGTAAAAATTAATCGGCTTCAACATTCACAGCATCAAAAAAGTAGGTCGTCCGCTATGGCGGACGAAAGAGCGTCGCATGATGGTGGCGTTAGCGGGATATGTCTATTTTTGTTCCATCATGTTCTTCCTCACGGAAGAACTAATAGTGTGGATAGAAGCGGAAAGCCTGCCCTTGCTAAGAGCAAGCTTTTTTTGTGCAGGAGCAGCTTATGATTTTGCGTCTAACAGTTTCTGCAGGAGTTCAATTTTTTCGCGCTCCGATTGGAGGAGCCGCTCGTATAATTTTTTGTTATCCTCTACTGCTTCAACCCACTTACTGACGGGATTGAAATTATACAGAATTAGAGCGGCGTGATCATTGTACGTATTAGAGATGATATTTATGGCTTTCTCTTCAGAAAAATTCTTTATCGCTTCCTCTGAAACACCAAGTACCTCTGATACCTTCTGTAATGTGGATGTATCCAACATCTCCTTTTGTTCTAGTTGAGAAATCGCCTGCTGGCTAAGTCCCAGTGAGGTCGCTAAAAACTCCTGCTTTACTCCGAGGATTTCCCGAATGCGTTTCACGTTGCGACCGTGATGTATGACCGGCGGTGTCGTGTCCATGCACAAAGCTAAGCCAAAACGGCCTTGTTTTTAACAAGCGGTGCTCTTGTGCGATACAAGTGTATGGATCGCAAATAAGTTGGCTTGAGCAGGTATTTTTAGCCGAACAACGCTAACCTCGTTCTCCATGACCTTGCCTCAGACACAGGACATTTTATTCGATGATTTCTCGCTGCTGGAACAACGTCTCGGTCGTCAGCGGCTGACCTCGTACTCGGTCAACACGAACTGCGATTGCGCCAGCGAGCCGTCCTCATCTCAGTCAGTTAAGGACGGTAGCGACTGCGACTACACCAGTTCGCCAATCCGCCTACGTTATGACGACCGCTATACCGATCAAATCGCCCAACCTGTTGGTGCGGCCCATTGAGGGGGATTATTTCTACGCCGTTAACTGCGCGCATCCGCACTCGTTGCGGGTGTTGAACCGGGCACAGTATGACCTGCTCAACGCGATAGATAACCAGACCAGCACGGCGATGCTTGGCGAGCGGCTGGGCCTATCAGTTGACGTGCTGGAGGGATTTTTACGTATGTTGGCGCAAACCGAGATCATCCGCTTTGATGACCGGTTCAACAAGCCCACAAAACCCGCACGGCCAACCTCGCTCAATTTTTGGATTCATACCACCAACCGCTGCAATCTGTCCTGCGGCTATTGCTACATCGCCACGCTCAATACCAGCGGCGGCATGCCGCTAGCCGTGCAACAGCAATTGGTACAAAAGCTGGTAGAAACGGTATATAAGCGGCAACTCAGCCGGGTTAAATTCCGGCTGGCCGGTGGTGAGCCACTCACCCAGTTTAAAGCGTGGCAAGCCTTTATCCCCACTGTGCGACAGCGGCTGGCCGAAGCAGGGTGCGGACTGGATGTCTCGTTCTTGACCAATCTGACCATTCTGAACGACGAGATCATGGCTTTCGCCAAAGAGCAGTCGATCAGCTTCGGGGTCTCGCTGGATGGGGAAGGTGCCTACCACGATGCCACCCGATCCTTGCGGTCGGGAGCTGGTACGTTCGACCGAGTCAGTGCCAATCTGAGAACGCTGCTGGCAAACGGCATCCCGGTCTCGACCAGTGCCGTCATCACCAACGACAATCTGGCCGGCTTGCCCGACCTGACCCGCTACCTGATCGGGTTGGACATTCCGTTTCGCTATTCGATTGTCAAAGGCGAGACCATTGATGCTGCTTTGCTGGATCACTATCTAAGCGAAGCCTACGTGCTGATGCACGAGGCCATCGAACAGGGTTGGCGGTTTTCGCAGCGGCACCAATTCTGCGATCTCAAGCCGAATGAGTTAGGCTTTCAAACCTGCGCGTCGGGGTTCTCTGGTGGTGCAATCTACGTGGACGGCACCGTCAACTACTGCCATGTCCATGTCGGGGACAAAACCAAACAGGCTCATTCTATCTTTGACCAGGAGTTGGATTTAGTCGATATGATCGACGCTGTCAGCCACTATGAGGGGCCACGTTCGACTGACTGCCAGACCTGCCGGTATCAATCCGTCTGTACGAGTGGATGTCCCGTGTACCGGGTGGACGGCAAAGACCCGCAATGCAGCCTGTACCATCGGTTCATTCCGTTGATGTATGAGTTACAGGCGCGGGAGCGATTGCAATTACTTCGTGAATCTCGGATGATATAGTCTTTCTGTTACGCGGCAGGAGGTCGCCTTGTTGTCACTTGCTATCTCGATCAGCGCACTGATCCTTACGTTCTATCAACTGTACCTGCAACGAGTGCATAATGAAAAATCGCTCAAGCCGTTGGGTCAAATTTATCTGATAGATAGCACCAGATACGTGTCTGTGCAGCTTCTGAATAACGGCTTGGGGCCGCTAATCATCGACCGGCTGGCGTTCAAAGTGGGTAATACTATCTATTCCAGCATTCGAGACTGTCTCACATTTGATCCGAAATCTTACATGCATGGCTCAAGTGAGGACGTTGTCCAGAAGGTCATTCTACCAAATGCTGCGCTGACTGTTTTTGAAGCAACGCTTAAAGCAGGGGAAAGCGAAAACAACCTGGATCAGATCAGAAAACAGCTTGCCCTCATTACCGTGATAGCCCATTGTCGGGATATTTACGACAACAAGATCATCCTTGAGCGGAGCAGTCGATGGTTTGTCCGGCATATGTTGGAAGCGGCTATTGAGTCCTAAAACATGGATTCCATACATTCCTGCCGCCACCTTACGCCTCTTATGGGCGGATGCGTGCCCACAAGTGGGGCACCCAGTTGAACAGAGCCTGTTTAGTAGCATGCCTTGGCATCAGCATCCCGACGATCAAACGCTATTTCGATCTGATAGACGACATATTGTTAATCCGCAAGTTGCCTATGGGGTCGGGCAATGTCAGAAAACGGCTGGTCAAAGCACCGAAGGTATATATCCGTGATAGTGACATTACCCATGCTTTATTCAACCTAACGACCTTGGGCGGTTTGCAGGGCACCCAGTCGCCGGCACCAGTTGGGAAGGATTTGTTTTGGGGAACCTCATCGCCAGCCAGCCGGGGTAACGCCGTGGTTTTACCGGACGTCGGCGGGCGCAGAAATCGATCTGTTTATTGAATGAAACCGCCAGCAGACATACGTCATCGAAATCTAACGATAACGCATATGCCAACTATTTACAGCATCATCTATAGATTCATCAATATTAGACTCTGTGTAGTAGGCATACTGTACACGATGAGATATAGCTTTTACATTTGAAGGTACATGTTCTTTCATTCTGTTATCGCACAAAATATAAACTGGTTTTTTCATACCCAAAGCATAACCCAATTCAGTTATTGCTGATGAAGTAAAAATAGGAATAATACTTTCATTTTTTAGCGTTGAAATAGCATTATGAGATAAATAAGGTAAAATAAACAATAGGCACCTGCATCGATCAAGTGTTTGTAGCGTAGCTAAACGGCTGGGGTTGCTAGCTACAGAAGCTTCCTCTGCATTTTTACCTTCGTTAGCTAAAAAATAAGTATTATAAAAAAACCGATTTTGAAAAGAAGTAATAGCCCGATTAGCTATTTCCATGTTTCTATTATAATCTCCTCCGTACATCTTGTTAAACGTAAGCGGAATTGAAACAAAAAAATCAAATTCATAAAAACGAATTTCAATCTCCTCATTGAGGTACTCATCTATTACATTTTCTAAAATATCAAGTGTATAGGGTAAGATATTTGGCAGTCTTATCATATTCAAGTCTTTTCGTTGAAAAAAGTTTTTTATTACATCATCAGACAAATCAGACCATCTCTGATATATGATACTTTCAACATTTATAGGATATTCTTCCAGCCGCAATAGGAGAGCACTTCCAGATAATAATGCACCATGACGTCTAACATTATAATATACTCCAGTTGCAAGCTCATCAATATCATTGGGGCCAAAATAAAATATCATTCGTAAATAACGATCATTTTTGCCTGCCACCATCAAATGACCAGTTTCTATGTATAAATGACCATTAACTTGCCTAGGATAACATTTGCCTTCATAATAATGGATATTTAATTCACTTGGCTTATCCAAACTGGCAACTCGGACAAGTAAACTTTTCGATGATGCAGGATCAAGTTTAAAGTAAATACGGCTGGCTCTAATACCAGCGCTTTTCTGTTTCAAATTAGAGATAGAGTCTTCTCCCTCCCAAAATCGGTAAAGCATCCAGCATTTCTGTGTTAGTGAGTCTATTTCGCTTGACCTTAATTCAAGAGATTCAACTTGTTTCGTCCAATCTGTAGCTTGAATATCATCGGTTAAAAGACTACGTGTTCCTGTCACAGTTTTGCGTTCTCTGTCAACAATTGATCCGTATTGTGAACTATCAGCATCTTTATCATTAATGAAGAAAGCCCCCTTTTCAAAGAGGCCTTTGATTGGTTTCCATGCAATTTCCTTTTCCCCTCCCCCACTTACATTGTTCATTATAAAGTTTCGTATAAGCGCTCCATTGGAAATGAGATCTCCTTTATATAACTCTTTTTGAATCTCTTCTATGTAACCTTTATTCGGCTTTTGGTACGTTTTGCCGTACTTCTTCTTGTAGTAATGAGGAAAGCTTTCAATTATCTTTCTAAGTAGCAGGGATGCACCTCCATCATTGAATAAAAATCTTTTGATAGTACTCATACAGTGTGGTAGATAGAAGAAAATTCACAATTATCACAATTCTAACAAAAGTCACTTTTTTTAGAAACTAACCATTTGGATTAAAAAAATTTTTGGTGATTAACCTAAGTTTTGTAGAATTCTGTTTGTGTAAACAAAGAGTAGCTATATATAAAGAAAAGTTCACTATTTGTTGATTTTTGAATACATATGTAAAATGTATGTCCGCTATTTATAGGCAAAATACATAGGTGCTAGCGTTGCACTCTGCGGAAGTGTTAACAGACTAGTAAAGTGATCCATACTAACTCGGAAGCAAGTTTTTCAATCTAAGTCACCTTACTTCCCTGACAATTGTCTTAAAAGCAGGAATATATAATATAATTTAGATTAATTAACATTAAGTGTATTCGATGAAAATCATGTATCGAAACTTCTTGAGGTATGATATCGCGCTTTATAGTTTAGTGTAAGATTTGTCAAATTATCTATGGGACATAATAAAACTGAACGATAGAGATAAGAGACAATCTTTATAACTGTGCTTTCTCATTTAAACAAAATAATCCATGAAAGGCAAACTAATTCCAGATGTTATAACCCAGTTAACCGATAGGGATTGGGTGAAAATCTTAGCGTATTTGTTCATTGGCTTATTAGGCATAAGCATAGGAGAACAAGTTCCCGAAAACTGGTTCCTGCTGCGTCAATTAGTAGAGCATGGCATTTGTGTTTTAGCTACGGTTGGCATCTACCACGTTATCGAGACAAGAAATGTGAAGGTGGACGAAGGCGAACATCTTCTAGCTGCGGTTGACTCTGCAATGAATACACAATTGGATTCATTTAAGAAGGAGATAAAAAATTTAGCTGAATGGTATGTGGCAAAATATATGCCTTCACAGATACGATTGTCTTCACTTGGACCAAGTGATGTAACCGCTCGTTTCGATGTTAGTGTAATCGTAAATGGCATGCTGCAAACCAAGGATTCAGTTATTCGGTTCTTAAAAATATACTTACCTTTTAATGAGCGCTTCGAAAAGGTATTTCTTGAATCGATTATGATCGGTAATAATTCAATTCAGATAATTCTTTGTAATCCACATGCGAAGGAGGCTCTACGTAAGCGAGCGTTGGCTTTGGGTGTTGATCATCGTGTACTAAAGGAAAGCGTCTTAGCTAACCTTATTATGTTGTCACGTGTTTATCATCAACTTCCAGAAGGACATAAGCATAAGCTTCAAGTAAAGCTGCATAATTCATTCATCGCTGTAAGTTTAACAGGTTATGGTGACTGTTTTTGGTGTGGACATTACTTGTGTGGGCGAATCGCAACTGAAGGCATTAATGAACGTTATGAAATAAATAGTGCTAAATATAATGAACTGATGTTGCACTTTACTCAAGAATGGAATGCTAATACTAGTGCTACATTCGATCTAGGATTACCATTCAATCCTAAGCATGAATGACTATTATTTGTATGTCTCGGTAGCGGAAGAGGTCTATTTAGTTATAAATGATCCTGAACACGAATGGCATTTTGTCGTAGTTCAGGATCATTTATAGTATGTATCTAATGAAGTCTTAGTGAAATTACATTAGCAATACTTACAATAATTAAAAAGTCTATAGCTATGTCAGTTTGCGATGATTTAACTAATAATAACTCCATCTGTATTTAACCAAGCAATGGTAAGTTACCAGACTAACCATAGATTCAAGGAATCTGAAAAAATAGTGTGTCAAATTCGGGGGTAAATTTCCGATATTATACTTAAAGATCCTGTTTTATCAAACATTAAATTTATCATTTTGAATCCCTTCAGTGCCTTGTTTGCACCGACATTTTCTTGCATTTATATCGTAAACTGAATTCATTATGGGTGAATTACAACTATCGCAGGTTGATTTGATGTATCAGGGCGTACTGAGCTTCATGATTAGCGTTAATTACGATAGTAAAATATGCCCCATCTATACGCGAAGCCTTTTTGTCATGATCGCCGAGGCGATATTGACCGCTTCTAAAACCGGATCATTGGATAGCCTGGCATAAATCGCGGTGGATACCTGACTCTTGTGGTTCAGGGCTTTGCCGATGATCGGCAGGCTTGTTCCGCTGATCGCCATGTAGCTGCCCAACGTTCGGCGTAAATCGTGCATCCGAATGTCCTGTACCTGCATCCGGTCACGAACCCGGTCAAACGCTTTTTTGGGGTCTTTCAAATAACCGTCCATCGCCGTGCCCGGAAAGACAAACCGGGAAGGTGTCGTTAAAGCGCGATTGGCAACATCTCTGGCGTTGAGAATCTGCAAAGCGGGTTCCGACAGCAAAACAATGTTGACATCCCGGTTTTTGGTTTGCGTTTCAGCAATCCGCCACCGCTTGACATCGAGGTTGATATCCGTCCATTTCATCGACAGCACGTTTGACTTTCGCGCCCCCGTGTAGAGCAGCAGCTTAAAGAAATCGCGGAACAACGCGTCTTCCTGTTCGACCGCCGCAAAAAACAGGTCCAGTTCGTCAACGCTCAGAAAGCGGTCACGGCTGACGGACTTATACTTACGTAAGCCCGTGCAGGGGTTCGCGCAGTCGAGATAACTCTCCCGAATGCCAAAATTGAAAACCGCGCTCATTACGGCCACCAGCCGGTTTGCTGTGGTGCCGGCACGTTTCTCGCCAATTTTGGTGTGGAAGTTGCGGATGTGAGCCGCCGTGATCCCGTTGGCCTTGCTCTTCCCGAATGCCGGAAAAACATGGCATTCCATCATCTTCCGGTTTGCACGCGGCCCTTTGGTAAACTTCAGCGCGTGATGGGTGTAGTATTTCTCGTAAAGCTCGTTGAAGGTGAGGGCTCGCCGTTCCGCTACACGGTCCTTGTTTGGGTTTTGTCCGAGTGTGATCAACGAGGTCAGCCGCTGGGCCTCGGTACGGGCTTGCTCAATCGTTAGATCAGGAAACCGGCCAATCTTGATGCGTTCCGGTGCGCCTTTTACTTTCCGGTAGAGCAGGAATGTTTTGATGCCCGATGGATAAACGGCCACTTTCAACATCGGCATTTTGGTATCAGATACGCTGTAGCGTTGAGGAGCCACAGGCAGGTTTGTCAACACGTCTTTTCGAAAATGAATACTACGCTCATGCATCGTTAGTGGCTCCTCGCCAGTGCTACCCCAGTGCTACCATAAGGGTTAAAAACAGTATACGTTGGCGGGTGCTGATTGACAAGGACATTGTCGGTGAATCAATGACTAAATAAGATCAGTAATGACCGGTAATTAATCATAATTACGATTGGTAAGGGAGAGGTCGAGAGTTCAATCCTCCTCGGCAGCACCATTTATCAAGCACTTAATTAACAGTCATAGCACTCGTTTTTTCCAGTGCTACCCCAGTGCTACCGCTCGGATTAATCGGAGCGCCTGCGCTTATTTTTCCGACCAATCGTAGCGACAGTTGCCATTTTACCCCGGCGAGATGGATGCCTGGGATTACTCCTCATTAATAGGACGATAATCCTGATGCATCCCTATCCTATTCCTGTATGCTGAATATATTCCTATAGGCGAATCGCCAATAGGCCATGCCCTTACAGCAGGAGGAACCCCATGCAGGACAAGCCCCCCGAACCGCTGCTCGACCGCAAAACCGCTGCCCGTTACCTCAACGTCTCGCCCGGCACACTGGCCGTTTGGGATTGCACCAAACGCTATGACCTGAAGCCCATCAAGGTAGGCCGCGCCGTCCGCTACCGCCGGGCCGATCTCGACCGTTTCCTGGAACGCCACCTCCAGCCCTAACGGGGCTTGCCAGCCCGTCTTATCCGTTCCCCTCTTACCCAGGAGTGTTGTGATGAACATCGATCAGGCCAAACACATCGGACTCGCCGAACTGCTCACCCGGCTCGACATCCATCCCCGCCAGACGCAGGCGAGTCGACTGCTTTACCTCTCGCCCGTCCGTGTGGAGAAAACACCCAGCTTTTACGTCTATCTGAAGACCAACACCTGGCATGATTTCGGCGACGGGCGCGGCGGCGACGCGGTCGATCTGGCTTGTGCCTGGCTGAAGTTTTACAAGCACGATTGTACCCCCGCCGACGGCTTGCGCTGGCTCCGAAATATGCAGGTTGGTTTTGTACCCTATTACCCACTGCCCGCTCTGGCCGCTAGTCGCGATGAACCCGGCCTGACGCTCGTCAAACGCCAGCCGTTGCAACACTTAGCCTTGCGGCATTATCTCGACAAGCGGGGCATCCCCTTCCCGATTGCCAGGGCGCATCTGCAAGAACTGCGCGTGCGCAACCCGCACACCGATAAGGGCTTCTTCGCGCTGGGTTTCGCCAATGAGGAAGGCGGGCACGAACTGCGCAACCCTTTCTTCAAAGGGACGCTGGGGGCCAAAGCCCTGTCCATCGTGCGGGGCACGGACCCCCTCAGCCGCCGCTTCCACGTCTTTGAAGGCATGATGGATTATCTCTCGGCGCTCACCCAGGCGCGATGCCCCGCGCTGAAGGGTGACAGCTACGTGCTCCACTCAGTGACCAATCTGAAACAACTTTACCCGTACATCCACGGCTACGGCTACCGCGTGGGCTATAGCTGGCTGGACAACGATGGGGCCGGGCAGCAGGCCACCGCCGCGTTGCAGGCCTTCTGCCAGACCCAGGCCGATCTGGTCCACAAACCCATGAACCAGGTGTACGCCCCCCATAAGGACCTCAACGCCTGGCACATGCACGTGCTGGGCTTGTCGTTGTAAGCGGAGGCCACGCATGGATCAACTGCATTTACATCATCTCTACAAGGTCAACGAAGTGGAAATCAGCTACCGCAACGCCATTCCCTATCAGGACCGCTTGCAGATCACATCCTCGTCCACTGCCTACGAAATCCTGCGGGCCATGTGGGACGACAACCGCCTGGAATTGGTCAAGCAATTCAAGATTCTCCTGCTCGATCAACGCAACACCTGTCTGGGGGTTTCCACCATCTCAACGGGCGGACGGGCGGCCTGCGTGGTCGATCCCAAGATCATTTTCGCCACCGCCCTCAAAGCCGGCGCATCGGCGCTCATTCTGGCCCACAACCATCCCAGCGGCAATCTGACGCCCAGCCAGCAAGACCGCGACCTGACCCGTGAGCTGAAAGAAGGCGGCAGGCTGCTGGACATCACCGTGCTCGATCACCTGATCGTCACGCCCCGTTCGTACCGGTCGTTTGCCGATGAGGGCCTGATGCCGGGATGAGTGTACGGGTGCAGTGGGTGAAGCGGCAGGCCACGGTGGCTTTCTCGTCGCCGTTCATCCCGGTTGAGGATGGAGAGGGGGATCGTACCCGGTTCGCTTGTTCCACCAACAACAATGTTCCCCGGCCTCGTGGCCTTCCGCCCGGAGCCTTCCTCGCGGGCCAACATTCTTGCCGGTTTACGCGCTGAACGCCGGGTTTTCGCCGTCCCCTAACCCTCACCCGTGGAGAACAGACCATGACGACCAAGACAACGAAACCACGCCATTTACAACACACTAAACCAAGCGATCACAACCATCCCGATACAAACGCGCCGCCAACGGATATCTACGCCCGCATCACGGCTAAGATCATCACCGATCTCGAACAGGGCAACCTGTTCTGGCGCAAGCCCTGGAACGCCGAACACATGGCCGGTCAAGTGTTGCGCCCCCTGCGCTGGAACGACATTCCCTACACTGGGATCAACACGCTGCTGCTGTGGAACGAAGCCGCCACCCAGGGCTACCATTCACCGTACTGGATGACCTTCAAACAGGCGCAGGAACTGAAAGCCACCGTGCGCAAAGGCGAGAAGGGCACCCAGATCGTCTATGCCGATAAAATGGTCAGAGAGGATATCACTGCGACGGGCGAGACCGAGACCAAAGCCATCCCCTTCCTCAAATGTTACACGGTCTTCAACGCTTGTCAGATCGACGGATTGTCGGAGGGCTTTCATCCGCAGGCGACGTCCGCTCAACCCGACGCGCCCGCCCGCGACGCCACGCTGGAGGCGTTTTTCCAGCAGACCAAGGCTGACATCTACACCGGTCGCGAAGCGTCGTACGCCATCTTAACCGATCGGGTGCAGATGCCGCCGTTTGAAAGCTTTGGCCAAGCTAAGGACTACTATGCTGTGCTGGCGCACGAGATTACCCACTGGACCCGTCACCCCTCACGATTAGATCGCGATCTGGGCCGCAAGCGCCACGGCGACGAAGGCTACGCCAAGGAAGAACTCGTCGCTGAACTGGGGGCGTGTTTCTTAGCCGCTGACTTAGGCTTTGAACCCATGCCCGACCAGCACCACGCTGCTTACATCCAGTCCTGGCTGGCAGTTTTGAAAGACGACAAGCGCTTTATTGTCCAGGGGGCTTCCTACGCCCAGAAGGCCGTCGAGTATCTCCATGCCTTGCAGCAGCCGTGAGGCATTTTTCCTGTCTACGAGCGATGGGTCAGTCATCGCTTTGGAGTGGGGTTGGCGTAACATCAGTAAGGCCGTCCCTTTGGTGAGGCCGTTGATAGTAGATGGCAGCCTAAGCCTCCGGTTCGGCGACACGCTAATCCCTCGTTGTGGCCTGTCAGCCAAACGCTCTGACGACTTCGGCCAGAAATAGACAGTACCTATCGATTTATGGCCTACGGGGAGCCATCACCGCCCCGGACGCTTCCATTAGCTTCCATCATCAACAGCACAACCAAAGGAGACTTGCTGATGACCACGCAAAACCAAACCGCCCCCAAAGCCCCGACCCATGGGGTTTACTTCGTCAAAAAACGCGAAGGGACAACTACTCCCGACTGGATCAAAGTGGGTGTGGCGTGGGAACATGGGGACAATGAAGGCTTGAACCTATCGCTTGACAATTTAGGTCAGAACGTGATTCTGACCGTTCGTCGGAATAAACCGAAGGCCGAATAACATCAGCAAGCCGGATGGAACCATCTATCCGGCTTTTCTTTCACCGTTGATAACAGATTAGACTTGCTTTATCTGTGTCCATTTGACAAAGAGGCTTAAGGATAATAGAACGATAAAATAGGTTGCCCGTGTCAATTAAATAATTGTAACTGAGCTGACTGTTTGATAGGTTTAGGAAACGTCGGATGAAATGTACCAATTATTATGAATGGATTTTTTGACTTGTGATGGTTAGATAAAGTAGTTCCGACGAAAAAGTGAAGGTCTTTTGTCTTCGCAAAATCATCAAAGTATTTTTCCTTTACTTTTTGACACGCTTCTTTTTCATCTTCATATTTCCAAAACAAGGCTCCTAATTCCCAATCTTCAATCATCAACTTGCTTTGATTACCTGTCTCATCTTCAAAGACATAGCTAAATTTATACGGTAATTTCTTTACGATTTCTCTTTTTGATTTTCGCTCAACAAAAACATTCAGTTGCTGCATCTGGTCCAGTTTGTCCTTATCCCAGTCGCGATCAACGGCTTCAATTTTAAAATCTAATATTTTGGTTGGTTTAAACACAGCCAGCGAGACATGCTTAGTTGTATCTCTCGCGTCGGCAATCATTGCCGCTAAATCCGTATAGACGTTCTTTAGAGCTATTGCTTTACGCTCCTGCCAATGGTTATCAGTACCGATGTGACCAGCATTCGTTGCAACTACATCAATGGTTACTGGTCGGTAACTCTCAGGCCGAAAGTCTTTCGTGTTTTTCACTAAGTCGATTTCGATCCAATCGTATTTTTTATACTGCTGGGAATAATCTAAATTCCTAAACTGAATGGGATAGATTCGTATCCAGCTTCCATCTTCTAAGAAGCCTGCTGTACAAACCAGTTCATCGTATGTAGTTGAAATCGACGGGTATGTCTTTACTGCAATGAGAACTCTCGTAACAGCCATCTGGTGGAAAGTTAGATATGAACGAGCTCATACTCCCAGTCGGGCAATTTGGTTACCGCATTGGCTATGCGGCTGCGGTGGCATTGAAAATACGAGGCTTCAAAGCAAGTTAATGCAATTCTTTCTCTTTTCTGTAACATAGTAAGTATCTGCTCTATATATTCTGTTTGATTTATTAACTGGTTATTCTCGTAATCCGCGAACAACAAGTTGTAATCCCCTTGTGTTTCTAAGTGCTGCCTTTTCTCTCTGGCTATGCCTAATTGCGGAATATGAATGTATGCGATGCCGAGCGCATCACAGATAAATTTTAACTCTGACTTGGAGAAGCCCACTTTCTGACTTAACGGGTTGCGCCTAACGTCACATAGAGCTTTAACGCCATTGGTTATCAGTCGATTAAAGTAGGTTTCTATAGAAATACCTTCGTACCCAATGGTAAAAAGCTTTGTACCGGATTTGTTTGGAATATATTGTTTTACCCGATCCAGTTCAACAGCCGTCAGAATGGTATCGGCAATTTCACTTCTAATAGCGTAGTAAGGTTCTTGTATATATGTTATCCGTATAAGCTCATTTGTACTACAGGAGTGGTACTTTTTGTACAAGAACTTCAAGTGCTCTTGATCTTCCTTTTTCAAAAGAGCCGCGAATGCCCCTGTCTTTGTCAAACTCCATCGTTTTTCACTTTCACGTATATAGCCATATGTCTTCAAGGCTCGTAAATCGAAGGCTGCTTGAAATGAATAACACCCATACCGGTGCGGTAAGAAATCATATGAAGGCTTGGCTTGATAACGAGTATAAATCAATAGCAGCTTTTGCAAATCGATTTTGTCCAGCTCACCGCCGAACAATTCGACTAAGGCCAATATAACTTTTCTTCTATAGTACATCATATGTGGCTTGTTTCACAAATAAGCAGACGATTCAGATAGTTTGCAAAGCTATGCCATCAATTAGTTTGCCAATCTATGATATAAATAAAATATAGGGTGTTTTAAAATAAACTGCCGATTTCTGCTGGATTGATTTATTTACCATGCTCTAAAAGGCTATGGGTGATGTAATCTGATGCAGGCATAACGCTCCGGTTTCTCCTTCGTTGCTATAGTGAAGTCAATCATATTTAACCTGGATATCCGTCACGAGAATGTCTTCTGAGTTTTCATCCACCAGGTAGCGGGCATTTCCAGCCATAATGGTCTTAGGCTGATGATCTATTAGTAGATCAAATAGCAGGCTTAGTTGGTAGCCTCTCACTGTAACCGTATAAGACCCAAAGCAAAGCAGCAATATGTTAGTGGCATCACTGACCAATAGATCAACTGACACTAAGTAGGCATAGTTGAAAAACGCCTTACGTCCATCTGCCCAGACGAAGCAAATATTGCGTATAAGGCTGTCAGCCTCGTGCAATTGCACCCCAACCGCTGAAACGATGTCACGCGGATCGGTGGCAAGCTCGCTTCTTACAGGCTGGTCAAAATTGCGTTTAAAGTCTTGGAGCATGCGCTGGTCGCTTTTGCTGGATCGACTTTTCGACAGATGCCGGTGTATGTTTTACCGCTGCCTTTGGTTGTCTGGCTCTTGGTGGTGCAGTGCGGATGAGGTGTTCGGTGTTACGTTTGACAGCTCGTTTATGCTTCACCATTTCCAACGCCGAGAGCCTATCTCCCGACTGCGCCGCTTGGGCCAGCAACGCATCTTTGTCGTCCGTATAGATGTACACACCCGTTCTGGCGCGGGAGACCGACACATAAAACTGGTTGCGGTTAGTGGCCGCAAACGTGCTGGCCGGTTGCGCGATGAACACGCTATCGACCGTCTTGCCCTGGGCGGCATGGGAGGTGATGCAATGAGCATGCGCCAGATGCCCGAACCCCTGCGGTAGCACGTAACGCGCCTGGCTGATCTTGTTCCGGGCGGTGATCGTACCGTCCGCATTGACGCGTTCTACATCCAGCATCTGTCCGTTGGTGAGCCGCCTGCCGTTACCGTCCAGCCCGTTGAGTGTAACGCAGATATTATCACCCTGTGAGAGAGCCAGCGTTGCGGCGTCGAACACGTCGAACGGCGCGTTGTCCGTTAAGGGCAGCGGCACGACCGCCCCGCGCTCATCCTGAATCGTAACCCGACCGTCATCGACGGTTACGACCTGCCAGCGTGACCCGCGTCGAATGTTGGGCTGGTATCGATTGAACTGAATGAGCTGGCCGGGTCGGTAGTTGCGGCTGTCCTGTTTTTCTGCAACGGTCAGTTGGGTGTTGATTAGTTGCGGGACGGGGGTTTCGGCTTGGCCGATCCGGCCAGCCGCGCGTAGCCGCTGGCGAATGGCCTGCGTGACCTGTTCGCCCGCGCGATGCGTCGGCGAAATCACCAACGCTGTTTGACCGCGCTTAAGCGTCGCGACATACGCGTCGGCGAGTTGGGCAAACGGGTCAATTGGATCGAGCGTTCTGATCGCGTTCATCCGATCCAGCAACGCAAAACCGGTTTTGACATCGCCGTCGGCTAACGCCAGCACCGCCAGGCGATACGTCCCCTGCCGTTGCCGGTAAATCTGGCTCACCTCGGCGGCCTTGATCCCAGCAATAGTGTTCAGGATGCGCAACGCGTCCCCGCGCAACACGCTGCTATGCTGCCGCGTATCGCCCGACAGGATCAGTCGGGCGTTCTGGGCAATCGTCAGTTGGAGCAGGGCGATCATATCGGCTGTGTTCAACAACCCGGCCTCATCAACCCACAGCACGCCGTTCGAAAGGCTGGCTTGCAGGGCGGGGGAAGCCAGCAGTTGGGCGACGGTCTCTGCGTCGGCAAAGCCTTCCTCACGCAGGACGCCCCGTGCCGCCTGGGCGGTGGGAGCCACCACCATCACGGGGCACCCGGCCTGTTGGATCAATGACACCGCTTCGCGCATCAGCGTAGTCTTACCCGTACCCGCCCGACCCCGGATGATCGACACGCGATCCGGCGTGGTCAGCACGTGGGCGATGGCAGCACCTTGTTCGTCGCCCAGCGTGATAGGTGGAGCGGAGCGATACAGCGGCGGCAAGACGCCTTTGCCCTGCTGGGCCAGCGTTACCATCCGTCGCTCTTCGGCCAGCACCTGTTTGGTCGTGCACAGGTGCTGGCCGTTTTCGGTGATGGTGATGATCCGTTTGTCCGCCAGAAAGGCGTCGGTGGTCTGCTCAACCGTCACGGTCCGATGCCCCAGACTGTGCCGGTAGGCAGTTTCCAATAGCCACCGGTCGTGCACTACCGAGGCGCGCTCGAAGCGCACCGCCAGCGCGTGATCGACGCATTGCTGGGGCGACGGGGCTGGGACAGGCAGAACAGCCGCAAAACGGATAGCCTGCTCGCCTTCGCCCTGATCGGTCATCCCCAGCGCAAAAATCTGGTTGCGCCACGCCTGCTTGAGTTGCGCCATTGTCAACCCTTTTTGTTTTTTGGCGCGGGTTCTAGCCCCCAAGGCGTCTACCTGTTTGGGATCGGTGAGGCCGAGTATCTGGGCGATCCGCCCGATCTCATCCGTTCGCTTGGAAAACAGATCGATTACGGGTTGCGGTACGCCAACGACTTCAAAGGCTGTCTTCATGCGCCGGATGCGATAGCCCAGCTCGATCAGCCTGTCGGAGAAAACCTTGTGGAAGCGGGCCTGGTAATAGGGCATATCACGCTTGATGTCGCGGAACTGCCCCGCCTTGAACTGGCTCTCGACCGCATCCCACGTTACGTTGAATACGAAGCAGTGACTGTGCAGATGCGGGTCAGGCACCGTGCCGCCGACAGGTCGGGCGGTCTGGTGCAGAAAGCTGGCCCACATAAGCTCACCAGTCTGGCGGTTGTTATCCTGACCCTGCTTGCGGACGCGGGTTTGCGCGTCCTCCTCAATGGCCTGCATCGTCTCCCGCACACTCGCCTCGAACGCCTTCAGCAGATGATCGTCATCGGTCAGCGCGTGCAGGATGGAAACGGATTTCGGGCAGTGGAAATTGATGTCATAGCCAACCGTACGCTTGGCGACATTGCGCTGGGTCAGGCTTTGGCCGGTGCGGGGATGGATGTTTTCGCAGAGAGCATCGAAGACGTTTTTTGTAGCAATACCCTCAATCCCCAGACGCACAGCCACCTTGCCACATAACTGGCCCGACAGTTCATGTCCGTCAAGGTAATAATCGGATCGCTGCAACGAGTCAGTGAAATAGCCTTTAGCCTGGCTGGCGGAGGTGCTTTGGATCATCCGTATCATGCAGATGATAATACGACAACCTGACAGCACAGCAGGTCAAGTCCGCAATCTGTTACGGACAGTTAACGTCAGCAAGGAAATTGGCTGATAGACAACCCCATTAAAGAAAACCCCTCAGACATCTTCCCTAAATGCTTCAATGTTTATTATATGTAATACATTTATTAAAAGTAGCAAGGAGAATTGTTCAATAGAACAACTTATTGGCTACTTATCATACTTCTGATGCTATTTATAAAATGTTAGTTAAGCAATTTAGTAACTACTTCTTTTGCAGCATTAAAACGTTCAATAAAATTGCCACTAATCATTGTGAATGATATGTTCCTTTTTTCAAGTTCATGAATAAATATTTCCATCATTTCAGATCTTCGCGTACCAAAATTACGTAGATTGTCAGCAACCCAAGGTACATCAATGTCTAAAAATAAATAAGCGTCATATTTTACTTTTTGCTCTAACTCATAAAGTATAGGAGGAATAAAATTGAAGTAGAGATTTGAATATATCTGGGTGGTAATTAAATCTGTGTCACAAAACAAAATTTTATTAGCTGTAGGTTCACTTAAGAATATCATCTCAGTTTGCATGTGGCCAATACTTATGATATCGTTTAAAGTAAATCTATTAGATGTTATTATACTTCGTGCCATCTCAGGTACAAAATTTGTTCCAAAATCCTCGGCAAGTTTTTCAGCTAAAGTAGTTTTTCCAACACTTTCTGGCCCATATATGCACACTTTTTTAATTGACTGAGAAATCGAATCCATACATTGATGTCATTAAGTATAATTCCTTAAACGTAAAACTTATACATTAAGAATATGTCATTAAATGAAAAAATTTATAAAAATATTGATATATTTTTGAATGCATATATATTAATTGTGTGCAACCAAAAATTTTCATATACAAAAAAATTATCGTACGTTCATACAATAAGGATTATCAATAACAGTTTTGCATTGACGACACTTTAGGCAATAAATTAACAGTTAGCAATTTTTAAAAGCTACTAAATAATTTAAGTTGCTCTCCATCAATATTAGTTTTTAATTCACTCAAACTTATCTTTCTTCTTTTTGCAATTGTTTCAAGAAGTCGATGTATTAAGCAATTATAATGGGGTGCAAGTTCAGGAAAGTGTTTCATATATGTAGCAGAATATCTTAAAGTGAACTCTATATGCTTATTTTCCATTATCCCATCTTTTTTTAAAATTATGTAAGCTAAAGGCTGTATTCTATCTAGAGCTTTAACAAATCTGCTTTCTGGTGAACTAAGTTCAATCGCTTCCATTATTATTTTTTCTTGAAAAGCAAAAGAAATAGGATTCAACTTCTTCTTATATTGACTTAAAGAATCAATTTCTAATTGATCTTTTTCAGTCTTTTTTTGCTCATTGAAAGCATGTGTTTTATTCCCTTTTCCATTTTTTCCTATGGGACTTTGATCACCAGTTATGATCTCAAGCTTATCATGTAAAGTAGCGATCATTAAACACTTGCCAATATCTAAATAAGAAAATTTCGGAGCAAGTAACATCGCAATATCAGCCATATGCCAAGAATGCTCCGCCACACTTTCAGTTCTTGGTACGCTTACATTATTCCTCTTATTGCCAAACATTCGCATAATATACTCATGCTCCAACGTTTCTTCTTCCCAAAATCTTTGCTTGGTAAACCTGAAGATACCACAGAGTTTTGTTGACCAGAGTATATAATCAACATCTTTCTCAACCTCTTTCTCAAAATTAAAGGACTGTTCCATAATTTTGTATCCCGGTTTGTGAAATGCTGTCATATAAGTTTTATCTTAAATGTTTTCTGTGTGAATGTACAATTGTTTTATGAGATTTCAAAATATTTAGTGCTTATTATTTTTTATGATATGTAAAGCCATAACATAAATTTATATTTTTATTATAAATTGCAAGAGAAGAGATTTGAGAATTTATATCCATCATGTATACTTTAATTGTCTGATTTTTCATTATCATGTCTTCAGATGCACTTATAAAGATAAAATAGTTAATGGAAAATATTTTATTGTACGTATTTATCTAAATAGTTCTTTATATAAAAATTAAAGTACTTTAACTTTTATATAAAATACGCAATGTGCTGAATTATTAACACGCTTAGAAGATTTTCATTCTCACAAATAATGTCTACCAAAAACAACCATAATATTATATTTAATTTGAAAGAGACATAGCTCTTGATTTTTTATAGTCACATTCATTCTTTTTTTAGCACTGGATTGATTTTTGTGAACTCTTTCAAATAATTAATCATTTTGTTAACAGTATATTGTACTTTATTTAGATGATTTTTAATAATTAAAGTTTTGCTCTCAGGATAAAATCCTTCTTCTAGATCCGCATAATATTCATTATAATTATAAATAATCTCATTTAGCCTATCTTGTCTTCCACTTTTTGCTATGGTGTGATGCAAGAATTCTACGTTTTCTGGTATTACAACAATTTTGTATGTATTATTCAAAAAGTCCAGTTGACTGATATTTTCTATCCCAAAATCCATCATATAAAAGTCGACAATGTTTTTTGTCGCTACTAAAATATCTTCTCTAAAATATGCATAGTAATTAGAATAGAAATTATTTTCAAAGAGAAGTTTACCTTCGCTGCTTATTTTCTTGAAGTTTTCTATGCTTAATGTGACGTTATTGTGTTCACCTACTCTTGAGTTTCGTGTGGACACTTTATTCAATATCGAAAAACTATATTCTTTTTCTAGAATATCCATAATTGAATTTTTGCCAACACATGAACACCCTATAACAACAAACAGCATAGGAAATTTAATTTAACGAGAACTAATTTTTGAAATTACCTAATACATCTGAAAAATTAATTTCCTTTATTAGATTTGCAACAGCTTGCATAGAAATATTTCGCCAAACATCATCTGCTTTATATGGATTTGCAAGGTCGGAAACGCCTCTGATGACAGCCACAGGGATACCTTTAAATTCCTCTGTAGCGAAGCATACTCCCCCAGACTCCATTTCTACTCCAACTAATTCAGGATCAATTTTTAGTATGTCATTAATCCACTCTTCATCTTTGATAACTGAATCACAGCAGCTTATAGGTTTATAGAAAATATTAGGAATTCTATTATTATAAGGCTTACCTGCAGAAGAGCTAAGTATTTTAAGCGCCCATTTATCTTTCGAAAAATTAGGACTATTCAAATAGTACTCTAATTGTCGAAACACTTTGAAAGGATGTGATCTAAATATTTCGTTCTTATCTCTGTCGCTAGATCTTCCTTCCTTTTTTGTGTTAGACACATCTAATATAAAAGTAGGTATTATAATATCACCTCTATTAACGCCTTTAATTTCAAATCCACCAGCAATTCCTGCAACTATCAATAAATCTGGCAAAGCGTTTTTCCGATCTACAAGATGCTGATAAGTTTTTAAAGCTGCTGATACTCTCCCTATTTGCCTAGGAGAAAAAACTTCGTAATGTATATTTTTTGAAACTTTAGTGTATGTATTGGTTTTTCTATCATGTTTTAGTTTTAATACTTCTTTTAAAACGTCCTCTTCTTCTTTTAGAGCAACGAAGATACTAATTCTAATTTGCTGTTCCATAGGTTTACCTGAGTGTTTTACTGCATAGTCAACGTCTGTAGACTCTTTCTGTCTATACATCTTTTTTAAAGCTTCGTTAACAAAGCCAAGTGTGTCTATTAAAAAAGAAAACGAAATAAATTCTGTTTTTTTCTTTTCTAAATGATTTTTTAATTGATTACTGCTTGATATCAGCTCAGCCAGAAACGATTCTATATATTGATTTTGAGAATTAGCAATGAGATAATAATTATTAATAAATTCATGGTATTCCACATAGTTTCTTCTTATATTAATTATTTCATATGCATTTGCTTCACTTATAAATTGTTTAATTCCTAAAGTTGAAAATAATTTTTTCGTTATTTGATAATCATAGCCTTTATTATCTCTTCTATTAGTTGGTGAAAATGTATACTCTTGGAATATATTATAGAGTGCGACCGCATTAAATTCTTCCATATACACTAGTCCATATTCATAGTTCAACAATTTGTGAATATCAAAAATGTTGAACTTATTACCTCCCAGTTCATTAATAATATCTCCGTGAGTAATCGATAATCCTTTCTCTATTAGCTTTCCAGGTATTTGTTGGAATTGTTTAATCGAAGATACTGAATATTCATTCAAAACGCTCTGCCAATATTTATCTCCATTTTCTAACTGACTTAGAAATCCTAAAGATATATGTTTACCAGTGTTATATTTTTTTTCTACTCTGGCCGTGTATATTTCTTGAATAAATTCTATTGCCTTATCAAAGTTTTCCTTATCATTGAATAGAGAGTAGTTGCCTTTTACCAATCTATATGATTTAAATAATTTTGACAATGTCTCCTCTAAGTTATCAGTTAATTTCATAGGAATAGTGATGTATCCCTCTTCAAAGAATAATTTGGCTTCTTTAACCGTCTTGAATGTAATTGGATCTTCTAAAATGAATGCAAGCGGTAGATAACATGTTTTCTCTGTTAAGAAAACGGAAAAGTTAATCAACTCTTTAAGGAATTTACTTGAAAATACAGGATTATCGTAAATGCCCCATCCTCTTCTTAAGTCTGGATTTAAGAAGTCTAAAAAAATATTATTTTTGCTATTTTTTTCAAAATTCATATGTGGATCGACATCACGTAGAATTATGTCGAAAAAATAAAGAAAATACTGTCTCAATCATTTATAAAGTGTTACTCAGCTTTAAGATTTAATAATAAGGATTTGATTCACTACGAGATAGTAACTCACCCATTTGATAATAAGGTCGTTTACTAAACACTGTTGGCGGGTTGCCACCGAGAAACGCGAACATTTGCTCCGCTGACCCCCGCCGAACTTCATCAGGCGTGACCAATGGTCGCTGGTTGGCATTAGCACTACTGGGACTTCCAAACAGCCAACCTGTCGTCACTACATGGCTCGTTTGCCCTATAGCGGCGCTCACATAGTTAGCGGTGAAGTTATCATTAATGGCGAAGAACTGCCGTACCGCTGTGTTCGCTGTGAATGTTTCCCAGTTATTCCCATACAATCCTTGCAATTGAATCAGCGATTGCAGGATGGGCCAGACAGTCACTTCAAACCCGGCATAGGTACTCAACGCCGTCTCAATTTCAGGCAAATAACCTAACGCGGCGAATTCATCCAAAAGAAAACATACTTTTTTTTTGGGCCTGCGCACGACTGCCCGTAAGGTAGTCGTGACGATAAGTCGCAGCCAGCGAGCATGACTCTGCAACTTGTCTGCGGGAATGATGATGTATAGCGACGTATCACCATCCGATAGGCTGGTTGGGTCGTAGCCGGAGCGGAGCGATTGCTGTAACGCCGGGCTTTTCAAAAAGTCAGTAGCCTGTAATACCGACGAGAGGATGCTGCCAAACGTTTCTTCGCCCGCTTCCATCAGCTTGACGATCTCGTTGCCCGCGTTGCGCACGATCTCGCCATTGACTGGATCATCGTTGAGTCGCATGCGGGCGATCAATTCATCCCAGTCGTCCCCCGCCAGCCGCGCCCACCGCCATAAAGTGGTGAGCGTGCGGTTATCCGGTTCTTGGGTCGTGACGATCTGCATGATCAGGCCCGTCACGATGGAACGAGCCGTATCGGTGAAAAACTTGTTCTTGTCGCCCCGCTCGACGGGCACCAGCATCTCGGCGATCATCTGCGCGTCATCGACGAGGTGAATGCTGCTGGTGTCGGCTAGGATGTCGAGCGGGTTGTAGCTCTGCGCCTCGCCAATATACTCTTCGAGTAGGCCCCACGGGTTGAGGATGACCACGTTCTGGCCGCGCTCGCGCTGGTAGCGGGCCGTGATGGCCGCGTTCTCGCCCTTGGGGTCGATCACCACCCACGAGCCCTGATAGCCACCCAGGCCCAGCAGATTCGGGATGATGAGGTTGGTGCCTTTGCCGCCCCGCGTTCCCGCCACCGTCAGTACGTGACCTTTGTCTTTGAACATGTACCCGCCGCCCACGTACAGGCCCGGTCCCGTCCGGTAGGCGCTTAGTTCTTCGGCGCGGGCAAACCGCGCCGAGCCGAACTTGTTGCCTTCCACCAGCATGTTGTTGATGCCGACCCGCCACCGCCGGTAGAAAGTGAACACCACCAGTGAGAAGAAGATATTGAAGCCGAAAAAGCCCAGGAAGAACCCGCCGCTCATGCCGAAGAATTTGGCGAACTGAAGCACGACGATGAACAACGCGAACAGCAGGAGCCAGATGATCAGGCTCCCCAGCACCATCGCCAAGCGCGTGATCGGCGTCAGGTTGGCGAAGCTCGGCGGGATGCTCAGGCGGCTGGTGAAGCGGTTGTAAGCGCGGATGAAGCCCAGCAACGCCCCGGCTAGCGTGATGGGTGTTAGAAACAACCCCACGATCACCAACACCGCTTTGTTGAACGCGCCGGGTGTGGGTTCGTGCCGGAAGAGAATGTCGATCTCGCGCCGGGTGACGCCGAACCAGCGGCTAAGCAGGGACGGGGTAGGCGCATCGGCCGGTTCAATCGGCTGCATGGGTCGTGAATGGCAAAAAGTGGGATAGTGCCTAAAAATAAAAAAGCGATCCATTGCGCGTCACAAAGGCGGTGCGACTTTACTAAACGGTAGGCCATCGGCACCAACGAACGCCCCACCGGATCGCTCCAGTCCCTACATTCGACCCACAGAACCGGGGTCGCCGCGCGAAGCGTCGCAAGACGTGGTTTGTAGCTACAAAAACTACGTTTTTAGCCGCACACAAACCTTGCTTGTAAGGGAGAAACGCTTTCTCCCTTAACCCTCTTTGCGTTGCCCCATCCCGTTCCCTTGCCCCCCCGCAACTGCCTATGGCCCGACCGCCGAAAGCCGATCCCGACAAGCGCGAACTGACCATCCGGGTGCGGGTGACCGCCGCCGAGAAACAACGCATCTGGCAGCAGGCCCGCGAGAGCGGCCACACGCCCAGCGACTACTTACGCGTCAGGGCGTTGGCCGGCCAGGCCCTGCGCCGGGTGCCCACCCCCGACCGCGCGGCGTTGCTGGTCCTGCTGGCCGAACTGGGCAAGATCGGTAGCAACGTCAACCAGATCGCCCGCGCGCTGAACAGCCCGCACCAGCCCGTCCCGCAGGCGGAGGCCGTCACCGAGGCCATGACGGGCGTGGAGGCGTTGACCGCCCAACTGCTTCACCTGCTGGGCGATGGTCATTCGCGGTAACATCCGGGGCAATGGAGCGCAACTGGCACAGTACCTGCTGGGCGAGGGGGGCAACGAGCGCATTCAGCTTTTGGAAGTAGATGGTCGGGAGGACGCCTCGGAGCACTACCTGCACCAAACGCTGCTGAGCATGTCGCTGACCGCCCAACTGTCGCGTACGGACAAGGGCCTGTACCACGCGCAGATCAACCCGGCCTACAGCGAAGACCGGCGCATGAGCACCGAGGACTGGCAGCGGGCGGCGGACATCTTAGGCCATGAATTAGGCCTCTCCGAGCAGCGGCGGGTCATTGTGCTGCACACGAAAAAAAACCGCACCCACGCCCACGTGGTCTTCGAGCGCTACGATCACCAGACGGGGAAAGTGATCGACAACCGCTTTAGCCGGTTAGCGCAGGACCGCGCCCGCAAGGAGATGGAACGGGTGTTCGAGCATGCCCCCACACCCCACCGTAACCAGCACCGGCCCGAGCTGAAAGACCTGCTCACCACGCTCTGGCAGGAGAACCAAACCGGCCAGGCGTTCATCAACGCCGTTCATGATAACGGCTACCTGCTGGCTCACGGCGTGCCCCGGCATCCGTTTATGGTGGTGGACGAAAATGGGCGCTCGTTCGATTTAGTCCGGCAATTGAAGGGAATACGCATCAAGGAGGTGCGGCAACGGCTGCGCGATCTACCCTTGCTGCCCGAAAAGGAAGCCATCCAGATTATGCGGGAACGGCAGGAGAGTACCAGCAATGCGACGAGTGGACAACGGCCCCAAGTCGATGTCACTACGGACCACTCAGCAACGGAACGTGTAGTCCATCTAGAGGACATGCCCCACCATCAGCCGCAACATGAGCCTCTCAACAGCCGTGAGCAGCGACTGGCGGACTTTATGCACATGGGCCACGAGCAGACCGCTGAACAGGATCGAAATGATAGCCTGGAACAGAAAAAAAGGGTCGCCAGCGCGTTTATCGCGACGAGCGACGAATTGACCGGGCAGCGGGAGGATGAAACAAGAGCGGAGGCCGTCCACCAACCAACCGCGCAGGACGCGAACCTAAGTGAGTCGTCAACCCGACCGCTTGAGACGGATTGTGCCGCGCCGGACGAAACGAAGGAAGGGGATGAACCAACGGCTACTGGCGAGCAGGACATCTTGACAGACGTAGACATAGCGACAGTCAACCGCTACCGACAAACGCTGGCTGATTTTCTGATCGAGCAACATGATCGGCTGTCACCGGGTTATCCTGCCGAGAGCAACACCCAGCGGCAACGCGACAAGGCGCAGCAGTTTTTTGCCAATGAAGACCTAACGACCTCAAAAGCCGTGGACAACGAAGAAGAACGGCAACGACTGATGCAGGAACAAAAAGAAAGCCGGGAGCGCCGTCGCCACCGAGCCAAACGACGAAACCGCTAACCCGTGCATAAGAAAGTTAGCCCTCAGGTACGTGGAATGCCAACGAATAATTGCGTGCTGGGAGCGCTAACAGGGCGAAAAACAGACTTCACTAAAGACGAAAACATTTCTGTGGATTGCTATCAGGCTCAGAATGTTTGCCCTATGTTTGCCCAACAAAAAAAGCTGTTACGATTTTTCGTCGTAACAGCTTGATAATCAACGTAGCGGGGAGCAGGATCGAACTGCCGACCTTAGGGTTATGAATCCTACGCTCTAACCATCTGAGCTACCCCGCCGGAATGTTCTGCAAAAGTACGCTTTTTATTTTTTTCGGTCAACGGCCTGCCCTTGTATTTGGTGTTTTTTTTCCGTTACCTTGCTAAAACCTTACCTGCGCTACCACTAGGCTGGTACCCGTTTTCCAAGTGAAACCGATTGGCTTGCAGGTAACTAGTACGGTTAGATTGATCACGTTTTTTGTTGACTCCCTACCATGGAGAAATTAAAGTTTGTGACCGAGTACGAACTCCGGGCTTCCCCCAAAGTACTCTTCCCCTACATCAGCACTGCCTCGGGGCTGTCGCAATGGTTCGCCGCGAAAGTCAATACCTTACCCGACCATAAATACGATTTCATCTGGGACAACGAGAGCCACCCCGCCCGGCAGACGTCACTGCGCCAGAACAAAAGCGTACGCTTCGAATTCCTGAATACCGGCGAAAATGGCCACGACAGTAATTATGTCGACTTCCGCCTCGATGTGAGCGAACTGACGCAGGCAACGTACCTGCGCATCACCGATTATTCGACCAACCTCGACGAAGACGAATTGCAGGATATGTGGGATGGCCTGCTCGACAAACTGAAAGAAATCGTTGGTTCCTGATTGTTAAAAATAAATAACGAGTTGCCTACCCGTGAACAATGCAGCCTGTAGCGGTCGTTACGTACATAGCCTTCTGTGGGCACACCGCCGCACGAACTGTTCATTTGTGGAGTGAAAAAAATAGATAAGTTAATCCTCAAGTCGTTTTTCGGGCCTTTCTTCCTCACGTTAGCCGTCGTCATCTTTATCTTTCTGATGCGGCTGCTGATGCTGTATATCGATGATTTCGTCTCGAAAGACATTACGCTGGTCACGTTTGGGCGGCTGCTGTACTTCTTTGCCGTACTGACGATCCCGACGGCGCTGCCACTAGCCGTACTGCTGTCGTCGCTGATGACGTTTGGCAACCTGGGTGAGTTCTTTGAACTCACCGCCATGAAAAGTGCGGGCATCTCGCTGACCCGCGCCCTGCGCCCGTTGCTGCTGCTGGCCTTCGTGTTTATGGGGTTCTCCTTCTGGTTCAACAATAAGGTATCGCCCTGGGCTAACCTCAAAGCCTATAGCCTGTTATACGATATCAAGACGGCCAAAGCAACGCTTAATATCAAGGAGGGGATTTTCTATAACGACTTGCCCGGCTACAGCATCAAAGTCGACCGGAAGTATGGCGACTCGCTGACGAATCTGGTCATCTATAAACACAATACGTCGGGCGTTGAAACGGGAAACCGGGAGATTATCCTGGCGAAGTCGGGCCGGATGTATACCGACCCCAGCCGGTCATATCTGGTTTTTGAACTGAACAATGGCAACGATTACCAGGAGTATAACGACGGTCGGTCGGTGACGTATGTGGGTACCGGTACGCCCAAAGCCACTCAATTTTTGCGCAACGGCTTCAAGCACTATAAGCTGGTCATTAGCCTCGAATCATTCGGCCTGCACCGTACCGACGAACAGCAGTTTGAGTACCACCCGTACATGAAAACCCTGTCGGAACTGCGCTCCATTTCTGATTCGCTACAAAAAGACGCTGTTCGGGCTAGTATGGGGGTGGCCGGTTCGTCACGTAACTACTACAACTATCAGTTTAAGGCCGAGGCCGTCGTGCAGGCCAAACGCGTGCTCGATGGGAAGTGGGTCGACAGCCTGCTGGCTAATACGCCGCGCACGTCGAACCCGGCCGAGATTGAAGCGCAGGCCGTTACGCAGGCGCAGAACATGCTTTCCTATGCGCAGTCGAATATTGTCTACCTGAAAGAGAAGGAGAAAAGTTCGTATCAGTACGACCTGGAAAGCCACCACAAGTTCACGCAGGCGATCTCGGTGTTTATCATGTTCCTGATCGGGGCGCCGCTGGGGGCCATTATCCGCAAAGGGGGCTTTGGCCTGCCCGTGCTGGTGTCGATCATTTTCTTTATCGTCCTCTACGTACTGACGCTGCTGGGCGATAAGTTCGCTAAAGACGGTGCCTGGCCCGTACCGATGGGCGCCTGGCTGGCCAACATGGTACTGTTCCCAATTGGCCTTTACCTGCTCCGCCAAGCCCGTATCGACTCGGCCATCTTCGACAAAGATGCCTACGCCGTCGCGTGGGGGAAACTGAAGAAGAGATTCAAAGGGCAAGGGACAACGACCAGCGTGAGCTGACGTCGTAAAAGGCGTTCAATGTACAAGGTTCAACGTCCAAGGTGGGCTGACGCAAGCGTATTGATGCGTCAGCCCACCTTGGACGTTGAACCTTGTACATTGAACGCCTTTTACGACACCGGTATTTGCTCGAATTTCACCGCTGCCTGGCCTTTTTCGTTTTTGAAGGCGGCGCGGGGCTTAATGTTCAGAGTCTGGAACAGCTGCTGATCGGCGTCGACGTCGGGGTTGGGCGTGGTGAGGAGTTTGTCGCCAGCGAAGATCGAGTTGGCTCCGGCTAGAAAACACAACGCCTGTTCTTCGGTCGTCATACGTACCCGGCCAGCCGAGAGGCGCACCATCGCTTTCGGCATAGTGATGCGGGCGGTGGCAATCATGCGGACCATCTCCCAAACCGATACGCGCTCCTGCTCTTCCAGCGGGGTGCCTTCTACCGGCACCAACGCATTGACGGGCACCGATTCGGGGTGTTCGGGCAGCGTGGCCAGTGTCAGCAACATACCGATCCGGTCGTTGTGCGATTCGCCCATGCCGATGATGCCTCCCGAACAAACCGAAATGCCTGCGTCGCGCACGTGGCCGAGCGTATCGAGGCGGTCGTCGTAGGTACGTGTCGTGATGATATCGCCGTAAAATTCTTCGCTAGTATCGAGGTTGTGGTTATAGGCGTAGAGACCCGCTTCTTTCAGCTTCTGGGCCTGACTGTCGGTGAGCATGCCGAGGGTGCAGCATACTTCCATACCCATCGCGTTGACGCCCCGCACCATATCGAGTACCTTGTCGAAATCGCGGTTGTCGCGCACTTCGCGCCAGGCGGCTCCCATGCAGAACCGGCTGCTGCCCGAGGCCTGCGCCTGGCTGGCCGCTTCCAGTACTTCGCCCACTTCCAGCAGCTTGTGCGTTTTTACGTTGGTGTGGTAGCGTGCCGCCTGCGGGCAATAGGCGCAGTCTTCGGGACATCCCCCCGTTTTCACCGATAGCAGCGTACACACCTGCACTTCCTGTGGGTCGTGGTGCTGGCGGTGAACGGTCGCTGCGCGGTAGATGAGATCCAATACCGGGCTATTGTAAATGTCGGCAATTTCGTCGCGAGTCCAGTCGGTACGCATATGTATGGGTTCAAGGTTCAATGTCTAAGGTTCAATGTTCAAGAGTACTGGTCTGGTTGACTAATCAGCGTCATCCTTGAACATTGAACCTTGGACATTGAACGTTATTTTAGTTTATTAATCTGGTCTGTATTCCGTTTGGTGTCGATCTGACCGGCGCGGGCCAGTTCGAGCGAGCGTTGAGCGGCCTGCTTGGCGTCGGCGGTTTTGCCCGCGCGGCGGTAGGCATCGGCCTGCTCATAATAGAGGTCGGCCTGCTCGCCGGTGGTCGTTTTCAGCGACAGCGCTTTGCCTACCCACTTGGTCAGGTACGTGACATCGGCAGCGTCGGGGCTGGTGCGGTTGAAGAGGCGGGCTACGTAGATGTATTCCGGCACTGACAGCGAATGCGTGTTGATGTGGTTGTTCATCCGCTCGGCGGCGCGCGCACCCTGTCCCAACTTGAAGTAGGCATTCACTTCGGGCAGTAATGTGCGTGAGGAGGCCGTTTTGGGGTCGATTCCGATCTGCACCAGCCCGTTGTACACCTGCTGAATCTGGGCGGGCGAGTAGCGAAGGCCACGGCTGCTATACAACGACGACATCAGGATGTTCTCGGCCACATCGACTGCCGGTTTGCCATACTGCTGCTTGTAGAGGTTAATGTTGCTGACGAGGCTTTTGGCCAGCGGGTTGTTCATGTCGATCACCAGCTTTTGCAAGACCAGCCAGTTGTTCTGGTTAGCGTGGGTGTTGGCGGGCTGCTGGGCGGCGTAGGCTTCCATCGCCGCGATGTTGGTGTTGGTATCGCAGGTGACCCGGCTATACATCGCCAGATCGATCAGGAAGTTGGGCGATTTGTCTCCCCCCGCAAACCGCTGTTTCCAGGTATTGCTCCGGGCCGAGGCCGTTACGGCGTTGTTGCCATGGCGAATCACTTCGTCCGCGTTGTTCTGACTCATGGCGAAGTGAATGATGTCGCCGCTGGGATCGAGGTACAAAAACAGCGGCAGCGAAGGCACGTACAACTTTTTGGCTTTCAACCAGTTCTGCGTAGCGGGCTGCCCGATGTCGAGCTTGGTGCTCACAAATTTGCTGTTGTACGATTTGCCCACCCGGCTGTCAGCCAGAATCGGGATGAAACTCTGGCATACGTGGCAGTCGGGCGAATAAATCTCGACAAAGACCGGCTTCTGCGCTTTCTGCGCAGTCTTGAGCACAACGCTGATGGGAGCCTGCTGGAAGGTAATGCCTTTCTGGGCCAACGCACCAAGCGTAGCCAGACAAAAGAGGAGGATAAAGGAAAGGCGCATAGGTATAAGGGGTGTTCAACGTTCAAGGTCCAACGTTCAATGCATACGGTCGGGGCTGCATCACGTTAGACCTTGGACGTTGAACCTTGAACGCATTTATTGTTTCTGGTTCTCGGCGCGGAATTCGGCTTCGATCCGCTTGCTGAGGCTGCGGCACAGGTTGTCGATGTCGTCGGCCATGGCTTCATCGCCCGTAGCGCCGCGTACGGTGCTGGCAATGCCGCCCATGATTTCGACCATAAACCGCTTCATGTCGCCCACTTCCATGTCTTTGGTCCACAGGTCGATTTTCAGCGTATTGCGGTGGTAATTATCCCAAACGGCGACCGAGATAGCCTTTGTATCATTGAGGCCTTCGTTGGGGTTGTCGGTCGCATCCCAATAGATTTTATCAGGTACGTTCTGGTTGTCTAATTCAATCGTGAAGTTGATTTCGGACTGGCGCATGAGTAGTGTGTTCAAGGCTCGATGTCCAACGTTCAAGGTAACCTGCCTGATAAGGTAGTCTAATCGGACAAGATACGTTGAACGTTGGCCCTTGGACCTTGAACTTTAGTTGGGTCAAAATTACGCTTTTTCGGTAAGCACTGGCTCCGTCAGGTGTTTCCAAATCACGCCATATACGTCGATGGCCTCGATTTCGGAAGCGCCGGCGGGCTGATCGGTGACGAGAATGGGGTAGTATTCCTTACCCACATTAACGCCACCATGCGAGCCTTTCACCAGCGTGGCATCGAGCGAAATAACGTCCATGAGATACCGGAATCCCAGCAACTTACGGGCCAGTTTGTAGCCCGCTTTAGCTTTGATGAGCGGGTTGGTCTGGTCCATAAAGAGCTCGGCCGGATCATAGCCGGGCTTGCGGTGAATGTCGACCAACTGGGCGTAGTCGGGTTTTCTCGTGTCGTCGAGCCAGTAGTAATAAGCAAACCAGCTATCGGGTTCGGCGATGGCGACCAACTCGCCCGACCGCTCGTGGTCGAGGTGATGGGCTTTTTTACCCGCTTCATCGAGTACCTCGGCTACACCCGGCAGCTTTTCCAGCAGGGCTTTCACGCGAGACACCTGTGCCGGGTCATTTACGTAGACGTGGGCAATCTGGTGATCGGGCGCGGCAAAGGCCGCCGATGCGCCCGCGTCGAGTAGTTCGCGGCCCGCCTCGATCCGCACGGCAATCAGGCCCGCTTCGCGCAACGCCCGGTTGATGTAAACGGGACGGTTGACGGTGTTGATGCCATATTCCGACAGCAGGATGACCCGCGTCTCTTTTTTCTCGTAAAACGCCACCAGTTCGGCCACCAGCTGATCGATCTCGCGCAGGTCGGCGGCGATGCGGGGTAGATCGACGCCGTATTTCTGGAGGCAATAGTCGAGGTGGGGCAGGTAAATGAGCGTCAGCGTCGGGTTGTGCTGATCGTCTACGTACATCGACGCGTCGGCAATCCACTTCGACGATTTCAGGCTGGTGTTGGGCCCCCAAAAATTAAACAGCGGGAACGTACCCAGCTTGGCCGTGAGCTCATCGCGCAGGGAGGCGGGGTGAGCATAGCAGTCGGGCATTTTCAGGCCGTCGGCGTGGTATTGGGGTCGGGGCGTAACCGAATAATCGACCGAGGCGTACATGTTGTACCACCAGAACATCTTCGAGCAGGTGAAGCCGGGGTCTTCGCGTTTGGCGCGTTCCCAGATTTTCTCGGCATCGACCAGCCGGTTCGACTGCTTCCAGAATTTCACTTCGGCGTCGCGGCGGTCATACCAGCCGTTGCCTACGATGCCGTGCTCGCTTGGCCATTTGCCTGTGACATAACAGCTCTGGGCCGTGGTAGTCACGGCGGGTAATACGGGGCGCACGTGGGTCAGGTGTCGTTTGGCGATGTACTGCGTCAGGAAGGGCGTATGCTCGCCCAACACGCTCGTACTCAGGCCAACAATATCAATAACAACGGTCTTTTGCATAACGAAGGTTGACACTGTACGTCTGTCAGTCAAAGAAAAAAGGTTACCCGTCCAGACTGGTTTTCACCCACGCCAGTTCGCGGGCGATGGATTCGCTGATGGGTAATTGGGCATCGGCGGGTAACACCCCCCAGGTATAGGTTTCGACCTCCAGCTGCTCGGTAAAGGGCTTTGTCCGTTGCCAGTGCAGCGTCGTGACCACATCCTGTTGCGTGGAGCCCAGCAGCCCGTAGGTTTCCAGAAACAAGGGTACGTGGAAGTGAATGCGCCATTCGCGGTGCATGTCGGGGTCGTAGGCGGCGAGGGCGTCGGGCAGGTCGGCGAAGCGTTGACGGGTGCCGTCGGCAAGGCGGGCGACCACCTGATGCAGGTACGTTGGCTCGTCGAACGCCCGAATAGCGTCGAGCTTGGCGGCGGCATCCATCGAAAAGTCAATGTGTAGCGCCGAGCTGATCTGAATTTTCCCGACCCGAATACCCGCCTTGGTCAGCTTCTGAATGGCCTGATCGGTGGTTTCGTAAGTAACCGCCATGTGGCAGATGTCGTAACAGAGCTGGATATGGTCGTGAACGGCCGCATCAGCTTCGGCAGCGCTGAGGCCATGCCGTTCGGCCAGGTACGTTCGGGCAGCGGGGCGCAGCGTGTTGGTATACCAGTCCAGAAAATCGTCGAGGTTATCGAGCAGCCCATCGGGTTCGGGCTCGATGTCGAGGTGGAGCACCTTGCCGGTTTCCTGCCGCAGTCGCATCAGCTCGTCAAGTACCAGCAGGACGTTTTGGGTACCTTTCAGCATGGCCTTGTACGCCGCTGCCGGGGTTTCCCACCAGTGCTGGTAGGAGAGGGGCGAGGTCGACACGCCACCTTCGGTCAGGTCGTCGGGCAGGAGTTGCGCCAGCAGTCTGAACAGCCGAATCGTGTAGTCGACGCGGGCGGTGGTGGTCCAGTCGGGCGCGTGGACGTGGTCTTTTACCCGCTGATCGTGGAAGCCGCCATACGGAAAGCCGTTCATTGTGAAGATGTAACAACCCGCCTCGGTCAGCCAGCGTTGAAGCGCGGCCACTGACTCGGGTTGTCCCAGATCCAGACTTGCCTGATTGGCTACCCGCAGCCCCAGCCCCAGTGGCGCGTTGGGCGAATGAGCCGCTTTAACCGCCGGTACCTGCTCGCGAAGGTGCCGAAAATGATCGTCCCACGCCTCGCCGGGGTGGATATTGGTGCAATAACCGAAATGCATAAGAGGATAATGTACAATGTATGATGTATAATGAATAATGTATGATGTACAATGCGGTCTTTTTGTAGCATGGCAACGTTCCTAACTGCGCCAGCCCTCATTGTACATCGTGCATTGTACATTATACATTGTGCATTAATGTGTTTTCCAGCTTTTCGACGGCCTGTTGAATCAGCGTGGTATCCATCTCGTGGACTTCAACGCCCTGCCCGAGTGCGTCCAGCAGCGTAATGGTGAGTTGGCCACCGAGGTGTTCCTGGAATTCGGTGAGGCCCCGGCGGAGGTTTTCGCCCCCGTTTTCGGCCAGTGCCGGGTGGAATAACTCGAAGCCCAGCCGTTGCAACACTGAGAGCACTCGGTCGGCATCGGCTGCACTGATGCGGCCGGCCAATTGCGAGTAAACCGTGTCGAGGGCAATGCCGATGGCGACCGCCTCGCCATGCCGCACCGAAAAATCGGTGAGGTATTCGAGCTTATGAGCGGCCCAATGGCCAAAATCGAGCGGGCGGGCCGAGCCCATCTCAAACGGATCGCCACCCGCGATGTGCTGCATGTGCAGCTGGGCGCAGCGGTAAACGAGGTAACTCATGGCCTCCGCGTCGCGGTTGGCCAGTGCGTCGGCGTTGGTGTCGAGCCACTCGAAAAACGGCCGATCTTTGATGAGCGCCACTTTGATGGCCTCCGAAATGCCCGAGCGCCAGTCGCGGTCGTCCAACGTACCCAGAAAAGCGGCGTCATTGAAGACGGCCACAGGTGGGGCGAACGTACCTACGAAGTTCTTCTTACCACTCCAGTTGACGCCGTTTTTTACGCCCACGCCCGAATCGTTCTGCGAGAGCACCGTCGTGGGGATGCGGATGTGCCGCACGCCCCGGTGGGCGATGGCCGCGGCGTACCCAACCAGGTCGAGCACTGCCCCGCCACCGATGGCCGCGATGTAGGAATGCCGGTCGATGCCGTAGCGGTCTACCGCGTCGATCAGTTGCTCAACCAACTCGGGGCTGTTCTTAGCCAGCTCACCACCCGGCACCACGATGGGCTCATCGATCAGGTGCAGGCCAGGTACGTTGGCAAAATAAGCCCGAATATCGCTGGGCAGGGTAACATGGTGGTCAAGCACCCCCCGGTCAATAACAAACAACAGTTTACGAACCTGCGGTGGATTGGCACGTTGGGTCAGCCAGTCGCGGAAAAGCGTATTGTCGGAAGCGAACAGGTGCTCGGTAAATGATACGGTGTACGTAAACGGCACGCTGAACGACTGTTCAAGTTGGTTCATCACATTGGTTTCTCCTCTAAACCAAAAGCCAAATTTACCCACGATTACCCGGCTTTCGTTGATTAAACGGTAAATCGAAGGCGTAGTAGCTCCATTGGCTAACGGCTACGGTTTCTTTTCCATAAACGGGAAATCCCGGTTTTGGTGCAATCAGAACCCGTTTTGATTCATTTTTAACTAAACCTTTATCTGCGTTGGCTGTCCAAGCCCAAACAAAACTGACAACCCCATGTCCTTACGCCATCTGTTGCTGACCGGCGCCGCTGTTTTGACTACGCTGGTCACCTACGCTCAAACGCCCGCTCCGCAGTCGGAGAAACATCGCCTGACCAGCCAGCAGCGCGCCGCCCGCAAAGCCGAGCATAAAGCCAAACTAGCCGCCATGAGCCCCGCCGAGCGACAGGCGTTCAAACAGGCGCACCGCGAACGCCGGGAAACCAAACTCGCCGCTATGACGCCCGAGCAGCGCGAACGGGTGCTGGAACGCCACCGCCAGCGGAAAGAGCACCGTAAAGGAAGCCGGGGTTAGCCAATAGCCGCTTAACGTCGTTCAGAATCGACTTAGTCTCTCGAGACTAAGTCGATTTGCTTTTTGTGGGGTACGTCACGGGAGCAACTTGTAGGCAACTGGATAGATTTAGTAGGTTGGCTTGTTGATATATTTGTTTATAAATCAAGAATAGGCAATCGGGATGAAAACGAACTGGTGGTTAGGTATAGTTGGGGCGCTGTGGCTGGCAGGCTGCACACCGAGCCCCGAGCAGGTTGCCCCGAATGAAGACGTCGCGGCGCTACACGATCGCTTTCATGGCAAATACAGCATTGTCAGCTCGGTGAGCGACGAAGCCATCGATGTCAATATGGACGGTAAAGCGTCGACCAACATGCTGGCCGAAATTACCCAACTGGCGCCCGATTACCGGTGTGAGTTAGTGCTGCATATCACGGGTAACACGCAAGTGGATGGCAAGCCTGGGTTTACGATGATGCAGGCGTGGCCCGAACAGTACATCTGGCTTCAGACAAAACGAGGAAATTGGGAATGGGAACCCCTCGATTACGACCCCAAACAGACCGTCAATTATGCGCAGCAGGGAGCGAGTCGGCTGGTGTCTTTTGCCCCCGACCTGACCGTGATCAACGTCGACGATGATGCTCACGGTGATGCCTCGGTACGGTGGAAAAAGCCGGTGTCGGTGAAGGTGGTGGGTAAACATGCCATCGAGGTCACGAACCGAAAAACGATCTATACCAGTGCGGGCACCAAAACCGTGCTCATTACCACCCGCTACGAGCGCTACACCATGACGACCTAGGCGTTATCTTCGCCTCTATGCGTCTACTCTCTCTTTTTCTGCTCTGCGCGTCGCTGACGGCCCACGCGCAACGTACCCGGCAGGGTGAGCCTTTTGCCCATACGTTTTCCATCGTTGCCCGCGACGAAGTCACCGGCGACCTGGCCGTAGGTGTGCAAAGCCATTGGTTTTCGGTGGGCACCACCGTGTCGTGGGGCGAGGCGGGCGTGGGCGTCGTGGCCACACAGTCGTTTACAAACAAATCGTTTGGACTTCGGGGGCTGCAACTGCTGAAAGACGGTAAAACCGCCCAACAGGCTCTTGATGAACTGCTTCGTACCGACGAAGGCCGCGAGGTTCGGCAGGTCGCGATTGCCGATGCTAAAGGCAATGTAGCCGTGCACACAGGCGCTAAATGCATTGATTTCGCTGGTCATCGGAAAGGTACAAACTACTCGGTGCAGGCCAACATGATGCGCAACAACACTGTGCCGGATGCCATGGCGGCGGCGTTCGAGAAAAACAAGACGATGCCCCTGCCCGAACGCGTGCTGAGTGCCCTGAACGCCGCACAGGCAGCTGGTGGCGACATTCGCGGGCGGCAATCGGCGGTGCTGCTGGTAGTGAAAGGCAAAGCCACCGCCGCCCCCTGGGATGATAACCACCTGGTCGATCTGCGCGTCGACGATGCCGAGCAGCCCCTGGCTGAACTGGGCCGGCTGCTACGTACCCACCGCGCCTATGAGTATATGAACGCGGGCGATTTGGCGACGGAAAAGAATGACATGAAAGGGGCGATGGATGCCTACGGGTCGGCCATGAAGCTCTTCCCGAAAAACCTTGAAATGCAGTATTGGACGGCCATTGCCCTCGCTAACACCAAGCAGGTGCCCAAAGCCGTGCAGATGCTGAAGCCCATCTACGCACAGGATGCCAACTGGCGCGAACTGACCCGACGCCTCCCCAAAGTAGGCCTGCTGAGCGTCTCAGCTCCCGAACTGGCGCAACTAGTGAAATAATGTAACGCCCGGCTCCAGCCGGGCCGTAACGTGGAAAGACACGATGACTGACTCGCTGTACCTTACAGCCCGGCTGGAGCCGGGTGCTACGTTACCGCGAAATACCGGGCTACGGGGAGCGAGAGGGGCAGCAGGGCCAGCAGGCAAAGGGCCAGTAGCCAGTGGCCTGAGAGCGCGGCCCAGGCGGCGTCCATCACGATGAGCGACAGCACGCCCGCTTTCACCGCCTGCCCGATGTTGGGGCCAATGGGTTGCTGAATAGCGGTCCAGAGGGGGCGCAACACCAGCAACAGATGCAGGGCCACAAAACCGATGGCCAGCCACAACGTGCCCAACTCCACCGCCGTCCCGATTTGCAGGCCGCTAACGAGGGTAAACAAAGCCGCGGCTCCCCACAGCGTCGTGCGGCTTCCGCCATGCACTTCGCCCCGGCTAATCATGGTAACGGCAGCAATGTAAATGACCGGAATCAGCGCCGCGGGCCACAGCACTTTAATGGGGAACGTACCTGCCGCACTGATACCCAGCAGCAGATTGACGCCCCGGCACAAGCCCATGTTCAGCGGACCAAACAGGGCGTGGTGTTTCCCGAAGCGATCATAAAAGACAGCTAGCCCGGCAATGATCAGGGCGAGCCAGGCGCTCATGGGGCTGTATAGATAAGCCGCCCCAATGCCCAAAACCAACAGGCCGATGCCCAGCACCGATGCCTGCCCAACCGACACGCGCCCACTCGGGATGGGGCGTTCCGGGCGCTCGACGGCGTCGAGTTGGGCGTCGAACACGTCGTTCAGCACCACACCACCGCCATACAAACCAACGGTCGACAGCACCAGCAGCCACAGATTGGTCGGCAAGGCCGATGCGGCCGACGTTTCTGTAGCGCCAAACGCCAGCGCAGCACCCGCCAGCACATCGGCAGCGGCCGTCAATAAATTGGCCGGGCGCATCAATTGCAGATAAGATTTCATAGAAGAGGATATTGAGTGAATGTGTGATTGTGCCATTGAGTGAAGGGCGAGTTTTGGAGGAACGCCTTTCACCCAATGGCATAATCATTCATCCATTCAATTGATAATGATCGACTTGCTATCCCGGCGGGGTTGCTGGCCACCACGCAGGATGGTATTGCCGTTGAACGTCTGACTCTGGTCGATTGCTGAAGGTGATTCAAAATCAGCCACGTTGATCTGACCGCTTTGGGCGAAGGCGTCGATGGCGTTCTGGTAAGTTACCTGCCGAATGTGCTCGACCGGAATGCCCCGCATCACCATCAGGGCGGCTGTTTTCGGAATCGCCAGCGGGTCACTGATACCCCAGTCGGCGGCTGAGTTGACCATGATGCGCTCAGGGCCGTATTGTTCCACCACCGCTACCATGCGCTCGTTGCCCATTTTGGTGAATGGGTAGATCGTGAAGGCGGCCCAGAATCCCTTGTCCAGCACCGACTTTACCGTTTCTTCGTTGTTGTGGTCCACGATCACCATGCCGGGGGCGAGGCCGTGCTCCAGCGCGATCGCCATGCTGCGCTCGGTGCCTTCCTTCTTATTGCGGTGGGGCGTGTGGATCTGTACAGGCAGGTTGGCTTCCTTGGCCAGTTCCAGCTGCGCCCGGTAGAACTTCTCTTCAGCCGCTGTCTGGTCATCGAAGCCGATTTCGCCAATACCCACCACACCTTCTTTGTAGGCAAAGAGCGGCAGCAACTCCATCACCTGCTCGGCCAGCGGTTCGTTGTTGGCTTCCCGTGAGTTAAGCCCGATGGTGCAGTAGTGTTTGATGCCAAACTGCGACGACCGGAACCGCTCCCAGCCCACCAGACTGCTGTAATAATCTTTGAATGTGGCCAGGCCGGTGCGGGGTTGCCCCAACCAGAATGCCGGTTCGATAATCGCCACAATACCCGCGTCGGCCATCGCCTGATAATCGTCGGTGGTGCGCGAGGTCATGTGGATGTGCGGATCGAAGAAGGTCATGCCCTTGATATGGGTCATGAAATCGACGGGTTCATGCACCGTGCTATCGGGCCGAATCTCTTCTTCCTGAGCGTGTGAAGGGTTCATAAGGTTGACATGTATAAAGCACGATGTATAATGTACAATGAATTATGCTAACCAACCGGGTTGTGTCAGCCCATTGTACATTGTTCATTGTACATCGTTCATTCAATAAGTTGTTTAGCAGGTTGATAGTCCGTCGTCTGGCAGACCTGCCGGGCGGCGGTCCGGTCGTCCGCATTGGGTGACTGGAGTAATTTGGTTACATCAGCCAGCAGCGTTTCGTTCATGAACCGGGGTACCAATTGCCAGGCTTCGGCCGGTACACGGCGGCCGGCCGCCCACCGTTCATGCGCCAGATTCGACAGATCGTTGGCCAGCGTCTGGTTGGCCCGGTCGAGTAGGCCCACGATGCGCATAAGGGGTTTATCGTTGAAAATGCATTTGAGTACCAGCTGATTCCAGGCCGCTTCCGAAAAGTGGTCGGCTGGGTACGTATTCTCGAAGGCAATCGCATCAAATACCGGCCCCATGTTCGACCGCACGGCGTCGGTAGCCCGCAGGAGCCAGCGTTTGGGTTGGGGCAGCAGAGGCAGGGCCGAATACAGCGCGGCCAGCTCCTGTAGCTCAGCCGTATCGAACAGCATATCAATCGCCTGCAGGCTTTTCGCCGGTTCGGTATCGACCATCGACAGCAGCAGCAGCACGCGGGCCAGCCGGTCCATTGTCCATTCAGGCTTACCAGGTACGTCGCGTCGGTCGACGAAGCGGGGCACAGCCACGAAGGCCGCCATCTGCGCGTTCAACGATCCCTGTTGTTTCGTCTGTAACCACTGCCGTTCGGCATTGGTTGCCGCTTCGTTAAAAAGAGAGGATAAATTCATGGATATATTACCACAAATGGCGAGCCAGTACACGGGCTGGCACAAAGGTCGCAAATGTGGCCCTGACTAGCGTACAAAACGAATTGACAAAAGTCAGGAGCCAGCCTCGATTTAACCATAAAAAAGTGGGGGTCGGTACACCGCACTGACTGGTGTACCGACCCCCACTGACAATCAACTAACTTATTTGCTGCCGAAGACCCGTTTCAGGATGTCGCTCACGCGGGCGACGGGGTTCTCGCGAATTTTTTTCTCTTCCTGCGCCACTAGAATAAACAGCCCATCGACGGCCTTGTTGGTGGCGTATTCGGTCAGGTTGGCGTTGACAGGCTGTACAAACGGCAGCTTGTTATACGTACCGGCCAGCGAGTTGTAATAGCGCGTAGCGTTGTTTTTCTGCAAGGTGCTGTCGATGATCGGCGTAAACTCGGCCACCAGTTGCTGCCCGGCGGTGCGGCGCAGGTATTCGGTCGCGGCGTTATCGCTGCCCCGCAAAATGCCCACCGCATCCTGAATGCTCATCTGCGTGATGGCCTTCCAGAACACAGGCTTGGCGCGCTTGGCAGCATCTTCGGCCGAACGGTTCAGGGCCAGCACAAACTGATCGACCTGCTTGCCGAAACCCAACTGCCGCAGCCGCGACTCAATGCGCTGTGCCTCGGGCGGAAAAAGAATTTTAATGAGGTTGTTCTTGAAAAAGCCGTCGAGGGCCGACGCCTGTGTGGCCCCTTTGTCGATGCCCACGCGCAGGGCTTCTTTCAGACCCGACGCAATTTCGACGGCCGATAGCCCGCTACTCGTCCCCGACGCATTCGACGGGGGCAGTACTTTCTCCAGCACTTTACCCAACCCACCCAGCGGGTTTCGGCGGGTTTCGGTCGGTTTGGGGGCCGAAGTAGTGTCCTGAGCCTGAGTGGATAAGGAGAGTCCGGTGGTTAGCAGCAGGGCTGCGGTGAGGAGGAGGGGGCGGGTCGCCGAATAAAACGATTTCATTGCTCAAGGTTGTTTTATGTACTTTTGACAGCAGTGACTGGAGAATGTAAAGTCGGCCAAAGAAAATTCTTCCTGTCAGGGAGTAACGGCTAAGACCCGCCTCATTGTTCAGTTCATAACGTGCCTTGTCCATTGATTTGTATGCCAGCTATGATCCGTGCCGAAGTGATTACGATCGGCGACGAAATTTTATTCGGTCAGATAACCGATACCAACACCCAGTGGATTAGCACCGAATTGACCAACATCGGCATCCGAACCATTCGGAAAACGTCGGTGGGTGATCAGGCCGACGTGATTCTCGACGCGCTGCGCGAGGCCACGACCCGCGCCGACGTAGTCGTGATCACCGGCGGACTTGGTCCTACCAAAGACGATATCACCAAGCGAACGTTGTGCCAGTTTTTCAACGTAGGCTTGGTGCGCAATCCGCAGGCGCTCGACCTGGTGACGGGCTTTTTCCTGAAGCGGGGCCGCGAAATGACCGACCTCAATCGGGGGCAGGCCGACTTGCCCGAGAATGCCGAATACGTGCAGAACGACTGGGGCACGGCCCCCGGCATGTGGTTCGATCAGAACGATACGGTCTATATCTCGCTGCCGGGCGTGCCCTTCGAGATGAAAAACCTGATGACCCACCGGATGCTGCCGAAGCTGAAAGAGCGGTTTGAGATGCCCGTAATTCAGCATAAGATCATCCGCACGATCGGCATTGGCGAATCGTTTCTGGCCGAGCACATCGAAGCCTGGGAAGATGCCCTGCCGCCGCATATCCGGCTAGCCTATCTGCCAAGTTTTGGGCAGGTGAAGCTGCGCCTGACCGCCACCGGGACCGATGCGGCTGAACTGACCCGCGAACTCAACGAGCAGGTGGCCGCGGTGTTGCCGCTGATCGAGCAGCATGTCTATGGCTATGATGGCGACGAGATCGAGCAGGTAGTGGTGAATCGGTTAAAAGAGAAAAACCTGACTTTGGGCGTAGCCGAGAGCTGCACCGGTGGGCAGGTAGCGGCTACCCTGACCAAGCTACCCGGCGTTTCGTCGGTGTTTGTGGGCGGGGTCGTGGCCTATAGCAACGACATCAAGCATATCGCACTGGGTGTCAGCTCCGAAACCCTGGCCCGGTTTGGAGCGGTGAGCGAGCCGGTCGTCTGCGAAATGGCCGAAGGTGCCCGCGTCATGCTGGGTGCCGACGTGGGCATTGCGACCAGCGGCATCGCCGGACCCGACGGCGGCACGCCCGATAAGCCCGTAGGTACCATCTGGATTGCCTGCGCCACCGCTACCGGCACCACCGCTAAACTGCTGCGCCTCGGCCAATACCGCGAGCAAAACATTACCCTTACCACTACATACGTATTGAATCTACTTCGTGAACAACTGAAAAAGGAATCATCAATTGAGGACTTTAAATTATGAATGATGAGTTATGAATTATGGATTATGAATCGGCTTACGCGAACACAAATACAGCTGCGTAAGCCAATTCATAATCCATAACTCATCATTTATCATTTAAAATCCTGATTCTTGATTCCATCCTGAACGATGGCCCTTGTTGATCTTGTCATGCCCAAAATGGGCGAGAGTATTATGGAATGCACGGTCATTACGTGGCTCAAAAAGCCCGGTGACCGCTTTGACGCCGACGAATCGCTGCTGGAAGTAGCGACCGACAAAGTGGATACGGAAGTGCCCGCGCCCTACGCCGGTGTGCTGAAAGAACTGCTGGTAAACGATGGCGACGTGGTGCCCATTGGCCAACCCATTGCCCGTATCGAAACGTCGGACGCTGTGGCCGCTGACGACGCGACCACCAACGTATCGGCGAGTGGTGATGCAGCGCCGCTGTCGTCGCTGGAAGAGGTGGGCGTGGATGCCGCCGCGGTCAACGACGTGGAAGAAGCCGAAGCGGTAGCGAGTGCGATCGAACTGGAGGCTAGCATCGGAGCTATGAGCAGCAAGCCGGCTACTACCCAGCCCAGCAACGTACCTGCGTTTGAAGGCCGCTTCTATTCGCCCCTGGTGCTGAATATTGCCAAAGAAGAAGGTATCAGCCGTGCCGAACTCGATACTATCCCAGGCAGTGGCTCCGACAACCGGGTGACGAAAAAAGATATGCTGGCGTATGTGCTCGACCGCGCAGCGTCGAGCAGGGGGCAGGGTATGCCTGCGGCGCAGGGTATGGCAGGGAACGTACCGGCCCACCAAGCCCCACCATCCCCCGCTACCCCTGCGGTGAAGCCGGTCCCCGCCCAAAGCCTGAACGGCTCGTCCGATATCATTCAGATGGACCGGATGCGGAAGATGATTGCGCAGCGGATGGTGGAGTCGAAGCAGATTTCGCCGCACGTGACTTCGTTTGTCGAGGCTGACCTGACCGCCGTGGTGCAGTGGCGCGCGGCCAACAAAGACACCTTCAAGAAGCAGACGGGCGAAAACCTCACCTACACGCCCATCCTGATCGACGCCATCGTGAAGGCCGTCCGCGACTTCCCGATGATCAACGTATCGGTGGAGGGCGACAGTATTCTGGTGAAGAAAGCGATCAACGTGGGCATGGCCGTGGCCTTGCCAACGGGTAACCTGATTGTTCCCGTTATTCACGATGCGGCGCAGTATAACCTCACGGGCCTCACCAAAAAGGTAAACGACCTGAGCAAGCGCGCCCGCGAAAACAAACTCACCGCCGACGACCTAGCGGGCGGCACTTACACCGTTTCCAACATCGGTACGTTTGGCAACCTCATGGGTACGCCCATCATCATGCAGCCGCAGGTGGCGATCATGGCCTTCGGGGCAATCGTGAAGAAACCCGCTGTGATCGAGACCCCGCAGGGTGACCTGATCGGCATCCGGCACATGATGTTCCTGAGCCATTCTTACGATCACCGCGTGGTCGATGGGGCCTTGGGCGGGCAGTTTGTCCGGCGTGTAGCCGACTACCTCGAACAGTGGAACGAGCCAAACCTATAAGGGCTGGGCGCCCCCGTCCAAAACCTTATAGGTTTAAACACCAAAAAATCCCCGCTGCCAGGGGCGGCGGGGATTGTTGGTAAACCCGATGAGTGACCAATCAGGGTAGTTTAAAGAGCTTGTCGTTTAGTCCACGGTTTACTTTGATGGCGCTAATCGCGAGGGTGGCGTCAACAGAGCCGAACGTCTGGCTGCGCGTGAAAGGCAACACTACCCCATTGACGGTTTTATAATCCCAGAATTTAGAGGTGCTGGTGGCTAGCCCGTTGGCCGTGCGGTAGTAGAGCACGCGCTGCATCCGCAGGCCCGTTTCCACGTCGAACCAGTCCTGCCATTTTTCGCCGTTTCCGGTCGAAAATTCCACTTTGTACATATCGCGCCCGTTGAGTGGCTCGCGGCCCAGCGTTCGGCGGATTACGTTGTATTGGGCGTAATACTGCTCGCCGAAGAGGGAACTGCTCAGTAGTTGCCGCAGGGCCGCCGCACCTTCGTTGGCGCTGATGACCTTGCCGCCCCGGATGGTCGTGACTTTCTGCCCGTCGGAGATGGTGCGGCTTACTTCGGTGCCGCCCATGTAGATGACCTGCGAAAACTTGTGCCCCTGTTTGGCGTCGACGTCGATGACAGCCAGGCCGTTGGGTGTGTCGGCTTTCAGGCTGAAGCTCATGTCCTGCACCTTGTCGATGGCGTCTTTGCCACCACAGGCTTTCAGGTAACGGTCAACGATGGCGTCGGCAGAGGGCAATTCCTGGGCGCTGACCCGCGTGGTCAGTAGGAAGCAGAGGGCGATAAAAAGGATGCGTTTCATGGTGAAAAAGGGGTTTAGGACGAGAAAAGGGTTGATGAGGGTGCGGGTAGCTATGCACTACTGCTCCAGCTTGACGCGGCTGCGTTCGTCGTCGGCCGTGGTGGTGCGTTTGCGGGACGATTTCAGCTTCGTGTTGCCAAAAGCGTGGGTAAGCGTGAGGCGATACTGCCGACTTTCCCAGAGCGAGAAGATGCGCAGGTTCATCTGCTGGTAGTTGACCGTGCCCACAATCCGGGATCCGTAGAAGAGGTCGTTGGCCGACAGGCGCAGCCTGGTTTGCTCGTTGGCGAGGCTGTACTGCATGCCCATGTTGACCACGCCGTAGCCATTGTAGCGTACCAGCCCCAGCACGCCCGGTCCCTGGTACGAGCCCGACAACTCGACCGAGAGCCGCGACCCCACTTTGGCCGTGGCCGTGGCGAAGGCCGTGTACGACCAGCGGGCGTCGGCATAGAGGCCGTCCAGGTACGTTGAGGTGTAACTGTTTCGGAAACCCGTCAGGCTGCCGTAGCCCGATAGCCATTTGGCAAACGAAAGCGGGAAGTTGAGCGTGGCGTAGGCGTTGTGCTGCTCGTCGAGATTAGCCATCGTCGAGAAGGCGGCCCGGCTGTTGGGGTCCTGTTCGGTTACCTGCGTGATCACGTTGTTGGTGACACTGTAGCCCACCGAGAACAGGGGCAGTTTCTGGTACGTCAGCGTAGCTTTCCAGTTGTTGGTCAGTTGCGGCACCAGGTTGGGGTTACCCCGTTGGTAGGTATACGGGTCGATGTAGTACACAAACGGGTTCAGGTCCTGGTAACCCGGCCGGTCGATGCGGCGGCTGTACGATACCGACACGCCCAAGATGCTCGTCAGCGCCTGGTTGAAAAACACGCTGGGGAACCACTGCCAGTATTGGCGGCTGTTGCGCTGATTCAACGTACCTGAGACGCCCTCGGTATCGGTGTATTCGGTACGTAGACCGACCTGCAAATCGGCGCGTTTCCAGTTTTTGTGCATCGTCACGTACCCAGCCCGCACGTCCTCGCTGTAGCTGAACTGGTTGGACCGGCTGCGGTCGGGTTGCCATTGTTCAGCTACCTGCACTTCGGCGGCCAAATCGCTGTCGATCAGTGTGCCGCTGAGCTTGAACCCCATTTCCAGCTTGTAACTGTTGGGCAGCGGCCGCACATAGTCGAGCTTGAACGCCTTGTAGTTCACCGTCGTGGGCAGATTATTCCGAATAGCCTGGCTCACGGGGAGCGTGTCGGCGAGGCGTTGGGTGGTCAGCAGCGAGTGGTTCAGCAGGTTGTAGCGGGCCATATCGGCGTCGACGGTCAGCTCGTGGCCGCGGTCGTTGAGCGTCAGTTTGTAGTTCAGGTTAGCCGTCAGGTTTTGCCAGCGACGATCGGTCTGGTTGCGGGTTTTGAGCAGGTTCTGCGTTTGGCCTGTCGTGGTGGCGTCGGTGTCGGTTTGGCCGTTGGCGTCGCCTTCGCTATCGAGACCGTTCAGCAATACACCCAGCAGGCTCCGTTTACCCAGCGACCAGTCGGCTCCCAACCGAAACGTACTACCCTGCGTAGTGCGCGGCTCGTAGGTCTGCTGCCGGAGTACAAACGGCACCCCGTTTTCGACCAGATCACGCTCGAAGGTGTTTTGGTTGAAGGTTTTGCGGTAACTGTAGCTGTACGTACCAAAGAGGTTAATCGGCCCGGTGCGGTGGTTAAACGACAGCCCGCCCGACGATTTGGCGTAGGTGCCGTAGCCCACACTGCCCGTCAGCAGCACGTGCGTGCCTTTGCGATCGCTCTTTTTCAGCACTACGTTGATGATCCCCGCCGAACCGGCCGCGTCGTAGCGGGCACCGGGCTGACTGATCAGCTCGATCCGGTCGATGGTGCTGCTCGGAATGTCGCGCAGCAGTTGGGTCATGTCGGTATGGGCCGAGGGTTTGCCGTCGATGTAGATGGCCACGCCCGTGCGGCCTGCCAGCGAAATTCGGTCGTTGATGACCTGGATGCCGGGCGCTTTCTCGAGAGCGTCGAGGGCCGAGCCACCGCTCACCGCCAGGTTGTTGCTGACGTTGAGTACCAGCTTGTCGTTGAGTTGCTCGATGAAGGGTTTCTGCCCCAACACCTTTACTTCCTGCAACTGCTTCACGTCGGGGACGAGCGCAACCGTAGGTACGTTGGTGGTTTGCCCGGCCAGCGTCGTAGGCAGCGAAATCGTTTGGCGGCGATACCCCACTACCGACACGATGAGGCGGTAAGTACCAGCGGGTTTGCTAAACGCGAACGAGCCATCGGCTTCGGTGTAGCCCGCGCCTACTTCCACCGAGTCGGCGGCGCGTTGCAGCACCACGGTCGCCAGTTCGAGCGGGCGTTTGTATTCGTCGATCACCTGCCCCGTGATGCGGCTTAGTGAGTCGCTTTGGGCCAGCGTGAGGGTTGGCAGGCCAAGGGCCAGAAAAAGGCCCAGTAACCAGCGTAGCGGCTTTGTCATGGTCTGGTAGGGGTGAGGTTAGCAGACGATGGCCTGGCCAACGAGCATATCGATCAACTCAGGTTTGCGGATGGCCTCAAGCCGGACACTAGGTGCGTTGAGTAGCTCGCCCAACTGGCGTGTCACCCGGAACGAGCGATAGAGGTGCTTGTCGAACAGCACCGCCGTATTGCCGTCAGGTACGTTGGCGTAGCGGGTATGGTTAAAAAACCAGTCGGTTTTGTCGGCGATGGCGGGCGCGGTGGTGGCTGGGTACGTTGCCCGCAGGCGGTTCAGATCGAGGTATTTCTGCACGTACAGCCAGCCTTCCCACTGCGACGGGTACTGCCGTAGCGTCGTGGCAAAATCGTCGTAGAGCCGCTGGGTGATCGAGGCGCAGACGGCTTCGCGTTCGGCCGCGGACGTCTCGGTGGGCGTGATGGGCGTAAACACCTGCACGGCGTTGGTATAGGCATCGGGGCGGTAGGCGAAGATGGGCACGATGGGTGCCTGCGTGGCGACCGACAGGAAGGCGATGCCTTTGCGGGCCAGCAGCGGTTTACCCAGAAAATCGACCCCGACGAGTTTGTCGTCCTGCCGCGTAACGCCGCCCGCGCCGGTGTTGCCGTCGAGGTAAGCGATCAGGATGCGCCCCTGTTTCAGCGCCCGGATCAACTGAATACCCGCCGAAGGCTGTTCGGCGTCGATCAGGGTCATGTCGGCGTTGGGCTGGTTGAACAGGGCTGCGGCTTCGCGGTGGATGCGCATGAATTTTTCGCCCTGCTTCTGGAACGTATTCGTGTCGATCAACAGGCTGAATTTGAGGCCCAGTCGTGTCAGCAGCAGGCCTAACAGGCGGTAGGAACCGAGGTGGCAGGTGCAGAAGATCGTTGGCTTGCCGGCGGCCGCATCCCAGAGGCCGTCAGCGTCGCCGGTGATGACGAGTTCTGCCGCCTTGGTCACGATTTTCTCATCCATACCGGCCAGGTGTTGGTAGTACAGAATGTCGGCAAAAAAATGGTCGTAGTCGGCCGCAGGTACGTTGGGCAGAAACGTTTGCAGGTTGGCCGCCACCATCAGGTGGCTCTGCGGACGCGACGAGATCAGGTCGGTTGTGTCGTAGTGAATGCGGAGCGCATCCACAGCTTGTTCATACGTAAGGTTCGGATTCATGGTCACTCAGGGGAGGAATAGTGATTACTGTTTGGAGGAAGTTTGGCGTTTGATGTTTGGCGTTTAATGTTTGAAGTCTAACATTTTGGTAGATATAGGCCTAGTAATCAAACTATTAGCCTTGACGGGGGCTTGACTGCCAAACCTTTAATGTTAAACGCCAAACATCAAACGCTAAACCTCAGACTACATAGCTGGCGAGGAGGAGGAGCAGTTGGGCAGCGGTTTGTACGGTGACCTGATCGCGGTCGCGGTCGGGGTTGACTTCCACCAGATCGACGCCCACCACGCGCTGCCCTTGCAGGAAATGAGCGAGCAGGTGGCACACTTCGTCGTAGCTGAAGCCGCCGGGTACGGGCGTAGCGGTGCCAGGGGCGGCTGCCGGGTCGAGTACGTCGATGTCGAAGGTGACATACACGGGCCATTCGGTCGGGAGCGTGGGTAAGGTGTTGGTCGCCAGGGCCTGCCGGGCGTCTTCGGCCCAGAGAATGTGGCGGCGGGGGGTATCGTGTTGCGAAATGTTGGTAAAGCCGCGCAGGCCGATCTGCGTGACACGTTTCAGACCCGGCAGTTCAAGGCTGCGCGACATAAACGTGCCGTGGCTGTGAGCGCCGCGCCGGGCATACAGCCGGTTGTAGCTCGACTCGTAGGTGTCGCAGTGGGCGTCGAAGTGCAGCACCTGGATGGCGCCGTATTGCTCGGTAATCGCCTGAATCCCCGCGTAGCTGATCGAGTGATCGCCGCCGAGTAGTACCGGTACCTGCCCGCGTTGGGCCGTCAGCTGCACCGCCCGCCCAATTTTGGCGTACACGTCGGTGGCCGATTCGAACGGGAAAAAGAGCAGGTCACCCCAGTCGCGGAGGTCACCGGCGAGCAGGCGGTCGGTGAGGCGGGTAGGGGGTGTGGTGGCGTAGAGGCCCCGAAAATGCACGTTGGCCAGGTTGGCGTCGGGCCCCAGGTTGATTTTCTGCTGCTTCGTATAAGCCCGCACCACCGACGGAAATCGCTCGCAACCGGGCGACACGCCATTCCCCCCGCCATACGGCACCCCGATGAACACCACGCCGGGGTCTTCGCTACGCCGCTGGTGATCAGGCAGGTTAAAGAGCCGGTTGGTCAGCTGGTTGATGTGGAACAGGTCTTCGTGGGCGCTGTGGGCCGCGTCGATGATTAGCTTTTCAGTGGTCAGAAACCGGATGGCGCGGTCGATAGCCGTTGGGGGTAAATCGGGCAGGGCGTCGCAGAGCTGACTCGGCGTAGCGGTTTTCTGAAGCAGCGCCAGAATCCGGGCGACGTCGGCCGTAATCTGGTACTGCTTCCCCGTCAGCAGGTGCGCAATTTGGTAGTTGTCGGCGCTGCGGCTCCGAACACTCAGGCAGGCCGAGAGCGTGTACTGGGTTTCGGCAGGAAGAACGAGCGTTTCCATAGCGATAAGGCGAAACGATTAAACCGGACTGGATACAGAGGCCGGGCGGCGGCGGGCTTTGATGAGCCGATGGCCGAAAAAGCCCGAGATGATGAGCAGGAAGAGCGTGCGGGCCAGCGTCAGCAGGTCGTCGGGGTGGTACTCGGCCAGGCGCCAGTGACCGTAGTAGCTGAACACCACACCCACACCCACGAGCGACGTGTACAGCACGCGCACAAACACGATGGCCAGCACCGTAAGCACGACCGTACTGCTGACGGTGTAGATGAACAATGGCCATTCGGTGGGCCGGACAAACTGTCGGACAGGTACGTTGCCCCAGCGTTTTTTGAGCGTTGCCCAGTAGCGGCGCGACTGGGTACGTAGGTTCGGCAGGTTGAACAGGTCGCTGTAGATCCAGTAGCCGTCGTAGCGCAGAAAGGGGTTCAGCGAGTAGAGCATCACCAGCGAATTCAGGATGATGATCGGGCTCAGGAACAGGTATGTTGCCGGGAAGGCATAAGCTACCGCCACAAACAGACCGTTGAGCAGCAACTGGAAATAGATACCGCCCAGGTTGACGACAATGCGGCGGGTGCGGTCGAGCGCCCAGATCACCGACACGTCGGCGTAGAAGACGGGGAAGATCAGGTAAAAGCCGAAGCCGATGTCGCCGGGGTCGAGGCCAAAGCGGCGGGTGGCGCTGGCGTGGCCCAGCTCGTGGCACATAAACACGGTGAAGTAGATCACGTAAGCCACTACCAGCCAGATGCCTTCGTTGCCGCGCCAGATGCTGCGGTGCTGGCTGATGAAGGTGTCGGTTACCTGGTAGAAATACAGCCCCGTTGCCAGCAGGCAGCTCACCACCAGCACCGTCATTAGCGCGGGGTTGAAGAGATGGCCCAGCAGGCGCAACAGCCGGGGAAGTCGGGTGGGGCGCAGCAGTGTGATCTTACCAAAGACATACTGCATGTTAGCCATGACATCGGGCCGTGCGGGAGCGGGCTCGTTGAGGCGGGTGAGCGTGGTTTCGGCCAGTTCCTGTACCGCCTGCTCAGGTACGTTCAGCCCATCGGCCTGCAATTGGGCCGAAATCTGGGCGTAGGTGAGGCCCTGCCGTAGTCCTTCGATGATGCGGTAGACCGACTCGCGGACGTAAAACGAGGTGGCAGGTGTTTTCAGCAGGTACGTCGTTGGCATGCCGGTGCCAACCTGAGCGATCTCCAGATGGCTCAGCGCGGAAGCAGGCGAAGTTGTCATGGTCATTCAGAAAGAAAAGGAGGAAGCGACGGGCCGTTCGCCTCGGGCTGAAAGCGCCGATCAGGCCGTAGCGACGGCGCGGCTTGCACGGAGGTGGGCGATCAGGCGAGCGGGCAACCGAAGCTGTCCGTTGATGTACTGACCCAGCCGGGGCCGGAAGGCCTGCACCGAAGCGTCGGCCCGGAACAGCAGCTGGTTGAGGTCACGCACCAGCGAGAGCTTCATCTGGTCGTAGGCCGAGGGGTATTGCCCCAGGAAGTAGGCCGTCTGTAACAGGAAATCGCGGTAGCGGTGGGCGGCCAGGTCGCGTTTGGCTTCGGCCCAGTCGAGCAGGGCCGAGTAGGGCGATGGGGCGGCGGGCAGGGTATTGGTCAGCGACAGACTGACGTCGGTCAGGATGTCGGTCAGAATCGTTGGTTCGAGGTCGGGGCGTTTCAGGGCCAGGAAGGTCAGTTCGTTCACGATCTCCATGAACTGAACGCTCAGCAGTTGCGTCGGCAGTTGCCGGAGCATCGGCTCGTGCCAGTGGCCCGGCAGCGTGGGCAGCTGGCCGGTAGCGAGGTAGTTGATGAGTTGCCGGATGGTGTCGAGCCCCAGTTCATAGCGGCCCTCGGCCAGATCGATCCGGCTCAGGTTGAACAGTTGCTGAATCCGGTGCATGTGCAACACGGTATAGCGGTGCTGCCAGTGGTCGCTGAGCGCAATCGACCGGTCGGCGTAATGGCGGGCCGTGTCGAACTGGCCCTTGCGGTAATAGTAAAACGAAACCATCGGGCTCACCAGCGTTTCGGCCAGCGCGTTGGCGTCGGTGGGTAGGGTAGGAATGGCCGCGAGCACGGGTTCCAGGCGGGCGAAGCCCTCGTCGAGCTGCCCTTTTTTCATGGCCTGAAAACCCGATACGGCCTTCAGCAACAGCATCATCAGCTGATCGGCGCCCGCCGGAACGGTGGGCAGCAGCGCAATGAGCGTTTGCTGGAACACGTTTTCCTGCGACGACCCCGGCCCGGCGTCGGGGGTAGCGGGTGCAGCCGTCGTCAGGCGGTCGAAAAACTGCTGGTAGTCGTGCAGACTCGGATACGAACGGGTCGATGAGGGTGTCATGGTTCAGGAAAAGGAAAGGGTGAACAAGGGGGTGGAAGGATGGCCCCAAACGCCCGATGGGCGGGGTTTGGGGCCGGGTCACTCGGGCTTACAGCGGCAGATCGGGGTACTTGTTGTCGTTGCAGCGGTCGCAACGGCCTTCTTCGGCAGCGGTGGCCAGTTCCAGGCGATCTTCCAGTTCAATGATTTGCAGCAGGTCGTCGGCAGTTGGTTGCTGAGCGGGGAGGATGGACAGATTTTCCATTGGTGTATTATTCGGATTTAGGGATGTGGAAAAGGGTAACTTGGTTGATAATTAGCCGATTACAGGATCACTGTGTCGGGGTAGTCGTTACCGTTGCAGCGGTGGCAGCGGCCCTCTTCGGCGGCCGACGCCAGCTCCAGGCGGTCTTCGAGTTCAACGATCATCAGCAGGTCATCGGCGTTGTGCTGCTCGGCGGGGAGATTAGTTTGGTTTTCCATGAGTTTTAATCGTGATTAAGGGGTTGAATGAGGATGAGATAAACAGATGATTGACAGAAACTACAGGGCGATGGTGTCGGGGTAGTCGTTGCCGTTGCAGCGGTGGCAGCGGCCTTCTTCGGCGGCCGACGCCAGCTCGAGGCGATCTTCCAGTTCAACAATCGTCAACAGGTCGAGCGTGTTGTTTTGCTCAGCGGGGATTACTTGGTTTTCCATGAGTTTTGGAATCAGTTAAGGGTGAAAAATTTGGTTTGACATCGTGGCGTGGTCCTGACCGAAAACATTCGCGACTGCTTCGTTTGGGGACCGTTGCGCCGTTTGACTGTGACAAAACAAGCACCGCCAATCGCCCGGCTAAAGTTCTTTCGACCAATACCCCACCTTCCTTCGACCAATGCGGACATTACACCTACCAATCCTTTTCCCGACGGCGTATGAGTAGACCTCTAACCTGCTATCTGGTCGACGACGAGTCGGCCGCCCACACCATTTTGTCGAAGTTTATCAGCCGGGTGCCCTATCTCCAGTTGCTGGGGCAAAGCCTCGATCCGTTCGACGGCCTCGAGCAGGTAGAAGCCCTGCGGCCCGACGTGCTGTTTCTGGATGTGGAAATGCCTGACATGAGTGGGGTGGCGTTTCTGAAATCGCTCACGCCGCCGCATCCCGCCGTGGTGATGGTGACGGCCTCGCCGCAGTATGCCGCCGATACCTACAACTTCGAGGCTGTGACGCACTACCTGCTCAAGCCTGTGGGGTACGACAAATTCATGGAGGCCGTTGGGCGCGTGACCAAGCGCCTGCACTACGACCCCAATGGCACGCCCCCCGCCAACGTACCCAGCGCCCCGGTCGCCAACGTACCTGAGACCGACCCACGCGAGAACGTACCCTATTTCCTGATCAAGGAAGACAAGAAGCTGGTGCGGGTGGCGCCTGAAGACATCGTGTTTGTGGAGGGCATGAAAGATTACCTCAAAATCCATCTCACCAGCCGGATGATCGTCACGCACATGACCATGAGCAAGCTGGAAGAACTGCTGCCACCTTCGCAGTTTCTGCGAATCAACCGGTCGTACATCGTGCGGCGGCTGGCCATCAAAGAGATCGACGGCAACCAGATCACCACGCTCGACGGCAAGAAGGTCTATATCGGGGTGACGTACCGTGAGGCCGTGATGAAGGAGTTGAAAAAGAACATGATCTGAGCCAATGCCATGCAAAGTCAATCGGTGCGGGCCCGATTTTGGGCGCTGCTGAAAGGGACGTGGCGCTGGCTGTCGGCGCGGCCGTGGCTGCGGCGGGCCCTGCTGTGGGGGCTCTGCTACTACTACGTCCGGTACGTCTACTACGGCGAGTTTTTCCAGGCGTCGACGCGCACGCTCGACGTGCTGGCGCTGGTGTTGCAGGCGCAGACGATGCTGATCTACTACGTGTTTGGGTACGTCATTTTCCCGCGCACGCTCTACAAGGGCAAGATACTCGAGTTTGTGGGTACGTTGTTCGTCACCCACGCGCTCATTTACCAGACTAATTACTGGCTGTTTTATGGGCTGGCGAAGACCGGCGAGCCGGGTCGGTTGCAACGGCTCTGGGCGCTGGTCGAAACTTGGGGGCTATGGGGTTGGATCAATAACGGCACGGCGGCGTCGTGGAGCTTCTTCTGGACGTTCACGGTCGTCATTTTCCTGCTGGCCGTGCGGGCGGTGATCGACATCATCCGCCTCCGCACGCACGTCATTCAGCTCGAAAAAGACAAGCTCCAGCTTGAGCTCGACTTTCTGAAATCGCAGGTCAATCCGCATTTTCTGTTCAACACGCTCAACAGCGTCTACGCCCGCGTGTTCGATACCGACGAAAGCGCCGCCGACCTGCTGCTGCGCCTCTCGGAGCTGATGCGCTACAACCTCTATGAAACCAACCAGCCCCGTGTGGCCCTGACGAGCGAACTGGCTTATATCCAGAACTACCTCGATCTGGAACGCAACCGGCTGGAAGGGCAACCCGTCGAGATCACGTATGCCCAGACCGGCGAGGCCACGGCGCACACCATCGCCCCGCTGTTGCTGATTGCGTTCGTCGAAAATGCGTTCAAGCACGGCGTCAAAGGGGCCACCAAACCGGCGTTTGTGCGGGTTGCGGCGCAGGTGGCGGGCGATCAGCTCCTGTTTACGGTTGAAAACAGTGTCTTTCCCAAGCGGCAGGCGGTCAGCAATGACCCGGTGAAACAATCGGGCGGTATCGGGCTCGAAAACGTGCGGCGGCGGCTCCAGACCTTATACCCCAACCGGCACAGTGTGGCCGTTACGCCCGGCGACACCAGCTACCGCGCGCAGGTCACGCTTGAGCTTTGAGGTCGAGTTGGTTTCATTCATCGAACAAAGCCCCACATTGGTCGAAAAAGCGCTAGGTATCAGTCGAAAGGAATTGAAAGGAGACCCTGGCAGTGAATAAGTTTGACTCGTCGGACAGGCACAAATGCTCCCGGCGCCTAAACCCTTACTTGCCTCATCTGCTCTCTTTATTTCTCCTATCGACCATGAAAAACCAAGCTACCGCCCCCGCTTCTCGTTTCGTGTTGAAGAAACAACGCCTTGTTTGTCTGAGCACGCTGGCCAACCCCACCGCCGCCCGTGCCGGAGGACGCACGCACCCCACCGTTACCATTACGACCTACTAATTCGTACCCACCCCTTGCAACAGTATCACCTGCTTAACTACCCGATGGTAGGTCGGCGGCTGCTGACCTATTACCTCCAGCGTACCGGATGGCTCTGCGAAGGCAGCGTGGGTACGTTCTCGGAGGCCATGCTGGAGAGCGTCCTGGGCAACCAGGACGCCATTCTCTTTTTACACCTACCCGACCCCGACGATACCGATTTACCCACCCCGTTTCGGGAAGCGCTTTGCCAACACCCGGCCGTGATCGTTACCTCGCCATACCCTGCGCAGCTGTTCGACTGGCTTCCCTTTCGGCCGTTTGCGTTCATGACCGAGCCCTTCTCGTATGATCAGTTTGCGGCCTGCCTGGAAAAATACGTGGCTGTTTTTGGGTAATGAGGGTATAGTCATGGATATGATTATCCATTAATACAATTTCCGGTTTTTGTATTGCCGGCATCGTTTACCTTGTGGGGATTGCTTTCTATCCCAACGATCCGCCCCATGCAGGTAAGTGACTTCTTTATGGTGCGTCGGCCAACGTACCCGCTCCAAGCGCTAGCGCAGTTTTACAAGCTGCTTACGACCAACACGATCGATGAGGTATTGCGGACCTATTACCGCGACCCGGTGGCGCAGGAAGCCATCTTCGTGGCCTCGCCCGGTCTCTACGAACGCCTGCAATGCTGGCTCGCCGGTGAGCCACTGCCCGAACAGAAAAAGCTGATCAATACCCTGCACAAATACCTGGTCAGAATGTGTAGCCGCGCTACGCCGTATGGCCTTTTCGCGGGCTGCTCCCTGGGTACGTTTGCCGACGCGTCGCGACTGCGTGCCGACCTGCCCGACGTGCTGCGGGCGCACGTCCGCGTCGATACGGATTGCCTGCGTGCCATTGGCCAGTGGCTCACTCAACAGCCTCAGGTACGTGCGCAGTTGCTGCTCTTTCCAAATTCGTCGTTGTATCGAGTGGGGGCGTCGTGGCGCTACGTGGAGCAACAGCGCGGTGCCGATCAGCGGCTACAGTATTTCATCAGCGCCGTGGAGGCCGAAGCCGCGCTCAACTGCCTGCTGACGGCGGCACAGTCTGGCGCCACCATCCACCAACTGGCCCACCAACTAACGGCCGACACCCCGACCGACGTGCTGGACGAGGCCTTCGCCGAGGCAGTCGATTTTGTTGAACAACTGATCGAGAGCCAACTGCTCGTTTTTGAGGTAGAGCCTGCCGTAACCGGTATCGACGCGCTGAAGCAACTGGCTACCCGTATCGGCAACCTGCCCGATGCTGCTGACGTGGCGCAGTCGCTTTGGGCGTTGCACAACACGCTGCGGCTGCCCGATCGGCTGCTGGCCTACGACCGCACCCGGCAGTGGTTTGCCGAGCGGCAGATCGACGCCCCCACCACCGACGTGGTGCAGGTCAATGCCTTCTTCCCGAATACGATCACCATCGGGCAATCAGTGATCCGGCTGTTGCAGCGCGACCTCGACAAGCTCCTGGTGTTGAATCAGCCGGCCCATCGCCCCGATCTCGATGAATTTGCCAGGCGGTTTACCAATCGGTATGAAGAAGAAGAAATCCCGCTGTCGCTGGCGCTCGACAACGAGTTTGGCGTTGGCTACGGCAATGTTTCGACGCTGGGCGTCGGCTACGCGCCGCTCATCGACGACCTCAGCGTGGGCATCACCACTGCGCTGCCCACCGCCACCTGGGACTGGTGGCACACGCTGGTGATGGAGAAATACACGGAGGCACTACGTACCCGGCAGGCCGAAATCGAACTGACCGACGAGGACCTGGCTTATATTGGTCGGCAGCAACGCCCCGCTACGCCGTTGCCCGGCAGTTTCTACGCATTCGGGTCGTTGCTGGGGTCGTCGGAAAAAGCGCTCGACGCGGGCGATTTCCAGTTCAATCTGCTGGGGTGCGGCGGTCCGTCGGCTATGAACCTGCTCAGTCGCTTTGGCGAAGGTGAACCCGCGCTGGCTGCGCACATCCGCGCCTGTGCCGCCGCCGAAGAAGCCCGCCACCCCGACGTGGTGATCGCCGAGGTCATTCACCTGCCCGAAAACCGCGTCGGCAATATCCTGGCGCGTCCGCCCATTCATCAGTACGAGATTCCGTATCTGGGGCAGGCCTCAGTGGCGGCCGAGTATCAGATTCCGATTACCGACCTGCTGCTGTCGACGCGCGACGGTCGGGTGGTGCTGCGGTCGAAACGACTCAACAAACGGGTGATTCCGCGCCTGACCACCGCCCATAATTTCAAGCAGGGGTTGCCCATCTACCGCTTCCTGTGCGATTTGCAGGCGCAGGATGCCCACCTGAATGTGTCGTGGAACTGGGGGGTGCTGCGCGAACAGACGTACCTGCCCCGGGTACGTTACCGCCGCGTGATTGTGAGCCGGGCCACCTGGCAACTGCCCACCCACACACTCACGCCCGACAACCCGCTGCGGCTGGTGGCGCAACTGACGGCGGCGGGCCTGCCCGATCAGTTTGTGGTAGCGCAGGCCGACCACGAGCTGCTGATCTCGATGCACGTACCCGCCTCCCTCGATCTGCTGATTCAGGAAATTCGCAAAACAGACCGGATCAAACTGATCGAATGCCTCACCACCCCCGACCGGTGCCCCCTGAAACGGCAACGCGATGCCTACACCCACGAACTGGTGATTCCGTTTCAGAACCCCGATGCGCCCGTATTCGCGGGCTTGCCACAGGCCGCCGAAGCGGGGCCGCAACGCCGGTTTTCGGTGGGCAGCGAGTGGTTTTACCTCAAAATTTACACGGGCGAAAAAATGTCGGACCTGCTCCTGACCGACAGCATCTACCCGGTGGTGCAGCAGTTGCTGAAAACGCAGATTATTTCGGCCTTCTTTTTTGTGCGCTATCAGGATACCGACCCGCATCTGCGCCTGCGGTTTCGAGGCAATCCGCACGTCGAGTTTTACCAGTATGTGGTGCGGGCGGTGGAGCAGGCGCTGCGCGAGGCGGTGGGGTCGGGGGTGGTGCATCGGGTGCAGGTCGAAACCTACCAACGCGAGCTGGAACGCTACGGTATGGCGCAGATTGAGCGTTGCGAAACCCTGTTTCATTACGACAGCCTCTCGACACTGGCACTGCTGGCGCATACGGGAGGCGTGTTCGACGAAGACCTGCGTTTTGCCGTAGGCGTGGCCAAAATCGACCGCCTACTTACGGGGCTGGGTTGGGCAACGGCGGCGCGTCGGCGGTTGCTGAGCCACCTGAAGGAACACTTTTTCGCTGAATTTGGGGGCGAGTCGACGTTGCGTCAACAACTCAACGATAAGTACCGCCACTACCGGCCGGTGTTGTCGCAAGCCTTATCGGGCGATTTCAACCCGGCCGATGGACTGTGGCGCTGGGAACGTGAGCAAACCGCCGTGCTGACCGAACTGGCTACGGGCATCACCGACGCCGAGCAGCTATTCAGCATCACCGGCAGCCTCGTGCACATGATTCTGAACCGCCTGTTTCCGTCCAAACAGCGCCTCTACGAACTGGTTGTCTACCACTGTCTGGCCAGACAATACGACACCCTGGCCGCCCGTGAGGCCTCCGTCGTAGATAGCTAACCGACACCGGTTCAAAAACTCGCCCGGCACTTCTGCCTGGCTGGCAGAACTTTCCCGGCTCTGGCGGGATTTTCTCTGTATGAAGAAACGCATTTGTATCGATCAGGACGACGTACTGGCCGACACCCACGCCAAGCTCGTTCAGATCTACCTGAATTCCGGTGCCCCTCGTTACGAACTGGCTCAACTACAGGAAAAATCATTCCACGAACTGCTGACCGAAGACGAGCAGAAAGCCATCTATCAAGCCATTCATCAGCCCGGTTTTTTCCGCGACATTGCCGTGATGCCGGGCGCGCAGGAGGCCATCAGCCGGTTGCAGGAACACTACGAAATTTTTGTGGCAACGGCCGCGATGGAGTTTCCCGACTCATTCCGGGATAAATACGACTGGCTGGCCGAACACTTCCCGACCATTCACTGGCGGAATATCATTTTCCTGGGCGACAAAAGCATTCTCGGGGCCGATTACCTGATCGACGATATGCCCTACAACCTGCGTACGTTTGGGGGTAAAGGCCTGCTGTTCGACGCCCTGCACAACCGCGATGAAGCCGATTTTACGCGGGTCCGGAGCTGGCAGGAGGTGCTGGATTTACTGCTTGATTAAAAAGTTTTTGGTAAACTTTGTATACGGTCTAACATCTGTACTGAACGTACCGTTGTCAGCAGTACCGCTTGCTATATCGATATACGGATAAATAGTAGATGATACGTTTATATATATCTGGATCGTATACCGGGCACTCACCTCTAACGCCTTAAACGTTGAACGACTTTCTCCTCCCTTCGTTTTATGCCACAAATTAGTTGCTCGTTCTGTGGCCGTCGCAAGAACGAGGTCCAACTGCTCTTATCGGGTATTGATGCCCATATCTGCAACCACTGCATCGAACAGGGATTCGAGGTGGTGGTTGAAGAAACACGCCCCCGCCGGAATCAGAATTCGGAACCACCCAGCCTGAACCTCATTAAGCCGGTCGAGATGAAAAATTTTCTCGACCAGTACATTATCGGGCAGGACGAGGCGAAAAAGGTCTTGTCGGTAGCGGTCTACAACCACTACAAACGCCTGATGCAACCCCGCACCGACGACGAGGTGACGATCGAAAAATCGAATATCCTGATGGTGGGCGAAACCGGAACGGGCAAGACGTACCTGGCGCGTACCATCGCCAAGATGCTCGACGTACCGTTCTGTATTGCCGATGCCACCGTAATCACCGAGGCTGGGTACGTTGGTGAAGACGTCGAAACGGTGCTGACCCGCCTGTTGCAGGCGGCCGATTACAAGATCGACAAAGCCGAAATGGGCATCGTGTACATCGATGAGATCGACAAGATTGCCCGTAAGTCAGACAACCCGTCTATCACGCGCGATGTCAGCGGCGAAGGCGTGCAACAAGGCCTGTTGAAATTGCTGGAAGGCTCCACGGTGAACGTACCCCCGCACGGCGGCCGCAAACACCCCGATCAGCGCCTGATTTCGATCAATACCGAAAACATCCTGTTTATCTGCGGTGGTGCCTTCGATGGCATCGAGCGCCACATTGCTAAGCGCGTCACGTCGCGGCCCATTGGCTTCACCGACGAGCGTCGCCTGCACGCGATCAGCGACCGGAGCCACCTCATGCGCTTTGTATCGGCGCAGGATCTGAAATCGTTTGGGCTGATCCCCGAACTACTCGGCCGCCTGCCCGTGCTGACGCACCTCGACGCCCTCGATCGCGATGCGCTCTACCGCATCCTGACCGAGCCGAAAAATGCCATCACGAAGCAGTATGATAAATTATTTGCGATGGATGACGTAAAAGTTATTTGGGACGATTCGGCCCTGAATTACGTCGTCGATCAGGCGATGGTCTTCAATCTGGGGGCGCGTGGTTTGCGCTCTATCTGCGAGTCGATCATCACCGACGCGATGTTTGAAATGCCATCGCAAACTGGTGAAAAGACCCTGATAATCACGCACGAATACGCGTCTGAGAAGTTTGGACGCACGGCCGTGCAGCAGCTACGGCAGGCGGCCTAGCGGCACGTATTCATCAACGACGAACGGCCATTTCCGGCGAGCGCATTTAGGGCGCATCAACCGGAAATGGCCGTTCGTCGTTGAACGTTATGCTCAGTTTTCCGCAACAAAGCGGTGAGGTCGAGGTTATGACGCTGAAAACATTTTTTTTCACTAACACAGAAGCGTCATGAACACGTCGACCAAACACACACTGATTGCCCTATCGTTCACTGCCCTCCTGGGTGCCTGCAGCCGCCCGGTAGCCACCTTCCAACCTTCGAAAGCAGAGCGGTTCTACACTCAACAAACAACCGCCACTCCTGCCGCTGCCACTGAAACGGTAGCTCCTGAAGCTGCCCCAGCCGTTGCCGCTACCCCGGCCGTGGCCGAAGTGGCGACTCCCGCCGCTACCAAAGCCGACATCGAAACGATGCTGGTAAAAGCTGAAGCGGTAGCGTCGGCTAAAGCCCGCCCCGCCGAAGCCCGCAAGCTGGAGCGCCGGATCACCAAAATCCGCGAGGTGCTGAATACCACACCGGCGTCTAGCATGGCACCAGCGGCTCCCGTCAAAAAAGCGGGTCTGGCGCAACGCCTGATGATGAAGTCGATGGACAAGAAAATCCAGAAACATCTGGCACCTGAGCAACCCATGCGGAGCAGCACCCTTACGGCGGGTCTGGTTATCGGCCTGATCGGTTTGCTGCTGTTGTTGCTGACGACCGGTACGGCGGCTACTATCGGTCTGATCGCCCTTGTAGTAGGTATCGTACTGGTTATTCTGGGTCTGTTATAATTGCCAACGAATTGGCGCCAATGGAATTACGCGATGGGCGGATGACTAGTTTTGCCCAAACGGGATGAAATAAAATCCGGCTCATCGCGTATCCTGTTTGACACAATCTTTTTGTTTAACGCTGAACACAATTACTGTACAATGATGAAACGCGTCCTCAACTCTGTATCGCTTGCGCTGGCTGGTGCCGCTCTGTTAACTGCCTGTAGCCGCCCGGTTGCCACGTTCCAACCCTCAAAAACTGAGCGTTTCTATACGCAGCAAACCACGGCTGCGCCAGTGGCTACGCCCGTTGAAACGCAGGCGGCACCCGTTGCCGAAACGACAACCAACGTACCTGTAACGGCTGAAACAGCGCTGGCTGCGCCCAGCATCACGGTGCAAACCAAACAGGCATCGGAAGCATTGGCTAGCCTGAAAGCGACGCATGCCTCTGATAAGCGGATGACGCGGCGCATCGAGCGGGCCGAGACCATGCTGGCTGAAGCCTCTGCGAAGGCGTCGGCTTCGGCAACGGCTCAACCTGTTGCTACGACCAAGAAAGCGGGTCTGGCGCAACGCCTGATGCTGAAGTCGATGAACCAGAAGATTCAGAAGCACCTGGCGCCTAAAGAGACGAAAGCCTCGTTCACGGGGTACGTTCGTCTTGGGGCCATTATCGGGCTGATTGGTCTGCTGCTGTTGCTCATCGGCAATGGCGTGGGGGCCACCATCGGCCTGATCGCCCTGATCGCTGGTTTGGTGCTCATCCTGCTCGGCGTTATCAACGAAGGATAAGTGTAGAAAACGAAATGGCTCTGCTGATGGACCCAACGGTGCATCGGCAGAGCCATTTTTCATGACCAATAGCTATGAACGATAAACCTGCGCTGGTGCTGCTGCACGGCCACGGTGTTGGCCCATCCATCTGGGATTCGCTGCAAGCCGCATTCTCGCCAGCATACCGCATCCTGAAGCCCGACTTCTCGACGCTGACTAGCCACACCTCCGTGGAGGCGTACGCCGAACAACTTTACAGTTTGCTGGTGGCGTCACAGGTCGACCGCTGTGTGCTGATCGGGCATTCGATGGGTGGGTACGTTGCCTTGGCACTGGCCGCGAGCCACCCCGAACGGGTAGCGGGTCTGGTGCTGTTCAACTCGACTGCTTTTGCCGACCCCAATACCGACGAACAACGGGCTAAACGCGACGCCGCCCAAACGCAATTGCAAACCGAAGGTAGCGCCGCCTTCATAGAAAAAGCCGTCACGAGCATGTTCTCCAAACCCGATCAGCAGAAAAAAGCCGATCTGGTCCGCGCGACTGTCGAGCGCTACAAAACCCTGCCGACGGAGGCCTTACTGGCTGGTTTACAGGCGATCCGCACCCGCCCCGACCGCTCGGAGCTGCTGGTCGAGGCGCCGTACCCGGTGCTCATTCTGGCGGGTCGTCACGATATGGCGGTGCCGATTGAGCGTTCGCAGGAATTGAACGATAAACTGCCCAACGCCCAACTGGTCGTTCTCGAAAACTCGGGTCACCTGGGTATGCTCGAAGAGCCCGAAGCCGCTGAAACGGCTTTGAAGCAATTTTTAATGGATAATGTATAATGTACGATGAACAATGTGCCGGGCGGCGGACCGCTGCCGCGCCAACAGGCTTGCGCCAACCCTATTGCGCACTCTGCATCGTACATTATGCATTGTTCATTGTACATTATCCATAGTTTTGCGCCCTCAATCTGATGGGACATCACTATGGCACAGCTTTTTAATGTATACCCGCTCTACGACATAGAGCCGGTTCGGGCGCAGGGCAGCTACCTCTGGGACAGCAACGGCACCCGCTATCTTGATTTATACGGCGGCCATGCCGTGATTTCGGTAGGCCATACGCACCCCCGGTACGTGCAGGCCCTGACCGATCAGCTCCATAAGATTCAGTTTTACTCAAACTCGGTCCGGATTCCGCAACAGCAAGAGCTGGCCGATAAACTGGGCGACCTGTCGGGCCACCCCGATTATGCCCTTTTTCTGTGCAACTCGGGGGCGGAGGCCAACGAAAACGCGCTTAAGCTGGCTTCGTTTCATACGGGCCGCAAGGGCGTTGTCGCCTTTACCAAATCGTTTCACGGGCGTACGGCCGGTGCCGTGGCCGCGACCGACAACCCCGCGATTGTGGCCCCCGTCAATGCGACGGATCACGTTACGTTTCTGCCCTTCAACGACCCCGACGCCGCTATGGCCGGCATTACGACCGATACCTGCGCGGTGATCGTGGAAGGTATTCAAGGCGTGGGTGGCATTCAGGTAGCGTCAGATGCGTTTCTGAAAGCGCTCCGTCAGCGTTGCGACGAAACCGGGGCGGTGCTCATCCTCGACAGCGTGCAGTGTGGATATGGCCGGTCGGGCCAGTTTTTCTCGCATCAGTACAGCGGTATCCGAGCCGACATCATTTCGATGGCCAAGGGTATGGGTAATGGTTTCCCGATTGGCGGTATCCTGATTGCGCCGGAGTTCAAAGCCTCGTATGGCCTTTTGGGTACCACGTTTGGCGGCAACCACCTGGCCTGTGTAGCGGGCATCGCCGTGCTCGACATCATGCGCGACGAGGGCCTGATCGACAATGCCGCCCGCATCGGTACGTACCTGATGGACGGCATCCGGCAGATTGGCGGCTACAAAGACCTGCGTGGCCGCGGCCTGATGATCGGCATCGAATACGATTTCCCGGTCGAGGCGCTTCGTCATCAGCTGTTGTTCGAGCATAAGCAGTTCACGGGCGTGGCGGGCAAACACACCATCCGCTTGCTTCCCTCGCTCGCCCTCGGCACCGACGAAGCCGATCAATTCCTCGAAGCGCTGGAGAACGTTCTGAAACGCGAAGACGCTAAGGTGTCGCTAAGTTCGCAAAGCGTTTAAGGCGACAGGATGGAAGAGGAAATAGCTCGGGCTGCCTATCAATGTGCGTTGAAAGTGCATCGGCGGTTAGGTCCTGGTTTGTTCGAATCTGCCTACGAAGAGTGCTTCGCTTATGAGCTTACCAAAGCGAATATTTTTTACGAACGCCAGAAGGTTCTGCCACTAGTCTATGAAGACATTCATCTTGATATGGGCTACCGACTCGATTTCTTGATTGAGCAGAAAGTCATATTTGAATTGAAATGCATGGAGACCCTGAAAGATGTTCATGCTGCCCAATTGCTGACTTACCTGCGCCTCACCGATTGTAAACTCGGTTTGTTACTGAATTTCAACGTAATTCTGTTGAAAGACGGTATCAAGCGTGTTGTAAACAATTTATAACTCACTTCGCGCTCTTTGCGAACCCTTCGCGTCTTTGCGTTCAAGAACCATGCACCATTTTATTTCGCTTGCTGACGTTACGGACCTCGATGCCCTGATTCTGTCGGGGTTGACGGCCAAGACTAACCCATTCGCCGACGAACACCTCGGGCATCATAAAACCATCGGACTCCTGTTCTTCAATTCCAGCCTACGTACCCGGCTCAGTACCGAGAAAGCCGCCCGCAACCTCGGCCTCAACGTGATGACCCTCAACGTCGGCTCCGACAGCTGGGGGCTGGAAATGGAAGACGGCGTGCTGATGAACGGCGATAAAGCCGAGCACGTGCGGGAAGCCGCCGCCGTGATGGGGCGCTACTGCGATATCCTCGCCATTCGGGCCTTTGCGGGTCTAACCGACCGGGAACTTGACTACAAAGAGCAGGTCATGACGCAGTTTGCCCGTTTTGCCGGGGTGCCCATCGTCAACCTTGAGTCGGCTACCCGCCACCCGCTGCAATCGCTGGCCGACTGCATCACGATCGAAGAAGCCCGGCGAACGTACCCACTCGTGCCGGTGCGGCCGAAAGTGGTGCTGACCTGGTTGCCCCATTTCAAACCGCTGCCGCAGGCCGTGGCCAACTCATTCAGCGAGTGGATGAACGCCCGCGCCGCCGCTGGCAAGATCGAGTTTGTCATCACCAACCCCGAAGGCTACGACCTCGCCCCGCAGTTTGTGGGCAATGCCCGCATCGAACACGACCAGAACAAGGCGTTCGAAGGTGCCGACTTCATCTACGGTAAAAACTGGTCGTCGTATGAACACTATGGTCAGGTGCTGACACAGGACCCCAGTTGGGCCGTCACGATGGAGAAAATGCAGCTCACGAACAACGGCCACTTCATGCACTGCCTGCCCGTGCGGCGCAACCTTAAAGTGTCCGACGAGGTCCTCGACAGCCCCCGTTCGCTGGTGATTGAGCAGGCCGCCAACCGCGAATGGTCCGCCCAAGCCGTGCTGCGCGAAATCTTATTGAGCTTATAAAACAACGCGAAGGCGCTAGGTGGCCGCAAAGACGTTTTACATCAATTGGTTGTGAAAAATCGTCGCGCCCTTTGCGTTTACCTTAGCGCCTTCGCGTTCTAATGTCCCCATGAACCCACTAACCGTACTGAAAATTGGCGGGAATGTCATCGACAACCCCGCCGCGTTGACGCGCTTCCTGACCACCTTTTCGACCTTGCCGGGCGATAAACTACTGGTGCACGGGGGCGGAAAAATTGCCACGCAGATTGCCGAAAAATTAGGGGTGCAGACCACGATGGTCGACGGGCGGCGCATCACCGACAAACCCATGCTCGATGTAGTAACAATGGTCTACGGTGGGCTGGTCAATAAGCAGATCGTGGGTCAATTGCAGACACTCGGCACCAACGCCATTGGCCTGACGGGAGCCGATGCGGGTGTGGTAAAAGCCAACAAGCGGCCCGTCAAAGACATTGATTATGGATTCGTGGGCGACATCGCCGAAGTCGATTCGGGACGGCTTTTATCGTTTGCCAACGAAAGTCTGGTGCCTGTATTAGCCCCGTTGACCTTCGACACCTCAGGCGAATCCACGCCGGGTACATTGCTCAACACCAACGCCGATACGCTGGCGCAGGCCGTCGCCGTGGACCTCGTCCACAAGCGCGATGTGACGCTGGTGTACTGCTTTGAGAAAAAAGGCGTGCTCGCCAATCCCGACGATGATGACAGCGTCATCCATCAGCTCACGCCCGACGTGTATGCCCAACATAAAGCCGCGGGCAGTATCAACAAGGGCATGATCCCCAAACTCGACAACGCATTTGCCGCGCTCAACGCCGGTGTAGCCCGCGTCATCATCTGCCACGCCGACGAAATCGCCGCCGCCCTCGCTGGAACAGCGGGAACGAGCATTGTAATGCACAATGAATAATGTACGATGTACAATGGGCTGACGCATCTTAGCTATTGCGCCTGGCACATTGTACATCGTACATTATTCATTGTGCATTACAATGCTAACTCTTTCTCGCTTACAATCGTCAGCACTTCCGTGTCTTTGAGGCGGGCAGCGAGGCCGAGGGTTTTGGGGACTTCGTAGTGGAAGAAGTACTTCATGGTGTGAATCTTCCCTTCGTAAAAAGCCAGTTCGTCGCCCTGCGGATTCTGGGTAAGCATGGCCTGTTTGGCCACCACCGCCTGCTTGAGCCACTGCCAGGCTACCACCACGATACCCATCTGCTCGAGGAACAGCGTGGCGTCGCTGAGGTAGCGCTCGTAATCACCGGCGCCAGCATGCGGCATCAGCGCCTGCACCACCTCCTGTAGGCGACCGAGTTCCGCTTTCAACATACCCGCATAGGGTTTGAACTCGTCGTGGGCTGAGGCGTCAGCGATGGTACTGCCGATGGCCTGCATCAGCAGTTGGGCGGCTTTGCCCCCTTTCATGGTCATTTTGCGACCCAGCAAGTCCTGCGCCTGAATGCCCGTCGTACCTTCGTAAATGGGCGTAATCCGGATGTCGCGGTAGAGTTGCTCGACGGGGAAGTCTTCGGTAAAGCCGTAGCCACCAAAGGTCTGCACGCTTTGGCTCACCGACTGCACGCCCATCTCCGACGGGTACGTTTTCGCCATCGGCATCAGGATTTCGAGGAGCAGATGAGCGTTCTCTTTCTCCTCACCTTCGGCCGCGTGCGCAATGTCGTATAGCTTGGCCGCTTCGAGAAGCAGCGACAACGACCCCTCCGTCACCGACTTCTGGAACAACAACATCCGCCGCACGTCGGGGTGATTAATAATCGGCGTTTGGGGCGCGTCGAGGATGCCTTTCTCATTCAACCGGCGGCTTTGCGGACGCTCTTTGGCGTATTGCAGCGCGGCATGGTAGGCCGCTGTGGCGATGCCCGCCGCCGTCATGCCCACACCGAGCCGCGCCTCGTTCATCATCTGGAACATGTAAGGTAGGCCCATGTGCGGTTGCCCTACCAGGTAACCGATGCAATCGTCGCGCTCGCCCATCGTCAGGTGCATGGCCGGCACGCCTTTCTGCCCGAGTTTGTGGTACACGCCCGTCGAGGTGACGTCATTGTCGACCGGACCGTTTTCTGAATCCCGGAATTTAGGAACGACAAACAGCGAAATACCTTTGGTGCCTTTGGGCGCGCCGTCGATGCGGGCGAGCATCAGGTGGATGATGTTGTCGGAGGCATCGTGATCACCGGCCGATATAAACACCTTTTGCCCTTTGATTTTGTAACTACCATCGGGTTGTGGCGTGGCCGTCGTGGTGATGTCGGAGAGCGATGAACCGGCCTGTGGCTCGGTGAGGGCCATCGTGCCCTGCCACCGCCCCGAGAGCATATTGGCAACGTACCTGTCGTTCAACTCGTCGGAGCCAAAGGTGGCGATCAGGTTGGCCGCTCCCGCCGTCAGGCCGGTGTACATCATGCCATTGTTGGCCGCCATCAGAATAAAACCGATGCACGAATTGATAAGCTCGGGCAACTGCTGACCACCACGCTCAAACGAGAAACCGGCCCCGATCAGGCCCGCTTCGCCCATCGCTTCCAGAAAGGCCTTGATGCGGGGGTGCACTGTGACCTGCCCGTTCTTTAGTTCGGGCTGATTGCGGTCTACATCACGCACGTAGGGGTACATGAGCGTGTCGGCGATGTGCGTAGCCGAATCGAGTGCCATATCGAACGTACCCCGGTCGTGGGCCGAGAAATACGGATACTGCGTCAGATCTTCAGCGTGGAAGACCTCATGCAGCAGGAAATTCAGGTTGCGTTTGCTGAAATAAGCCATAAGCCAAGTTTAGTATTTTCAGTTTGACATTTGAGGTTAAGCTTTCCAGTTAAATTGGTAAACGTGGCAAACGCTAAACGATAGACGTGAAACGCTTTTATTATGCATGCATACTATTTTTCAAAAGTAAGAAAAAATGGGACGTAAAACAGAAAAGGATATATTGGCGTTCTCTGGTTGGGACATACGCTTTATCAGGCTGATAGAGCCGCTACGACCAGATTCAAACTAAAAAACCGTTTACTCATGAAACGATTGGTTGCTTTTCTATTCGTACTGTCGGCCCTCACGATGGGGTATGGTACGGCCTCGGCCCAGATGAATAACCGCAAAAGCCCGCACATCACGGCCGAGAGCCCCGACAAATCGATTAAAGTGGTTTATGGCCAGCCCGCCAAAAAAGGGCGCGTTGTGTTTGGGCCAGACGGGCTCGAAAAATATGGCAAACCCTGGCGCACCGGAGCCGACGAAGCCACCGAAATTACGTTTAAAAACGACGTAATGTTTGGCGGTAAAATGGTCAAAGCGGGTACGTATACGCTCGTGACGTTCCCCGACACGAAAGAATGGGGAGTGGTGCTCAACAGCCAACTTGGGCAGTGGGGCGCTTACGATTACGACAAGTTCAAAGAGAAAAACGTGGTTGAAGTGAAAGTACCCGTATCGATGAACAAAACGCCGATCGAGAAACTGACGATCACACCAAGCAACAAAAGCCTGACCATCGCCTGGGACAACATGACGGTTTCGGTACCGGTTATGGCCCACGGCATGAGTGGTGCCCCCGGTGCCGACAAAGGCAAGTAAGCATAAGTTAGTTCTACAAAAACAAAAGCCCCACTGGTTGACCAGTGGGGCTTTTGTTTTTGTGTTGCCGATCCAGGTACGTTGTTGTACAGGACACCTACCTCAACAGTTTGTAGTTCTTATACTCGCCGATTCGCCAGCCGGTCAGGCGCTCGATGAAGGTCAGGAACCGAACGCGGGGCGAAAACCGCTTTGTTTTTGTATCAAACTGAAACGCTGAGTTGGCCCTGGCTATGCGGGGTAGCATAACAGCGGGGTGGGTGCCCTGGTATTCGGCCAGCGAGTCGATATGGTCTTCGTAGCGGAAGTGGTTGGCCAGAGCCTTGATTCGCTCCATCTGCGTGTCCGAATTCCAGAACCGATAGAAGTAGGCGTATTTGCGCCGCTGATGCTCCACCGACTTTACCCAGCCGTAGTGATGTATATAGGCGTCGATTAGTTTCACCCGCAACTTTTGATTATCGGTGGTCCGAAAACCCTGCGCGTCGCGGTAAGCGGTGATATGGCCGGTCGGGCGGATCACCCGAATTTCGTGGCGATACCACTTGCGCGAATCGCCGACGTATTGGTATGACCCGTAAAAGTGCCGGTACTTGAACAGCAGCCCTTCCACCTGTTTGTCAGCCAGATAGGCTGCCATTGCCTCCCGAACAGCCGGAATGGAGTCTTCATGCAACACTTCGTCGCCCTGAATATAAAAAGCCCAATCGGTGTCGGGTGCAATTGCGGCTAGGGCTTTGTTGGTTTCTTCGGCCAGCACCCGCCCGCCTTCCCGAAGCGAATCGTCCCAGACGGTGGTGATGATTTTGATCTTGGGCGAACCAATCGAGCGAATCAACTGCTCGGTGTCGTCGTCCGACTGCCCAACGGCAATCACAAATTCGTCACAAAGTGGCAGCACCGACGTGATGGCTTCGACAATGGGATAATCGTATTGGATGGCGTTCCTGATGAAACTGAAGCCAGCTACTTTCATAGCCGCAAAAGTACAGGTTCATCTGTATTCTGTTACACAAATCAGAACGGATAGCCTACGGCGATATTCAGCACCAGATTCTCTTTCCGCCAGCTTGGGTCGCGCAGATTAATCTGATTGAGCACCCAACGCTGCCCTTCGGGTAGATATGGCTTGTGGAAGGGCGTTGCCAGATCGGCGCGGATCAGGAAATACGACAAGTCGATGCGCAAGCCCACCCCGCCGCCAATGGCAAGTTCACTCAGGAAATTCTTATTGAACTGTGTATCAAGGCCTCCAACGGTTTCATTTGAGTAATTCCAGACGTTGCCAGCATCGACGAAAGCCGCTAACTGGAAGAGCGATCCCAGCTTGGCTCGCAACTCTGTGTTTGCCTCCAGCTTGATATCGCCGCCACCGTCCTGCCGAAGGATGCCACTGTCGACAAACCCAATGCGGCCTGGACCGACGGCGCGGGGTCTGAATGCACGCACGCTGTTAGCGCCTCCAATGAAATACTGCCTCACAAACGGCATGACATTGATATTGCCGTACGGGATACCGATACCGCCAAAGAAGCGGTTGGCCCAGGTTAGCTTGGGCGTAAGCTGAAAGTAGTGCCGGGTATCGACGTCTGTTCTGAAAAACTGAGCGAATTGAATGCCGAAAATCCGGCGATATTCGTCTTCGCCCAATGGGATCAGCAGACCAGCCAGATTTCCGGCGGGTTCTACATTCCACGTCAACCGGTTCGTATAGCGACTTGTTGTTCTGGGGTCTGAATTATAGTTAAGCGTGTAAATACTGCTCAGAATAAACTGCGGATCTAAGAGCCGAACAGCTGCGCTCTGTATCGCTGGGTTAGGATCGATCAGTTGGTTAAAAAAGGCAGGTTTCTCGTTGAAAATGAACGCGTAGGCGATATTGAAGGGCGTAACGCTGTGTTCGATTCGGTTACTGGTGCGAAAAGCGTAGCCAAATGACGCCCGAAACGAGTTCAGGTCATATAGCGAATCGCGACGCAACAGTTCATACCCCAAAGTCAGCAGGGTTTTCGGCAATACCTGCCGCCGGTCATACCGAATTTTGAAAGGCGATACCAGACGAGGAAACGACAAAGTAGCATCGAGACCGTACCGATAGTTGGTTACTCCTTTGCCCAACGCACCAATCTGCAAATCGATACCCGCTGTGCCGTTGATGGTCAGTTGCTCAGCTCGACCCAAGAAGTTACGACCAATCCAGCTAAGCGTTAGTACCGTACCGGCCAGATTGTTCGACCGGGAGTTACCCGAGAGTTCAAGGCGTAGCGACTTACGGGGGAGTGGCGTCAGGTAGTAATTGACATCGAGCAGGGCTGAATCCTGCCCATACTGCCCCGCCGGTTCGAAGCGATTACGGACGTACTTGAACGTACCCAGATTGACCAGCCGCGACAACGACAGATCCTGTGCCCGGCTGTTGTAGCGTCGGCCCGGCCGCAGGCCGATTACATCATTGAACAACTGCGGTTTAAAGACCCGGCTTGAATCGACGATAAAAAAACGACGCAACGACCGGCCCGTATCGGCGGCGTTTTCGACGGGGGGGCGATATGCCTCTGCCCGGTTGGTATCCGTGCGGGCCGTAGCCAGATTGTAGTTCGGGAAGATATAGATGTTGCGGATGAAGTAAGGCACCTTCGCCGCCTCCGGGATATCCGGTTTGATGGCTACGTAAAACCGCGCCTTGTGGTTACCCACCGCCGTATCGCTCAGAATCGCCACGTAGTCGGGCTGGAAGTAATAGAACCCGCGTTGCTTGAGGGCTGTGCTGATGCGTTCCTGCTCGGCTTTCAGCACATCAAGGTTGAACGGATCGCCCGGCTTGATCAGGGTTCTGGGTGAGACGTTATACATCGCGCGGGCAACCTGCGTCGAATCACCCACAAACGAGACCGAATCGACCAGATACCGCTGGGGCAATTGTACCGTATAGCGGGCCTTGGTCTGGTACTTGTTGGCATCGACAAATTCGCCCTGCACACTGTTTCGGAAATAGCCCGAGTTTTCCAGCACGTTGCTCATCAGCTGGCTGTTGGCGGTGAGCCCGCGGGCACTCGCCAATACAGGCGCTTCGCCAAACCGCCGCCGCAAACTCGCCCGAAAGCCCGTTTCTTTCTTCGGTTCGCCAATCATGTAGTAAATCCCTACCTTATATGGATACCCAAACAGTCGTTTGTTGGGCCGGGGCCGAGCCAGCGCTGCCAGTTGTTCTTCAACCCGCCCTTGTTCGTCCTTCGACACGGTCGAGTCGCCATTAACGACAAAATCGGCACCGATGTAGAGCTTTTCGCCCGCAGGCAGGCGTTTCGATACGTTGCAGGACTGGAGGGAAAAAATGAATACTGTAATAGGGAAAATGTAAAATCGGACGTTGCGTGGGCAAAGTTTAGTCAGCGAGAGAATACTATGTTGAGCTAGCAAAATCATTATACATGTTTCATTATTCACTTTTCACTATTCGGTCTCTGGCTCTTCCCGCCGCCGTCGGGTTAGGTCGGCCAGGGTATTGAAGTCGACGGTAATGACAAAGCCCACGCCGGTTTCAACTACGAACCCTTCCAGAATGGTCCGCTCGGTGTTGTTGCGGCGGTAAGCGCGCAGGGCGTAGCGGCCATCGCGGGTGAGGTTGTAGTTGAGCGAGAGGTTGTCGAACACGGCATTGTTATTCTGGGCAGCCCGCACGTCGCTGGTGCCATCGACCAGGAAATTGCGGCCAACGGATACCGTCAGACGACCTTGCAGGAAACTCCGCGACAGGCCAATGTTCAGGTCCGTACGGTTGGCCGTGGCACTACCCGTCTGGGCCAGCCCGCTTTTCGAATCCAGGTTTACGTCCAGGTCGACGCCCTTGATGAGACCCGAGGCAAACTGTTGCAACTGTTGCGAGATCACTTTACTAACGCTACTCCGGGCCAGGTTTTCGGCGGTGTTACCCACATTAAAATCGGAATTGGAGCCGTTCGACGTTTCGGCGATGAAGTTGCCCAGAATGAGCAGACCAAAGACCTGCTTGTTCATATCGTTGGGGTTGTCGCGCAGGGATTGCAGTTTGCGCGACACTGGGTCGGCTGCTGCACCCAGGCGCGTCAGCGTTTCGCGCGGGGCCAGTATGTCGAACGTGATGCTGGGGGCCGAGAGGTTGCCACTCACGGTTAGCGCTACATTGTAAGGCACCTGAATCTTGGTGGTAGGGGAAGTCTGTGTCGAGACCTCGCTCGAAATCAGAGCGTCGGAGGTCGTGCGTGCTTCGTAGATGGCGGTCAGGTTCAGGTCGGCTTTGAGCGGATCACCGGTGAAATTGATGTAGCCGCCTTTTTGCAGGGCAAATTCGCGTTGGAGCACCTGGTAGGTGAGCGAGTAGCGGCCTTCGGTCACCTCATACCGCCCCAATACCGAAATCTCGCCACTGGGCGCCACGTTGACCGCCAACCGCGCGTTGCCCCGTGCGCGCAGGTTGTCGCCGTTCAACTCATCCACCACAATCGTAATTTCCGACTGCTCATCAGCTTCGAGTGTCAGGTTGATGTTTGACTTGTTGAGCTGATCGAACTGCAACGGTGCCCTGACTGAATCAACGCGGGGTTTCAGATACTTGCTCAGCGCCAGCGTGTCTTTATGGTCGATGAACGTCACGACTTCGCGGGCATCTTCGAGGCTGGCGTCGTCGCTGGGCAGCACCGTCGTTACTTTGCTGCCGTCTTCCAGCCGCACGTTGCCATCGATGGCGGGCGATGATCCTTTACCCACCACGTGCAGGTTAGCCGAAATCGACGCCTGTCCGTAGATAAAATCATTGTCCTTTCGGGCGGCGTTCAGCGCCAGGAAGTTGTTGGCCCGCACGCGCAAATCATACGACACATCGGGAATGTTGTTCAGCACGACCTTACCGTCGGTCGTCAGGGTCCGGCCCAGCGTATCGCGCAGGTTGAAATCGGTAAAGGTGATGGTCTGCCCCGCCAGTCGAATGCGCTCCTGATCGATGCGGTACGTTGCATTCAGGCGCTTGATGTTGAAGGCAACCGAATCGAACGAGATACCGCCGTTGAGTTGAGGTGAGGTGGTGCTCCCCAGAATATCGGCTTCACCGTGCAACGTACCCCGCGCCCGCCGTAGTTCGCCGAAGCTAAAGGCCTCGATGGTGCGCGCGTCCAGCCGGTTGAGCTGTAACAGGAAATCGAGGTTCGATTTAGGATCGTTCGGATTGTAAAAGCCCGACAGTTTGGCGTCGTTGTACGTACCCAGCAGGCTTACATCCACCGAGATTCGCCCATCTGATGCATTGGCAAATTTCCCGTTTACGTTACCGATAGGCTTATCCATTACGCGCAGACTGTCGACGCGCAGATCGCCCGTGAAGCCGAGTTTAGTGAAGTAGTCGCGCACGACCACGTTGCTGTTGAGCGTTCCCGACACCATCGACGTATCCTGATTGGCGATAGCCGCCAGGTCGCGGAGGTTCAGGTTGCGGGCTTCCACTCGCAGGGGCGCGTTGGGCTTGGGTTCGGTGCTGTTCACAACCAGCGTTTGCTCACCCTGACGAATCAGGAATCCCTGCGCCAGCACGCCCGCCGGCCCGTATTGCAGGTAGCCCGTACTGTCGGCCGTCCAGGTGCGGTAGTTGGTCAGCAGCCCCCGTTGCCCCACCTGAAGCCGATAGTCGTTGCCGATGAGCGACACCAACCCCGCCAGCCCATGCCGGTCGCGGTCGGCCGAATCTTTGCTGATGACCGAAAAATTGAACTTGTTATTTGCTGCCGTGCCGCTCAGCTGCGTTTTATATAATTTCAGGCTGCTGGTCTGTACGCCGTTGACCTGCCCCGCCACGTTCAGCTGGTTATTATAGGCCAACAACGCCAGCGACGAGCCTTTGACCACGATGGTGTCGTAATCGACCAGACCTGTGTTGATGCGGGCCGCAAACGTAGTGTCGCGGGTATTATCGAGATAAGCGTCGAGCTTGACGGGTTCCAGCTTGCGAATGCCCGGCACAAACGCCTGCAAGAGCGGATCCTGCCGAACCTGCCCCGTGACGTAAAAACTATAGGGCGGCTGCACGGTCTTGTAAGTCAGATTCGGAACGCGGAAATACTTCCCGATTTCACTCGCTACGATGTCGTACAGGTTGGTGTATTCAAACTGCCCGCTCAGCGCCAACTGCCCAAACGGTAGACCCAGCACCAGCGTCTTGCGGTTGGGGTTTACTGTACCTGCTTTCAGATACAGCGTGTCGATGGGGTAGCTTTTGCCTTTCAGACTCACCACCGCATTCTGGGCGTAGACGGTACCTTCAGGCCGGACCGGATCGGTCGAGGTCATCGCCAGTTGAATATTGCCTTTGATCGATAGCGGGTCGGTATAAAGCTTGAGCTTGTCGAGGTTGAGCTCGTTGATATTGATGGTGCCGTCGATGCTGGGGTAATCGGTTTTCAGGCCTACGCGCGTATTCAGCGCCAGCCGAATATTGGGGTCGTTGATACCGCCTTTGATCGTCAGCGTCCCGCCCGACAACGTACCTGACACGTCGGCGTTCTTGTAATTATAGCCGTTGAGATCCGCCTGATCGACCACCGCCCGGAAATTGGTTGAGAGCGTTTTGGGGTCGATGCCTCGCCCGTTCACAGCGGCCCGGGCTGTGATAAGCCCGAACTGCTTCGGGTTCATCAGCCACTTGCCTGCATCGAACTTGTCGAGCACGGCTTTGCCTTCGTAGGCTTGGTTTTTTCCTGCGTAAAAATTGCGCAGCGTGCCGTCGAACGCCGCCGTGCCCCAGTTAGTGGCTAGTTTCGCGTCGGTCGTGAGGTTGTCCAACGTACCCCGAATGCGGCCCGTCAGGTTCAGTTGCGGCGCCAGCGCCACCGAGTCGGGCAACGTACCTGCGGGCAGGAGCTTGCGCAGATCGGCGCGGTTAGTGCGGGCTTCGGTGAGTGTTACGTCGAGACCCAGCCGGTCGGGGACCGTAACGTTGGTAAAACGCCCCGCCATCTTGAGCGACGTACCGGAGAACATCGCCAGTTCAGCGTTCGGGATGCGCAGATCGGCCAGTGTACCGCGTAGCTGTGTATTAATGCGCACCACCTCGCGGGCGTTGCCAGCCAGCGGCGGTGTGTTGGCTAGAAATGGCGCCAGTTGAAGTACGTCGGCAAAAGCGAGGCGGCTTTGGCGCAGGTTTACGAACACACGTACCCGGTTGAGGTTTCGTCCTTCCGTGGCACGGGTCAATTGACCTAGTGAATCGTAACGCAGTTCGAGGCGGTCACGCAGGATAGTGCCGGGACTGCCGGGCGAGGCCGTGCGGATAAACAGGTTGCTCAGCAGGGTTTGTTTTTCGCCGTATTGCGCATCCACGTCGAAATGTTGCAGCACAAACCCGCTTTTGTCGCGGAAACGCCCCTGCCGGATCTGCCCCGAGATCAGCGCGGGGCTATAGAGTAGGTTGCGCCCTTCGATACCCAGGCCCTGCAAATCGAGGTGGCCATAGTCCAGCCCTTTGGCCTGCCGGGGTTGGGTCCGGTCATCGAACCGGAGCCGGTTGTCGGCAAAACGTACCCGGCCCACACGCGCTACCCAGCCCGCAGGCTGTGCTTCAGCGGCTTTGGCTGCCGCTTTCACGCGTGGATCGGCCTGCTGAATCGCAACCGCAGCTTCCGTTGAGCGGGCTTCTTTTTTCGCGCGTGTCGGGCGTAACAGCGTGGTCGTAATGTCTGATTTATCGAGCAGGAGCGATTTGATCCCCACCTTTTCGCCATTGAGGTAGAAATAGTCGCTTTCCATCGCCAGCCGATTCACTTTGCCCGTCGTGGCAAAATCCGCCGTTTCCACGCGTACGTCCCACAGAGTGTTGGTAAGCTGCCACTTACCCAGCCCCAGGTCAAGCGTGTCCGACGAGGTTTCGGGTGTTTCGGGCGTGGGAATGCCTTCGTAAATGCGCGTTTTGATGTTCAGCCGATCGCCCGTAACGTCCCGGATGCGGTAGCGCGACTGCGCCACGTTGACCGTCTCGAAGTTAACGTGTAGGCTGTCCATGTAGGCGTCTACATTGGCTCCGGCCACGTCGTCTTCGTAGCGAATCAGTACTTGCCGAAGCGCTACGCCCGAGAGGCTGATGTCGAGTGGGGTCGAGGTGGTATCGGCAGGCGGGGCTACTTTGGTCGCCAGACTAGCCGTATCAGGTTTAGCCGTATTAAAGGCGTCGAGGATGTAATTGAAATTAAACGCCGTGTCGGGCAGGGTGCGGGTAACGTGCAGCCGAACGCCTTCTAATTCAACCTGATTGAGCGAAATCTTACTTTGTAACAAGGCCAGCATGTCAACGTCGACGCGCATACGTCGGCCGCTAAGTAGCGTATCGCCCTGAGGTGTTTTGAAAAAAACGTCTTCCAGTTCAATCCAGTCGGGGATTTTATACCGGATGCGACCGATACGAAACGGGGCCTTGATTTTCTTGCCTAAATAGTTGTTAACCTGCTGGGTAACAAATTGTTGCCCAAAAGGAGTGGTGGCAATAACCGTAACAAAACCGACCAATAGTAACACAATGGTCAGTATGACAAGGCCGGTTGTCAGCAGGAATCGTTTCACTAAATCCGTGTAAAGTCTGATGGATTACCCATTTGTATAACGCGGGAGCGGGGGGGATGTTTTTAGTTTCCAGTTTGATGTTTACCGTTTGGAGTTAGCTGACGCTTGAGTAATATGTCTGCGTCAGCTAACTCCAAACGGTAAACATCAAACTGGAAACTAAAAACATCCCTCACCCAATTGCCCAGGCCAGCACGACGGTGCCAGCCGGGAAGTCGCTCTCTGAGGCTGGAAACTCCAGAAAGGCGTCGGCGGCGGTGAGGTTCGTAAAGTCGGCGGAGCCACTGCCGGGTAGCGGTTCAGCCAGCAACGTACCCTCGGGTGAAGTGGTCAGGTGGGCGGGCGTGAAATACGTCAGCGGGGGGGCAAACGTGACGGGTTTGGCCAGCTGCACGTAGAGCGGTGGTTCGCCGGGCAGACCCATGGCTGTTTCGAGGTAGGAGCGAACGTACCTGTAAAAGCAAAGCGTCGTCGACACGGGATTACCGGGCAGGGCAAACACCACCCGTTGGTTGTCGGGGCTGGTGCCAAACCACATAGGTTTACCGGGGCGTTGCTCGATCTTGTGGAAATGCTTGCGAATGCCCAGGCCCGCCAGAATATCCGGTACGTAATCGGCTTTGCCGGCTGAGACGCCGCCCGTCATCACTAGCACGTCGTGACCCGCCAGCAGCGCCGAAAGACCGGTCGTGATCGTCGCCACATCGTCGGGGTAATGATGAATCGAGGCGTCGATGCCCATCTCGTGCAGCGCCGCCCACAGCAGGTGCGCGTTGGACTGCCGAATCTGGTGCGGGAGCGGCGTCTGCTCAATCGTCACCAGTTCGTCGCCTGTCGAGACGACCGCCACGCGGGGCCGTTTCCGCACCGACAACGACGTTTGCCCCACCGACGCCACCACCGCCAGATCAACGGGCCGCAGGCGTACACCTGCCGATAGGACTACGTCGAAGGTGCGGCGGTCCGTGCCCTGTTTGTGCACGTTAAGGCCGCGGGTGATCTCCGCCGCGGGAATCGTCAGCGTGGCAGTGCCGTCTTTAATCGACAGATCTTCGTAGCGGATCACGGTGTCGGCGCCAGTGGGCAGCACCGAGCCGGTCATCACTTCCACGCAGCCGGTGGGGTCGGGGAGGGGTTGTTGCGGCTCGCCCGCCCGCCCGATCGCCAAGATCGAAAAGGCGGTTAGGCCGTCGGCCAGCGCGTCGTACTGAATGGCGATGCCGTCCATCGCTACCCGGTCGAACGGCGGAAAATCACGATCGGCCAGAATGGTTTCGGCCAGTACGCGGCCCGGTGCGTCGGTAAAGGCAACGGTTTCGGTCGTGAGCGACAACTGGTGCGACGCGAGCAATTCGTCGGCTTCGGCAACGGTCAGCATAGGGCAGTAGAGACAGTTTGAAGAGCGAAGAAACACGCATTCTGGTAAAGAAGCAGCATTGGCCAGGCCACTTTTGGGATACAGAGCCGTTTTGACCGCACAAAGAAAGAGCACCGCCCTACACTAGCCTACGGCTGGTTAGGGCGGTGCGTCAGGTAAATAGGGATCGTTATTGCTTCAGCGCGGTCAGTGTCTTTTCGTAGTCAGCTACATCTTCGCCAGTAGCTTTAGCCTTTGCCAGCGCTTCTTCTTCATACTTGATGGCTTCCGGCTTGCGGCCCAGTTTGCCGAGCAGTTGCGCGTAGGTGTCGAGGGAAGCCGCTGCCCGGTCCAGTTCCAGTGATCGCCCCGACCATGCCAACGCCTGATTCAGATCGGCGGGGTCGGTAAGGGTTTCGAAGTAGCCCCAAGCCAGCGAATTCAGGGCCTGCGCCGTTTGTTGGGTAGCCCCGTTTTTCATCTGGTCGGCATACCGCTTGAAATTGGCGGTTTTCTTCACGGAGTCGGGGAGCGATTGCGTCTGGTTTAGAAAGCGCTGATAGGCTTCATCGTTCCTGGCCTTCAGCGAGTCAGCGGAGATGGCCATCAGCGTTTGGGCCGATTTGGTGGCAAACTCGCGGTATTTAGGTGCGTTTTTGGTGCGTTTGTAAAAATTGAGCCACATACCGTCCGTCGCTGCGGTGCCCGCCGGCCCTTTCATGCCCAGTTTTTGGGTCAATTTCATCCGATTGGCGATCACGCGCTCCATCTCGGCTTCGGAGGTGGCTTTGCGCTCGTCGCGGGCCAGCAGCTGGCTGACCGCCATAACGGCTTTCTGAACGACAGGTGCCGATGTGCGCTGGCCCTGATTGGCCTTGATCCCATCCAACAGCCAGTCAAACCCTTTTGAGTTGGTGGTGGTCAGGTTACCACTGATGAGTTCCAGCCCAGCCGGGCTGGTCAGGTCAGTTTCGGGAGCCGCTTTCAGGTAGGCTTCCAGGGCGTCGCCGTTGGGTAGCCCAAGAGTGGCTCGTTGGGTCAGGTACGTTTTCAGAAAGTCAGCGTCACGTTTGCCATTAGCAAATTCTTTGTCCCAAACGGCAATGGGTTTGGTGCTTCGGGCCGCCTCAACGGCTTTGTTGGCTTCGTCAAGCAACCCTTTAATGCCGCCATACCCCACCGTGCGTTGAATCAGGTCACCGTCGGCCGAGACGAACAGCGAGGTTGGATAGGCCGTAACGTTGTATTTCTTCGCCACCTCAATGCCTTCACCTTTCTCGGCGTCTATCTGGTAGGAAACAAAGTTGGCGTTGAACAGGTCACCCACGGCCTTGTCGGGGAACGCTTCCTTAGCCATGCGCTTGCAGGGGCCACACCAGGTGGTGTAGATATCGACAAAAACGGGCTTTTTCTGCTTCTTGGCCTCGGCCAGCACATCCTTCCACGTACCGGTAAAGAAGTTGATGCCTACGGGGTCTTCGTTGAATGGAGAAGCAAAGATTTGAGAGGGGGCTGTCAGGCACAATAGAGCCAACCACAGGGTCAGCATACGGACATAAAGGCGTGTTTTCATGGGATTGCTTGTGCGTAGTTATACGGATATTCGCCAAGGTAGTAAACTGTTTCGTTAAATCCATGCATTAAAGGCCGTTGGAGCGGTGAACCAACCGATCGTCGGGCTTGTCCTATACTTGTATGACACCCACAACAAATACCCATGAAAAAGGAGGCTCCCGCCGGTCAGCATCGACCAAACCCACTGGCGACGTAAGCGATCAGGTTAGCTGGCGCGAACGCTTTGCCGCACTCGGCAACTTGCCTACGTTTTTTCGGCTCGTCTGGGCCACCTCACCGCCGCTGTTTCTGGCCGATGCACTGTTGCGGCTGGTGCAGGCGGCCATCCCGGCGGCCACGCTGTACGTCGGCAAACTCATTATTGATCAGGTCGTTAGTCGCACGCAGGGCGGTGCTGCCGACACCACGTACCTGTGGGAGTTGGTCGCTGTGGAGTTTGGCCTGGCTATTCTCTCAACGGCCATCGGGCGGGCGGTATCGCTCATCGATGGGCTGCTGGGCGACAAGTTTGCCAACCAGACGTCGATCCGGCTGATGGAACACGCCGCCGAACTCGATCTGGAACAGTTTGAAGACGCCACGTTCTATGACAAACTCGAGCGCGCCCGCCGCCAGACCAACGGCCGCACGGTGTTGCTGTCGGGTGTGTTTGGGCAGGTGCAGCAACTCATCTCGGTGGGTTTTCTGGCGGCGGGGCTGGCTGTCTACAACCCTTGGCTGTTGCTGCTGATTGCCGTAGCCGTGACGCCCTCGTTCATCGGCGACAATTATTTCAACCGGAAAAGCTATTCGCTTTCGCGTAGCTGGACGCCCGAACGCCGCGAACTCGACTACCTCAGGTACGTTGGGGCCAGCGACGAAACGGCCAAAGAAGTCAAGATTTTCGGATTGTCGGGCTTCCTCATCGACCGCTTTCGCACGCTGTCGACCGAATACCTGAAGAAGAATCAGGCCATCGCCGTCAGTCGGGCGGGCTGGGGTACGTTGCTGACGGGCCTCGGCACGGCGGGCTATTATGGCGCCTATGTCTGGATTGTGCAACGCGCCGTAACGGGCCAGATTTCGCTGGGCGATCTCACGTTTCTGGCGGGCTCGTTCCGGCAGGTACGTAGCTCGCTCGAAGGCATTCTGTTGCAGTTTAGCAGCCTCACGCAGGAGGCCGTTTACCTGCAAGACCTGTTCGACTATTTCGCCATTCAGCCGCTCATTCACTCGCCCAAAACGGCCCTGCCGTTTCCGGCGCAGGTACGTTCCGGCTTCACGTTCGAGAATGTGGGTTTCAAATACGCCAACAGCGACCGCTGGGCGTTGCGCGGGCTGTCGTTTACCTTGCAGGCGGGCGAAAAACTGGCGCTGGTGGGCGAAAATGGCGCGGGTAAAACCACACTGGTGAAGCTGCTCGCTCGCCTCTATGACCCCACCGAAGGCCGGATTCTGCTCGACGGCCACGACCTCCGCGACTACGACCTCGACGATCTGCGCCGCCACATCGGGGTAATTTTTCAAGATTACATCCGGTTCAAAATGTCGGCGGGTACTAACATCGCCGTGGGCGACATCGACGAACGCACTAATCAGCCGCGTATCGAAACGTCGGCGCAGCGCAGCCTGGCCGATACGGTCATTGCCAAGCTGGCCGGGGGCTATGCGCAGCAGTTGGGCAAGAGCTTCAACCAAGGCGTCGAACTGTCGGGGGGCGAGTGGCAGAAGGTGGCCCTGGGCCGGGCCTATATGCGCGACGCCCAACTGATTATTCTGGACGAACCCACCGCTGCCCTCGACGCCCGCGCCGAATACGAGGTGTTTCAGCGGTTCAACGCGCTCACCGAAGGCAAATCGTCGGTCATTATTTCGCACCGGTTCAGCACCGTTCGGATGGCCGACCGAATTCTGGTGCTCGAAAATGGGCAACTGCTCGAAATCGGTTCGCACGAGGCGCTGCTGGCTCAGAAAGGCCGTTATGCCGAACTGTTTGCCTTGCAGGCGCGGGGGTATCAATGATGGCGTATCGCTGACGCATCCGTAGAGACGCAATCCCTTGCGTCTCCCCGCGTCAGCAATCAACCAGAATTCTTTCTAACTTGATTCGCCTAAGCCAGCCTTGATTATGAACCGTTTCCTTCTCCTGATTGCTGCCCTGCCGGGGCTGTCTACCGCCCTGCATGCGCAGAATTCTGTTGTGCCGCAGCCCGACGTTCAACTGAAAACGGCGGTACTGGCCGCTCCTGAAGACAAACGGGCCGGGGCGACCGTCTACGGCTATTCACCTACGAATGCGTTTGTGCTCTTGCGGAAAGGCACCAATGAACTGATCTGCCTTGCCGACGATCCGCGGCAAAAAGGACTCAATGTATCCTGCTATCACCGGGATCTGGAGCCGTTTATGGAGCGCGGTCGGGTGCTGAAAGCTGAAGGGAAAAAGCCCGATGAAATCCTGAAAATCCGCGAGCAGGAGGTGAAGGATAAGAAGTTGACCATGCCGGAGCACCCCTCGTCGCTGTATTCGTATACGGCAAAAGAGGACGAGTACACGCCCGCGACGGGTGAGGTCAAAAATGGGTATCTGCGTTACGTAGTGTACATCCCGTATGCCACCGCCGAAAGCACCGGACTGCCCCTGAAACCCGAAGCCCCCGGTATGCCGTGGATCATGGACCCCGGCACGCACCGTGCCCACATCATGATCAACCCGCCCGTTTCGACGACGGCAAACCGCTAATCGTTTTCATCACCTCACCATATGCCGTTCACTACGCGTGTTTGCCTCCTCGGCGGGTTGCTGTCGATGCTATTCGCCTGTTCGTCGAATCCGGAAAAGACGCAGGAAAAGCCATTTAGCCCGACGTTCAAGCTGATCAAAACAAAGCCCATCCAGTTCAATTCGTTTGTCGACTGCAACATGGCCGAAGCGTGGGTGGGCGATACGTTCCGGATTTTTCCGGGCAAGTATGGCGAAGACCCGCTTTGGGGCGATGCCCGTGATCTGAAGTTTGCCGATGGCCCCAACGCCGAAGCCGCGTTCCGCAACAAAGCCGAAGCCTTCACGGAACCCCGCTTGCCTAAAAATGCGCCGGTTGGTCAGCCCGGCCTGCACGGGGCGATCTGGTTCGAGACGGTGTATCAGGCGAAAACCGATTCGTCGGGCCGGACGCTGTATGCCGTTTACCACAACGAAAACTACCCGTCGACGCTGCCATATGACGCCAAAACGGGCGAGGGCTACCAGACCCGGAACTGGCCGGAAGGCATCAAGGAACCCGGTTCGATGGCTGCCGTATGCCGGATCGGCATCATGAAATCGACCGACGGCGGGCGCAGCTGGACCAACCGCGGTCTATTCCTGGAAGACAAACAGCCACGTATGATTCTGCGCAAGCACAATACCGGCAACACCTTTGCCGGGGGCGTGGGCGATCCGTCGGCCGTGGTCAGCGGCGATTACCTCTACCTGTTTTACGGGGAATATGGCTACCCAGGTACGTATCAGGAGGCGACCTACGACCCGCAGGTCGAACGGCGTGGACAGTGCATCAGCGTGGCCCGTATCCGGCTCGCCGACCTCGACCAGCCACAGGGTAAGGCCCTCCGCTGGGATGGCAGTGCCTTTACGGTTCCCTTCGATGGGGTTGGTAAACCCGTGGCCAGCCTGCAAATTCCGGAAGCGGCGGGGGGTGGCCCCACGTCGTCGCCCAAAGCAGGCTATCACTGGGGACCGTCGGTCAGTTGGAACACGCACCTGAACGCCTGGGTGATGCTCATGGCGAAAGCAACGGGACCCTCCTGGGCGGGAAGCAGCATTCACATTGCCTTTAACCCCCACGCCAATCTGGGTGAGGCGCTGAACTCGCAGGACTGGACCAAACCGCAGCCATTACTCGACCGGCCCGGCTCCTTCCTCTGGTACCCGTCGTTGCAACCCACAAACACACCCGACGACATCAAAAACCGGCACACCTGCCTGCGTTTGGGGCAACGGGCGCGGCTCTTCGTCAAAGACATTCAGCCCAAACAAAGCCAATACCTGTCGGAATACATGATCGAGTTTGAATGAGCCCCACAGAGGGTCAGATCCCCGATCTGACCCTCTGTGGGTCCCTGACCCAGCGAACAGAAACTCATGGCTCGAAGAGCCTCTTGCCAACGAAATAGGCTCAAGCCGGATCGGGGATCCGGGAACTGTCAGATCGGGTATCTGACCGCACGCTCGTTCGCTTACCGCAACAGCATGAGCTTGCCGCGTAGGGGCGGAAAGAGGGGCGAGTACCGAATCACGTAGGTATATACACCGCCGGGCAGCTCAACGCCGTCGAGCCGACCGTCGAAGCGGGGCTGATCGGCGCCGGTGCCGTGAAAGATAGCCGAGCCCCAGCGGTTGAAGACCGTCACGTCGAGGTCGGGGAAGGCGGCGGCGTTGACGATCGTCCATTGGTCGTTGTCTCCATCGCCGTTGGGCGTGAAGGCATCCGGGGCATACAGCCGGTCGACCACGTCGATTTCGATGGTGGCGGTGGCCGTGCAGCTACCCGCATTGGCGACCCAAAGCGTATAAGCGATCGGTTGCCGGATATCGTCGATCTGCGCGTTGGCCACCTGCGCATCCCGCAGCCAATCGACAGGCGACCACAGAAACTGCGTCGGATCGCCGGTTAAGCCGGGTTGCAGCGTAAACGAGTTGCCTCGGAACGTCAGCATCTGTTCGGGCAGGTCGATTGTCGGGATGGGGTATACGATCGCCGTTTGCGAGGTGGTCACGGCTGTGCATTCGGGGGCGGGGCGTAGGCTGTAACTGATCGTATGCTGCCCCACACCGGCCACCGCCGGGCTGAATACGGACCCGCTGACGCCCGGCCCGGCAAACGTACCGCTGATGGGTTGGCCCAGCAGCGTTTGCGCCGCCGCTATGGTACCGCACATCGGGGGCAGTACGTCGAGCATAGGGTTAACCGGCGGAACAGCACTCAGCGTGAGCGGCGGCGACGTACCTGTGCAGCCGTTGGCATCGGTAGCCGTCAGGCTGAACGTACCCACCACGGTGGTACTGTAGGTGCTGCCTGCTTCGCCCGCAATCAACTGCCCGTTGATCGTCCATTTGTATTGTATGCCGCCGTCGGCCAGTAAGTCGAGCCGACTGCCGGGGCAGATCCGGTCGAAGCCACTCGCCGACTGGAGCGTTGCCACTACCGCCGGGGCACGCGTAAGTTGCCGTTGCTCGCTAAGGACCGAGCAGCCGAGCGTGAGGTGCGTGAGCCGGACTCGATACGTACCTGGCTGGCTGATAAGCAGCTCTTCGGCGGTGGCGCCCGATAGCACTTGCCCGTTGGCCAGCCATTGGTAGGCCATATCGGGGAGCGTCGACACCGTCATCGTCACTGACCCGTCGGTCGCGCACAACTGCCCTTTGGCCGTTAGCGTCGGGGTGGTGTTCATCGAGTTGATGGTGAGGCTCTGGGTGCCACCGGCCTGCGTACAGGTATTTTTGAGCGACACCTGCACCGTGTACACGCCCTGATCGTTCACGGTCAGCTCGCTGTTGGTCGCGCCGGGCATGTTCAGGCCATCGCGTTGCCATTGGTAGTTCCAGTTGGGGTCGTTGGTGACGACGAGCGTGGCCGACTCACCAGGGCAAAGCGTGGTTTTGGTGGCTGTAACGGGCAGTCCCTTAATCTGCGCCGTGGGGTTGGGCGTTTGGGTAGGTGGGCAATCGACCACCAGGAACTGAAAGTCGCGCCGCACTTCGCCGATCTTCTGCCCACCCCGGTATTCCTCCACCAGGATTGCAAAAACAAACAGACCCGTTTTGGTGGGCGTTACCGACAGTTGGCCGGTGGTTGGGTTGACCGACAGGGACGGACTCCCTGGAATGGCGTTGTCGGCGGAGTAGCCCGTCTGAAAGCTGACTGTAGGGTAGGGGCCGGGCGAGAGAATGGAATTGTTGTTATTGTTACCACCGCCGCGCTGATTCAGCGGGGTAATCATGCTGTAGCGTAGCTCGTCGCCATCAGGGTCGGTTCCGCCAAACGGAAACGTAAACGGGTTGTTGAGGCAGAGGTATTCGCCATTGACCGGCGCAAACGACGGCGACGAGTTATTGCCGAATTTACCCGTTGTGCTCAGGGCCGGAAATTCGAGGTAAAACGTGAAGCCCGTATTCAGGGGGTTCACGAGGTTGTCGACGCTGCCGTTGCGGTTTCGGGTCTGGTAAGACATGTAGTACCCCTGCGAGTCGTTGTACTGCGACGGAGCGAGTTGAATGTCAGCGACAAACGTGGCCGAGATAAAATTCAGGTTTCGCTGGCTGGCGCAGAAGGCGTTGGCGAAGACGATCTGGCTACGTTTGACCGTACCCGTTTCGTAGGCCGTAAATTGCATCATCAGGCTGTTGTCGCGCTTTCGGTAAATGCCGAGGGTGCCGTTGGAAACCGCCGCTGCCCGGTTGTTATTCTCGAAGTAATTGGTGACTGTGACGATGAAATGACCGGGTTGGTCGCCTACCGCCCGCATCTCCAGATGGCCGCCCACTAGGTGTGTGGCCGACACAAATCGGGGGCAAAGCAGGCCAATCAACAGCAATAGTGCGTAAAACGTACAGCGCATAGCGTAGGGGTTACTGGAATGACTTAGAAAAAGGGTACCGATTCGTTATATGAACGGCTTGTCAATCAAGAGGATACGGCGGTGGGCGGCGTACGGTTTACTGCGTCAAGATACGCAGAAAGCAAACCAAAGGTTGCGGGTATTCTACTAGAAAGCGGGGCCGCGCTAATCAGATTAGTGCGGCCCCGCTTTCTAGTAAGTGTATGTGGGTTTCTAATACTCCTCGTTGTTGCCGGCACCACCACCTTCGCGGTTGTTGCGGCGCTTCTTGGGCTGGAACGTCATCTTGCCGAAGCGGTAGTTGAACGTCAGCTTGATATTCTGGTTGTAGAGCCGCATCACGCTCTCCTGCTGCAACGTGGGCGACGAGAACGTAGAGACCATCTGCACGCCACCGACGAAGTTTTCGGCGGCGAGGCCGATGCTACCCTGCTTGTTGGCAAAGTTGCGCAGCACCCCCACCGAGTACATGTACATACCGCCCTGCTGACCTTGTAGCTGAATACGCGGCCCGCTCACGAAACCGTTGGCCTGAATACCCCATTTGCCCAACGACCACTGGCTGGTGAGGCGGCCGCTCAGGATCGTGCCGGCATTCTCCCGACTGACCGACTGACCGTTGAGGTCGGTGATCTGGCCCCGCATCAGTCGGTAATACAGATCGACGCCGCCGTTGAGGCTCCATTTCGGCGTCAGCTGCACGTTGCCGAATACGTTGGTACCGATGGTTCGCTCGAAACCAATATTCTGGAAGGTAGTGATGATGGCGCCCGGCACCGAGTCCGACGCGATACGTACCTGCGTGATCTCGTTGTTGGTCTGTCGGCCAAACACGCTCCAGTTCAGGTACACCTTCTTCACCGTCGTGCTGAGGCTCAGTTCCACGTTGTCGGTCAGCTCGGGGCTCAGGTAGGGGTTGCCCTTCGTGATATTCAGCGGGTTCGATGCGTTCACGTTGGGGTTCAGCATTTGCAGGAAGGGCCGCTGAATCCGCCGGTTATACGCCGCCTTGATGGTCGTTGTCTGGCTCAGTTGCTTCGATAAATTGAGGCTGGGCACCAGGTTGCCGTAGTCGGGGATACCCAATGATTTGCCGTCGCTACCGAAAGCCGAAATCCCCGTGTGTTCGTAACGTACCCCCGCTTTCAGGGTGTATTTGCTACGGCTGGCGTAGGTATACGACACGTACCCAGCCTGAATGCCCTGCTGGTAGTCGAGCGAACCCGACGGGCTGTTCGGATCGGGTACAAACAGGTCGCTATTGCCGGTGGCGGCCAGGTACTCAAACTGGCTGTTTACCTGCCGGTTGATGGCCTTGCCGCCCACTTCGAGCAACTGCCGGCTGCCCAGCGGTGTCTGGTAATCAGCCTGGAACGTCAGCTCCTGGTTGGTGTTATCGTTGACGTTGCGCTGCCGACGCAGAATTTCGCTCGATATACCGCTCAGCAGGTTGGCCGTGTAATTGTTGTCGACGTTAGCCCGGCTCAGTTGCAGCGACAGGCTCAGTTCGGGGCGGGTCTGGTTGCCCTCGCCTGTGCCGTAGGTACGTAGGTAATCGAGGCTGGCGTCGATGCTGTTCGACAGGTTTTTCTGCTGAATGTCGCGGGTGGTGGGGTTGCCGTTATACACGTTGTTCAGGTACGTCTGCGTAAACTGGCTCTGCGACTGAACGAAGTTGCGGGTGCCGTAGCGCACGCTGGCCGAGAGCGACTCATCTTTCTTCAGATCGTAGTCGGCGCTAAGCGAGTAGGAGCCAAACAGCGGGTTGTCGAAATTGCTGTTCTGTTGCAGGCTGCGCTGGGTGCCGCCGCTGGGCAGCAACGTCGTCTGGTCGAAGGTCGACGAGGCCCGGTTGTACATATAGCGGCCAAACCCGCCCAGGCTGATGCCCAGTTTGCCTTCGCGATACGAGCCGTTCAGCCCCAGATTTGAGCCTCGCGTGCCGGCCCCGGCGTCGACGGTCATCGTCATGCCGTGCAGCGTGTTTTTCTTCGTAATGATGTTAATGATCCCCGCCGAGCCTTCAGCGTCGTACTTGGCCGAGGGGCTGGTGATCACCTCCACACTCTTGATCATGTCGGAGGGTAGTTGCTTCAGGGCGTCGGCTACGTTGGCGGCCACGATGGTGCTGGGCTTGTTGTTGATCAGCACCCGGATGTTGGTGCTGCCCCGCAGACTCACGTTGCCGTCTAGATCGACCGAGAGCAGCGGCACTTTCCGCAACAGGTCGGCGGCATCGCCGCCGCGGGCGGTAAGGTCTTTTTCGGCGTTGAATACCAGCCGATCTACTTTCTCTTCGATCATGGCCCGTTGCCCCGTCACGGTTACTTCGCCGAGCAAGCGCACGTCAGGTGCTAAAACTACTGTCCCCAGTTTCAGATCGGTGTTTTTCTCGAGCTGAACCGGCCCGGCGTTGCGGGTCTGGTAGCCGATGAAGGAATATTGCAGGCGGAACGTACCGGCGGGCAGATTTTTAAGCGAAAATTTGCCCTGCCCGTCACTCACTCCGCCATCGACAGGCTTGCCGGTGGTGGCGTCGATCAGCGCGATAGTGGCATATTCAACGGGTTTGCCCGAGGTTGAGTCGGTCAGGACGCCGCTGAGTTTAGCCGAGCCTTTGGGTGCGTTACTGTCGGCCCCCGGCACAAACTCTTTCGTCTTCTTGCTATCCTGCTGCCCCTGTCTGAAGCCGCCCATGCCCGGAGGGCCACCCATACCGCCGCCCCCGCCACCCGGAGGGCCAAACTGAGCATAAGCCGGTGCCGATAACGCGACCATAAGTAAAAGAGAGGATAGACGGTTCATAATCAGAATGTATTTTTAATGCTTGTGCCACAAAGGTTTACGCGCCTTTTTTAGGAAAAAAATGAGTGTAGCGTTAAGGCCGTAATGTGTCGATAAACGCCGGAAATGCATTTCATCGACACATTGGGCCCGTTTATCGGCGGTGTGAAGCAAGACGCATCGGAAGCCCGTATCTTTCGTTGTGTGGTTGGCTTAGCCCAACTTGGCGGGCCCACAAGGGACTGATTTATGAAAGCAATTGAACGCTACCAGGGGGTGTTGCATACGGTGGGCTGGCTGGTCTTTATTGGCCTGCCCTTCCTGACGCTGCCCTCCTTTCTATGGAACCCACAAGACCTGCTTAGCATCGGCACCGCGCAGTTGCTGACGGGTGGCGTGATGATCGTCTTTTTCTATTACAACCTGAATCAGCTGACGCCCGCGTTGCTCATGCAGCAACAGCGGCGCCGGTTTGTGCTGGTGCTGGTAGGGGCGCTGGTGACGGTCTGTCTGGTGAAGCTCGCCTGTTATTATGGCTTGCCTCAGGCACCGCGGCCCTGGGCCAAACCCGGCGGTCGCCATAAGCCGTATGGCCCGTGGCCGGGCGTGCTCAGCGTGAGCTTTTCGTTTAGCTTTATTACCATGCTCAGCTCGCTGATTGCTCTGAGCCGCCACCACACCCGCCTGCGCGATCAGCAACAGCAGATGGTGATTGGGAAAGTATCGGCCGAACTGGCTATGCTGAAATTGCAGGTTAGCCCGCACTTTCTGTTCAATACGCTCAACAACATTCGCTGGCTGGCGCGCCAGAAAGCCGATCAGACCGAAGCGGCGGTGGTGAAACTCTCGCAACTGCTGCGGTACATGCTCTATCAGGCGCAACGCGACCGGGTGTCGCTCACGCAGGAAATCGAGCAGCTACACTATTACATTGACCTGCAACGCATGCGCCTCACCGACCGGCAAACGGTAGACTTTGCCGTGCAGGGGCCGGTCGAGGGGCTACTGATCGAGCCGTTGCTGTTTATTCCGTTTGTGGAAAATGCCTTCAAATACGGCCTGCACGGACAGGAGAAGAGCAGCATCAGCATTCAACTGTCGGTGGAGGGGCAGCAGCTTACCTTTGTGGTCGATAATCCACTATTCGCGCAGGCGAGTAAATCCACAGAAGACTCCGGTATCGGGATCTCTAACGTGGCGCAACGGCTCACGCTGCATTACCCCGGTCGGCATATCCTGACCTACGGGGAAGACAAAGGCCGTTTTCGGGTAAAGCTGGTGATCGAAGCCGAAGGTACCCCCGCCCCGAAAGTCCCTCGCCCGGTGTCAGTGGATGTGTGACGGTTAAACGTTCAAGGTCCAACGTTCAACGTTTAATGACGCAATTGAACGTTGGACCTTGAACCTTGAACAAACTTTATGCTTCCCAACGACATTGAATTGCCCATTTGGCCGTTGGTCGAGGCGTTGACCCAAACGGGACTTGTGCAGACGTTTTCGAGTTGTGCAGGCCATTTTGCGCCGGATGAACAACAACTCCGCGACCGCAATCACGCCGAAGTGCGGTTTATTCCCGCTGCCAACGTACCTGACGCCCAGCTGGAAGCGGCTCTGGGGCAATGGCTGGCGCGGTTCAAAGCCCGGCATGGCCTGATGCCCGTAACGGCCGTGGGGTATAAACTCTTCACCCCCCTTGATGCCGAAACGGTCGAACAGACGTTCGTGCTCGAACTACGTCCATTCAACCGTTTCGATCAGCCCGCCACCAAACGCGCCGACATTGACCGGGCCATCGGGCAGCTGGTAGGGGTAGTTAGCGGTCATTGACCATCAATGACCGCGAAGCCTACTAAATTTTCAGCGTCTTCATGTAATCGGCGTCGACCTGCATGCTGGCCATCGGCGACTGCGGGTATTCTTCCTGCTCAACCAGGAAATGCTTCATGCCGCTTTTTTGCGCCTGTTTCAGGATGGCCTTGTAGTTGACGATCCCCTTGCCCAGGTTTTGCTGCACTACTTTGCCGTCGGCTTCTTTTTTGTAATCTTTAATATGGCACAGCTCATAGCGTTTGCCGTGCTGTTTCAGGTGGTCGACGGCACTCTGACCGGCCGCTTCAATCCAGCACAGATCCAGCTCAAACATCACGTTCATCGGGTCGGTGTTGGCCAGTAGGTAATCCTGCGGCAACCGGCCGTCGGGCATAGGCCGGAACGAGTAGTCGTGGTTGTGATAGCCAAATTTCAGGCCACCGTTGCGCACGGCTTCGCCTACCCGGTTGAAGCTGTCGGCTACGCGCTTCCAGTCGTCCCAGGTTTTCTGAGGGCCAATATAGGGGCAGAGCATGTAGCTGAGCCCGGCGCCGTTGGCCATGTCGATATACTGCTGAAGCTTGTCGGCATCTTTGGCCGCTCCGCCAAAATCGAAGTGGGTGCTGACCATCTTCACGCCCAGCCCGTTCAGGAACGATTTCATGGCTGCGGGCTCCATGCCCCACAGAAAGCCCTGCTCGCCCTGGTAGCTCTCAAACTGCTTGTAGCCCATCTTAGCCAGCTGGGTCATGATGCCTTTGGGGTCTTTGGGCAGCACATCCCGAACGCTGTAGAGCTGAAGGCCGTAGTTACGGATAGTGCCACCGAAGGCGTCGGTCAATGAGGAAGAAAGCGCAAGCGTACCGGCTGAGAAAAGGCCCGCCTGCTTAAGGAAATCACGTCTGTTGGTTTGCATGAAACAAAGATTTGAAGCGAAAAGATACAGCACCGACTGTTCTAATGAGCAGCCTACCCGCGCCGAACCGGCCATTAGACACGTTTTTTCGTGCAGGATTAATGCTCCACCAAAACAAATCCCTCATTTGCCCAACATTCTGTCATGAAACTGCTGGCCACTTACCGACCTTTGCGGTTTGCTTTTTAATCGACGCATGACATTTCCTAAAGTACATCTGCAAAAAGGCCGCGATGAAGCAGTACGGCGGTTTCACCCCTGGGTCTTTTCGGGAGCCGTAGCCCGGCGCGACGAGGGTATCGACGACGGCGACGTGGTTGAGGTGTTCGACAGCCGCGGCACGTACCTGGGCACCGGGCATTTCCACGATGGCAGCATTCAGGTACGTTTGTTTTCCTTTGCCGCGCACACCAACGGCCAACCCATCGACCCCGGCGTGGCGTTCTGGACGCAAAAACTGGAGCGTATCCGGGCCGTGCGGCGCAGCGTGGTACCCGCGCAGACCAACTGTTACCGGCTGGTGCACGGCGAAGGCGACGGCTGTTCGGGCCTGATTATCGATCTGTACGACGGGGTGGCCGTGTTTCAGGCACACTCGATCGGGATGCACCGGCACCGGCAGGCCATCTGCGAAGCACTTGAGCAGGTATTTGGCACAGAACTGGTAGCCATTTACGACAAAAGCGCCGAAACCCTGCCTGACCAATACGCGGCGGGGGTGCAGAACGGTTACCGCTTTGGTCGCGCCCAAACGCCACGCCCTGTGCTCGAAAACGGCCATACCTTTCTGGTCGACTGGATAACGGGCCAGAAGACCGGTTTTTTCCTCGACCAGCGCGACAACCGCCAACTGCTCGCCAGGTACGTTGCCGGCAAGCGGGTATTGAATGCCTTCTGCTATTCGGGTGGTTTTTCGGTGTATGCGCTGGCCGCTGGTGCCACACAAGTACACTCGGTCGATGTATCGCAGAAAGCAATTGACCTCACTAATCAGAACATCACGGCCAATCCCGGTTTCTCGGGCGAGCACGAAGCCATCGCCGACGACGTGATGCACTACCTGAAAGCCCACGATCATCAGTACGACGTGGTGGTGCTCGACCCACCCGCCTACGCCAAGAGCCTGTCGGCACGGCACCGGGCGGTACAGGGCTACAAACGCCTGAACGTAGAAGGGCTGAAACGAGTAGCGGCGGGTGGCATCCTGTTCACGTTTTCGTGTTCGCAGGTGGTCGATCGGGAGTTGTTCTATAACACGGTCGTGGCGGCGGCTATCGAAGCCGGGCGGCAGGTGCGGGTGTTGCATCACCTGAGCCAGCCCGCCGACCATCCCGTGAGTCTGTTTCACCCCGAAGGCGGTTACCTCAAAGGACTGGTACTGTGGGTAGAATAAACAATTTCGACTGTACGGTGTATACTATACGATTTTCACTGACAGGTCCGTTGCCGCGCGTCGGCATCCTGTTTATCGTTTAGTCTACACTGTTCTCTCGAATGGCTTCTACAGATACCAACACCGTCACTAACACCATTTACACGCCCAAACAGCAGCGCATTCTGCTGATTGCCAGCCTGCTTGTGCTGGGAGGCTTCATCATTGCTGGTCTTCAGGGCTACGTGTCGGCCTTTTTTGGGGCGGGTATTCTCTACGTTATTTTTCGGCCCGTGTTTTATGGGCTGGTCTACAAGAAAAAATGGAACCGCACCTGGGTTACGTCGGGCATTCTGTTCTTTTCGCTGTTCGTTATTATCCTGCCGTTTCTGGTACTGAGCCTGCTGCTCATTGATCGCATTCAGTACTATTCGCAACATACCGATCAGATTCTGGGCCTGGTCAAACAGGCCGAAGAACTGACTGGCTTTAAAATCACCAGTCAGCAAAATATTCAGCGGATGTTGCAGCAGGGCGGCACGTTTGCCAGCCGTCAGCTGCCTTCTCTGGCCGGTGGCGCGCTCGACTTTCTGGTCATTATCGGCCTGATGCTCTTCACGCTGTTCTACATGTTTTCAGACGAAGAAACGTTCCTGTCGGGCCTGCGTAAGCACTTGCCATTCAAACGGGATACCCTCCGGGAACTGGGCGATCAGCTGAAAAACAACGTCAATGCCAACGTGCTGGGGCAGGGCATCGTCTCGTTCGTGCAGGGCGTGCTGACTGGCCTGACGCTGATGATTTTTGGCGTGCCGGACGCCGGTTTCTGGGGCACGGTGGCGTTCTTCCTGGCCTTTATTCCAGTGCTGGGTACGCCTTTGGTCTGGGCTCCGGCCGGCCTGATTCAGCTCTCGCAGGGTAATACAACCGATGGCGTCGGTATTCTGCTGGTGGGGGCCATCGTAATCACCAACATCGATAACCTGCTGCGGATCTTGCTGGCTAAACGCATGGGCGACGTGCATCCGCTGGTTACGCTGGCGGGGATCGTCATCGGCGTGCCCATTTTCGGCATTCTCGGCCTAGTCATTGGGCCCACCATCCTGTCGTTCTTTATCGTGCTGATGCAGGTGTTTGCCCGCGAAAATCAGGAGTCACGGATCGAAGCGGCACAGGACGAAGCCAGCGTGAAAGAGCAAGCCGAAGTAAAGGCTGAGCGAACCGTACGCTAGCGCCATAGTAGCGCCCCGCCGTTTGGTGGGGTGCCAAACAGCTTCAATATACCAGTTTTTTCAGGGTAGGGGCAACGAATTTAGTCGTATTTTGTGTTTTGATTTCACAAAACACAGATACGATGGAGCGCCTTGTCAGCTATTTCGAACATATTCCGTCGGCGCACCGCAGCCTGATTCTGGTAGGTGGGATCGCCTTTTTCTGGCTGATCGAAAGTGTGGTGCCGCTCTTCCGGTTTGATTACCATAAGCCCCGGCACGCGGGCGTCAACTTCTTTTTCACGCTCACGACCATCATCGTCAACTTTGCGCTGGCGTTCATCCTGGTCAAAACCAGCGATTGGGCGGTAGCTAGCCACATTGGTGTGTTGCAGTGGGTGGCCCTGCCGCTCTGGGCCGAAGCCATTATCGGCCTGTTGTTGCTCGATCTCATTGGTGCCTGGCTTGCGCACTGGACCGAGCATCATGTAAAGTGGATGTGGCAGTTTCATGCCGTACACCATTCCGACCAGTATGTGGATACCACCACCGCCAACCGCCATCATCCCGGCGAAAGCGTGATTCGCTTCGTGTTTACGACGCTGGCGGTGATCGTTGTGGGCGCGCCCATGTGGCTGGTGTTTATGTATCAGGCGTTTTCGGTGTTGCTCTCGCAGTTCAACCACGCCAACATTGAGTTGCCCCGCTGGGCCGACCGGGCGATTGGCTGGCTGGTGGTGACCCCCAACATGCATCATGTGCATCACCATTACGTGTTGCCTTACTCGAATACCAACTACGGCAACATTTTTTCGATCTGGGACCGGCTGTTCAGCACCCACGCCGAGCGGGCCGGTAGGGACCTGATTTATGGCCTCGATACGCATCCCGACGCCCACGAACATAGCCACATTGGCGGCATCCTGAAGACACCGTTTCAGGCGTATCGGCCACCGGTTGGCGAAAAACAGCGTGTGTTAACTGACGACTGAAAAGACGTGACCAGGATTTAAGCGAGTTGTCTTTTTCCCTATTTTTAGGATTCGGCTGCCACCCATTCGGTAGCTACTCAACTCACTACTACCTGTTTTCGCGGGCCTCGGCCTGCAACACACCCGCTTTATGTCTGTACATGGACCCATTCTGATCATCGAAGACGATGAAGATGATCAGTACATGATCAATCTGGCGCTGGAACGGCTCAAGGTACCCAATCAACGAATTTTTTTTCCGAACGGACAAGAAGCCCTGACGTACCTGGAAGTAACGACTGAACTTCCCTTTCTGATTCTCTGCGATGTGAATATGCCGCTGATGAATGGGCTGGAACTGCGGCAATGCATAACCGACAACGAAACGCTCAAGCGTAAATCGATTCCGTTTGTGTTTCTGACCACTGCGTCGAACCCGGAACTGGTTCGGGCGGCCTACGATGAAACCGTTCAGGGGTTCTTCAAGAAAGCCACCACCTACGATTCGCTACAGGAGCAAATCCGGTTGATTATTGCCTACTGGCAAAGTTGCCTGCATCCCAACAACTGTTGAGGCCGTGTTGGGTACGTTTGTCTGCTATCTTTAACCAATCTACTAAACCATTCCGTTATTTATGGCATCTCGCCGAACCGTGCTCCAAACCTTATCGATGGCTTCGGCCTCGACCCTTGTGTCGCCCCATACCCTGCTGGCGGCTACAGCGCCCAAAAAAGATAAACTAGGCGTGGCGCTGGTTGGACTGGGTTACTACAGCACCGATCTGCTGGCCCCCGCGCTCCAGCAAACCAAGAACTGCTACCTCGCCGGTATTGTGACCGGGACGCCCGAGAAAGCCGAGAAATGGAAAAAGCAGTACAATATTCCTGATAAGAATATCTACAGCTACCAGACGTTCGATCAGATCGCCAATAACCCCGACATTGATGTGGTGTATGTGGTGCTGCCGCCGTCGATGCATGAAGAATACGTAGTACGGGCCGCCAAGGCGGGTAAACACGTGTGGGTGGAAAAACCAATGGCCGTGACCGCGCGCGAGTGCCAGAACATGATCGACACCTGCCGCAAGAACAAGCGGGTGCTGACGGTCGGCTACCGGCTTCACCACGAGCCCAACACGCAGGCGTATGTCAAGTTTCTGCGTGAGGGTAACATCGGTAAAATTCAACTGGTGAACTGCGCGGCGGGGTACTTCGACGCCCGCACCAACCACTGGAAGCAGAAGAAAGAGATGGGGGGCGGTGTCATGTATGATATGGGCGTTTATGTGTTGCAGGGGGCGCGGCTGGCAACGGGCGAAGAACCGATTGCCCTGACGGCGCAGCAATACACCACCCGCCCCGAGATCTACAAAAACGGCCTCGATGAAACCAGCATGGTGCAGCTGGAATTCCCGAGTGGGGCACGGGCGTCGGTGCAGAGCAGCTATGGCATGAACATGAACTTCCTGCAGGTGACGGGGCAAAAAGGCTTTTTGCGGATGGAGCCATATTCGGCCTACGACGGCGTGAAAGGAGAGGGGAGTAATGGGTTCAAGACCAATGTGGCTTTCAAAACGCCCTACGAACAGACCATGCAGATGGACAACGATGCCAAAGCGATCATGACCAACTCACCGGTGCTGGTGCCCGGCGAAGAAGGCCTCGCCGATATTCGGATCGTAGAAGCGATTTATAAAGCCGCCAAAGAAGGCAAGCGGGTAACGCTCTGAAAGACAGTATAGAGTGATCAACACGGCAGTATACAGGTTTTCGTTACGGCAGCGAAAGCAAAACTGCGTACTGCAAACTGATCACTGTATACTGTTTTTCCTTCTATCTTCGCTTGAAATCGACGCCGTATGACCCCCGCCCATTTTACCAGCCTTGACACCGACGATCAGATGAACGCCCTGTATTTCGAGGGGAGCATTCTGGCCAATCGGTATGAAGATGAGTTTATTTTCCTCCTCTATAGCCTCGACTCGTTCTACGTAGAAATTCGGCACGACGCCTACACCAATCAGATTCTTCAGGTAACGGCCTTCAAATCGACCGATAAACTCGAACCCTATCTGCCCTATCTGGCGGAAGTGGAATAAAAGAGTGATGTACAATGTATAATGCACGATGTACAATGGGTTTTCGCCTCGGCCCCCATTGTACATCGTGCATTATACATTGTACATCACTCTTTTATTACTGTAACCGCGCGTCTTCGTTGCTGTTGAAGGTGTCGCCCTGGTTAAGGTCGCCGGTTTTATAGCCTTTCATGAACCAATAGGCGCGCTGGGCGGCGGTGCCATGTGTGAATGCATCGGGCTGAACGTACCCCTGCGTTTGCTGCTGAATGCGGTCGTCGCCGATGGAGTTAGCGGCGCGCAGGGCGGCTTCGATATCGCCCTCTTCGAGCCGGTTTTCGGTCTCCTGATAGTAACGCGCCCAGACGCCCGCCAGAAAGTCGGCCTGTAGCTCAAGCCGAACCGACAACCGGTTAGCCTCTACTTCGCCCATGCGCTCCTGTGCCTGATGCACCTTGTCGAGAATACCCCACTGATCCTGAATGCAATGACCCACTTCGTGTGCGATCACATAAGCCATAGCAAAGTCGCCCGGTGCCCGAAAGCGTTGGCGTAGTTCATCGTAAAATGAAAGGTCGATATAGATTTTTTTGTCGACCGGGCAGTAAAACGGCCCTGACTCGGCGGCGGCGGTCCCGCAACCCGAGCGGGTACGTTGCCGGAACATCACCAGCGTGGGCGCGCGGTATTGGTCACCATTTTTAGTGAATAGCTTGGCCCAGACATCTTCGGTATCGGCCAGCACAACCCGGGTGAACTTGGCCGCCTGGTCATCGGCCTGTGAGTTGACCTGTGCCGATGGCATGGTGGGGCTGCTGGTATCCTGCTGATTGAGGATGGTGGATGGGTCACCGCCCAGCAAATACACAACAAGGGCAATCACCAGCGTACCAATACCGCCGCCGACGATCATGCCACCACCACCGCCTTCACCCCGGCGATCTTCTACATTTCCGCTTTCGCGATCTCCTAACCAACGCATTTAGTTAACTAGATTATGGGCATCTGCGCCCGTGAACACAGGTCTTACTGTGGCGTATAAACTTCGTTTGTGAACAAAGAGTTAGACCAGCGCAAAACAACAGCCATGAACCGTATACTGTCAGAAAGGTAAGCAATTCGTCTGTATTGCGCATAAATGGCTCCATGACGCCCTTCTCGAACGAACTGATCAAAGATGTCAATTTTTCTGAAAAATTATGGCGTATTCTTCCAAGTGCCGAACTTTTCCCGTTGGTGTGTCGTTCACCCCATAACTGCATCAGAAAAGCCCGTCAGCACTTCCGCCGACGGGCTTTTTTGTTTATGAGCGCGGGCGGTCAGCCCACCACAAATTCTTTCGGCGAAAGGCCGGTAAACTTTTTGAAAGCCCGGTTAAACGTGGCCTTGGAGTTAAACCCGCAGTCGAGTGCCAGACCCAGAAAACTGAGGTGTGCGTTGGCTGGCTCACGAACCTGTCGCTTAAATTCCTCGACCCGGTATTCGTTCACAAAGTCATTGAAGTTCTTACCCGTTCCCGCGTTGATCACCTGTGATAGCAATACAGGGTTGGTGTGCAGCCGCCGGGCCAGATCGGGCAGGGCGAGGTCGGGTTCGAGGTACGGCTTTTCGGCCGCCATGTAAGCCAGCAATTCGGTGAGGCGCTCGGGCAGATCGGGTAAGGCGGTTTCGGCTCGGTTTGCGCCAGCCGCCACGGATTTCACGGGTCCGTTGTCAGCAGGCAGGTTAACCAACTCAGGCAACGCGGCAGGCTGGGCGAGGGGTGTTCCGATGGAACTGTCCAGGCTGGGTGCGTTGTCGGGCCGGAAAGTCAGCTTGCGGCCGGTTTGTACCTGCGCGTAACCCTCAATACTGACGTAGTAGATAAGCATGACCGTAACGAGATTGCCCCACCAGTCGTGCCAGAAATCGAGATCATACCAAAGGTCGAATAAGTTGACCAGCAGGTTGGCGATGATGGTGACGGCGCTGGCAATCAGAAAATTGCGGTACCACCGAAAGCTGATGGAATCCGTTTCGGAAAACTGGTTCTTGATCCAGACCCGGTAATCGCGGTAAAGCAGAAACGACAAGCAGAGATACACAAACTGCTGACCGATCTCGAACCAGTACTCAACAGCACCAATCTGCAACGGGTTATGCACGGTCTGTTCCCACTGTTGCACAAAGGCCGTCCCCTGCGCAAACACCAAGATGTGGTAGCTGACGTTGATCAAAAACGGAACAGCGTGCCATAGGTCGCGCCATCGAAGGCGAAAGGTAGCGTCGAGCTGACTTTTCAGGTAGAAGTAAACCAGAGGTCCCAACAGTAGACCAATGTCTCGGGGGAAAAATTCGAGTTGCTGCCACAGGATCTCGATACCCCCGAAGCCCAGCATATAGACCCAAATTGCGAAGGCAAGGCCCACCAACAGGCAGCCGAGCAGCTTGTCGGAGAGGCGTTCTTCCCGAAATCCTCTATACCAGAGCAGCAGGGCGTAGATCCAGGCCTGGATGAACCCAAACAGCAGGGGCGTTGAATACGCGGAGAAATAAAAGGTCATGGGGCCAGGTACGTAGAACGGTTGACAATATACGAGCCGGTCGTTTATCTGAGGTCGACGGTTCCGCTGGCATCGCCTAGCGTCACCACATGAAAGGGCTTCCCGTTGTCGATAGATCGGCCACTCATGACGGTGTTGACCTGCGCATCGTCAGCGAGGTACAGCCGCGTACCAATCGGAAAGGTAAACGCTTTACTCATTCGTGGCAGCAGCGTCAGTATGGTGGTGCCGTTGCCCCGTTCGCCCGGCTCGTAGCTGATCAGGGCAACCCGTTTTGGCAGTAAACCCGAGTTCCGCAGTCTGATCGGTACGCGGTTGGCTTCAGCGGGCGTTATTACTGCCGCGTAGCGAGGCTCGGCGGGGGTATGGGTGCCGGTGGTGAGTGTCTTACCTTCGTCGGCAGCCGTAACAGTCAGGATCAACGGTCCGTTGGTTTCGCCATCTGTCGAGAAATAGAGACCGGTGCCCACCGGCCAGTTTTTGGGTGTGGTCTCCCGCCTGTCCATCGTAAAGCCATAGGCAATGCCCGGCCCATAGGCCCGAAACAGGCGGTGGTAGCCCAGCGTGTTTTTGAGCAGAAATGAAACGCGGGGAGCATTGGGCGTAAGGGGTGGGGGTGGCACAGTGGGCTTCTCCTGCGCCAGCACGGTGCCAGGCACGTTGGCAAATAGCTGGGCGGTTAAGCAGAATAGGACTATCGTTTTCATAGAAGGTTAGCGAGATGAATTGGCTTTCTGAATCAGGTTGATGGTTTTGCCAGCATCGGTTGCGTTCACGACCAACAGGGGCTTGCCAGTGACTGTCAGACCTCGCATGCTAGCGTAAATCTCCTCTTGGTTGACCTGAGCAAGCGACGTACCTACTTTTAGTTGGACTTTGTAGGTTTCGCCGGGTTGTAAATGAGCGGTAAAGACGTTAGGAGATTTATCGTCGGGATGGCGCTCCAGGAACTTGAATTCCTTGAATACAGTACCGTTATTTTTTAATAAAAATGTTACTTTTTGCTTATTCTGGGCGAAGGCAGTAGCTGCAAACAGTCCTGCCAACAGGCAGGTAAAAAGGCGCATCAGTTTCATGGTGATCAGTTGTTTATTGGATTGATTTTACAAATTTCCCTTTGTTTTGATACGGCTGGCGTCGGGGCCGGTTTCGCGGTCGCGGGCGGCTTTTATGTCATTACTGCCGAAGCGATAGCTGAACCGTAGGGTGATGCGGCGGCTCTCCCATTTACGGGCCACTTCGAAGCGCTCAGCCTGACCAGGTGTGCCGTTGAAGGTGGCCGACTGCCGCCAACGCATAGTGTTGAGCACATCATCGGCTGTGAGCGACACTTTGCCCCGTTCGTGCATCATTTTCCGGCTCAGGCTCAGGTTAAGGGCTCCTAGTCCGCCATTGCGGTAGATAGTTTGGGTCGTTGGCGCGTTCCAGAAGCCTGATACCTGCGCCGACATCAGCTTCGACAGCGTAAACGAGTGTTGCATGTATCCTTCGAAGGCGAAGGCTCGTCTGTCGAAAGCCCCTGCCGGATCGTTGTTCGGGAAAACATTGCCCTGGAAGCGTGTCCAAGTGGCTCCGGCATAGAAATAGGTATCCCACCATTTGGTGATAGGCAATGGCGAACTGAACGACAGATTCAGCGCGTCGGCGGTGCCAACGTTGGCTACAGTGCTGTAGCCGCTTATACCGTCCTGCCGGATCACGTCGGTGGCAAAGTCGTCGGTGAGGCTATAGGCTACTTTGAGGGTTGTTGCCCATTTATACGTGTAGCTCAGTTCTATATTGTGGGTGTAGGTTGGTCGCAGATAGGGGTTGCCGCGTTGACTCGTATACGGATCGACCTGATAAATAAAGGGATTCATGTCCTGATAGCTAGGCCGTCCGATGCGCCGACCGTAGTTGACTCCAAGCTGGCTTTTGTCGTTGGCCTGATATTGCACGAAGGCTGTTGGAAACAGGTTTAGGTACGTAGTATCGGGGCGGTTAATCACATTACCCAGCAGATCGGTCGAGCGGCCGCGGACGGTCGAATGCTCGGCCCGAAGGCCCGCCTGTAGCGTCCATTTGCCTAGGTTACGGTTCAGTGAGGCATAAGCGGCACTAACAATTTCGCGGTATGCAAAGCGGTTGGTGCGGGTCGCGTCGGGGCGTTCGGCTACTTCAGGCGTACCACCCACGAAGGCCAGCAGGTCGTTGTCTGTCGAGACGTCGGTGTGTTTTATGCCTGTCTCCAGTTTCAGACGGCGGCGTTTCCACTCTTTGATAAAATCCCCTTTCAGTGTAAGAATGCCGATGGTCGTGCTGGCATCAAAACGACTTTGCCGACGGAAAAGCGGCTGGCCACTGGCTGAGCGGTAGTCGGTGCCAATCTGGCTGGGCGATTCGTTACCAAAGCGGGTGTAGTCGGCATCGATGTTCAGATCATGCCCCAACGTATCGACAAAATGGTAATTAAAGGCTGAGTTGATCCGGTTGTTCCAGCTTGGGTTGTTGATGCCATTGATGAGCGTAGTGTCGAGCCGACCGCCGTTGCTGAACAGGTTAGAAGTGGTATAGGTGCCAAATTCGTTAGCTGCCGAATTTCCCGATACAACCAATCCCAGCGTGTGGTTGGTGCCGATGAAATAATCAGCCCCGGCTTTGTACACAATTGCCCTGGTACCATCGCGGTCATATCCACGTTGGCTGAGTGCTGCCCCCGCTGCCGACCGGTCGTAGGCTACATTGGTGATCTGGTAATTATCGTTCAGGCTGGTGCTGCCATAGAGATTCAGGTGGCGGGCTCGGTAGTTGAGGTCTATGGCCGCCAGGGCGCGGTGGTGGTCGCTCTGCCCGTAGCTGGCCGATGCCGTGCCATTCAGCCCAAGGCTTTTGTCGCGCCGGAACCGGATATTGATAATCCCGGCTCCACCCTGTGCATCGAACCGCGCCGACGGGTTGGTGATCAGCTCAACTGTGGCGATGTTGCTGGCGGGTGTGGCCCGGAGCAGGTTGGCTACGTCGGCCGACGACAAGTTGGCGGGCTTGCCGTCGATATAGACGTTGACGCCCTGTTTCCCCGCCATTCGGATGTTATCGTTGGGGTCAACTACGACACCGGGTGCCTGCTGAAGCAGTTCATAAGCCGTTTTGCTCTGGGCGGCGTCGTTGGTCGCTACGTTCAGCACCGTCTTATCGGCCTGCTGCTCGATGTATACCTTGCGGGCGCGCACCGTCACGGCGGCCAGTGTGTTCTCGTCAGTACCCAGCGTCAGGGTGTCAACAAGCGTTGTCTGGTCGGCCTGTACCGTTATAAGGGCGCTGTTGGTTTGGGTCATGCCAACCAGCGACGCCTGTAGCCGGTAAGCACCCACAGGTACGTTGCTCAGTTGGTAATGCCCGGCTTCATCAGCTACCGTGCCGGTTACGAGGGTTGAGTCGGTGGCGCGCAGCAGTTTCAGGGCCGCAAAGGCGGCAGGCTGACGTTGGGTATTGCGCACCAGACCAGTAAGAGTGCCCGAAGGCGTTTGAGCCCACGCCGTCAGCGAGGCGACCAAACAAAGCAGAAACACGTAGAAGCGAGCCATAAGCCAGATGCCCCAGACGGGGCGTTTGCGATTGTTGGCTCAAAGGTGGACGGCTGCCCCTTACGCTTCGACTCAGGATAATTTGAGACGGCTCAACCTATGATTTGAGCCGTTTTAGACCTTGTTGGCGGGGAAATATAAAGTGGGCCACGGTGAAAAAACGGAGCCGTGAGCCGCTACGTAAAAGTTGTCATAGGTGCTGTTTACCGCTTTCGGGCGAGTTTGCGTTATCTTTGGGCAACGGTCATTGGTACTGATCCATGACCAGTCAGAGTCCACTAACATCGCATGAGTGAATATAGAGATCGGCTGCGCGCCGTCCGGCATGCCTTTGGCGCGTTTCGGCAACGGGTTCGCAGTCGCCGCCAGCAGTTGGGAGGCCGGGTTACGCGTTTGGTTGGCGAGGAACGGGTCGAAAACTGGAAAGATAAACTTATGGCCCGCCGCAATCAGTTTCGGGCCTTCGTTCACCAATACATTGATCCGGAAAGCTGGTACTACCCCTATGCGCGGGGGCTGGCCAAGTATAGCCTCATTTTGCTGGGCGTGCTGGTTGGGTACGTATTTGTATTACAGACCAACTTCCTGTGGCTTACCGGCGCCCTGCCTGATCCGGAAGATCTGCGAAACCCCAAACTGAATCAGGCCTCCGAGATATACTCGCTGGATGGTCAGCTGATTGCCAAATTCTACGCCGAAAACCGGACACCTATCGAGTACACGGATATTCCAAAGCACCTCATTGAAGCGTTGATTGCCACGGAGGACGCCCGCTTCTACGACCACGGCGGCATTGACCCCCGCGCCATTGGCCGGGTGGTGTTCAGTTTCGGGCGCGAGGGGGGCGGTTCAACTATCACCCAGCAGCTGGCCAGAAACCTGTTTAAGACCCGCCGCCGCGATTCTGACGGCTTTTTGAACCGTATTCCCGTACTCAGAAAGGTGATCTACAAATCGAAAGAGTGGCTGATGGCCATTCGACTCGAAAACAACTTCACCAAACAGGAGATTCTGACCTATTACCTTAACACGGTAGATTTTGGCTCGAATTCGTTTGGCCTGAAAACCGCCGCCAAAACGTTTTTCAATAAGGCCCCCGATAGCCTAAATGTGCAGGAAGGCGCGGTGCTGGTAGGCTTGCAGAAAGCGACCACGTCGTATAATCCGCTGAAGAATCCGAAAAAATCCCTGACGCGCCGCAACGTGGTCATTGGGCAGATGGCGAAATATGGCTATCTCACCAGGGCGGAGGCCGATTCAATCAGTGACCTGCCCCTAAAAACCGATTACACCCCCGAAAACCCCTACGCCGGCCCGGCCAGTTACCTCAAAAACGCCGTGGTGGATTTCGTTACAGAATGGGGTAACCGCAATGGGTACAACCTCTATACCGACGGGTTGAAAATTCATACGACCATCGACTCCAAGATGCAGCAGTATGCCGAAGAGGCCGTCAAAGAGAAGATGAAGAAGCTGCAAAGGACGTTCGATAACCACTGGCGCGGTCGTAGCCCCTGGACCGATGAAGACGGCAACGAGTTACCCGGCTTTATCGACTCGGTGGCCCGCCGTACGCAGCGTTACAAAGGCCTGGTGAAGCGATTCCAGATCTATCCGGATTCGATCGATTATTACATGAAGGTCAAGAAGCAGAAGATGAAGGTCTTCGACTGGAACGGATCGCACTGGACCGAAATGACTCCCTACGATTCCATTGCCTATTATAAACGCTTCCTGCAAGCGGGTATGGTGGCGATGGACCCCCACACAGGCTATATCCGGGCGTGGGTGGGTGGCCTCGACTACGACTATTTCAAATATGACCACGTGAAGCAGGGCAAGCGGCAGCCGGGCTCCACGTTCAAGCCGTTTGTTTATGCCACGGCCATCGACGATACGGCCTTCAACATGACGCCCTGCGACCGTATCCGCGACAAGCCCTTCCGCAAACCATACCGCGAAAACGGCGAAGAGAAAGTCTGGGAGCCCAAAAACTCGACGGGGGGCTTTACGTACTCGAACATGACACTGCGCCGCGCCCTCGCCCGTTCGGTCAATTCCATCACGGCGCAGCTGACTGACATGGTCGGGCCGGAACGCGTAGCCGAGTATGCCCACAAACTGGGTATTACCAGTAAGCTCGCCGCCGTGCCTTCGATTGGGCTGGGCTCAAACGACGTGTCGCTCTACGAACTGGTATCGGCTTACTGCTCGTTTGTCAATGAAGGGCAATACACCAAACCGATGCTGGTGCAGCGCATCGAAGACCGCAACGGCACCGAAATCGAGTCGTTCAAGGCCGAGCGTCGGCCCGCGATCTCACCCGAATCGGCGTACCTGATGCTCTACATGCTACAAGGGGGCTTGCAGGAGCCGGGCGGTACGTCGCAGAACCTGTGGTCGTTCGATCTGTTCAAGCACAACCATCAGATGGGCGGCAAAACCGGGACTACCTCCAACAACTCCGACGGCTGGTTTGTCGGTGTGTCGGATAAGCTGGTGGTGGGTGCCTGGGTGGGCGGCGACGACCGCAGCATCCACTTCCGATCGACCGATCTGGGCGAAGGCGCCAAGACCGCGCTGCCGTTGGTGGGTGGTTTCCTCGAAAAAGTGTATGCCGACCCCAAATTCCGCAACTTGCAGGGGCCTTTCCCCAAAGCCACGGTTGATATCTCGAAAGAATACGACAACTGCGTAAATGAGTATGACGAGTCGGAAGGTTTCGGCACCGACTCGACTGGAACTGAGGGGCTGGATGGCGCCGGTACCGGCGATTCTCTTTTCGTGCCGCCACCACCGGTTACCCTACCAGATCCGCCCGATAGCACCCGAAACAATGGCCGATAGGGCCGCGGGATAGAGTTTCCGAACGTAGTTTGGCGTTTAGCGTTTGTCGTTTCATGTTGGATTGATCTGTTGTCAGCCAACGTTAAACACCAAACGGTAAACGCCAAACTTGTTTATGGAACCCTACGCCGACGATCCGAATGAATTGAAGAACGTACCTACGGGTATGGAAACCGATCCTGAAGCCGACGAACAGGTCATTGACCAAACCGGCAACAGCGATCAGAAGGACGCTCCCCGCCCCGACGACGTGAATCCGTCGGGCATCGAGAAACCCAAAGCGGGCGAAGAAACGCCGATGGACGACCTGGCCAACGCCCTGGCTTACGCTATCGACGGAAGTGGCACTGGTATTGCTGGCGCTCCGCCGGTGGCTCCCACGGTGGGCGAGGAGCAGAAAGTAAAAACAGAGGGTACAACCGGTGCGAGCGAAGCCGACGAAGCCCAAAAGCTGACGGATTGACCCAGTTGATGGCTGAAAAAACGGCGTTTGTCGTAGGTGGTCAGGGGTTTATCGGAAAAGGCGGGCGGTGGCTGGCTGGGGCCGCTACTTTTGACGCATCAACTCCGCAATAAACCGCTAAGACTATGAGCTCCCCGACACCCCTGCCTGCCAATTACGATCCCTACCTCTGGGAAATTGCGAACAAACGCGTGGCGTTCAAACAGCACCTCTGGGGTTATCTATTTGTCAACGGCCTGGCCTGGCTAACGTACCTGGTGCTGGCGTTTGCCTCATCGCGCCCCGGCATGCGCTTTCCTTGGCCGCTCTTTATGAGTCTGGGCTGGGGGTTTGGGCTGCTATCGCACTACCTGAGTGTTTACCGAATCAATAGCGCCAATGATCCCGTAGAGCGGGAGTATCAGAAGTTGACTCGGAAAAAATAGGCTGTCCTCAGTTCACTGTTTTACGTCCGCTGTTGGGCTGATCCAGGCATTCTACGTGAATTGCCATGAGGCGAGGCAGTCCAACTGCGGACGGAAGACAACGAACCGAAGGGCAGTTTACTCGCCGACCACTTCTTTATATTGCATCCGGTAGAGGTTGGCGTAGAAGCCTTCGTGCTGAAGCAATTGTTCGTGGGTGCCTTGCTCTTTAATCTCTCCTTTGTCGACCACAATAATCTGGTCGGCTTTCTGAATGGTGCTGAGTCGGTGGGCGATCACAATGGCTGTGCGTCCTCTCATTAGTTTCCCGATTGCTTCCTGAATCAGCTCTTCCGTCTCGGTATCGACCGATGAAGTGGCTTCGTCGAGCACGATGATGCGCGGATTTTGCACCATTGCGCGCACAAACGAGATCAACTGTCGCTGCCCTACCGACAGCGTAGCCCCGCGCTCCTGCACATTGTAGTCATAGTTGCCTGGCAACTGCATAATAAAATCGTGCACACCCACCAGCTTCGCCGCCTCGATGATCTGCTCCCGCGTGATGCGTGGATCGCCCAGCGTGATGTTGTTCTCGATGGTATCTGAAAACAGAAAGACGTCTTGCAATACAACCCCAATCTGCCGCCGAAGGGTGGCCAGGTCGTAGTCGTGCACGTCGACGCCATCGATGGTGATGGTGCCTCGGTTGATATCGTAGAAACGGCTCAGCAGATTGATGATCGACGATTTGCCCGCGCCCGTGGCTCCGACAAAGGCAATGGTCTCGCCCGCCTGCACGTCGAACGAAATATCTTTCAACACGTAATTGTCGTCGTTGTAGGCAAACCAGACATTTCGGAAGGCCACATCACCCCGTAGCTTTTCGGGTTTGAGGCTGCCATTATTGACCGTATAGTCGTCGCTGTCGAGCAGGGTCAGTACCCGATCGGCGCTGACGATGCCCATCTGTAGCGTATTGAAGCGGTCGGCCAGCATCCGGATGGGCCTGAAGAACAGGTTGATGAACATTACAAAGGCCGTCACGGTCCCGAAGGACACCTGTTCATTCAGAATCTCGCGGGCACCATACCAGACCACTAGCCCCGTGCCCGCCGCCGACAGAATATCGGCTACCGGGAAGTAAATCGAGTAATACCAGATCGAGCGGATGTTGGCCTTGCGGTGCTCATCGTTGATGGACCGGAATTTGGCGGCTTCTATTTTTTCGCTGCTAAAAATCTGGACGATGTTCATGCCGGTGATGTGCTCCTGCACAAAGGCATTGAGGTTGGCTACCGCGGTACGTACCTCGTTAAACGACGCTTTGATCTTCTCCTTGAAAACGTAGGTGCTGAACAGCATCAGCGGTACCATCGAGAGGCTAATGGCCGCCAGCCGCCAGTCGGTGTAAAACATAACGGCAATGATGAGCACCAATTGCAGGATATCGCCCGCAATGGCGGCCATGCCCTCACTAAACACGTCGGCCAGCGTTTCGATGTCGGAAATGGTCCGCGTAACCAGCCGACCGATAGGGGTGTTATCGAAGAATTTGAGCCGTAGACCAATAATCTTCTCGTAGAGCTGCACCCGGATGTCGCGGATGACGTGCTGCCCCAGCCAGCCCGACAGGTAGGCGTTGGCAAACTGGATAAACGCCTGTACTACCAGCACGCCCACCATCGTAGACAGCATGAGCGTGAGGCCCTGATAGTCGCCCCCCGCAATCTGGTTGTCGATGGTTTGTTTGATCAACAAGGGGGTGATGGGGGCTAATACTGCTCCCAGCAAAATCACCGCAACCAATAAATAAAAGCGTCCCTGATAAGGACGTACAAACGCGTATAATCGGCTTAGAATCGTTACGTCAAATACCTGACCAGACGGGGATCCGCCGCTTTTCTGTTCGTCGCTCACAAAAAAACTGTTTGCAGTCTACGGTTTTTACTACACCATTACCCCGCGCAGGCGACCGAATCGTCGTTGCCAGCGCACCAGAAAGCCGGAAATAGAAACCAGTAAACGTTCTTTCTCGTAACAGCGAAGCGTTTGGGAAAGTTACCACCATACAAAAACTCACTGCTATGACCCTCGAATGGCTTTTTGCTGCCTGTATAGGCATTGGTTTGGCGGCCTGCTGCGGTTTCCGCGTGTTTGTGCCCATGCTGATCGCCGCCCTCGCTACTAAACTGGGCTACATTGATCCCCAACCCGGCTTCGAGTTCCTGGGCAGCTGGAAGGCGATCATTGGCTTGTCGGTGGCATCGGCTTTTGAACTGGGTGCTTACTACGTTCCCTGGCTCGACAATGCCCTCGACACCATTGCCATGCCGGCGGCCGTGATCGCAGGTACGTTGCTGTCGACCTCATTTCTGCACATCAACGACGAAACCTACCGGTGGGGCATGGGGCTGATGTTAGGTGGTGGCTCGGCAGGGCTCATTCAGGCGGGCACCAGTTTGTTGCGACTTGGCTCGGCCATGACGACGGGCGGGGTAGCCAATCCGGTGGTGGCTACTGGCGAAAATGCGGCCTCGCTGGGGCTCTCGTTGCTGACGGTCTTTCTGCCACTGTTCGCCTTCGTCCTGATTGCTTGCCTACTGCTCTACGTGGCCTTCCGGTTGTTGGCCCGACGTCGGCTCCGGTTCACCAAGTCCGATACCACCCAGCAGTCGGGTACGCCCCTCAGCCCGTTCCCGCGTAGTAATAATGGAAAGCATTGAAAGAGGGTTTAGCGTTTGATGTTTAACGTTAAACGTCAAACATCAAACGCTAAACAATCCTTATGGAAAACTACGAAGCAGGTACCGATCAGAACCAGGGTGTGGTCGGCACGATGGCCCGGAACCAACAACACGAAGATACCGAACTGGTAGGGTCGCGGGTGGGGCGGCTCGACCCCAACAACGTAACCGATCAGAGCGGCGGCACTGTCAATGATGAAGATGCAGTCGAAGAAACCGACGAGATGGGCGAGCGCGAATATGTGAATGACGAGGATGAAGTGGTTGATGAAGAAGGCAGCCCTACCGGCGAGCATGATCACCACCAGGACGACAATTATTTACTCGGCGGCAGCACGGCACGCACCTCGGCGTAAGGTAATTTATAGTACGATTCCAAGAAAATTCGATAGTCGGGTGGCTCGTCGGAAAGCGGTCAAATCACACGTAAGCGGTGGTCTGACCGCTTTTGCTTATCTAGATATTTGTATTATTCCGATGTAAAATGGCGGTGCCGTAGGATAATTCTTAGGCTGGCGGTGTTTATGCCGTTGATTAATCAAGTATTTTTGCACAGATTCTAGTGAACCGGGCTACCGCCTCTTTGGGCCCGAGGGAGTTTTAGTTAACCAACAAATACCCATACTTTGATTAGAACCGTAAGTGTATCCGCTCTGATAGCGCTGGCCAAACCAACCATTGCTACCTCTCCTGTTGAGCCGGGTTCTCCGGCAGACACCATTCGGCAGGAAAATAGCCAACCGGCTGTTTCGCAGAAACTGAATACGCCATTACTGTTAAACGCCGACTCCACCCGTCGGTTTGTACCCATCTATTTTTGCGGCGAGGCAGTGCCCATCGACCGCTCGTCGATTTCGCGCCAATGGATGCGCACGCTCATGCAGTGCCAGGCCCAACGCGAAGAATTATATGTATTGCGGAAGCGGGCCGCCGTCTTTTTTCCCGTCATTGACCCCATTTTGCGGCGGTTCAATATTCCGTACGATTTCCGGTACATTCCGCTGGCCGAAAGTGAGCTGATCAACGACTGCGTGTCGCCCAAAGGGGCATCGGGGTACTGGCAGCTGATGCCGCAGACCGCCCGCGAACTGGGCCTGATTGTAAACGACGAGATCGACGAGCGCTATGACCTGGAAAAGGCGACCATCGCTGTTTGCCGGTATCTGCATGATCTTTACCGCGAGCTGGGCTCTTGGACGCTCGTTGCGGCAGCCTACAATGGTGGGCTGAGCCGCTTGCAGGAGCGGATGATTCAGCAACGGCAGAATAACTATTTCAGCCTGAAGCTGTATCGCGAAACCAGCCAATATTTGTTCCGGGTGCTGGCCTACAAAGAGTTGTTGTCTAACCCACATTCGTACCGGCTGTTGCTGTCGTCGGATGTACTGGCCTACCTGACACGACCACTACCGGAACACCTTACCCCCCTGCCCGGTCTGAAAAAGAAAGGGGCGACAGTGGCCGTAGGGGCCGACACCGATTTGCCGGATGCAGGCCGTGTAGATCCTGCCTGGGGTCCCCGGCAGGGCGATTCCTTTTTGGAGGCTCCCTCACTGGCCGATATTCTACTGGCCGGTGCTGCCTACGCCAGTCTCGACCCCTTTACGGATACAGGCACCCCCGACCTGACTCGCGAGCAAAAGGGAATTCCGGTGCCCAAACTGCTGGGCCTGATGGTACTGCGGTTCCGGCGGCCCCGCTTTCTGCGGCAGGTACCCGGCACAGGTCGCCGCCCCCGCCACCGCTGGGAGTGGGTATAAGTTGGGTTCAACGTCTAAGATTCAAGGGCCAAAGTTGAGCGGCCACGACCACCCTGGTTGTGGGTAGCTCAACTTTGGTCCTTGAACCTTAGACTTTGAACTAATTTTTTGCCCTATTTTTGGCTCCACGTTGTTGATAATTGACGCTTCCTGAATAGCTATGGCTGAATTAATCCGAATGCCCAAGATGAGCGACACCATGACTGAGGGTGTCATTGCTGAGTGGCATAAAAAAGTAGGTGATACCGTGAAATCGGGCGATGTGCTGGCCGAAGTCGAAACCGACAAAGCCACTATGGACCTCGAGGCTTACGACGAAGGCACCCTGCTTTACATTGGTATCGAAAAAGGGCAGTCGGTGCCGGTTGATGGCATCATTGCCGTGATTGGTCAGCAGGGCGAAGATTTCCAGTCGCTGCTCAATGGAAGCAGCGGTGGCAGCGTGGAGGCACCTGCCCCGAAAACCGAGAGCATTGCTCCGGTCGACAAGCCCGCCCCCACGGCCGCCGATACCACACAGGTAAACACCAACATGGCTGACGACAAAGCCATTTCGGCGGCGCCGGCTGCCGATGCCAACGTGAACGCGTCGGTGATTCGGATGCCTAAGATGAGCGATACCATGACGGAAGGCACCATCGTGGCATGGCATAAGAAAGAAGGCGATACCGTAAAATCGGGCGATGTGCTGGCTGAAGTCGAAACCGACAAAGCCACCATGGATCTCGAAGCCTACGAAGAAGGCACCCTGCTGTATGTGGGCGTGAAAGAAGGCGAATCGGTTGCTGTAGACGCGGTCATTGCCGTTGTCGGCGAAAAAGGAGCCAACTTTAAAGTACTGATTGGCGGTGCTGAAAGCAGCGGCTCAGCCCCTGCGGCTGAATCGGCAGGTAGCGGCAACGCCACCGCCGAGCAAAACCCGCAAACCAACGTACCTGCCAACGCCGATACCGACCTGTCGTATGCGGGTGGTACCGAAAACGGGCACGATGCCAACGGTCGCGTGAAGGCCTCGCCGCTGGCTAAAGCCATTGCCGAACAAAAGGGCATCGACCTGAAACAGGTACACGGCACTGGCCCCGAAGGGCGTATCGTGAAGGCCGATGTGGAGGCGTTCAAGCCAGGTACGTCGGCGCAACCGGCCGCGGCACCCGCTGCTCAACCCGCAGCCCCACAGGCTCAGCCAGCACAGGCACCTGCTACGGCAGCGCCGGCTCCTCAGCCCCAGGCTGCTGCGCCCCAAGGCGACTACGAAGACGTACCGGTCAGCCAGATGCGGAAAACCATTGCCCGCCGCCTGAGCGAGAGCCTCTTCACCGCCCCGCACTTCTACCTGACCATGGAAATCAACATGGACAAGGCAATGGCGCTGCGCGGACAGGTAAACGCTGTTGCACCGGCCAAGGTGTCGTTCAACGATTTCGTGATCAAGGCGGCTGCTTTGGCGCTGAAACAGCATCCCAACGTCAACTCGTCGTGGCTGGGTGATAAAATCCGGAAATACAAGTATGTCAACATCGGGGTGGCTGTGGCCGTCGACGAAGGGCTGCTCGTGCCGGTGGTGCGTAACGCCGATCAGAAAACGCTGTCGACCATTGCCGGTGAGGTGAAAGAAATGGCTGGCAAGGCCAAAGACAAAAAGCTTCAACCCAAAGACTGGGAGGGCAGCACCTTCTCGATCTCGAACCTGGGTATGTTTGGCATCGACGAATTTACGGCGATCATCAACCCGCCCGATTCGTGCATTCTGGCGGTTGGCGCCATCAAGCAGAGCGTTGTGTTTGAGGGCGAAACGCCGAAGCCGGTCAACATCATGAAAGTAACGCTGTCGTGCGACCACCGCGTTGTCGATGGAGCTACCGGTGCCGCCTTCCTGCAAACGATGAAAGGCTTCCTGGAAGACCCGATGAAAATGCTGGTGTAGTGCCTGCTACATTTAACGTGTAAAGCCCAACGTCCAAAGTTGCTTCACAGAGCGAACCTGTGTCCCAACTTTGGACGTTGGGCTTTAAACATTGAACGAAAAAGAATGACACCCATTCACGCAACGACCGTTGTCGGCATTCGGCACAACGGACAAGTGGCGCTGGGCGCTGATGGACAGGCAACCATGGGCAACACAGTGGCCAAAAGCAACGTTAAGAAAATACGCCGGTTGGCGGGCGGTAAGGTACTGGCTGGTTTTGCCGGGTCAACGGCCGATGCCTTTACGCTCATAGAGCGGTTTGAGGAAAAGCTCAGTAACTATAATAACAACTTGCGCCGGGCGGCCATCGAACTGGCGAAAGACTGGCGAACCGACCGCTTTTTGCGCAAGCTGGAGGCGATGATGATCGTGGCTTCGGCCGACGATCTGCTCATTATTTCGGGTACGGGCGACGTACTCGAACCCGACCAAGACGTTGCCGCCATCGGGTCGGGTGGTGTCTATGCACAGTCGGCAGCGCTGGCGCTCAAAAAGCACGCGTCTCACCTCAATGCCGTCGATATGGTCAGTGAGAGCCTGCACATTGCCGCCGACATTTGTATCTATACGAATCACAATCTTATTGTTGAGCAAATAGGCAATTAGTATTCAGTGAAATCTGGTAACATTGCAACTACTCAGCAGTACTCAACGCGTCTGATTCTTTTCTGCTCCCGTTAATGCGTTTCTTCTCTGTACTCATTCAGCAGCTTAAAAACCGCCGGATTGCCGTAGGCTTTGTGGTCGCGGTGCTGTTGGTGGGGTTCGGGTTTGCTATGTCGGTACATAGTTACAACCGATCGCAGCGGGACAATCAGAACATCACGTATTCCTTTCAGGTCCTGAACCGGCTGGACGATATACTGTCGTTGACTAAAGACGTGGAGACGGCCGTGCGGGGCTATCTGGGCTCAAACGACCGCGTTTTCCTGGAGCCCTACTATTCGGCTTACCCGCGCATTCCCGGAAAATTGGCCGATCTGCGAAAGCTATTCAAGGATGATTCGGCCAAACTGAAAACCGTCGATACGCTGGAATACCTGATTGAACGCAAATTCGCCATTGCCCGGAAACAGATTCGGCTGACGGCCAGCAACGACATAACGGTGCGGCGAGAGTTTCTGCTGATCGGCAAGCTGCGTATGGATAAAGTGCGGGCCTACGCCGGGAAAATGATCGAGACGGAGCAGCGGCTGATGGAGCAGCGCAACGTGCTGGCGCGGGAGTCGTTTGGTAATACGCTGGTGATCATCTTCGCGCTGTCGATGCTGACGTTTATCGCACTGGTTACGCTCTATCGACTGCTCGACAACGAACTGCATCAGCGGGCCGAAAACGAGGCGCAACTGCGGGCTTACGAGCAGCAATTGCAGGAGAAAATTCAGCAACTGGAAACCTCGAACCAGGAACTGGAGCGAATGGCCTTCGTTGCCAGTCATGACATGCAGGAGCCGCTCCGAAAGATTCGGGCGTTTGGCGACCTGCTCACCGAACGGTTCAGCCCCTCGCTGGAAGGCGATGGCCGCATGTTCCTGAGCAAGATCATTACGTCGGCAGACCGGATGTCGATGCTGATTCGCGACCTGCTCAACTTCTCGCGCCTGACCAGCCGACGTGATGTGTTTGCTCCCGTGTCGCTCAACGAACTGGTCGACAAGGTGATGAACGATCTGGAGTTGTCGGTGCAGGAGACCAACGCCACCGTCAGCCGGGGCGATCTGCCTACGATCGATGCGGCCGCGTTGCAAGTGGAGCAGTTATTTTTGAACCTGATTACCAACGCCTTGAAGTATGTAAAGCCCGGCGTGGCTCCGCAGGTACGTATCGAGGCAGAGTTTACGGAGAGCGCCTTTTATCCGGGTCTGGTATTTGGCGAGCGTTACGTGCGGCTCACGATTCGAGACAATGGGATTGGCTTCGACGAAAAATACCTCGACCGCATTTTCGACATTTTCCAGCGGCTGCACAGCAAAACAAATTACGAAGGAACCGGCATTGGCCTGGCCATCTGTAAACGGGTGATCACCCACCACAATGGCTACATTACGGCGCAAAGCCGGGAAGGGGCCGGGACAACGTTCATCGTTTTATTGCCCGAAAAGCAGCCTAAAGCCGCGCCAGATTTATCGAACGCCAAGCTGCTGATACGCTAGACACTGTGCCCTCATAACCCGGTTAACAACACAAACAGCCGTTCGATTTGGGGCGTCAGGGCAGCGTACTTGCCTTCCTGATACTTATTGATCATCAGGGAGAAGCTCATCAGGCTCCCATCTTTGGCCGTGAAATAACCCGCGTAGGCCCGAACGCCCTCGATGGTGCCACTCTTGGCGCGTACGTTACCGGCCGCTTTGGTGCCTTTGGCCAGCCCGCGTACGGTGCCGCTTTGGCCCACCACCGGAATGCTGGCGTAGAAGGCTGGGTACGTTCCCTCGCGGGTCATGGCCATCAGGAAGCTCGTCATGTTGTCGGCAGTCATCGCCCCCACGGTCGAGAGGCCACTGCCATCTCGCGGCCGGAAACCGTCCAGATGGACGCCTTTGGCCTGCCAGTAGCCCGTAATGGCCGAAACCGACTCGGGCCAGGTTGTAGACCGTTGTTTGATCTGCCGCGCCGCCGACCTAAGGAGGGCTTCGGCGTACAGGTTGATGCTCTGAAAATTGGTTTCACGGGCCAGATCGCTCAGCGGCGGCGACGTGTAACGATACACTTCCGTACGGACGGTGCTTGTGGCCGACGTGCTGCCCGCTGCCGACACAAACGGCCCCGGCGTGTAGGCGACGGGCGTAGAAACGGGTTGAGGCGCTGTATTGGCCGCCAATAACTCAACCGGCAACGTACCCAGCCGGTAGGAGGCAGGCGTTCCGGAAACGCGGATACTATCGCGGCGGAACTGCTCGGTGAGGGCGTAGGCTACGAAGTAAGCGGGGTCGGGCATAGCGCCTTTCACGGCAAACTCAGGTACTGCCCCGGATGGGTTGGGGGGCACCGTGCCTTCGAGTGTGGCCGTGTTCTGAAACGGTACGCCGTAAATGTTGACCTCGTCGCCAGAGCCCACGGGGCCCGTCGATACGCGATTGTTCAGGCTCAGGTAGGGCAGGGCAGGGTCGGTGCGCAACACGGGGGCCGGAGCACCCGCCGCCGTGCCCGGCTTGAAAACGACCCGGTACAGATTTTCGTTGAAATTCAGACCAAAGAGGCCCGCCCCGTAATAATTGCCCAGATCGCCAAAAGGCCAGGTGTCGGGGGTGGGTTGGCCGTCGAAAAAGCTGGCGTCGCCGATGATCGCCCCGTCGATGCGCCGGATACCCGCCTGCCGCACCCGGCTGGAGACGTCGCGCAGAAACGCCACCCAGGCCGGGTACCCCGCAAACCGACCGCTCGCCAGCGAGGGATCACCAGTGCCGCGCAGGTACAGATTCCCCGTCAGTACACTGTCTTTGATAGCCCCGTCATATTCCAGGTACGTAGTATACGTGAAGGTACTACCCAGTGTAGCCAGCGCCGTACCGGTCGATACCAGCTTCAGCGTTGAGGCCGTGGGGAGACTGCGAAATTCATTCTGACCAAAGACACAAAGCCCATCGCTGACCCGCCGAACCGACAGCGCTACGGTGCCATTCTGCACCAGTGGCCCCCGTTGCAGACTTTCGGCCCAGTCGCGTAGCCGTTGCAGCGTAGCCGAATCGGGCGGGGACAGGGTGTAGACTGCGCTGTTGGCCAACAGGGGCTCTCGCCCCGCCAGCAGCGTAACGGCGTCGGCGTGCAGGAAGTAACTGCTGAGCAGGCCCAGCAGCACGGGTAACATACGGATCAGGACAGAAGAACGACGCACAATGAGGGGTTAGGCTGTATGGGCCTTTTTCGTAGCTTTGCAAAGCTAAGGGAATTTAGAATACCGTACCCGCGTTATCAAAAGGCCCTTTTTGGGCAAATAAGGCAAACCCGCCCCCTTATCCGACCCCATGAATAACTGCGCCGAACCGGCACATGGCAACCAATGGAACCATGCTATGCCTGAACGCGTCGGCCATGATCATATAGACGGTATAGACCACGCATGAAATTAACATTTTGGGGAGCCGCCCAGCAGGTAACGGGTAGTATGTATCTGCTGGAACTGGACGATGATTACCGTATCCTGATTGACTGTGGGTCTAATCTGGAACGGTCGACAAGCGACCAGACTCCCCCCATTGACCAACCTACTACTGGCCTCTTCCCTTTCGAAGCATCCAGTATCAATGTTGTGCTGCTCACGCACGCGCACATCGACCACTCGGGCAACCTGCCTAATCTGTATCGCGAAGGGTACGAAGGCCAGATTCTCTGCACCGAGCCAACCTACGCGCTGACCAACATTCTGTTGCAGGACGCCGCCTCGCTTAACAGCAAACGCATCAACGAACTCAACGGTAGCAAGAAAAAACGGGTACGCGACAAGCAGTCGCAGATGCTGAAAGACCTGTTTCTGGAAAAGCAGGTGCGCGAAAGCATGGAAAGCGTGGTGCCCATCCAGTTTGGCCGCAAATTCCGCCTCACTGATTCGTGCAGCGTTACCTTCATTCCGGCCGGGCATTTGCTCGGTGCGGCGCACATTGTGGTGGATGTCTACGAGAACGGGCAGAAGAAAAGCATCTGTTTCTCGGGCGACATTGGCCGCAAAAACTACCCGCTCCTCGTTGACCCCGCTCCGGTGCCGCCGGTCGACTACCTCGTTTGCGAATCGACCTACGGCAACCGCCTGCACGTCGATCAGATGAGCCCGGAAGATGCGCTTGCCGACGTCATCAAACGTACCTGCATCGATATTCCGGGGCGGCTCATCATTCCGTCGTTCTCGGTGGGACGTACCCAATCGTTGCTGTACACGCTCAACCGGCTCTATACCGAGCGGGGTTTTCAGCCCATCAAAGTGTTTTCGGATAGCCCGATGGGCCTGGAAAGCACCAAGGTGTATCAGAAAAACATCCGTCAGCTGAGCAAAGAAGCGCGGGAGTTTTACGAAGAAAACGAGACCATCTTCGACTTCGACAACTTCGAGTTCCTGGAGTCGGCCAAAGCGAGCAAGGCCGTCAGCGACTACAACGAGCCGTGCATTATCATTTCGTCGTCGGGCATGGTGCAGGGCGGGCGCGTAGAATACCACGTAGCCGCCAACATCGAAAACCCGTATTGCACCATCCTGATCATCGGGTATTGCGCCGAAGGAACGCTGGGCTGGCGGTTGCTCAATGGGCAACCCACGCTGACGATCAAAGGCGAAGAAAAGCAGGTGATGGCCAACATCGAGCGCATCGACGTATTCAGCGGCCACGGTGACCGCGACGATCTGCTAAACTTCGTCCGGATGCAATCGCCCGAGCAATTGAAGAATGTATTTTTGGTGCACGGAGAAACCAGCAGCATGGAGGCCTTCCGGGATACTCTTGCCGAAGCCGGTTACACCCATGTTGAAATCCCCGCCAAGGGGCAGAGTTATGAACTATAATTAGTTTACCGTTTGGCGTTTAGAGTTTAAAGTTGGCTGACGCACGTTTTTGATTTTGCGTCAGCCAACTTCAAACTCTAAACGCCAAACGGTAAACGCAAAATATGAGAACTTATCTCGACTTTGAGAAGCCGCTGGCTGATCTGGAAGGCCGGTTAGACGAACTGAAGCGACTGGGTGAAACCAGTAAAGTAGATGTCACCGAAGCGATTGCGTCGCTGGAAGAAAGCATCGACAAGCTACGGGCCGAACTGTTTAACAACCTCACCCGCTGGCAGCGCGTACAGCTATCACGCCACCCCGACCGCCCCTACACGCTCGATTACATTGAGCGCATGTGCGATCAGTTTATCGAACTGCACGGCGACCGCACCGTGCGCGATGATCCGGCGATGGTGGGTGGCTTTGCCGAAATCACCCGTGGCGACGGAACAGGGCAGACGGTCATGATTATCGGGCAGCAGAAAGGGCGCAATACCAAGCAGCGGCAACAGCGCAACTTCGGTATGCCCAACCCGGAAGGTTACCGCAAGGCCCTGCGGCTGATGAAAATGGCCGAAAAATTCAACAAGCCCATCGTGACGCTGATCGACACGCCGGGGGCGTTCCCGGGGCTTGAAGCCGAAGAGCGGGGACAGGGTGAGGCCATCGCCCGCAACCTCAAAGAGATGTTTATGCTGAAAGTGCCGGTGATTTGCATTGTCATCGGTGAAGGGGCTTCGGGCGGCGCACTCGGCATTGCTATCGGCGACCGGGTAATGATGCTCGAAAACACCTGGTATTCGGTTATTTCGCCCGAAAACTGCTCGACGATCCTCTGGCGGAGCTGGAATTACAAGGAGCAGGCTGCTGAAGCCATGAAGCTCACCGCCGCCGACATGCAGGCGTTCCGGCTGGTCGACGGCATCATTGACGAACCCACTGGCGGCGCCCATGCCGACCACGCCGCAATGGCTGAGATTCTGAAAAACAAGATTCTCGACACCCTGGCCGAACTCAACACGCTCACCGCCGACGAACGCATCGATCAGCGCATCGAGAAATTCTGTTCGATGGGGGTGGTGATCGAATAACAGTATACAGTGAACAGTATGCAGTATACAGTGGGGGCAATTTACTTCCTGCGATAGCCCACTGTATACTGCATACTGTTCACTGTATACTGATCTTACTCCTGCTCCACTACCTCGCGGTTGCCCAGCGGTTGGGTGGGGCGGCTATTATTGGGGTATTTTCGGGCGAAAATTGCTTCCTGACCCGCCGAGATGGGCATCGGGTTTTTGAAGAGAATCCAGTCCAGCCGTTGGGTACAGGTCGAGGCCGTCGACGTACCTGCATACGTGTAGTAGGCCTTAGACTGAGGTAACAGATCCGCCGGATTGATACTGACGCCCGCTACCGTATTGGGCTGCCCCAGAGTAGTGGGTAGATTGGCTAATACTTGTTGCAGGATTGCACTTTGCGGGCCATTCGTCAGGAAAACGCTGAGCACGAGAATCGCCCCCGTGCGCTCGTCCTGATTCACCAGGTGCAGTTCCATTGGAGCGGCTTTGCCATTGAGCGTGTGTTCACTCGCCCGGTGAAAATGAAACTGCTTCAGCAGGTACGTTACGCCCTGATACGTAATCGCGTTTTTGCCATCGCCCAGTACTTCGATAGTGTGGCCGTCGTCGAGCACCTGCAACGGCATCGACTGGTAATTGACCGTAAGCGCGGGTAGGCTGGTCTTGCGGGTTTTGGTGGTGTCGATGTCGACAGGCGATAGGGCTTGCCCCGTACAGATGGGTGCCCCTTCCGATTGCCAGTTGGTTTGTTCGTAATTCCAGTCGGCGGGCGTTGGGGTGGCGTTGTCGGTACCCGTTTTGGTACAGCCTACAGCCGCCAGCAGGAGCAGCCCGGCCGTGGCGGGAGAAATCCGGTTCATAACAGTTGAGTTCGTTGATAACTATACTAGCTACGTCGAACCCAACTCTATTATTTCAATGGATTTAGTAATCGTTCGGTAGACAGCCAATCGGACACCATCGGAGCATCAGGCCGTCAGCGCCAGCTCGATGTGCGCGAGGTGATGCCGACCATGCCAGGCCACCATATCCAGCGCCGAAGCGAGCGAGACATTGAGCTGCCGGAATGGGTGATAATAAGCCCGTTGCCAGTCGGTTTCGGGGAGGCGCTCAAACAGGTAAGCCAGCCGCTCGTGTAGCCCCTCCAGCAGGGCCAGCGATGGGGCCAACGGGGCATCGTGACCGTCGGGCTGCTGCGCCCAATCGGTTACGGTGCTCAGAATACCGGGCTGAACGTCGGGCTGGGTCAGCGCGTGTTTGATGCGGAAATAGTGCCACTGATGCGTATCGGCGACATGGTGCACCACCTGACGGATCGTCCAGCTACCGGGCCGGTAGGTACGTTGCAACGCCTCATCGCCCAGATGTTCCGTCAGTTGGCGGTACTGCCGGGGTAATTCACGCAGTAAGGCGATGCGTTCAGTGATCTCAGCTGCTGAGAAGTCGGTTTGCCCGCTCCAGGGGCCAATGGGAAATTGACGGGGATCTGACATGGTGAAAGTAGTACGCGCACCCTTGCGTCTTGAATGCGTTGGCAATATACAGTCAGGCGTTTCCGCCGCCTACCCATTTCAGGCCAATAATGGCAGCGGCCAGCAGCCCGATGAAAAATAGCTCACCCGCCGACCACGGCGCTTTGTAGAGTAGCACGTCGGCTAGTTTGATAAAGATCAGCGTCAGGGCGGTCCAGATACCAAAGGCCGTCGTGACAGGTACGTACCGGAAGGCCTGATTCAGAAAAACGACGTTGACCAAACCCGACACTACGTTGAGCAGCACCGGACCCACCACGGGCAGCGACAACCTAAACGCCGCCAGCGCTTTGAAATCCGCGAATTTGAGCGAAAACGTCCACACGGTCTGGCAGAGGGCCGCCAGCGCTAAAAACAACCAGGCCATGTCGGCAAATTAAGGGCGCAAAGGCGAGCCGAGGCAGGAAGTTGTATTATCAAATCGTTTTACTTTTGCTTCATGTCGACCAATACCATCGCTACCCTGAACGCCGACTGGCAACAACAGTATCCAACGTACCTGAACGCGTTCCAGACGGGGCAATCGTCTTACGTACCTAATCTGTTGCCGCAGATCGCCGTGCAGTTCTCGGTGTATCAGACGCTCGACATCCTGCAAAAACGGCTGGGAACCGACCTGCTGCGCCGCGCCCTTGACCCCCAGCAAACCGTCCCCTCGCCCCGGTTGGGGCAGCCCAGCGGGCGGTGGCTGCGGCAAAGCAACATGGTCGGCGTCAACGTCCGCACCATCGGCTCCTTCTGGAATGTGGTCAATTACACGCTCACGCTGCCTGCCTGCCACGACAGCATCCACCTGCTGCCCATTTGGGAGCCCGGTGTGGTCGGTAGCCTTTACGGCATGGTGAGCTGGCAGATCAACCCGGAGTTTTACAGCGTTGATCTGGCCCGGTTCATCCCCACGCTCGATACCGTCGACAAGCAACTCAAGGTGGTGACCAACCTGCTGCATGCGCTGGGCCGCACGGTGGGTATGGACGTGATTCCGCATACCGATCGGTTTTCCGAAATGGCGCTGATCCATCCCGCGCTGTTTGAGTGGGTCCACCGCGACGGGCATCGGCTCGTCGATCATAGCGAAAACGTATACCGGCACGTCGAAGAGGTGATCTGGCAGTTTATGCACCAGCACGGCACGGCCGATGGTAGCCCGATCACGTACTCGAAAAGCGTCTTTTTCTCGACGCAAATTCCGCTGCTGACCGATGAGCAACGACACCTAATTCTGTTTGGTCGGCCAGGCGACTATAGCGGGCGGCTTCAGCGGCGACTCGACCTGATCAAGCACCTGACCAACCAAGGCTTCGAGACGCTGCCCATGACCATGGCCCCGCCGTACCGGGGGCTGCATATCGTTCCTGACGATTTCATCACCGACGAGTTCGGGCAGGTGTGGTATCAGTATAGCTTTAACCAGCCGCAGCCGTTCTCGCGGGTGTTTGGCCCACTGGCTCGCTACAAATTCTACCACAGCCTGAACGACAACCGCGACTGGCAGCTTGATTTCGGCCGCCCCAACCGCGCCGCCTGGGAGTATATCTGCCGGAAGGTACGAGCCTGCCAGCAGCAATTCAATTTCGATTTCATGCGGGGCGATATGGCCCATGTGCAACCACGGCCGGGCGGCGTTCCGTCCGAGGGCGTCCCGGCTATCCCCGACGCGTTCTACGACCCCTTGCGGACCATCAAACACTATGTGCAGCAGCAGGGAACCCCGCACTTCGGTTTCTTTGCCGAAACCTTCCTGGCCCCGCCCGACACCATGGCCTATGGCGACGAGGTAGCGCACCTGGAAGCTATCGACGCCGACAGCACGCTAGGCGATCTGCAATCGATGGTGGTGGGGTCGGCGGTGTTCAACGAGCAACTGGCAACGTACCTGGAGCTGGCCGAAACCCAGTCGTTCGCGCCCAATTTTACGGTCATGACCGCCGATAAGGACGACCCCCGTTTCGATGAATTTTACCACACGGGCAATACCTTCCGGTACTTTGTGAGCCTGTTTTTGCCCCAGCTGCCCAGCTACGTTGGGCTGGGTTTTGAGGTGCGAAACCTGCACCTTGAACGCGGTGCCAACGAAGAATACACCAAGCTCTACGTGTTCCGGATCAGCGACGAGAGCCAGACCGACAAGGTCACGCACGGGCCGTTTGTCTGGGGCACCAACGTCGAGCAATTCATGAACATCCAGCTTATTCGCTCGTTTGCCGAAACCCATTGGTCCGACCTGTCTAACAAGCCGGTTGTCTGGCTGCAAAAACCGGTTGTCGAAGCGGGCGTGGGTATCTCGTTGGCCTGGCAACTGGGTACGTACCTGTTCAGCGCAACCGTCGGCGACGTACCTGGGTACCCGGTTGAAGCCGCCGCCACGGGCGAACTGCTGCTCGAAGCCGCTAATTGCCGCGTTTATCGGGTAAACGGGTGACCGCGATGGGGCTGTCTGGTCCCTAAATCGTTCCTGCCTGAGCTTATTTCCAAAGCCCGGAACAGTGGCTGATGCTTATTTGTTAATTTTGTAAGATAAGTTCTTAAACAACGAGGAGGGCGTTTTGCGTTGCAGCCGCTCTCATTGGCAATCGCCGACTTAACATGAGCAAAGAAGTTGAACTCTTAGAGAGCATCACCAACGCCGAGTACAAGTACGGGTTTGAGACCCTAATTGAAGCGGATGAAGCTCCCAAAGGGCTGAACGAAGATATTGTACGCTTCATCTCCGCTAAGAAAAACGAACCCGAATGGCTGCTCGAGTGGCGCCTGAATGCGTTTCGTCTGTGGCTGACGATGGAGGAACCGCATTGGCCGAACGTCAAATACCCGAAGATCGACTATCAGGATATCAAGTACTATTCGGCACCGAAGCAGCAGAAGACGGTTGGTTCGCTCGATGAGATCGATCCCGAACTGCGCCGGACGTTTGAGCGACTGGGTATTTCATTGTCGGAACAGAAACGCCTCTCTGGCGTGATTGACGAACCCGTTGACGCCAATGGTAACCCCATCGAGCGTCCGCAGGTGGCTGTCGACGCCGTAATGGACTCGGTATCAGTCGCTACGACGTTCAAAAAGGAACTGGCCGCCAAAGGCATCATCTTCTCGTCGATTTCGGAAGCCGTTCACGAGCACCCCGAACTGGTGAAGAAATACCTCGGCTCAGTGATTCCGGCTAAAGACAATTATTTCGCCGCGCTCAACGCTGCCGTTTTCTCGGATGGCTCGTTCTGCTACATTCCGAAAGGCGTTCGTTGCCCGATGGAACTGTCCACCTACTTCCGCATCAACGCGGCGGGTACAGGGCAGTTTGAACGCACACTGATCGTGGCCGATGAAGGCAGCTACGTAAGCTACCTCGAAGGGTGCACAGCACCCATGCGCGATGAAAATCAGCTCCACGCCGCCTGCGTTGAACTGATCGCGCAAGACAATGCCGAAATCAAATACTCGACCGTGCAGAACTGGTATCCCGGCGACAAAGAAGGGCGCGGTGGTATCTACAACTTCGTGACGAAGCGGGGCATTTGTGGCACCAGCGCCAAAATCTCGTGGACGCAGGTTGAAACCGGTTCATCAATCACCTGGAAATATCCCTCGGTGATTCTGAAAGGCGACAACTCAATTGGCGAGTTCTATTCGGTAGCCGTTACCAACAACATGCAGCAGGCCGACACGGGGACCAAAATGATCCACATTGGCAAAAACACCAAGAGCCGGATCGTGTCGAAAGGCATTTCGGCCGGTAAGAGCCAAAACTCATACCGGGGTCTGGTCGAGGTGATGAAACGCGCCGAAGGTGCCCGTAACTTCTCGCAGTGCGACTCGTTGCTGCTGGGCGACAAGTGCGGCGCGCATACGTTCCCGTACATCGAGGTGAAAAATCCCACGGCTACTGTGGAGCACGAAGCCACAACGTCGAAGATTGGCGAAGATCAACTGTTCTACTGCAATCAGCGCGGTATCCCCACGGAGCAGGCGGTCGCCCTGATCATCAACGGCTACGCTAAAGAAGTGCTCAACCAACTCCCGATGGAGTTTGCCGTTGAAGCCCAGAAGCTGCTCGAAATCAGCCTAGAAGGTTCGGTTGGGTAAGCGAGAATACATTTGATTATATTGAGGCCCCTGCAAACTTGCGGGGGCCTTTTATTTTAGTACTGCTTTCTATAGATGATAATTGGCCTTGAAGACTGGAAAATTCCAGACGATACAGAACCGGATCAAGTAACGGTTGAAATCAGCGTTAGTATCGATAATGACTCGCTTGCCTTAAAGAAGATAAGGGATCCTGAACATCGTAGAAAAGAGGCCGAATGTCAGCGCAACCTTGTGGCTAGGCAATTAATTACTGACTTTCAAATTGAAACGTATGTTATACAGCGTAGGGGATATCAGGTTGACATTACGACGACGCTAGCGCAACTCGATCGCATTTCTGCCTACCCCGGGGTGAACCATATAATCGTGCGCCGAACTTCTCCAGGGCGAAGGCGAAAAATTCGTAAGGCCTTGAATTATTGGTGCTTGAAACTACAGTTCATCATCCAGATTGAAGGGCGAAAAAAAGGCTTGATCAGTGTTGAAGAGCAGTTCGTGCTAGTGAAAGCTAAGTCTAGAGAAATTGCGGAGGAATGGGTGAGGGCTTACGCAGCTGACTATGAAACACCTTATATGAACACTGACGGCCATTGGGTACGTTGGAAGTTTCACGGCATTCTGGATGCTCACGAACCTAGTCTACAAAAACCGTTTGCTGTCGATGGTCCCGTGGAGCTTTTTTCGTCATTCCAACGCCGTCGAATGAAGCCCAGTGATTACTGGGATGGACAGTGGTGAGCACTCAGGGTTGATGTATCCCTTAAATTTGTAGTAGTTTTCAGTTGTACCGAGTCTCGCGTTCTCACTTCCTTGTGCTACTGATGTTGCCTGTAGTTGCCACGACGATAATGTTAGTGCAGTCGATTCCGAAATTGCGAAAAAGGGAGCGCCACATCCCTATCACCACCGGTGAATATGGCATCCAGAAACTGACCCTGTACCGATACCAAGCCAGCATCAACTCGCCGATTCGCGCTTGGTATAAATCCGCGTGAAGGCTTCGGTCGGGATTTTGTCGAACTCGCCGGCTACCAGATGCGGGTTCAGTTCGTAGGTGACGACGTCGGGCCGGTCGTCGGGCGATTCGCCGAAGAGGTCGCGTTCCATTGGGGCAGAATACTGCTTTTTCACCCAGATCAGGCGTTGATCGGGCGTTTTGCCCCAGGCCCGGTTGTCGCCCAACACGAGTTGAATGCGCCGCCAGTCGTCGTAGAAATATTCCTGCAAAAGCGGAATCAGCTTATCGCGGAAAGCAAGACAAAGCTCGTCGTGGGTCTGCACACCCAGCAAGTAGGCATGGCCAATCAGGTGATCACGGTCGAAGAGGTATTCAATCCGCTCGTTCATCGTGCGCAGCAACGTACCCAACTCGACACCTGCCTCCAACGTACCCAGCCCGTCGTAGTGCGGTCCCATCTCCCGGAAGTTGAACCGGCGGCGTAGGGCAATGTCGAGCAAGGCAATGCTACGGTCGGCGGTGTTCATCGTGCCGATGATGTGCAGATTGAGCGGAATGCCAAAGCGTTCCTGCGAGTAGGGGAGCGTTAGCCAGAGTTCGTCGGGCGCGCCGAGGCGTTTGGAATCTTCCAGCAACGCAATCAGATCACCCAGGACCTTGGCGATATTGGCCCGGTTGATTTCGTCGATCAGCAGCACCTGCGTTGGGGCGTTGGCCAGTCGTCGTTGCCGATTTTGAGGCTGATCGTTGAGGCAATCGGCCAGCGTTGCGTAGCCTGCCAGTTGCACCGCTGCTACGCAGGCCTTGTAGAAAATGCCTTTTCTGACTTTGTACGTCACCTGATTACCTATGGTTTCAGGCCGGATTCCCTCGACAAATTCTTCGTAGCCATACGACGGGTGAAACGTCACCACGTCGGTAGGGTAGGGCTGAGCCAGTTGCCGGGCCAGGTACGTCTTACCCGTGCCCGGTGGCCCGTACAGAATCAGGTTTTTGGGAAATGTAGGCTTGTTGATAACGTACCCAGCTTCATCTTCAGCCACTTCGGCGGGCGAGGCATCCGTGCGGATGGCATCGTAGGAGAGTTCCGGGTTGTCGGCAAGCCGGAGCAGATCGCTCAGAAAGCCCTCGTTTTCGGCGGCTTCGTAGATGTCGGTGTTATGGCGCGCAACGTGGGGGCCACGTTTGGGCGTTTCGAGCAGTTCGAGCAGGCAATCTTCCCAGCAGCGGCGCAGCGTCTGATGATGCAGCAGGTGCGCACTCGACTGCCCCACAATCACCGAGACGTAGTCGGCTTTTTCAGTAATGGGAGCCACGTCGATCTCGGTCAGCTTTTTGAGCTTATCCTGATCGGCCCGTTTGATGGTAAGCCAGTATTCGGCCTCGCCGGTGCGGGGTTTGTGCAGCCGCAACGCCAGAAAGAAATTGACATCGGCCGAAATGGATTTTCGGTCTTTACGCACCGAGAACGCCAGCCGAGGGTCACCATTGGGCAGGTTGACAATGTCGATGAGTTCTTTCAGCAACCCAAAAAAACGCCGGACGGCCTCGGGTTGGCCAATGTCGCGGATGCGGTCGATGAGGGTTTGGGAAGGGCGTTCGGCAATCATTACTCAACTAAGATACGGAAAAAGGAAAAGCGGGTAGCGATTGGTCGCCACAGCTATGAGTACGGTACTCTAGCCAATGGCTTTGGACCTATACCAGACGGGCCGATTTGTTATCTTTGACAGAGTGCTGTCGTCGCTTGTCTGTTTCCTAAACCAACCAATATGAATCGATTACTACTCGTTGTGTGCCTGCTGCTATCGTTGCGAAGTCTAGGCCAGTCGTTCACGTCGTCGAACCTGCCGATTGTGCTGATCGATACCAAAGGCGCCGTTATTGCCGACGATCCGAAGATTGCCGCTACGATGCAGATCATCGATAACGGCACCGGCAAAACCAATAACCTGACCGACAAGCCGACGTTTACCAGCAACATTGGCATTGAACTGCGCGGGTCGTCGTCGCAGCTGTTTCCAAAAAAAGCCTACGGTATCGAACTGCGCGACGCGACGGGCGAAAACTCGCTGGCGCAGTCGGTATTGGGGATGCCATCGGAAAGCGATTGGGTGCTCAACGCCGTTTACAACGATAAAACGCTGGTGCGCGAAACGCTCACTTACGACTTTTATCGGAAGATGAGCAAGTACTACGCCTCGCGATTTCGGTATTGCGAGGTCACGCTCAATGGGCAGTACATGGGCATTTACGTGATGATGGAACGCCTTAAACGTGATAAAAACCGCGTCAACATCACCAGTATCAAAAAGACGGATGTGTCGGGCGATGCGGTTACGGGCGGTTATATTCTGAAAATAGACAAGACTAGCGGCAGTTCGTCGCGGTCGTGGCGGTCACCGTATGGCGCGGGGTTGTTCAAACGGGCGCTCGACATTCAGATCGACCGACCCAAGCCCGAAGACCTGGCCGATGAGCAGTTTCAGTACATCAAAAAATACGTTACCGACTTCGAGGATGCCCTGAGTGGCCCCAACTACACTGACCCCACCAACGGCTGGCGGAAGTTTGCCGATGAGGATTCGTTTATCGATTACCTGCTGCTGAGCGAAATCTGCAAGAATGTGGATGCTTACCGACTCAGTGCGTACTTCTACAAAGACCGCGACAGCAAAAACCCCAAGCTGGTGATGGGTCCCATCTGGGACTATAATCTCACCTACGGCAACGGCGATTATTGCGAGGGCAACAGTTTCAGAGGGTGGTCGTTCGATTTCGACGTAACCTGCCCGGGCGATCAATTTCAACTCCCGTTCTGGTGGAAACGGATGCTCTCCGATCTGGCGTTCGGCAAGAAAGTAAAGGAGAAATACAAAGCCCTGCGGCAGACTGTGCTGACGCCCCAACGCCTGGGCGCGTTTGTCGATTCGACGGCCAACGCCATCACCGACGCCCGCACCCGCAACTTTGTGAAGTGGCCGGTGATTGGCGTGTATGTCTGGCCAAACGGGTACGTTGGCCCGACGTACCAAAGTGAAATCAATTTTCTGAAAGATTGGATCGGGCAACGGCTAGCCTGGATGGACGGCAATATTGAATCGTTCGGGCAACTGCCGCTGGCTACCGAACCCCTCACGGCGGCGGTCGGGCCAAACCCGTCGGTGGGCGATGTACTGGTTAGTTTACCCATGCCGCAACCGGGCGACGTAACCCTGGTGCTGACCACCACCGAAGGCCGGTCGGCCGGTACGTTTTCGTTTCCCAATCAGCCGTCAGGTACGTTCACGCATCGGCTCAGCGCCAGCGCATTCGGTGGAGCAGGCGCCTATGTACTACGTATCAACACACCCACCGGCCCCGTATCGAAAGTGCTCGTGCGGGAGTAACAGGCAGGGAGTAGCAGGGGTGGCAGGGATAGCTGGGTACGTCATACCTACGCTTACTTCCCTGCTATCCCCGCCACCCCTGCTACTCCCTGCCTATCACCCCCCGCACCTCACCCTTTAACCTTTTTTAGCACCGCTCCCCTGACATTCTGTCAGCCCGTTGCGTATATTCTTCGTACCTTTGCGGGTAAGAAGTACGCTATGGAACGCATTGCTGAATTGACCATCCTATCGGCCGACGACAAAGAAGCGGTCGATTTACCCCGCACCTCCGTTGATGAACTCGTCGACGGAAAGAAGCGGCTATACATTGAAAGTTACGGCTGTCAGATGAACTTCTCCGACTCGGAGATCGTGGCTGCCGTGATGCGCAACGCCGGGTTTGCCACGACCTCCACCGCCGAAGATGCCGACCTGATTTTTCTGAATACCTGCGCTATCCGCGACAACGCCGAGCAGAAGGTACGCAACCGGCTGAAGCAACTCAACACGCTCAAGAAAAAGAAGCCCGAGCTGATGGTGGGGATGCTGGGCTGTATGGCCGAGCGGCTGAAAACCAAGCTGTTGGAAGAGGAGAAGATCGTAGACATCGTGGCTGGTCCCGATGCTTACCGCGATATTCCGAAGCTGGTGGAAGAAGCCGAAACGGGGCAGAAAGCGGTCAACGTCTTTCTGTCGCGCGAAGAAACCTACGCCGATATTGCGCCGATCCGGCTCAACTCCAATGGGGTTACGGCCTTCATCTCGATCATGCGCGGCTGCGACAATATGTGCAGCTTTTGCGTGGTGCCCTTCACCCGTGGCCGTGAACGCAGCCGCGACCCGTACAGCATTGTCCGCGAAGCCGAACAGCTCTTTGCTGATGGCTATAAGGAAGTTACGCTGCTGGGCCAGAACGTGGATAGCTACAAGTGGACGGGTGAGCAGGGTGAGTTTGTCAACTTTGCCAACCTGCTGGAACGTGTCGCGCTGGTGAACCCCGATTTGCGGGTACGTTTCTCGACCTCGCATCCCAAAGACATCACCGACGAGGTGCTGCACACGATGGCGCGGTTTAACAACATCTGCAACTACATTCACCTGCCTGCCCAAAGCGGCAACACGCGGATCCTGGAGCTGATGAACCGGACCTACACGCGGGAGTGGTACATCGAGAAAATCGACCGCATCCGGGCTATTCTGGGCGACGACTGCGGCATCTCGCACGACATGATTTCGGGTTTCTGCACCGAAACCGAAGCCGAGCATCAGGATACGCTGTCGCTGATGGCATATGCCCGATACGACTACGGCTACATGTTTGCTTATTCGGAACGGCCGGGTACGTTGGCGGCGAAGAAATACAAAGACGACGTACCTGAGGACGTGAAAAAGCGCCGCCTCAACGAGATCATCGCCCTGCAACAACGCCTCTCGCTCGAGCGCAATCAGCGGCATATCGGGCAAGTGCAGCGTGTGTTGGTGGAAGGCACCAGCAAACGGTCGGACGACGATCTGTTTGGCCGTAACGACCAGAACAAAGTGGTTGTGTTTCCGCGTGGTCAGCACCAGAAAGGCGACTACGTGAACGTGCTGGTCACCGACTGCACCGCCGCCACATTGCTGGGAAAGGTAGTCTAGGTTTTTAGTTTGATTGTATTCAGTTTTCAGTTTCTGGTCGTTCTGCTGCGTTTGGTTTTCCTGACCGGCGGAGCCACTGAAAACTGAAGACCGGAGACTGAAAACTGTCATTGAATGGATAATCGGGAAATACAGTCTGTAAAGAATCGCTTCGGGATCATTGGCAATGCGCCCGCGTTGAACTACGCCATCAGCGTAGCCACGCAGGTTGCGTCGACCGACCTGACAGTGCTCATTACGGGCGAAAGCGGCAGTGGTAAAGAGTCGTTTTCAAAAATTATACACAGCCTGAGCGCCCGCAAACACGGTCAGTTTATTGCGATCAACTGCGGGGCAATTCCCGAGGGTACGATCGATTCTGAACTGTTTGGGCACGAAAAAGGCTCGTTTACGGGGGCTGTCGATCAGCGGAAGGGCTACTTCGAAACCACTAACGGCGGCACCATCTTTCTGGACGAAATCGGGGAGATGCCGATGGGCACGCAGGCTCGCCTGCTGCGTGTGCTGGAGAATGGCGAGTTTATTCGGGTGGGGTCGTCGAAGGTGCAGAAGACCGATGTGCGCGTAGTGGCGGCCACCAACGTAAACCTGCTGGCGGCGGTCGAGAAAGGACGTTTTCGGGAAGATCTTTATTACCGGCTCAACACCGTACCGATCTACGTGCCCCCCCTGCGTGAGCGAGGCACCGATATCGACCTGCTGTTTCGCAAGTTCACGACCGATTTTGCCGAGCGTTACCGCATCAACCCCGTACAGCTCACCGAAGAGGCCAAACGCCGGTTGCTGACCTATCCGTTTCCGGGGAATATCCGGCAATTGAAGAATCTCGCCGAACAGATTTCGATTCTGGAATCGGAGCAGAGCAAGCCGATCGACGCCGAAACGCTCGCCAAATACCTGCCCCGGCCGCAAACCAACGTACCCACGATGGCGCTGACCGGTCCGGGCGCGGGCGGACCCGAGACGTTTTCGGAGCGTGAACTGCTCTACAAAGTGCTGTTCGACATGCGCCGCGACATGACGGAACTGAAAAAGCTGGTGCGCGACGTACTCAGCAACGAAGCCTACGGGCCGCAGATGCTGCACAAACACCGCGACCTATTCGAGTCGGTGGGCCGTGAGGAAAGTGCCGGCTATGGCGATGGTCAACGCGAGCCCAACTACGCCCGGCTGCTGCCCGATGGGAGCCGTACCAACGGAAACGTACCCGGCCGCGCTGAAGTAGCCGACCTGTCGGACGACTACGAGACAGATTATGGCCATCCGGCGGTGCAGGTGATCGACGATACCGACCGCGACATCAACGAGACCACGGTAGAGGACGTTTCGCACGAAACCGAAGAAGACGATTCGTTGTCGCTGGAAAAAAAGGAGAAAGAGATGATTGTGAAGGCCTTACGCCGCAACAACAACAAGCGCAAATACGCTGCTCAGGCGCTCGGTATCTCGGAGCGGACGCTGTACCGCAAAATCAAGCAATATGAGATTGATGAAGAATAAGAGAATGAATAATGTACAATGGACAATGTATAATGTCTTTAACCGGAACATGTGGCTCGTTAGCACATTGTTTATTGTCCATTGTGCATTATACATTCAGTCCTGCGGCGTGTACTCGTTTTCGGGAACGACGCTGTCGCCCGACATTAAGTCGGTGACTGTCAATAACTTTACACTGCAAACGGCGGGTGGACCGGCCAACCTGCCGCTGACCCTGACCGAGAAGCTTAAGGAATACTACCAGCGGTATACCAGCCTGAAGGTATTGCCAACGGGGGGCGATATGGCGCTGGAAGGCACTATTACCGGTTACGACCTGATTCCGGTGGCGCCCACGGCGAGCGATCAGGCTGGTCTGAACCGCCTTCAGATCACGATTCAGGTACGTTTCACCAATACAAAAGACGACACCAAGAGCTTTGATCAGGCGTTTTCGTTCTACAAGGATTTTCCGCAGAACCAGACCCTGAGCCAGAACGAAGGTCGGCTCGTACCCGAAATTCTCGATCAGCTGGTGCTCGACGTCTTCAACAAAACCGCCGCCGATTGGTAGCGGCTACACCGCCTAAAATTAATCTGAACCTGTCTGTAGCTTTCGGCTTACTTGGTCGTAGATTCGCTAAACTGCTGACACCAATCCGTTCATGATGCCCATTGACAAAGAAACGTTTTCCTATTGGGTCACTCATCCTGAAGACCTGACAACCGCTGATTTTCAGCAGTTGCAGGAAAATCTCGACGCTTATCCCTATTGTCAGTCGCTGTATACACTCGCGGCCAAAGCAGCTTCCATCCATCAAAAAGGACAAACCGTACCCTATGTGCGCCGGGCTGCTGCCTATGCGCTCAGCCGGAATGCCCTGCGTAAATTAATCGATAATGAGTTTCAGTGGTCGACCAATCTGCTGCTGAAATTGAATGAATTAGCCTCGCGGCAGGTGCCCATCCCCGACGACTACCAACACGAAAGTTATGCCCTGTTCCGGAACAAGGCGGTTGGTGCGAACGGCTGGCAAATGCCGCTGATTCAAATGCCCCGGATTGCCTTTAATGAATCGGGCATGGTGGTCGATACGGCATTCCGCCCGCCTGTTGATGACCCCACGCTGGCTGAAGAAGCCATACAAGCCGACCTGGCCCTCGACGAACAACAGGCGCTGGAAGAAGACAAACAGATTGCTCAGCAGCGGCAGATCGATGAAGATCGCAAACGGCAACTGGAGATTATCGAAAACTTTATCCGGAACGAACCGCGCATCGCGCCCGTCCGGGGTAAGCTGGGTGAGCCCGCCGAGCAGGAGGACCTCAGCCAACGTAGTCAGCCTACAGCGCTGGGAGGCGGGCTGGTGACCGAGAGTTTCGCCAAAATCCTGTGCCGGCAGGGTAAATACGACAAGGCCATCGAGATATATGAAAAGCTGGCCTTGAAAAATCCAGAAAAATCTGCGTATTTTGCGGCCAAAATCAGCGAATTGACAACAAGTCGGAACGAGGAACAGCCTGTGGCGAAACGCTGAATGAACACGAGTTTTCAGTCAATTTGTCTTTTAGTTTCGATCGGTACGCGATTTGCAGGCTATTGACCAACAGCTGGAAACAGAAGACTTTTTTTAACTGCATTCATGGTAACGACAATTATTGTTTTAGTGTGCATTCTGACCGTCTTGCTGGTGCTGGTGGTCCTGATTCAAAACTCAAAAGGCGGCGGTTTGTCTGGTGAACTGGGTGGGCTTGGCTCGAACCAGTTGATGGGCGTGAAGAAAACCACCGATGTGGTCGAGCAAATTACGTGGGGCCTGGGTGCTGCCGTAATGGTACTCGCGTTGGCCTCATACGCACTGGTCGACAAAACCGGTAACGCCAACTTCAACAGTGTGAACGCTGAGCGCGCGGCTACCCGTACGCTGCCAAGCGCCGCTCCGGCTCCGTCGCAGCAACGCCCTGCGCCGGCTCAGGCACCTGCTGCCGCCCCCGGCAATTCGCAGTCGGCACTTCGTCCGTAAAGCGTAAGCCTAAAATCAACAAAGAGCGAAGGCTCTGCTAACGTACCTGGTGGTGCACTAGCAGAGCCTTCGCTCTTTATCATTTGTGTCGGTTCTCAGTTATGCCTGCATAAACGCGCGGGCTTTCCGGATGTGTTCGTTAGCCCGGTCGGTCTCAACTAAGCCATCGCGAAGCCGGACAATCCGGTGGGCGTATTCGGCAATGTCTTCTTCGTGCGTCACCATGATGACCGTATTGCCTTTCGAGTGAATCTGGTCGAACAGGTCCATGATTTCATACGACGTCTTGGTGTCGAGGTTCCCCGTCGGTTCATCGGCGAGCAGGATACTCGGATCGTTGACAAGCGCACGAGCCACCGCTACCCGCTGCCGCTGACCACCGCTCAACTCGTTGGGCCGGTGCCCGGCGCGGTTTTCTAGTCCCACGTTTTTGAGCGCGATCATGGCTTTTTCGGTCCGGTCGGCTTTGCTCAGACCCGCGTAGATGAGGGGCAGCGCCACGTTTTCGAGCGACGTCTGGCGGGGCAATAGGTTGAACGTCTGAAACACGAACCCGATCTCCTTATTACGTACCTCGGCCAGTTCGTTCTCCGTCATGTTACTCACATCTTGATTGTTGAGAACATACTGCCCCGACGTAGGTGAGTCGAGGCAACCGACGATGTTCATCAGCGTCGATTTACCCGAACCGGATGGACCCATAAACGCAACATATTCGCCTTTCTGGATCTCGATAGTAATTGACTTAAGGGCTTCGACGACTTCGCTGCCCATCACATACCGTTTGGCAATGGCGCGGGTTTCAATGATATTCATAGACAAACCAGTTCGCAGGTTTCAGGTTGGGCGTTTTCAGCGGTGCCGTTGTTCAACGGCTCGCCCGTCAGACACAACTGAAAATGCCCAATCTGAAAACTGTTAAAAATACCTCAGTTTGTGAACCGTTGGCGTTGGTTTTCGACTGCCGTAATTTTTTGCTGATAAGCCGCCTCGAATGCCTGATAGTCGGCGGGTGTGGTGGCGAAATTCAGCTTCACCAGTCCTTGCTCCGCGTAATCGAACAGAGACTGGTCGGCGCAGAGCAGCACATAACTCTTCAATAGATCGGGGTCGTTTTCGTTGACTGCCATCGCTCGCAGAACGGCGTTGTAGGCCGGTTTCACTTGTTTGTTGGTCCGCAGGAAATTAGCCGCTTCGGCTACCACGCCAGCGTTGGCCGGGGCTAGCTGAAGCGCGGTCGTATAGGCTTTCTGCGCATCGGGCAGGCGCTTCGCGTTGGCAAACACCTGACCGCGCAGGGCGGCCACCAGGCCCTGGTGCGCGGGTACAAAAAACGTTTTGGCCAGCGAATCAGTCGCGACCACCTTCTGCCGAAAGGCTGCAATTTTCACCGCCGACAGGTTTTCTGTTGATCGGGCAAACGCCGAGAGGCCTTTGGGCTCGCCCATCTGGCTCAGGATCATCTGGGCGTAGAAGTACTGCCGCGTGGCCAGGTACGTGTCGATCAGGAAAGCGCCGGCAACCGTTTTTAGGTTGGCATCTCGGATGGTTTCCCAAACGCGGCCCCGATTGGCATCATCGGGTCGGAATGAGACGTAAAACGCCTTTTCCAGATCGGTTGTCGGCTGTTTCGGACCATACAATGTCTCAGCGATACCTCGCATGGTAGCATCCTGCCGGGTGGCCGTTTGCCAAAGCGGTTGAGCCGCCGTCAGATTGCCGATTTTGGTCAACGCCACCGCTCGGTATAGCATAGACAGCGTGTCGAGGGTATTGAGCGCAAAGGTCTCTGCCGCCTGCCGGTTTAGGCCCTGTTCCAGTTCCAGCAGACCGAGCGTCGTGCGGTAGGCTGTGCGTTTGCGGGCGTCGTTTTCGGCCAACTGAGTCAATAGATCAAAGGCTTCGGGGTGCTGATTGGCTTTGTACCGCGCCAGTGCCGTTGCCAGCAGCAACTCGTCGGTTACTTCCTGATTCGCCGGATTCAGGGCGGCTTGCTGAAGCTGGTTGACGAGGGCGGTGTCGGGCCGGGGTGTGGCCAGGGCATAATTGTAGAGGCTGGCAAACTGCCCCGCGTCGAGCGCCTGCCCGGCTTTTAGATTGGTCAGCCAGCTGGGTACGTTAGGTACGTCCGACGAGTCGCCCGCCGTAGTGCGCTTCGTTACTAATCGCAACGCCAGTGCGTTTGCCGTAAAGGCCGGATCCGTGCGGGCGTCGACCTGCTCGGCAAGTGTAGAGTCGGCGGCCAGAATCTGCGGATTTTTGGCATAAACGCCCAACAGGTTGGCCAGCGGCACAGCATCCTGGCTGGTCTGGTCGACGGCCGATTGCAGGTAATAATAGGCCGAGTCGGCGATGGCTGTTTTGCTGTAGAGGTAGCCCAGGTTTGTGCGCAGTTCGCCACTGTTCGGAAACGCCCGGATACCGCGTTGCAGCGCTTTGATGGCTTCGAAAAAGAGATTGGTTTGCCGGTAGGTTTGGCTGAGCGCAGCGTAGGCCTGCGGGGAAGGCTGTTTTTGCAGCGCCTGCGTCAGAAACTGAGCGGCTGTGGTCTGATCATTTCGGAGCAATGCCATCGATGCCAGCGCATAGTTGGCTTTGTGTTGCAGAAACTCATGCCCCAGCGATTGCTGATAGAATGTCTGGGCTAGTTCGGGCTGCTGCTCGGCCATGTACGCGTCGGCAATGGCCGACTCCAGCGCCGCCTGCCCTTGTCGCAGCACAAAATAATTGCCACCGGCCACCATGCCGACGATGCCAACAATACCCGCCAGCCGGAAAAGCGACAGGTCGGCCAGTTTGGCTTTGTATACTACCCGATGAACGGGTAGCTGTTGCTGGTAGATCGGCCAGAAATTTAGCGCTACGTAGAGCGTCATACCGATGCCCATGGCAAAGTGGCTGTAGACGATGGCATCTTCAAACACCTCGATCAGCGGGTCGTTGGCGGTGACGAAGGCGTAGGCCATCGTGAGCAGCGTCAGTATGGCTCCACCGATGTAGACGCCCGCCCCCGCCTCGGCGAACGATACGCGCTCCTGTTGCTCCAGTAACCGACGAAACCCCCAGATACCCAGGCTAATGGAAACGGCTACGATAAGAAACGGGCTGATTGTGAGAACATCCCACTCAATCGTGCGTGTGTTTTTGAGCCAGATCAGGAGCAGGTTGATCAGATACAGGACGCTGATCAGCAGAAAATTGTACAGACCCAGTGGTTTGCCGGAGCTAGCGGTGGCGTCGGACCGGCGGACGCTCGTTAGCCAGACCATCGCGACGATGGGTTCAATAGCGATCAGGATAATAAAAGCGATACTCAGCACCAGCAGGCCCGGTAGCGCGTAGCTTACCAGCAATTGCGCTGGGTACGTTGCCCCGGCGACGCCGCCAATGCCCAGGGCCGTCAGGGCAATTAGGCCCAGAAATACGCCCGTCCGAATCGCGAAGGAAGTGCCGGGGCGGAAGGCGTGAAAGTAGTAGCTAGTCCCTCCGAACACGATCGCCAGGATCAGGAATAGCCACTTATTCAGAAAGCCTGGCAGCGCGAGAATGTCGAAACGGCAAACGGCCAGAAACAGAATGAACAGGCCCATGCTGATCCGATACAGCAGCGTGGGGAGCCGACAGACGCCCGCCAGCAACAGCGCCATAGCCCCGCACAGCCCGACGAGGGTACCAGTGGCTACAAGCGGGTAGACCTGCATAGGCGAGGCCATGAACTGCCCCATCACAGCCTGTACCTGTCCCGGTATGGGGTACGTGAGCAGGCCGTCGGTAACCGTATAAAGCGAAGCGGGTAGGCCAACTAGTTCACTGAGCACCTGCCATTGGACCACGTTAGTGAGGCCCTGGTACCAAGTAAAGCCAAACCAGCCGAACGCCAGCAGCAACAACCCAAGCCCGGCCAGGTACGTTAGCCGGTTGGGTACGTTCCAATTCTTCCAGAAGAGTAATGACATACTGTACTAACGAATCTGATAAAGCAAATCGTAAGGCTAAAAAGGGTATAAACACAAAAAGCACTGACCATCAGTGCTTTTTGTGTTGAAATGTACCGGGAGCGGGGATCGAACCCGCACGAGCTTTTACGGCTCACAGGATTTTCGTACCAACTACAGCTTTCGCTGCTCAGGTCAATTTCCCTGATTTGTGGTCTGGACTTTCTCTTCACCATACCTTGCCCAGGGCAAAGCGTAGGTGCCGTCTGTCAAGTCTCTACATCTTCCACGCATCAATAACGTGGCTTGACTCGGGATTACCATCAGCTTAACTGGAAGGCTTCCCCGACGTTAAACGGTTCTACATCGATCGTTTCCAACCGTGCACTCAAATTTTTGATATTCTTAGCTCGATAATTCTCGGTAGAAGCATGACAATTTGGACAAAGTAGAGACAAATTCGCCAATGTGTTATTCATTCTGATCCCATCGATGTGATGCAGTTCCAAGGGGATTGGTTTCGTCAACCAAGTCTCTAAACCACATGATTTACATTGACTTTTTTTGATGCCTTCCCGAATGAGTCGCTTTTTCAACTTGTGCGACTGATACGTTTTGTGAGTACCGTTAAAAATGAATTCTAATGGTACTGATTCTCTCGAAGACCTCTTTACAACTCCTTTCCCTGATTGATTGGGTTTGAAACAGCTCAAACGCTTGGCATGGAAACAAAGCGTTTTATAATTCATCCCAAGCGTTAAGGCCGCTTGAGCCATACTGGTAGCTTGTTCGCAAATCGTAATAAAGCGAGATTGGAAGTGAGAATCAAATTGATAACGGGCCATCTCTACATTGTGAGTGAACTGCTTTAAACAGAGCATCTAATAGCTATTAGTAGAATACCAAGGATATAAGTCCTGCGCGTCTACCTATTCCGCCATCCCGGCAAGTCAAAGAACAAGGGTTCCTTCCGAACCACCTGATACAAAAAAAGCACCGGGTGCGGTGCCATTTTCGTGGAGCGAAAGACGGGGTTCGAACCCGCGACCTCGACCTTGGCAAGGTCGCGCTCTACCAGCTGAGCTACTTTCGCGTTTTTCGTTGTTGGCTTGTGGCCGTCAGCGATTTGATGATGCAAAAGTAGAGCGTTTAGCAGCGTTTGTCAAGAGGTCGGGCAAAAAAAGGCGTCAAAAAAAGTAGTCCGACGAGGTAAGTGGCTCATTCCGAAAGCACTATTTGCCCAAAAAAATGAGTGGTCCCAATTTTGTCAATCTCCCAACTACCTCACTTATGGCGGCGATAGGTGAGGCCGATCGATAGCGACCCCCACGAATCAAGACTATTGCCAGTCGGAATAGGCCCGAAAATAGCACCCCCGTTGCGGGTCGCGATGGTGCTGTTGTCATTGTCGAAGGTGGCATCGAGCTTGTCGGTATAAACGAAGTTGTAACGTAGGTCGGCGGTCAGATGCAGGCTGCGAGAAAGCGGGTAGCTGTAGCGCAGCCCTATCGGAACAACTGGCTCGTGTGTTTTGGTTACGCCTGCTGCCCCTTTGGCCGTCGTGTTATCACTGGCTGTGCGGTGGCTACCCGGCCCGTTGGTGAGGCGCTGCACAGCACCATTGCCGAGGGAGTACGCAGTGGCATCGAAGAAAATCAGGCCGTAAGCCAGATAAAACGACAACTTGTTGAGGTGACTGGTTCGTTTTTTCTGGTTGTTGCCCGTTAACAGTTCGGAAAGATCGACGGAGGCGCTCAAGCTAGCCTGTGTAAAGCTGGCTTCGGCTTTACTGTTGTAAAACACCTGCTGCCGTGCCGCCAGCGAGCCCAGGTCGCCTAGAAGTTGAAGACTAAAGGTGCGGCTTAGGGGATAGGTCAGCGTGATACCGACGGTCGGCTTAAGCTCCGACGACGACAGGTCGCCGAATAGTTGGGTCACGCCCAGGGCAGCGCCAAGCTGTAGGCTATGAACGCCCGGTACCCGCGTTTGGGTCAGTGTATCGGCAGCGTTATTGGTTGGGATGATGGATCGCGAAAAGCCATTGACCAGACCCGCTGAACAGGTGATTGCCCCCCAGACTATTAAGAATGATAGGCCGACTGTACGAAGGGTGTGGAGAGATAGAATCATATAAATGGATAGGATTGAAGTAGTCATCTGGCAGCGGTAAGACGATGTCCGTATCTGAAAGTAACTGTCCGCATTCGGACATGATTTTGATTTTAACGATTTGATAATCAGTAGATTGAAGATTTGGCTTGCCTATTGTTTAAGCATTGGCACAGCATTTTGTGATGGGCAACGCAACGGTCGTTGCCGAAGCTGCATCTTTTCAATGAACGCATCTAAAACGCATACTTCCATGAGCCCTTTACGTACATTCCTGCTGTTGACAACCACGCTAACGGTAGCGATTCTGCTCTCCGTGGCCCGTTCATCAGCAATCTCGGGAACGCCAACTGACGACCGCGATTTGAAACCCTACAAAACGCAGACCTTTTCGGGCATCAATGCCGTGCGTTCACAAACATCAGGTGGGAGCCTGACCGTCGAAGGCGGCACAGGTTCAGAAGCTCGCCTGGAAATGTATGTGCGCAGCAGCAACTGGAATGGCCGCGATGAACTGAGCCGCGAGGAAATCGAAGACCGGCTGAAAGATTACGAGATCAGCATCCGGCAGGATGGAGGCACGCTCGTGGCCACTGCCAAATCAAAGCGGGATGGCAGCTGGTGGAATAACCGGAATGCCCTCAGCATCAGCTTTAAATTCTTTACGCCGCGCCGCGTCAACACCGACCTCAACACGTCGGGCGGTAGCATTCAGATCAGCCACCTCGACGGCAAGCAGCGCTTCGAGACGTCGGGCGGGAGCCTGCGGCTGGTGGATCTGAAGGGCGACATTGCGGGGCGCACCTCGGGTGGTAGCATCAAACTGGATGGGTGCCGGGAGCGGGTCGACGTGGAAACGTCGGGCGGTAGCATCGAAGCGAGCAACTCAAACGGTAACCTGACCCTCGAAACGTCGGGTGGGAGCCTGCGGCTGATGAGCCTGAACGGCATGATCAAAGCGCGTACCTCGGGTGGTAGCATCAACGGCGATCAGATCGATGGTGAGTTGCAAACGAGCACCTCGGGCGGTAGCATCCGGATTCGGAACATGGCCGGCAGCATCGACGCCAATACGTCGGGCGGCAGTGTCGAGGTAAACCTGACCCGTGTCGACAAGTTTGTCACGCTGGGTACGTCGGCTGGCAGCGTACGTGTGCAGATGCCCATGAACAAAGGTATGGACCTTGAACTCGATGGCAATCGGGTGAGTGCCCCCCTGACCAATTTCAGCGGGACGGCCGATAAAGACCGGATCGTAGGTAAGATCAACGGCGGCGGTATCCCCGTGAAATTGACGGCCTCAGCCGGGAACGTATACCTGAATCAGAATTAGGCGGTAGCGAATCGGCGACCAATGCTGATTTGTCCGCCCGATGTCCGAATGCGGACGAGTGATTTCCAAAAAAGCCCTAAATCGCTTGATTTAGGGCTTTTTTACGTTGTGGCACACCGATTGAACCTACCTTTATAGTGCTAAACGGGTAGTAGGGTGTTGAGGTCAAGTTGCAGAATAGTGGAAAATGACGACTCTTCGATGTTGCCTCCGTTACCAGCCTGATAGCGGTACCATTTTTCTACCTTGTAATCGTAAATAAAGCCTTCCTGAATAGCGTAAGCATTGTCGTCCAACAACCGAACTACTTTCTGAATGTCATTTTCAAACCCGTTGTTTTGCAAACCTCAATGATAATCTGGATGAATTCAGTTGTCGGGTCAACCAAAACCAGATCGGGTGCTGGGTTGGCTTCGGCCTCGTTCACCATCGTTTCTGGCAGGGGTTCCAGCGTAATCTTTTTCTGCTGGTAGTATACCGTTCCTAAACCTGTGGTGAGCCGGGCAATGATACGCTGATGATCACGAGGCGCATACGTATCCATGTCTTCGCGCAGATGCAGCGGTCATCAAACGCTGGATGATATAGTCTTTTGCAGTTAACCTTATTAAAGATAACCGATTATGATTCAACTCTTGAACGTCGCCAAGTACTATCCCGCCGGGTTTGGCCGGACGTATGTACTCCGAAATATCAACCTGACCATCAATGAAGGAGAGTTTGTGAGCATCATGGGGCCGAGCGGCTCGGGCAAGAGTACATTGCTGCACATTCTGGGCTTGCTGGAAGAGCCTTCCGAGGGGGAGTACCGGTTTCTGGACCAACCCGTGCAGAAACTGTCGGAGAAACGGCGCACCGAATTGCACCGCAGTCACATTGGGTTTGTGTTTCAGGCCTATCACCTCATCGATGAACTGACCGTTTACGAAAACATCGAAACGCCGCTGCTCTACAAAGGTATGTCGGGTAATGAGCGGAAAAGCCGCGTAGCCGACGTACTCGACCGGTTCAACATCGTGGCGAAGAAAGACCTGTTTCCAAGTCAACTATCGGGGGGGCAACAGCAACTGGTTGGCGTGGCCCGGGCGATTGTGGCCCAACCAAAGGTCATCTTTGCTGATGAACCCACCGGTAACCTGCACTCGGCGCAGGCCATCGAGATTATGGAATTGTTCCGCGAGCTAAATCAGAAAGACGGTGTCACGATCGTGCAGGTGACTCACTCCGAGGCCAACGCCGAGTTTGGCAGCCGCATTGTGAGGCTGAAAGATGGCTGGCTCGAACCGGAGGTGGCCCAAACCTTATAGGTCTTCGAGACCTATAAGGTTTAGCAACGGCGTAATCGCATCGGCCGACGTACCCCGCAACGTCTGGATGCCGTTGACATTGGCACAAAAAACGGCATCGGCCGTTTCTATCGACTCAGGCAAAAAAAAACCTTCCTCTACCGCCTGGGTACGTAGTAACTGCCGGCGCAGGATGCCGTCGATGCAACCCGTAGCGAGGCTGGGCGTATACCACCGGCCGTTGCGCTGCCAGAATAACGATGAGGCGACGCACTCGGCCACGTGACCGTGGGTGTCGAGCAACAGAACGTCGTCGTAACCGTGCTGCTGTTTGTACAACCCCGCGAGCACATAAGGCAGCGCATTGAGGGTTTTGAACCGTGATATAGAAGAAGGCGAAAGCCGAACGTCGGAGAAGCAACCGAGGGAGTCTTTGGCCGTAACGGAAAACGGGGAAGTGGGTTGCGCCGTCAGTAACCAGTTAACCGCACAGGTGGCGGGTGTATACAGGCCGCCCGGCTGTCGCCACACCTGCAATTTGAGGCGGGCCGGCGTGTCGGCCAGACCGTTTTGGGTAATCAGATCAAGTACCTGCCGGTGCAACGTATCACTGTCAAACCGGGTCGGTACGTCGAGCTGGAGCGCGGCCATACCCTGTCGGAGGCGATCGTAGTGGTCGGGCCAGAACCAGACTTGCCCATTTTCGTACCGAATGGTTTCAAACAGCCCGTCGCCATACTGGAAAGCCCGGTCGGTTGGCGGGGTCATCCAGTGGCTTGCCGGAATTACATCCGAATTATAAACCAGATTCATGGCGGAAATTAGCCGTTTATCCCAAAACGATGGTTGCCGCCCCAAGTACCTTTTAACATTGACCTTAGAAATGCACATGAACATGCGCCTACTGCCCTATTTGCGACTCTCTGCCGCCGGACTGGCACTCGCCGCTCTGCTGGGCCATCCATCGGTATATGCCCAGACAACGGGCACTCCTCCGGCTGCGTCGGCCACACCCGGCGAGGGACAACGCGTTCCCCAACGGCTGGGCTTGCAAACGTGCATCGACATTGCGTTGCAAAACAACCTGACCCTGCGCCAAAGCCAGATTCAGCTCCGTAACAGCGAACTGCAACTCCGGCAAGCCCGCCTTAATCGGCTGCCCAACGTGGGGGCTTTTCTGAATCAGGGCTACAACTCGGGCCGGAACATTAACCCCGTAACCAACGCCTTCGTTGATCAGGGTGTACTGTCGAACAACTTCCAGGCATCCGTGCAGGCGACGGTCTACAATGGAGGACTGTTGCAGAATACAATCAAGCAGAACGATCTGCTCCGCCAGTCGAACGAAGCGACGGTGAAAGCGACCGAGAATAACGTGATCCTGACTGTTATTCAGCAGTACCTAAACGTACTGACAGGGCAGGAGCAACTGGTGGTGGCACAACGGCAGCGCGACGTGTCGGTGGCACAGCTTGACCGTACCCAGAAGCTCGTTAATGCCGGATCGCTGGCCGAAGCCGAACTGTTTGTGATCCGGGCCACAATTGCCAACGATGAACTGGCCATCGTGAATGCTCAGAATACGATCGAACTGGCGAAGCTGGCCCTGCTTCAGGCCATGAACGTACCGGCCGGTGGCCCGACGACTAATACCTTCGACGTGGAAACCGTGAACGTACCTGACCCCACCGTGGCGGCCTATGGGTCTACGTCGGACGATGTATTTGGTGTGGCAGAGCAATTTATGCCCGACGTGAAGGCCGCCGATCTACGCGTAAAAAGCGATGCGTTCGGCGTGCAAGTGGCGCGGGCGAATTTGTTTCCAGTCGTGACCCTAAACGGAAACCTCAGTACCCTTTATTCAAATGTAGGGCTGCAACGACGGTATGATCTGGGTACAGTTACCAACGTCAATCAGACGATTCTGGTCAATGGTATCCCAACGACAATTACGACCCAACAACCGGATTACCGATTCGAGAATTATACCTTCTTCGATCAGCTAGGGAATAACCTGAACCGTAGTGTATCCCTACAGGTGCAGGTGCCGATCTACAACCGATCGCTGGCCCGGACGCGCATTCTGTCGGCGCAACTACAGCAGCAGAACTCGGAAATCGCCGCCGCGAATACTCGCCTGCAACTACGCCAGAACATCGAGACAGCCTACACCAACCTCCGGGCGGCGGGTAACCGGTATCAGGCTACCCTGGCGCAGGTGACTCAACTAGAGCGGGCGTTCAAGGTATCGGAAAGCCGCCTGAACGCGGGTGCGCTCAACTCAACAGACTACAACGTGGCCAAGGGGAACCTCGACCGCGCCCGTGCTGGCCTGGTGCAGGCCAAATACGACTACGTGTTCCGCATTAAGATTTTAGATTTTTACCAGAATAAACCGCTCAATTTTTAGTGAGAGCGTGAAGGAATGAAAGAGTGGGTCTGCGTTTCTACGACGTACCCACAACGCCAATCACTCTTTCGCTCTCTCATTCTTTCACTCCTTCACTCTCTATGAAAAAGAAATCAAACCGTATTTGGTGGATACTGGGCATCGCTGTCGTGTTGTTGGTCGGGGGGCTGGTAGCCGCCAAACAGGCCGGCATTATTGGTAAACCACCAACCACGGAAGTCGATTTTGCCGTCGCGCGTACCACCGATATTGTCGAGCGGGTCAGTGCATCGGGGCGTGTGCAGCCCGAAGTCGAAGTGAAAATCAGCCCCGACGTATCGGGCGAGATCATCGCCATGTATGTCAAAGAGGGCGACCCCGTCAAGGCCGGACAGATTCTGTGCCGGATTCGGCCCGACAACTACGAATCATTTTCGGCCCGCGCCGAGGCGACGGTCAACCAAAGTAAAGCCCAACTGGAACAATCGAAAGCGGGCGTATTACAGGCCGAAGCCCGCCTGATTCGGACCAAAGCCGACTACGAACGGAGCCGCAAACTGCTCGCCGATAAGGTGATTTCGCAGGCCGATTTCGAAACCGTCGAGGCCAACTACAACGTCGCCAAACAGGATATTGAAGCCCAGCGGGCCAACGTGCGGGCGGCACAGTTCAGCATCCAGAGCGCTCAGGCCAGCCTGCGCGACGCCAAGGAAAACCTACGCAAAACCACGATCTATTCGCCTGTCAACGGCACTGTCTCGAAACTGAACGTCGAGCAGGGCGAGCGCGTCGTGGGTACGTCGCAGATGGCGGGTACCGAGATTATGCGACTAGCGAACCTCAACAACATGGAGGTGCGCGTGAACGTCAATGAGAACGACATTGTAAGGGTTACGCTGGGGGATACGGCCGATATTGAAGTCGACTCCTACACCACGGCCGGCCGTAAGTTCAAAGGTATCGTGACCGAAGTAGCCAACACGGCCAACGGGCTGGCAGGTAGCACCAACTCGGCCGCTTCGTCGAGCCTGTCGACCGATGCCGTAACCGAGTTTGAGGTGAAAATCAAGATCCTCAACAGCTCATACACCGATCTGTCGGCCAAACTGGGCGGACGCGGCTTTCCGTTCAAACCAGGGATGACGGCCTCCGTCGAGATCATCACCGACCGTCGCCCGGGCGTACTGTCGGTGCCCATTGCCGCCGTGACGACCCGCGCCGACAGCACGAAGATGGCCGCTAAGCCAGCCACCGACGATAACGATGAACAGGCAACTGTCGCCCCCAAATCCGTGAAAGAGATCGTGTTTGTGGCCGAGAATGGCAAAGCGGCTCAGCGCGAGGTGAAAACTGGCATCAGCGACTTCGAAAACATTCAGATCGTATCGGGGTTGAAAAAAGGCGATCAGGTTATTGCCGGTCCCTTTCTGGTGGTTTCTAAAAAACTCAAACCCGGCGATCTGGTTGTTAAGAGAGACCCCAACAAGGTGAAGAAGGAATGATGGGTCAACGTTCAAACCTTACACATTGAACCTTAGACGCTTGCTCAATGCGCGGCACCATTATCCACTATGATACGCTGACCCAATGTGGCCTGCTTCGGACAGAGGCAGGTCAATTGCATTATTTCCGGCGCGACGACGTAGCCGAGGCCACTGGTTTTGCCGCCGGTCGGCAGGTGTTGCTTCGCGTGGGTACGTTGGCCGATACGGGCGGCAGTCAGATGGACATCGTGGAAGGCATGGCCGCCATTCGGCAGGTCGAGCAGGCCCGCCGTCTGGGTACGTTGCCGCCTGAGCCTCCATTGACACCCCAACCCCCGAAACGCGCTACCCGATCGATTAGCCAGGTAGGTGGCTGGCTTTCGCTCGCGGCGTTGCTTTGCCTTCTGTTGGCGGGCGGCAATCAGTTTGGCGAGTCGTCGGTATATGCTTCGGCCGAGCCTAAACTAATCGGGTCGGTGTTTGGCGTAGCAGCGGCGGTGTTGCTGGTTATCCTGTCAATTTTGTTCTTTACACACAAAACGCGCCGCCTCGTACGTTGGACATACTGGCTGACGGTCTGGAGTTCGCTCTTTGCCTACATTGCGCAAACCGTCGATGGATTTGAGATCGACGCGGCCGCTACCGCCTACGGCTATTCGCTCATCGCCCTGTTAATCGCGATGTTCTTTGTCCGAAAATGATGCATTATCGTCTTCACCACACGCCCTGTTCCATGAAGCTTACCGCCTTTACGTTAGCCATTGCCTTGTTGATGACCGCCTGTGGTGGCGGCAAAAAACGCGACAAACAGGAGGCCAGTACCCCCAGCAAAACCGAGCAGGTAGGTAAGGTGCATTTCTTCCTGGAGACATCGGCAAGCATGGGCGGCTATCTGAGCGGCGGCACCACGTTCAAGGATGTGGTGTCGGACGTGGTGACGAAAGCCAATCAATTGCGGCCGGTATCGCTCAATACCATTTCCGGCAAAGCACAGCCGGTATCGGGCGATGTCAATACGTTTGTGGCGCAGATGGCGACAACGCCACTGGCAACGGGTAAAAGCTCGGAACTCCACAAGATTTTCCGGCAGATAGGAGAGCGGGCTAAAGGCAATGACATCGCCATTTTTGTGTCGGACTGCATCCTCTCGTTTCCTGACGCCGACATCAAGCGCGACCCCGAAGTGAACCGTAACAACGCATCGAGTACGCTGAAAAATAGTATCTATGACCAGTTTGCCACCTTCAGCAAGCAGGGCATTGGTGCCACCGTGCTGGCTTATACGTCGCCGTTCAATGGTACGTATTACACCTACCAGAACCAGAAGCAGAAGCTGACGGGCGAACCGCGGCCGTTTTACATCTGGATTATCGGCAAACAGAGCCTCGTGGGCACGTTCGCTGGGCAGCTGCTGGAAAGCCTGTCGACGCCCCCCGCCAAGCGGCTCGATTTTGGCGCGGCAGGTGCCCTGAAAAATTACGATTTGCTGTTCAGCGCCAACAAAAGCGGCGACTGGCGCGCCGATCATAACAACGTGACAGAGATCGAGATGGGCCGCAAAGCCAAACCCATTGAGTTTGCGATCGCGGTGAACCTGAACGCCTTGCCGAGTTACGCACAGGAAGAGACGTACCTGCAAAAGAACCTGAACGTGGCGGTCGACAACGGGGCGGTGAAGCTGGCGAAGGTGCAGCGAAAAGCGGCGCTCAACACCGACCGTATGAGCGATCGGGAGCAAAAACTCCTCAGCCAGAATACGCACGTGCTGACCTTCCACGTTGATAATCTATTCGACGAAACCGCCACGGTGACGCTGAAACTGCCCGTCCGGTTCGATTCGTGGTACACCAACTGGTCGACAATGGACGACCGCACGGCCACGGGCCGACAGGGTAAAACCTTCGCACTCGAACACCTGATGACCGGCGTGCGTGAAGCCTACCAAACCAGCGGCAACGAGTTTGCCGCTATGAGCATTAAACTGAGCAAAAACTAAATGAACGATGTACAATTGACAATGCACAATGATTGCCTGAGCCGTGTTGGCATCAATAAGCATTGTGCATTGTCAATTGTACATTGTTCATTCCTTATCCCCCATGTTCCAATCGATCTACGAACTCTTCTTGGGTCAGAATAATGACCCGATTTATGCCGACGAAATCTTCACGCCGGTTGGCACCATGACTGTGCTGGTGGCGCTGGGCGTGGCGGCGGTGTTTTATGTGGCACTGGGCCGCTGGAAACCCGTTTTCCACCGCACACTGCATTGGGCGCTTACGCTCGTTGGTGTGCTGATTTTCGGGTATGCCTACGCCGTTTGGTATGCCAAAGACCGCACCGGCGCCGACGATGCCGACTCGTACATGACGAGCTTCGGTGGCGTCAACGTGTTGCTGGCGGCTATTCTGTTCTTTTTGTTCTCGCTGGGCCTTCGGTACGCCTCGATCTTCGCCCGCAGAACGCCATTTTAAACTGGGTTTGACGTCTAGCGTTTAACGTTTGATGTTGCTTCGTGTCAGCCAACGTCAAACGTTAAACGCTAGACGTCAAACCTTTTTAGCCTATGAAACTCTTCCTTTTCGGCATTGGGGGCACTGGAGCCCGTGTGTTACGCTCGCTGACCATGCTGCTGGCGGCGGGAGCCAACGTACCTGCTGACCTGACCATCATTCCGATTCTGCTGGATATGGACATGCAGAATGGCGACACCGAGCGAGCCCTTCGGCTGGTGGAATTGTACCGGAGCCTTCGGGCCGGCGGCTACCCCAACGGACCGCAGGACCGGGATGGCCGTAAACCCTTCTTCGGTACGAATCTGCAACCGCTGGGTACGTTGCAGGCCGACAATGCGCAGCAACAAATTGGCGATTCGGTGCTGCCTAAGCTCACCGATCATCAGGGTACGTTCGAGGAATTCTTGAACGTGAGCAGCATGGACGAAATCGACCGCGAATTTCTGAAACTGCTCTACGACAATTCGGCCAAACCGACCAACGCGGAGTTGAAGCTGAACCTCTCGGTGGGCTTCAAGGGCAACCCGAACATCGGCAGCGTGGTGTTCAACGCGCTGGAAGATTCGCCCGTCTACAAGTACTTCACGGGCGCCTTTAACGATCAGACCGACCGGATTTTCGTCATTAGCTCCATTTTCGGTGGAACGGGCTCGGCGGGTTTTCCGCAACTGGTGAAGCTGCTACAGCATCCCAGCCAGAAAATGCCCATTCGCAACGCCAAAAAGGGGGCGGTGACGGTGATGCCGTATTTTGCGCTGGAAGAAAACAGCCAGAGCGCCATCGACCAGAACCGGTTCCTGTCGAAGACCAAAGCGGCGTTGTCGTATTATCAGAGTCAGATCGACCTCGACGCGCTCTATTATATCGGCGACCGGCCCGGTGCTAAGCTGTACCCCAATGTAGAGGGCGGTGCCAAGCAGGCCAACAACGCGCACGTGGTGGAGATGCTCGCTGCCGAGGCGGTGCTCGACTTCGCCCGGCGAGGTGCCGGTGAGTTCAGCACCGATAAGCGGTATCTGGAGTATGGCCTGCGCCGCAACGATCGCAGCCTCGATTTGCCCCATTTTGCTGACGGTACATACCAGAATCTGCTGGAGCCGATGGTTCGGTTTACCTACGCCGCCAAGTTCTACACCGATTTTCTGCCGAATAACTTGGGCGAAGCGTTTGCCAAAAACCTGAATCTGCCCCAGACCCTGCGCTCAGGTACGTTCTATACGTCGCTGGATAACTTCATCAACGCCTACAAAGCGTGGCTCCGCGAGCTGTCGGCCAACGACCGCAGCTTTGCCCCGTTTGACCTTGACACCGATTTCAACGGCCTGATTCGGTCGAAACGGATCGAAACGGGTTTTTTCAGTAAAGGCATCAGTGAAGGCTTTTTGCAGGATGCCGCCGGTAAGGGCGAGAACAGCCTGAAAGCCGCTTTCCCCACCAACGAAGCCCGTTTTATGCAATTGTTGATGGAAGTGGCCGATAAATGCGTTGAAAAACTAGGGCCGCTCAACCGGCAACTGGCCGACGTGTAAAGGAGCAGTGGGTTCGTATCTTTGATCAAACGCCTATCGTTATGACGACCATTGTATTGCCCATAGAGATCGAGCCCGGCGTCGATATGTTCAATCAGCTTCGGCGGATGAGCGACGATGAGTTTTATTATTTCTGCCAGGACAACAGCAATTACAACTTTGAGCGCGATGCCAGCGGCAACATTATACCGCTGGGACAAACAGGCGGCGAAACCGGCGAACGGAACAGCGAACTGAGTGCTGAATTAGTGCTTTGGAATCGGCAGACCAAGCTCGGCTTTGTTTATGACTCCTCGACGGGTTTCCGCTTGCCCAATGGTGCTGTGCGTAGCCCCGACGTGGCCTGGGTGGCTGCCGACCGCAGAAACGCGCTGACGGCCGAACAACGGCGAAAATTTATGCCGCTCTGCCCTGACTTCCTCGTTGAACTAGTGAGCGAAACCGATTCGCAGAAAGCAACCGAAGAAAAAATGGCTGAATATATGGCGAATGGCTGTCGGTTGGGGTGGCTTATCAACCCTAAAACGCAGACTGTCAAAGTATACCGGACTAACGGTTCCATCGATGTAATTGACAGCTTCGACAAAACGCTCTCAGGCGAAGATGTACTACCCGGTTTCACGCTGGCTTTATCCATGCTTAGCTGATTCGTTAGATGCTTATGGCTACAGACATGTTCTATGGAGCGCAACCTGTTTTATTTGAACAGGCCAAACAACTTCGGGAGTCCATGACGCCCGCTGAGGTGATGCTCTGGGAGCGGTTGAGACAGAATAGGCTCGATGGGTTCCGGTTTAAAGCCCAACATCCGATCGCTTATTTTATCGCTGACTTTTATTGCCACAAAGCCCGCTTGATCGTTGAAGTTGATGGAGGGGTGCATGACGTACCTGAACAGATGGAGTATGACCAAAACCGTACTCACGTACTCAACGAACTAGGATTAACGGTTATTCGCTTTCGCAATGCAGCTATTTTAACTGACATTAATCAAGTACAGACAACGATCCGAAACTATCTTCTATAGAAGGTTCCTGTGTTTTACCCCCCGCCCTGAAGGGAGCCCGCTGGCGCAAACGCATTGCTTACGCCGTGCGGGAAGCTACTACTGCGCCAGCGGGCTCCCTTCAGGGCGGGGGGTAAAACACAGGGAATAAAAAACTTCCAGTAAATGCCTCATATCCTTCGTATTGATACCGACCCGAATGTTAGTCAACAGAATCACAATGGCTGGACAGGGTCACCGGCGGGCCTGACGGGCAACCGCATCGAACATATTCCCGATACGCTCTCTGGCGCGGGTGGCGGAGCGGCGGGAGCCGCCGCCAAAGCCGGTACGTCGATTCCATCGCCGTTTGCGCGGCTGTATTTGTTCGATACGGCGTTCCGCATAGTGAAGAATAACCTGCAACCGGCTGAGCTGAGCATGTACCACGTGCTGGTATCGCACACGCTCGATCTGCTCGAACTGCTGTTTCAGGCGGGAAACTCCGACGACCTGACCTACCGCCTCTGGAACCGGGGCGAACGGCTGGGCAAATTGGGAGCGGCTACCGGCGGGTCAATCTCGGGTGGTCGACACCCGCATCAGGTGCTGGCCAAAGCGCTGGAACTCGATTTCCGCAACGAACTGGCTTCGGTGCAGACCACCACGCTCATTTACTACAAAAATGCCCTGCTCGGCGGTACGTCGCCACTGACGCTGGTGTTCACCTCGCCCAACTGGGAGCAGGAGCGGCAAAACAAGTTTATCGACCCACCGAAGAGCAGCACGGGTCGGGTGCTGTTCCAGAACGAATACGTGCCTCTACACCTGCGCGATGAAGGTTTTACGACGTACCTGCGCCGCTGGTATGAGCAGTATAACAACCAGATGCCGCCCGGTGGCTTTAAAGAATACCTGTATCGGGTGTTCTTCGACAGCGCCGTGCTACCACCCGTAGCGGCGGGCCTCACGCTGGCCAATTTTGAGCCCATTCAGGTACGTGGCGAAAGCACGAGTACGTTGCAGGTGCTGCCCGGCATGCCACTCTACCGCGTGCGGGAAGACGACGTCCTGAACGACATCGAAGAAGGCTCCGACTTTGTGATGGTGCCGACGGTCGATTATTACACCCGCGAAACGATCAACGGGGCGGCCACGGACGTGCGTAAACCGCTCGCGTTGGCGTCGCGGATGGATGTGGCGGGGCGCTACGTGAAAAACACGAATTGGAACAGCAACACCGTGATCATGCGGCAGCGCGATCTGGGTAGTGGTTTCCTGCTGTCGGAGCGGTTTCTGCCCGGCGTCGACAACGTCAAATATCCGTTCGTCACGACCGACGATTTCTTGGAGGATTTTCTGGTCAGGATGCCGTACAAGCTCAACAGCGGCCGCTTCTTCACCGGCACGCCGGGCGATATGGAGTTTCTGCTGCCCGTTCGGAAAGAGTATTTCAACTTCTTCCGCATGGAGGATCTGGCCCGGCAACTGACGCTGCGTACCGAAGATCGGGGCCTCGACCGTATCATCATTGCGTCGCTGGCGATCCCGATTCGGAACAACCGCACCGTCACCTTCCGCAAAGAATACAACCTCGGCAACTCCGATACCATGCTCGAATTCCGGGCGGGGCTGGCCTGTTTCCCGTTCTACCGCATTACGGTGCCTGACCCGGCTCTACAAGCGCTGAACGAGTATACGGTGATGTTGCTTGACGGTAGTAAAGACGAAGCCAACTTCCACGCGGCGCGGTCGGTGCGATTTTTCCAGTTCGAGCAGGTCGTCAACAACCAGCCGCTCGTGGTGGCCGCACCGGAACACCGCACGCCCAAATCGGGACCCACGCAGGCGGCGTCGTATTACTACAAAGTGCCGCAGGCGTTCGATCTGCTGGAGGTGCAGCTACAGCGCAACGGCATGCCGTACCGGGGCCTGCTGCTGCCCAAGTTCACGATCATCAGCGAGCGCGGTTACAAGCCGTTTACGTTTGCCATCGACTTCGGAACGTCGAACACCCACGTGGCCTACACGGACACCAACATGGGCAACAGCGACCCGAAAACCTTGTCGATCAGCGATGATAAGGTGAATCTGGACGCCGACGAGCTGCAGATGGTGACGCTCAACAAGCCCTACGATGGCTACGAAGCGCAGACGCCCTACGCCCGGTATCGGCTAGGGGCGGGCTATGGGCAACTGGTTGAATTCGAGACGTTTATTCGTCGCGAGTTTGTGCCTGCCATCATCGGGAGTCAATATGGCTCGCCGTTTACGTTCCCGCTTCGCACGACGGTGTATGAAAAAACGGGCTCGGCCGATGCGGGCGATAACCTCTTCAACAAGATCAACCTCGGGTTTAATATTGACCTGGAAACGGGCAGCACGGGCGTCAACCGGTACGTAACGAACCTGAAATGGCTGTTCGAGAATCAGCCCGGCGACCCCATGAACCGGCCGCGCGTTCGGGCGTTTTTCGAAACGTTGCTGTTGCTCATGCGTAACAAGGTGCTGCTGAATCAGGGCAATCTGAACGATACGAAGATCACGTGGCTGGCCCCAACCAGTATGCAGGCCGACACGGAGGATAAGCTCGTAGAAGAATGGGAGAAGGCGTTCCGGCGGGTGTTCAAAACCACGCAGTATTTCCGGCCCAACCCAGTGCCCGAATCGCTCGCGCCGCACTTCTACCTCGTCACGAAGGGCGTCAAATCGTTTGCCGATGCCGTAAACGTTGATATTGGGGGCGGTACGGCCGACATCATGCTGTTTATGAAACAGCAGAACCGCTACCTCAATACCTCGTTCCGCTTTGCCGGTTACGACATCTGGGGTGGTGGGCTGAATCAGCAGGGGCACCCGTCGCATCAGAAAGACAACGGATTCATTCTGAACTACCTGCAATATCGTCGCACGCTCAGCCAGGCTCCCGCACCGGAAGACGCCATCCTCGACACGTTCCTGGCCAACAATGACCTGAGCGCCGAGGATATCGTGAGCCTGCTGTTCCGCAACAACGATCATTATAAGTTCACGCAGTCGATTATCGACGGGCGTCCGGCCCTCCGGATTGTGCTCTTCCTGCACTACTCGGCCATTGTGTACCACCTCGTGCAACTGATCGAGGCCAACCAGATGAGCCTGCCGCGCTACCTGACCTTCACGGGCCGGGGTAGCCAGTATCTGAAAATGCTGGGGTCGTCGCGGCGGCTGATTGAGTTCACGAAAATGCTGTTCCGGGCCTATACAAACCTGCCCGTTCCGCCCGATTTCGAGGTGGTGATGAGCGAAAATCCGAAGGAAACGACCGCCAACGGGGCTGTGCTGTTCGAAAACGCTAGTCCGTTGGAAAAAGACAAGTACAGCAGCCGTCAGACGGTTTGTTACTGGGGCAACGCGCCACTCGAACAGAAAGCGCTGCCGCAACCGGCTGACACGCCACCCGCGCAAACCGGTTTTGGGGCACCGATCAACACCTGGGGAAGCCCCGTAGAGACCGGTCCGCCGGTGCGGCAACCCTTTGCGTCTCAGCCGCTGGGTACGTATGACAACGGATCGCAACCGACCACCCCGCCCGTGCAGGTAGTCAACGCGCCCTTCGAGTATCGCCGCACGAAAATTGGCGAGGTGAGCGGTAACCGCACCTTCCACGACTCGGTGTTGCTCAACGTGAAGCGTTTCCTGGAACTGACCCTCACCGACCGCGATATCGCTTATTACCTCAGCGAGCACAAGATTCAGACGCCGGAGCAATACCTCTCGTTCCTGATCGGCCCCGACGTAACCCGCAGCGGTGCCGTCTACGACAGCTATATGCTGGCCCGGCAGGGCATGGAGCAGGAGCCCAATCAGGCCGTTTCAGAAACGTATTTCTTCCTCCCTCTGAAAAACGCGCTCTACGAATTATCAAAACACATCGCAAGCTGAATAGAGTAACGCGAAGAGCGCGAAGGTTGACGCGAAGAACGCAAAGTTCATAGCAACTAATAACCTTTGCGTTCTTCGCGTCAACCTTCGCGCCTTTGCGTTTAAAACCCTCCCTCAACCATGAAGACACTCCAGACCGTAACCCTGTTGGCCCTCGCGACGACCGCGTTGGCGCAGGGACAGCAGACAGGCATCGAAAAAGGCACGTTTGGTATGGCGAAAGCCACGCTGGAATTTCTGGCGACCGACACCAAAACCTTCCCCAAAGCACAGGAAACCACCTGCAAAGACTGCGTTGAGTATGGCGACTTGTCGGCGTTTATTCAGAAAAATAGCCTCAAAAAAGCCGATGGCCTGCTCAACGATATTCAGAAGCACAGCCTCAAACTGAACGATGGGTTCGCGGCCGACGAGTTCAGCAGCGAAGGGGCCGTGCTCGATAGCCTGCGGCAATACATCCTCAACCGCGTAACGAGCGGATCTGAGCGCGCGCATCGGAAGCAACTGGCCTCCTATGTGGCCTACCAGACCAAAATGACGGCACTGGCTGGTGGCGCCGACCCCGAAGCGGCCCTCAATGAGCAAACGGCTGCCTTGCAGGAAGGCTCTACGCCGACCGACGACGCAGAGGCTGCCTCAACGAGTAGTACGGGTAGTTTTGGCTGGGGAACCAGGGCGTTCTGGTTGTCGATCCTGAACCTGCTCGGTTTGGGGTATTTGTTAGTTACGCGGCAACAGGGCGGCGGCAACAAAGGCGCGGTGCAAAGCGACCGGGACGATGCCCGCATTGCTGGTTTGCAGGACGAAAACAATCGGCTCAGCAGCACCGTAGCTGAACTGGCTAACCGGCTCACCATGGCCGAGAAAAAACTGATGGCGATGCAAAGTGCGCAGGCACCGCAAAACCGTCCGCCCGCCGACCGGCCAAACGTACCCCAGGGTAACCCCACGCAGGCGACCTCCAATCCAATACCTGCCAACCAGCCGCGGCCTATTCAGGGGCAAGGCTATGGCAACCAGCCCAATCCGTCGGCTATGCCCATGTCGGGAAGCAGCCAGATGAGTGCGCCTAACCAGCCCGCTACGCCAACACCGCCGCCGTCCAACGTGCGACCCACACCTACTATTCCGCCGCTGCCTGGCAACGTACCTGGCGAGCGCCCAGCCGTCGAACGGCCCGTTTCATCGGAAATGCCCAGCCCGCAACCTGTACCCGCGCCACCGGCCATGCCTGCTGCGCCGCCCGCTCCTAAGCGCCTGTACGCCCGCACGGCCGACCTGGGTAATGGCTTCAGCCTGGCAGGCCTGCTCGATCAGCCCGAACGCGGCATCGTCTATGAAATCGAACTAACCAGCCCTTCGACCGCTATGTTCCGGGTGAGTCAGTTGCCCGAGGCCCAGCAGCTGGCGATGAGCGACCCGTATTCGTACCTGAGCGACGCCTGTCTGTATGAAAACCAGCCCGGCCCCAATAGCCGCATTCAGACTGTTGCGCCCGGTCAGCTGGTCTTGCAGGCCGATAAATGGCAGATTACCGATAAAGCCCGCATTGGTTTCGTGTAACAGGCGGGGAGCCGATCATCGGCATTTTATCAGTTTAACATTGGCGTAACAGCCATTTGGCGGAAGCGTGCCAACTTGCGGGTAAACTCAATCGCCCCACCTTGTCTGCCCCGTTTACCCGCGCCGATTTCGGCCCCGACTTTGCCTGGGGAACTGCCTCTGCCGCCTTCCAGATTGAAGGGGCTGCCCAAACCGATGGGCGTGGACCGTCGGTTTGGGATGTATTTCAGCAGAAAAAAGGCGCAATCAAGACAGGCGAAACCGCCGAAACTGCCTGTGATTTTTACTCGCGTTACGCCGACGATATTGGCCTGCACGCGAGCATGGGGTTCAACGCGTTTCGCTTTTCCATTGCTTGGTCACGCGTGCTGCCCGACGGTATGGGCCGGGTCAACGAAGCCGGGCTGGCGTTTTATGACCGGGTGATCGACGAATGCCTGCGTCAAGGGCAAACGCCCTGGATCTGCCTTTACCACTGGGACTTACCGCAGGCACTTGAAGACCGGGGCGGCTGGGCCAACCGGCAGGTACTCGGCTGGTTTACCGAGTATGTTACACTGATTGTCAGGACATTTAGCCACAAAGTAAAACACTGGCTGGTGCTCAACGAACCCTCAGCGTTTACGCTGCTGGGCTATCTGGCTGGTATGCACGCCCCAGGCCGACGCAGTATCGGGAGTGTCACGGCGGTCATTCATCACGCAACGCTGGCGCAGGCGGAAGGGGGACGGCTCATTCGCGACAACGTACCTGGCGCGGTGATAGGCACTACCTTTTCCTGCTCCCCCGTCGAGCCGTTTTCAACGGGTAAACGCGATTGGCAGGCGGCGCAGCGAGCCGACGCCCTGCTCAACCGGCTGTTTATCGAACCGTCGCTGGGATTGGGGTATCCGACCCGTGAACTGTCGTTTCTGGGTGCTATCCAGAAGCGCATCGCCCAGCCCGGCGACTGGGAACGGCTGGCGTTTGATTTCGACCTGATCGGTCTGCAACATTACTTCCGCGTCGTGGTCGAGCATTCGTTGCTGGTGCCGTACCTGTGGGGGCGCGAGGTGTCGCCCAACCGGCGGGGCGTCGAACACATTACGGAAATGGGCTGGGAAGTACATCCCCAGAGTATGCTGACGATCCTGCGGCAGTTCAATCAGTACGATGGTATCCGGCAGATTATGGTGGCCGAAAGTGGGGCCGCTTTTTTCGATCAGGTCGAGTTTGGGCGTGTGGTCGATATTCAGCGCGTTGGCTACCATCAGCAATGTCTGAAGCAGGTCTTACAGGCGCAGGCCGAAGGCATTAACGTAACGGGCTATTTCGTCTGGACGCTGCTCGACAACTTTGAATGGGCCGAAGGCTACCGACCCCGTTTCGGCCTCGTGTATGTCGACCACCGCACGCAGCAGCGTACCATCAAGCAGTCTGGCCTGTGGTTTCGGGCGTTGCTGGCGGAGTAGGGTGGAACAATAATTACAGAGGCAGGAAAAGCCGCACTTTACTGTGGCTTCATATGTAATAGCTCATTATTGACAATTGTATTTATTACTACAACTCCGTTAATCCACATCCCTTTAAAAATTCATAAGTTTTGTCGTATAAATGTTTTGGCCTTGTCCAATCAGAATTATCAACGCTTGGAACGTAAATTACCATTCCTTGTCTTGCTCTTGTTAGCAAAACACGGTATGAATTAAGGAGATATTTTTTGGCTATCTCTTGGTTTATATTTTGCCATTTTGAACCTTTAAAGTTTTGGAAACTCCAACCGTTGTCGTAATATAAGTTAATGTCCCACGCGACACAAGTGAAATCTATCTCTAAACCTTGAATGTCAAATTCTGTTGCAACATCTTCTAAGTAATAGGAGGAACGAACATCATATGCATCATTCAGAAACCAATCGGCAGATGATATTTCATTTTTGATGTATATACCATCTTTCCTTAAACGCCTTGCTCCTGAACTTGCAATAATACCAATCCGTTCAGTTCCTTTAGCTTTAAATATTAGCCATTCCTTCGCTTTCTCTAATTGCCGTGTTATGAAGATTGGATAATTTTCTTTAATTGAACTAAAGACACCAAATGCTTCGTCGCTGTTGCCTTCTAAAATATGTTCTACTAATAGTGCGACCTTTTCGCTTCTAAATGAACGCACCGAAACTCCTAAATGTAAGTCAGATACCTTATTCCCATTTACTTGGAGCCAATTCAAAATCTCGATATTATATATATAGTTACTTGTCTGGCTCAATATTTTGTCAGAACAGTAAATTTTCCAGTTACAAAATTTCTTTCTCAATGATTCTATCCATTCAGAGACGCCAGCCTCTCCTGTATTAATTTCTTGGCCGCCACCAATTAAACAAACAATCGTACACCATTCTTTGTGGCGATTCATTACACTAATTAAATATTCTGGTTCTGACATGTTGAAAGCTTCAATTCCTTTTTTAGCTTTCATGAATTTTGACAGTTGATGTTTCTGCCAAGCTCTTTGAGCTTCGTCGAAAACAACAACTTTTTCGATAGGTGGTCTTTCTGTTTTTAAGTTATCGTCTCTGAAATGGTGAATATTCTGGATAAATGCTTTTGCTTCCCTTTCTGCGTGAGATCGTGTTAAGTTATTTCCATTTGCTCTTGCTGTTTCGACAGAGTCGCGAGTTAGTGCTTCTCTTAACACATCAACCAAAGGGCCATTGCCCGAAAGGAAAACGGCGTGTTCAGATTCATCTGCCTTCAGCCGTTCGTTGGCAATGCTCAAACCTGCAAGCGTTTTTCCGGCCCCTGGAACTCCTGTTAAGAAGCAAATAGATTTTTGTTTATTAGCTTTTGTGTTCTCAATAATAGTATTGATTGCGGTAGCCGTTCTTGAAAGATTTATAGCCCCAGCGTCGTTTCTAGAGATTTGTTCAACTTTGTGTCCTTTGTAAAGTGCTTGCGCCGCCTCTATAATTGTTGGAGTTGGTTTGTATGTGCTATTTTCCCAATCAGAAATATTTATGCCTTGGTCTGGAACTTGAGTTTCTAGAATATTTTTTAAATTTTCTTCAAAATTACTTTCATTACAAAGTATGCATTTGTTGAGGTGAATTGCATTCGGTATATAGTTTATTTCTGCTTGGGCTTTAGTTGCAATTAAAATAGGAATGATAATCTTGTCATGACTGCCTTCATGGAAATTTTTCAAATCAAGGCAATAATCTATCGCTTGATTTTGAGCTTTTTTTGAATAATAGGTATCACCAATCTTAAACTCTATTATGAAAATTAAGTTATTAATTATAAGAATATTATCTACGCGTTTTCCCATGCGTGGTATGGAGAATTCGAAGTAGATTGTTCCTTGAATGCCATTGAGATGTGATTTTAAAAGATTAATTTGTTGAGACCAAGCATTCTTCTGATTTTCTTTCAGATCGTGTTGATGATTTACAGCAAGTTTTCCAAAAATTGATGATGCATCTTCTGTTAAAAAACTGCCTATGCTACTTTGGTAATAACTTCTTGTCATTTAGGTAATGATTAGTATATTCTATTAATTGATTATTGACGGCTAGACAGATTCATGGATTATACATATCTGTTAAATATACAGGCTGGATCTCGGCGTTACTTAGCCAATTGATAACACCAGTACACCAAGCGCCGGGACGGTCACTGCTACTTTGTCGGTGCCTTTAAACTGGCTTTTCGTTCGAAAAATGTCGCGGTAGATACGCGGCTTGTTGCCCACCTGTTTCATCGCCTGCCACGCTTCTGCCGGGATCGTGATCGTGGTTTTGACGGCCTGTTTGCGGTCGAAATTGCAGATGATCAGCAAGCGCTGCTTAGCTGTGTACCGCAGGTAGCTGAATAACGTACCCGGTGCGGACGTACCTGATGAGCCATACTGCCGCAGGTCGAGGAACGTACCCAGCCGGATGGCTTCGCTGCCGTTGACGAGCTGATTCAATTGCTGGTAAAACTGCCGCAGGCTGCGCTGAGTGGCCGTCAGTTTTCCGCCGTCGAAGGCGCCGCCGTTGGTCCAGGCCTGGTATTCGGGAATGCCCCAGTAATCGAAAATCGTTGTTCGGCCATCCTCGCCCTGGAAACCTTCGGCCTGCGTCGGGTTTACGCCCACTTCCTGCCCGAAATAGAGCATGGCCGGGCCTGTCTGCGCTGTGGCGGAGAGCGTCATGGCAGGCACAGCCGCCCACGGATCACCCGCAAAAAAGCGCGAGGCGATGCGCTGCTCGTCGTGGTTTTCCAGGAAACGCAGCATGTGCCGCCCCAGTTGGCCTGATTCGCCGTCGAGGCATTGGCTGATCTCGGCTGTGTTGCCCTTGCCTTCCATCAGCTTTCGTACGGTATCATACAGCCCTACTTTGTCATAGAGGTAATCAAACCTGCCCGTTTCGATGTAGTTGCGATACTGCGCCGGGTTGTAAATCTCCGCGATGAAGACAATAGGTGAACTGCCCGGCGGTGTTGGCCGCGCTGCTTTTATCTGCGGAATCACCCATCCCCAAAACTCGACCGGTACCATTTCGGCCATATCACAGCGGAACCCATCGACACCTTTACCTGCCCAGAACAGCAGGATATCGCGCATCTTGGTCCAGGTATCGGGCCGGTCTGCATCGGTCGAGCCGAAGTAGGTTTTGCGTTCGTTCTGTATGTCGACGCCGTAGTTGAGCTTGATGGTTTCGTACCAGTCGTTTACGTCGGGCTGCGCCTTGAACACGTCGTTGCCCGTAGCCTTGGCGGGGTTTTCTTCGTAAGGCGTCGTAAGCAGATTGGGCGGAAGCGGCCCACCCGATGGCACCACAAAAGGCTGGTCGGCGGTCCCGCGTCCGGGGAGGTAATAGAAGTTATTGTTTGGGTCGAAGGACTTCGCCGAATCGTCGGTTTCGCCGAGGTCACGTACCCCGTCGGGGCGGGCGTCCGACGCATACTGCCGGGCTACGTGGTTGGGTACGAAGTCGATAATCACCTTCAGGCCGTTGGCGTGCGAGCGCTTCACCAGTGCCTCAAACTCGGCCATTCGGTTGCGTACGTCGACGGCCAGATCGGGGTCAACGTCGTAATAATCCTTGATCGCGTAGGGCGATCCGGCCCGGCCTTTCACCACCAGCGGATTGTCGGTCGGGATACCCAGCGACGAATAGCCCGTCATGGTGGCATGTTCGATCACACCCGTGTACCAGACGTGCGAGATGCCTAGTTTTTTGATTTCCTGAAGCGCCTTGTCGGTGATGTCGTTGAACTTGCCAACGCCATTCTCCGCCAGATTACCCCACGGCTGATTCGTCGTTTTCTGGTTGCCAAACAGCCGCGTAAAAATCTGGTAGACAAGTAGTTTGTCGTTAGGTACGTTAGGCGCAGTCCATTCGCTTAAGCGCTGAGCAGCGGAAGCGAGCGAACCGGCGAGTAGGCCGGTAGCCGCCAGACCTGCCGTAAACGTACGGCGTGATAAGGTGGGTTTACTAGTTGGCACGTGGATGAATGGTTTACTGGACAACCGCAATTGCATCAACCTCCAGCAGGTAATCGTCCTGAACCAATCGCGTGACCTGTACCGTCGTGCTGGCGGGTTTGTTGGGGAGATCTTTCAGGAAGTCAAGGCGAATGGCTCGGTACGTGGCCAGGTCGTTCATATTGACCATATACGTGTCGATCTTCACGATGTTGGCTACCGTGCCGCCCGCCGCTTCGACTGCCAGCTTGATGTTGTTGAGCACTTGTTTGGCCTGCGCGGCAAAATCGCCTTTGCCAACCAGTTTGCCTTCCTTGTCAACCGCGATCATGCCCGATACGTAGATGGTACGCCCACCAGTAGTTACCACCGCCTGCGAATAATTGGGGCTTTTCGATAACGTAGCCGGGTTGATGTGCTCAATCGTTTGCGCCAGACTGGGCAGCGAAAACAGGCACGCAAACAGGGCGCAGAGGAAAGCTTTTTTCATAAGGAATTGGTTGTGAACGCAAAGGGCGCGAAGGATAGCGCAAAGAACGCGAACCAACGAGCATATGCAACTTAGCGTCCTTTGCGCTATCCTTCGCGCCCTTTGCGTTCAACTCATTAAAACGGCGTGGCCTGATTGGGGTCAGCGTTGCCGAAGTTCGACAGATCATTGGCCCGGCTGCGCAACGTACCTGAACTTGGCAGGGGCGGCATGGTACCCGGCGGCGGTAGGGTAGGAGCCTCGAAGCTGCTCATGCCCGACACCCCATCGGGGAAGCCACCGCCACCCGGTAGCGGCGTAAAGTAGCTGTCGAGATCGCAGAATTTGGTGAACCGGTTCACGAAGCGTAACTGAATGGTATCCAGCGAGCCCGACCGGTTTTTGGCCACGATCACCTCGCCGATACCGGCTGTCGAGTTACCTGCTTCGTCCTGCGTAATGTTGTAGTATTCAGGACGGTACAGGAACATAACCATGTCGGCATCCTGCTCGATAGACCCCGATTCCCGAAGATCGGAGAGTTGGGGTTTCTTGTCGCCACCCCGTGTTTCCACGGCCCGGCTCAACTGCGACAGGGCAATCACGGGTACGTTCAGCTCCTTGGCCAGGTTCTTCAACGCCCGTGAGATCGAGGCGATTTCCTGTTCACGGTTGCTGCCCTTGCTGTTGTCGCCCGTCATCAGTTGAAGGTAGTCGATCACCACCATCTGAATATCGTGCTGCGCTTTCAGACGGCGGCATTTGGCCCGCAGTTCCAGAATGGACAGGGCGGGGGTATCATCGATATAGATCGGGGCTTCAGTCAGGCGCTGAATCTTGTGGTGCAACTGCTGCCACTCGTGCGGCGCCAGATTTCCCTTCCGAATTTTCTCTGAATCGATCTCCGCTTCCGCCGAAATCAGACGATTGACCAACTGCACCGACGACATCTCCAGCGAGAAAATCGCCACCGGCTTACCATGATCTACGGCCGCGTTTCGCAGCGCCGACACCACAAAAGCGGTGTTGTGCGTGACGGTCATGTCTTCGAGCAGGAACAGGTGGTTGCCGTCGATAGTGAAACCGTAATAATCGTCTTCCTGATCGTACTCGACCGTGATCCCGGTTACGCGCCAATCGGCTCGTGCTTGCAGTGGGCGGGCTTTTTTGCGTTCAATCCGAACAGGAATCGAATCCAAATTACCGAAAATCCGTAGACGATACACCGTTGATGAGTAGCCTCGCGCTGCGATCGTTGCCTGTTTCTCAACCAGCGAACAGCGGAAGCCCAGCGTATCACATAGGTATTTGACCTGCTCAGCTAGGGCTTTATTCTTCTGGGTGATTTCGTAACAGTTGAATTCGCGTTGATAATGCCCGTCGCTGTCGATCAGACCCGCCAAGAGCCTGAGTCGATTGGCTTTCGAGTTGATCAGGTACGTTCGAGGAATGTGTTTGTTTTCGAGCATGGTCAGGCCACGCAATTCATCCTGCAAGCTAAAAACCGATCTCGCGCCGCCCCGTTGCCCCGTCGTGATAGCATGATTAGGCGTTTTACCCGCCTGCTGATAGGTCACCAGTTGCAGACCAAGGGTATCGGCATACTCCTGCATAAATTCAACGACTTCCGCATCGACGTTCGTAATGCGCGAGCTATAGCTATGGCCGTCGCCGAGCCATAGGCCCACGAAATAAGGGTCGAGGCTAACGGCTTGCTCAGGAAACTCAACGGCTACTTTATAGCCTTTGTAATTGCTCTTAAATTTCTCGGATTTGGTCAGATATTCACGTACCGATATGTTGAGTACGTCGCCTTTGGTATGGCCACCTTCATTCCGCGAGCGCTTCAGCGACAGGATGTGGCTTTCGTTGACTCGATAATCGATGCCTTTGTTTTGGCGAATCCAGTACATGCGCTCTCGGCCCCGCGCAATCGACAACACCGTGCGGGGGGTTGAGTCATCGCCCATGAGCAGGTCGCCCTCCTGAACGTCTTCTACTTTTCGCAATGAGCCATCAAACATGACAACCTTGGTGCCTTTACCCAGACACTTGCCCATTGCGGGACGTGCTGCCAGGATAACGAGTTCAGTGGGTTGCCAACCGGATGTAAGTCGGTCGAGGGCCGTGAAGCCGGAGGGCACTCCGGTGAGCCCTTCCTGATTCTTCTTGGTCTCCATCTCCTTCAAAGCCTCGCTCACGATGGAGCGCATGTCGGAGACGGTCTTGCGGATGTTCGATTCGGTCAGTTGAAACAGATCGCGCTCGGTGCGGTCGAGCAACGTAAAGACGTCGGTCGTGTCTTCGAAGGCGTCTTTCTGAATCTCGGAAGCCATCGAAATCAGGCCTCGTTTCAGGGCCTGCTCGGTGATGATCCGGGCGTGGTATTCGATGTTGGCGGCCGAGTTAACCCGGAGCGTCAGTTGCGAGATATAGCCACCACCGCCAACCAGCTCGATCTCGCCAGTCTTGCGCAGCTGCTGCGTGACGGTCAGCAGGTCGATCGGCTCCGAATTGGAGAAGAGCGTCAGAATTGCCTTGTAGATGGTCTGGTGCGCCGGCGTGTAGAACGTTTCGGGCTTTAGCAGATCCACCACCGCCGACAGGGCGTCTTTCTCAATCATCAGCGCACCCAGCACCGCTTCTTCCAGATCAACCGCCTGCGGAGGCAATTTCCCCAGGCCACTGTCGAGAAAGCGATTGCCGCCGCCCGACTGCCGCCCGCTAACGAACGCGTTGGGACCGCTTTGGGCTGGATTTTTTCTGAAATTATTATTCGGGCGGGGTGCTCCGCTGTTGGTGTCCATAGTAATGCAAGTATACGCAGAAGTAGGGCCTTGAGGCAAGCTGCAAAACGGCCTAAAGGGTCGCGACTGGTAACATACGGTGGGTAATCAACTGACGCTAAAAGACTTCAAGGTGATTAAAAAAATCGACGTTTATTTCACATGAAAAAGGATAGATAGGTAACTAAGTAATTCCCGGGTAGTCAGGCCACTGGGTCATTTGACAGCCAGAAAGATAAGTTACAGGATAGGATTATTTCAGCTTTTTTCGGTACGCTTATTATACGGCTTGGCGGGCTGGTTATTGATCCATTTTTTCGTGGAAAATGTTGTCTGGGTACGTTGATTCAGTATATTCAGCCAGTCAACATGCAACCTGGATGCCTGCTGTTGGAAACTGGAAACCGGCCCATTCGTGAGGCGGAGCCCAGTGCCTGATGGTCAGCGTCCTTAATCCATCCGAATCAGTTTGGTCGAAAAAATCATCACACTCGACAGCGACGTCTCGCTTATCGATTTCCTGGGCGTCGAGAATAATAACATCAAGGAAGTGGCCGCCGCCTTCCCGATGAGCAAGATCATTTCGCGCGGAAACGAAATACGTATCAAGGGTACCACGCCCGAAATCTCCCGCATCACCGACATTCTGGAATCGCTGATGCAGCATTATCAGCGGTACGGCAAGCTTACCCACGAAAATGTGCAAACGTACCTGAGCGGCGGCAACGAATCGGATCAGAACAGCGTACCGGTGTCTGACGATGAAGTGCTGGTGTATGGCACCAAGGGCATTGTAGTTCGGGCCAAGACCGCCAACATGAAAAAGCTGGTCGAGGCGGCAGAGAAGAATGACCTGGTGTTTGCGATCGGCCCGGCAGGTACGGGTAAAACCTATACGGCGGTGGCGCTGGCGGTGCGGGCGTTGAAAAACAAGGAAGTACGGAAGATCATTATCACCCGCCCGGCGGTGGAGGCCGGCGAAAACCTCGGTTTTCTGCCCGGCGATCTGAAAGAGAAGATCGACCCTTACCTGCGCCCCATCTACGATGCCCTCGACGATATGATTCCCGCCGAGAAGCTGAAGTACTATCTGGAAAACCGGACCATCGAAATTGCACCGCTGGCGTATATGCGGGGCCGAACGCTCAACAACGCGTTTATCCTGCTCGACGAAGCCCAGAACACGACGGCGATGCAGATGAAGATGTTCCTGACCCGGATGGGCCCCAGCTCGAAGGCGATCATCACCGGCGACCGGTCGCAGATCGACTTGCCCAAGCACCAGAAATCGGGTCTGTCGGAGTCGATTGGTATTTTGCGTGACATCCCCGGCATCGCTTTTGTCGAGTTGGATGGGCGAGACGTGGTTCGTCACCGCCTAGTGAAAGCGATCATCAATGCTTATGAAAAAGCAGGACAATAAACGAGTTTCGAGTTTCGAGTTTTGGGTTTCATGTTTTTGGTTACGCTGTCATGCTGGTCATGTCGCACAACCGAAAACGCGAAATTCAAAACTCGAAACTAATTCCTGGGTCGGTTTGGCCGGCCTTTTTTTGTGGGTGGGGGCATGGGGCAATGCGGCACTGGCCCAGACGACGACCATCGATGAACCCCTGCGGGAATGTGCGTCGGAGCTTGTCGAACGGCAGTTGCAACAACGCTTCCCCCAGCGAAAGCAACGCATCGACGCGCTGAATCAGCAGGTACGTATGTTTGGCATGATCAACAGCCGGGCTCGCGGTACCGATGAAGAAGTTTACCGCATTCCGGTGGTGGTGCATGTCGTGCATAACAACGCTAACAACACCATTGGTGGCGCCAACAACCCGAACATCTCCGACGAACAGATTCTGTCGCAGATTCGGGTGTTGAACGAAGATTACCGCAAAATTGCCGGGACGCCGGGCGGCAGTTCAACCAATCCGCTGGCGGTGGATACGGGCATTGAGTTTTTCCTGGCGACGACCGATCCCAACGGCCTGCCAACCAACGGCATCACCCGAACCTATACAACCCGGTCCGGCTTCGACATCACCAGTTATCAGGACCAACTCGCCCTGTCGAACCTGATATACTGGCCCACCAACCGATACCTCAACTTATGGGTGTGCCCCAACTCGGCGACGCGGTATCTGGGATATGGACAGTTTCCAACCGTCGATGCCACGGCACTGCCCGGTCTGACCGACACAACCGATGAACGGATTGACGGGCTGGTGGTGGATAACCGGTACTTCGGGGCTGGCGTGGGCACAGTGACCAGTCGGCTCTATTGCTGCGGCCGTACGGTCACGCACGAAGTGGGTCATTGGCTTGGGCTGCTGCACCCGAATGGCGATACCCGCTGTGGCGACGACTACGTTGCCGACACGCCCGTGATCGAGTCGCTGAACAATGTGAGTGAGACGAGCTGTAGCCCTGTCTTCTCAACGTGCACGGGCACCCGCACCCGCAATTTGATCGAGGACTACATGGACTACACGCCCGACGCCTGCATGAATGTGTTTACGACCGGGCAGCGCGACCGGATGCGAGCCGTGTTGCAACTGAGTGCCCGACGGCGGCAGGTGCTTACCTCGGCCGTACAGTTGGCCGAAACAGAGCAACTGACCTTAACGGTCTACCCTAATCCGATCAGTAGCCAGGAAGAAAGTATCGTCGATGTGCAGTTCAAGGGGGCTCAGCCGTTCGAAGCGGGTTTGTACGATGCCAGTGGGCGGCTGCTGAAAGGGCAGGCCTACACGGCCTCGCTGAGCCGCCGGATCTCCCTGTCAGGAGCAGGCTTGTCGGCCGGTATCTATATCCTGCGTATCACCACGCCCACCGAAACGGCCACCAAACGTGTGCTGGTTCGATAATCGGTGAAGAGCAGTTTCGGGGAAGGTATACAGGCAGGTGGCTTGCGTTGGCCCGCCGAAAACTGTAAACTGCAAACTGAAAAACTTCACCGATATGATCAACGTTTCGCCAATTCGCTCAAAAACAGACATGGAGGCGGCCTTCGACATCCGCCGTGTCGTGTTTGTCGACGAACAGAACGTACCTGCCGAAGACGAATACGACGAGTTTGAAGCCGAGAGTCAGCACTTCCTGGCGTATCTCGACGATCAGCCGGTGGGCACTGCCCGCTGGCGACGAACCAGCAAGGGCGTCAAACTGGAGCGGTTTGCCGTGCTGGCTTCGGCCCGCCGCAAGGGCGTAGGGCAGGCGCTGGTACAGACGGTATTGAACGACGTGTTCAGCCAGCAGCCCGAACCCATCGAAAGCATTTATCTGCACGCCCAACTGTCGGCCATGCCGCTGTATGAGGGCTTTGGCTTCGTGCCGGTAGGCCCTCAGTTTGACGAATGCGGGATTCAGCACGTTAAAATGGTGCTACCCGGCAAACGAATGCCCAGCGAACAGATGTCGGAAACCCGTTCGCCAGAAAACAAACCGCCTCAATCGGGCGCGGGTGGCGAGCAGGCGGCAGGGTCACAACCCACCGAACGCCGGTAGCGGTATATGCGGGGCTATCCGTTCTTCAGGTACGTTGCTGCGTTGCTCGTCGGCATCGTGCTGGCCGAAGCCTGGCCGGCTGTTTCGCCCTATTGGGCCATCACCTTCGGTGTCGGCTGTCTGGGGCTGTACCTGCTTCGCCTGCGCCGGAACGAACGGAAAACCATCAAGCCACTGGATCTGGTGCAGGGCTTTGCCTTGCTGGGCCTGATCGCCTCCCTCGGTTGGGGGTTGCTGTATGCGCATACACCCGCCCATCGGCCCGATAACCTCCTGAACGTACCCCGGCCGCCCGATGCCTACGAAGCCGTCATCACGAACCTTCCTGAGACGCGGGCCAAAACCATTAAGGTCGAACTGGAACTGCGTCGTGGCCGGTGGGACAACCACGATGCTACGGGCTACCGTCCCGTAAGTGGCCGGGTAGTAGCCTACCTCGACAAAGGCGATTCGCTTGCGCCAACGGCTACGCCACGCTACGGTGACGTCTGGCTGGTGCTGCGCCCGCCGCGCCTGGCTGATCCGCCACTCAACCCCGCCGAGTTCGATTATCGCCGGTTTCTGAGCCGGCGCGGTATCTACCATCAGCAGTACCTGCGCCCGTGGCAACGGCGCGTCATTGACTACGACCCGCCCAATCGGCTTACGGCGCTGGCTTACCGGGTCAACGCGTGGGCTGATAGCCTGCTGACGCAGAAGGTGGGTTCGCGGGCTGAATATGGCCTTATCAACGCCATGTTTCTGGGTACCCGCGACGACCTCGACCCGGTGCAATACGAGACGTACGCCGCTGCTGGCGCCGTGCATATTCTGTCGGTTTCGGGTATGCACGTTGGCATTCTGTTTATCGTGCTCAGCGGTTTACTGACATGGCTGGCACCGGGGCAGGGTAATAGTTGGTGGGTGATTGGGCTCAAGCTGAGCGTACTGTGGTTCTATGCTCTGACAACCGGCTTGTCGGCGCCCGTGCTACGATCGGCAGTGATGTTTACCTATCTGCTGCTGGCAGGTGGCTTCAACCGCACCCAAAGCCTGATGAACACGCTTGGCGCTTCGGCCTTCTTCGTGCTGGTCTACGATCCCTACGCTGCTTTTTCGGTTGGGTTTCAATTGTCCTACCTGTCCATCTTGGGCATTGGTGCCTGGGCACCGCAGTTTATTAAACTCTGGCGACCCCAAACGCGCGTAGCCAACTGGTTGTGGGAGCTATCGATGGTGGCGGTAGCGGCCCAACTGGTTGCGTTACCCTTGTCGCTGTATTACTTCCACGCGTTTCCGGTCTATTTTCTGCTAGCCAACCCGGCTGTGGCGTTGCTGTCTACGCTGCTGGTGCCCTTGGCCGTGCTCACCGTGGCGTTTGGCTACGTACCTGGGCTAGGCGATGGCCTAGGCTGGCTGCTGCGGCAGGTAGCCTGGCTGCTGAACGCGGCTGTCGATTGGGTAGGGCACCTGCCCGGTGCCACCTTTGGTGGATTCTGGCCTTCGCCGCTGGCCGTCGGGCTGATGTATTTGCTGATTGCTTTGGCCGGTATGGCGGTGCTCACGCGGCATCGCCGTTATGTGCAACTGATCGCCTGGACGGCCTTTGGGCTGGTGCTGCTAACCGGTTACGACGTGTGGCAGCAGGCCGGGCAACGGCGGCTCGTAGTGCATTATCAGCCCCGTAAAACGACGGTCAGCCTCACCGCGGGCCGACAGACCCAATTGCTTACCGATGCCGACTGGCAGACCAACCCACGTCTGTACGAGTTTTATCTTAAAAATGCGCTGGATTCGTGGGGCGTCCGGCAGGTTCAGACGGGCAGTTTGCTGGCCGATACGATAGCAGCGTTACCAACCTACCACCATACGCCCGATGTCTCGCTGCTGGTGTGGGAGGGGCGCAGCCTGTTGCTGGTAAATCGGCTGAGCCCCTATCGACACTGGCAACTACCGGCGGTGGTCGATTACGTGGTGCTGCGCCGCAACGCCCTCCGCGATTGGCAACAACTGCAACAGCGGGTGGTGGCCCGGCACCTGATCTTCGACGGCTCAAACGCGATGGAGCAGGTCGATAGTTTAATAAACGCAAAACCCCCGATGCTGGCATCGAGGGTTTATTCAGTTCGTCATTCGGGCGCGTTCGTTGCGGAATGGTAACAGCCGAAGAGGTGCGTCGTCAGGGACTAGGACTAGTATTCCAGCATGGGCGGCAAACTCTTGGCCTGTTCAACAAATCCAGCCACCTGCTCAGCCGAAGGGGGGCGCTGCGTCAGCTGACGTACGCTGTTGATTTCGACGAGCTTGGCGTGCAGGTTCTCCGGGACGCGTTTGGCTAATTCTTTTACGGTGTCAACGCCCGCTTCTTCCATCAAATCGCTGTAGACGCGGCCAATGCCTTTGATGCGGGCAAGGTCAGCGCGGTTGGCTAGTTCCAGAATTACGGAGCCATCGATTCCGATCGTTTCCGCCAACTCTCTACGCCCTTTCGGGGTGCGCGTTGCTTCCAGGAGGGTATCTGAATCGACAAGCCCCTGCGCTTTCAACAAGTTAATTAAGGCATCATTAATCCCCTTTAGTTCTCCTAGTGTGAGGCTCATACGTGTGATGGATAAGGTATGGGTTAAACCGAAACAGGCTAAGTTGACTAGCCTAACTATACAACTATAAATTAACGCAATAAGTATTTACGCCTTGTTTTGTTAAGTAGAAATTTTTTGTAAACGGTAAAACTCGCCGGGCCCATCTGCTCAAAGAGCCGATTCCACTCCGTATATGTCGCAGGGTCTTCTCTGGCAAATTGAGCCGGTTCTATCTTTTTGGTGAGTAGGTAATCGGTAAACGTCATAGTGAAAAGGGGCTAACCGCTAAATAAAAGGGTGTATCCAGTGTGGTGACCTGTCAGGCCAACATATGAGGTTAATGGCGCCGATAGATAGAAAGTAAAAGTAGTGAAAAACCCTCGCTCTTTTTGGAACGTGACTGAGCGGCCCGGTTTAGGTTGATTGTGTGTTTCGGTTGCCAGGTACGTTGCCTTTGCGCGGCGGCTCTTAATTTCGCCCCCATGAAAAACACGTTTCTTTTGGCGGGCTTGCTGGGGCTGGCGGTCGCCTGTTCGCCCCGGTTGTCGCCGTCTGGAAAGGCTGAACTGTCGGCCGAGCGCTTTCGGTTCAAGGCAGGGCAGCCGCCACTCATTTCGGTACACCGGGGCGGGGGAGATCTGCGCGGCTATCCCGAAAACTGTCTCGAATCGTTTGCGTATGTCGCCCAACAAATTGGCCGTCAGGAGGCGCCGGCGGTGATTGAATGCGATATTGATCTGACCAAAGATAGTGTGTTGGTAATGATGCACGACGCCACCCTCGACCGCACGACCACCGGCACCGGCAAACTTATCGACCATACCTATGCCGAGGTGCAGCAGGTAAAGCTGGAAGATAATTTTGGCAACCCCACGGCTTTCCGCGTACCAACGCTCAACCAGATTCTGACCTGGGGGCGCTCCAACGTGCTGTTTACGCTCGACGTGAAGCGCAACGTGTCGTTTGCGAAAGTAATTGAGCAGGTACGTGCCACCAAGACCGAATTGAACGTGGCCATCATCACGTACAACGCCAAGGATGCAGCGCTCGTCCATCAACTGGCACCCGATCTGATGATCTCCGTTACGATCCGCAACCCCGACGAATATAACCGACTGCGCGAACTGGGCATCCCCGACAACCGGATGCTGGCGTTTGTGGGCACCCGCACACCGGAGCCGAGCCTGTATGGGTTCCTGCACGAAAAAGGCATCGCTACCATTCTGGGTACGTTGGGCAACCTCGACAAGCAGGCTGCCGCCAAAGGCGATAACCTGTACAAAGAGTGGACAGCCGCCGGTGCCGATATGCTCTCGACCGATCGCCCCCTGGAAGTTAGCCGGGTGTTGCGGTAATGAAAGGAGCAACCGAACGGAACCGGCTTGTCTATACCCTCCTGATTGTGGTTGTGCTGCTGGTGGGGTTGGCGTCCCGGCATGGTTCGGCGAGTTTGCCGCCCTTCGTTCGCACCTACGTGGGTGATGTCCTGTGGGCGTTGATGGTGTTTTTGGGGTTTGCCACACTGCTCAATCGGCAGCCGACGAAAACTATCGCGTTGTTGGCGATCTTGTTCGCTTTTGGTATTGAGGGTAGCCAACTCTATCACGCCCCCTGGATCGACAGCCTGCGCGCCACCCGGCTGGGCGGGCTGGTGTTGGGTTTTGGCTTCTTGTGGAGCGATCTGCTTTGCTACAGCCTTGGTATTGCTATCGGAGCTGCGCTTGACCGATGGATAGGGTCCGCAACGCGCCGACGGCGGGCCAGGAACTAACAACGCTACTGGTCGGCAATTCCTTATTGAGGGAAATTGCTGACCAGTAGCGTTTTGTGTAGCATTCAATAAGTGCTAGTACTCGCTGCTATCCAGAATCTTCTTCTTTTCAGCTTCGTATTCTTTCTCCGTCAGAATCTTCTCATCGAACAGTTTTTTGAGCTCGCGCAGGCGATCGGCTTTGGTCTGCGTTTTGGTAGCCTCAGGCGCAACGCCATACAACGGCGCGGCGGTTGAAGCCGGTGGTGTAGTCGCGGGCTGTTCGTTGCCTGCCAGCGGGCGCAGTTCGTAGGTATGATCGGGGTCGTACTTCATCGTCCAGAGAAACGGGAAGAGCAGAAAAACACCACCCACGATAGCTCCGGCGTCGGCCCGTTCGTTGCGAACCAACGGTAATTGCAGCGGCTCGAACCCGTCTTTTTCGAGGCGGAGGTCGGTAACGCTACCAACGATTTTGGTATCGCTGTACTGGTAGGGCGTTGTGCCTTTATACTGGCCGTTAACGTAGAGTTTGGCCCCGGTAGGCTGGCTGTTGATGATCGTGGAACTGCTGCAGTTGGCGAGCAAGACAGCACTCGCTGCCACCAGAGCCAGACCCCGAATGGGTGTTTTGGTGAAGAACGTAAGCATGAGCGATAGGCAGTAGAAGGTTAAGCTGGGCGCTATTGCCCAGGTTTTTCTTAGATAAGACCGACCGGAAAGGTTTAGCGCAAGTAAATAAAAAAGCTACTAGTATTCCTTTCGAGAACAGTAGTAGCTTTTGGGTTAACAAAAAAATAACGGTCCCCTACCTATTCCGATACCACGATCACGGGAGCCACATGCTCGGGGTCGTTGTCGTGCGAGGCTTTTTTGGCGGTACGTTTCGACGGGCGCTTGATCGTCACTTCGTAAAGGTCCGTGCGGCGGTCTTTCAGGTTTTGTACCGATCCGTATTCGTGCAGTTCCTTCAGCAGCGACACGTCGACATCGGCAAAGAGCACCATCTCGGTATTGGTCGTGGCTTCGGCCTTGATGGCGTTGTTCGGGAACTGGAAATCAGACGGCGTAAACACGGCCGACTGCGCGTAGTGAATGTCGGTGTTGGGTACGTTGGGCAGGTTCCCCACGCAGCCCGAAATGGCCACATAACACTCGTTTTCGATCGCCCGCGCCTGTGCGCAGTTCCGCACGCGGTAGTAGCCATTCTGGGTGTCGGTCAGGAAGGGCACGAAGATGATTTGAGCCCCCTGCGCGGCCAGAATGCGACCCAGTTCGGGAAACTCCACGTCGTAGCAGATCATCATGCCCACCTTGCCGCAGTCGGTGTCGATGGCTTTGATCTCGTAGCCGCCCACCATGCCGTAGTATTTCACCTCGTTGGGCGTAATATGAACCTTGCGGTACTCTTCATACGAACCATCGCGGCGGCAGAGGTAGGCCACGTTGTAGAGCTTCCCATCGTCGATGAGCGGCATAGATCCACCCACAATATTGACGTTGTAGGAAATGGCAAATTGCGCCAGTCTGTCACGTACCTGTTCGGTATACTGCGCCAGCTCGCGGATGGCCTGCGGCTCGGGCATGTCGCGGAACTGCACCATCAGCGGTGTGTTGAAGAACTCGGGCAGCACCAGAAAATCGGCTTTGTAGTCGGAGACCACGTCGACAAAAAACTCAACCTGATCGAAGAACGATTGCAGATTCGGGAAGTGCCGCATTTGCCACTGTACCACGCCCAGCCGGATAATGGAGTCGGTGTGGGGTTTGCGGTCTTTCTCGGCCACGTAGTAGATGTTGTTCCATTCGAGCAGCGTGGCGTATTCTTTCGATTCGGTATCGCCGGGCAGGTAACCACGCAGGACCTTCTTCACGTGGAAGTCGTTGGCCAGCTGAAACGACAGCGTCGGGTCGTAGATATCTTTCTGCTTTACCTTGCTGATGAATTCGCGGGGCGAGAGTTCATCGGCGTATTTACGATAGTTGGGAATACGCCCCCCGGCCAGAATGCCTTTCAGGTTCAACTGCTCGCAGAGTTCCTTGCGGGCGTCGTAGAGACGGCGGCCCAGCCGCAGATCCCGATAGTCGGGGTGCACAAAGACCTCGATGCCATATAGCCAGTCGCCTTTGACGGTGTGGGTGTCGAAGGTGTATTCGCCGGTAATTTCCTCGAAGGTGTGGTTGTCGCCAAAATCGGCGTAACGTACCCGGATCGCCAGCGCACAGGCGACCACCTTGTCGTCGACTTCCACGCAGAACTGACCCGTCGGGAAGATGGTCAACAGCTTGTCGATCAGATTTTTCTCCCAATAATCCCCGCCGATGCCACTGTACGACTCAATCATGGCTTCCTTCAGGTCGGGATAGTCACTTTTCTTCAAATTCCGGGTTACAATCCGCATAATACTGGTGATCTCGTTTAGTTGAGTTAACCCATTTTGGGCCTAAAACAATCCGGATAAAAACCTTGGTTTGCGGTTTGGTGTTTGAGGGTTGACGTTACTGGGACAATCCGGTTTCGATAACGTCAATCCTCAAACACCAAACCGCAAACGGTTTACACACACAATGGCACAAGCTAAGCGCAGAGCATCGGCTACCTGGGAGGGTAGCCTACAGGAAGGCACCGGCACCCTATCGGCAACGGGCGGCGTCCTGAACAACACCCCTTTCTCATTTAAAACCCGGTTTCAGAGCGAAGACGGCAGTGCGGGCACCAACCCCGAAGAACTGCTGGCAGCCGCCCACGCTGGCTGTTTCACCATGGCAACCGGCGCAACGATGGGGCAGCAGGGTTTTACCCCCACGCACCTCGAAACCAAAGCCGTTCTGTCAATGGATATGGACACGCTGACGATCACGGCGGTTGAGCTGACACTGACGGGCAGCGTGCCGGGCATCGATCAGGCGAAGTTTGAAGAAATCGCCAACGACGCCAAGAAAAACTGCATTATCTCGCGGGCTCTTTCGCCCAACATCGAGATCACGCTGAAGGCAACGCTGGTTTAGGGTAAGGCGCTGGGCATAAACTGACTGGCTTAACTAACCAGTCGGTTTATGCCTTTTTTGCGTAAAGAGCCAGCCAATTGAGCAGAACAGTGTGTGTCGGTTTTTCTTGACATGGTGCCATAATTGGCATATTTTGGTCTAATAATTGATAGGCCGTTCACGTGCGCGCCCACGCCTGACATCTACACTGAAAGTCTCTAATCCGCTAAAGCCAACTTTTCCATGCAAAAATTAAGTTTAAGTCAGTCGTTGCAGCAGAAGCTCTCGCCGCAACAGATTCAGTTCATTAAGCTATTGCAGATTCCCACCGCCGAGTTGGAAACCCGCATCGAAGAGGAACTGGAAATTAATCCGGCATTGGAAGAGGGACAGGACGAAGAGTTTGAGGCGAAAGATGAGTTTGACGATGACTTTGACAGTCAGGACGATTACAGTGAGCGCAACGACGACCTAGACATCGACACGTACCTGGCCAATGATGAATTCGCTGGTTACAAAATGCAGGGCGACGGCGCCTACGGCGAAGAAGACCGTGAGATGCCGCTGGCCACGTCGAGCAGCCTCACCGACTCGCTGATGCAGCAGTTTGGTTACCTGCGCCTGACCGATGAACAACGCATTATCGGGTTACAGTTGCTGGGCAGTATCGAAAGCGACGGCTACATCCGCCGCTCCATGCAGGCGATCGTGAATGATCTGGCGTTCTCGCAGAACATTTTCGTCGACGCCGAGGAAATTGAAGACGTGCTGCACAGAATTCAGACGTTTGACCCGCCGGGCATTGCTGCCCGCGACCTGCGCGAATGTCTCTTGCTGCAACTGAAACGTAAAGATCAGGCGGATAGCTGCGTGCAACTGGCCACGCGGATTATCGAAGACTACTTCGAGGAGTTTTCGAAAAAGCATTACGAGAAAATTCAGCGGCGGCTCAATATTTCTGATGAGTCGCTCAAGAAAGTTGTCGACATCATTATCAAGCTGAACCCCAAGCCGGGTTCGGTGGAGGGCGACGACAACGCCGCTCCGTATCTGACACCCGACTTTATTCTGGTGAACAACAACGGCAAGCTGGAGCTATCGCTGAACTCGCGCAATGCCCCGGAGCTGCGCATCAGCCGCTCGTTTGCCGACATGCTGGATACCTACGACAAGAGCAACAAACAGAACAAGGCGCTGAAAGAAACGGTCACGTTTGTCAAGCAGAAGCTCGACGCGGCCAAGTGGTTCATCGACGCTATCAAACAACGGCAGCAGACCCTGCTAAAAACGATGAACGCCATCGTGCGTTATCAATACGATTTCTTCCTGACCGGCGACGAAACCAAGCTGCGGCCCATGATCCTGAAAGACATCGCGCAGATGATCGAAATGGACGTGTCGACGATCTCTCGGGTGGCCAACAGCAAAGCCGTACAGACCGAATTTGGCATTTACCCCCTCAAATATTTCTTCTCGGAAGGTATCTCGACCGAATCGGGCGAGGATGTGAGCAGCCGGGAAGTGAAGAATATCCTGAAGGATATGATCGACAGCGAACCGAAAGTAAACCCGCTGTCGGACGACAAGCTCGAGAAAATGCTCAACGACCGGGGCTATAACATCGCCCGCCGTACCGTCGCCAAATACCGCGAGCAACTCAACATCCCCGTTGCCCGCCTGCGGAAACAATTGTAATGTATAATGCGGTCCGCTGCTGCGGAACAATGTACGATGTACAATGAGTTACTAGTAACAGTCGGATACACATTGTACATCATACATTGGTCATCGTACATTAAGCTTTGAATTCCCGCTTCGCTCAGTTCCTTTCCGTTGTTTTTCATCCGTTGCTGATGCCGACCTGGCTATTTGCGTTGCTGCTGTATGTGGCACCGGCCCGGCTCAACGTCGATACCTATTCGCTCGGAGCGCGCTTCAGCGTGCTCGTGCTGCTCTTTCTGGGTACGTTCGCCATTCCGAGTCTGCTCATTTTTTACCTGTATCGCATCGGATACCTGCGCGACATGACCATGCCCGACCGCGCCGACCGGCGGTTGCCGTTTCTGCTGACGGGCTTTATCTACACCGGCGTAACGTACTTTTTCGCCTTCCGCATGAGCCTGTTTTCGGCTACGTCGCCGGGCGTGAGCGTATTGCTGGCGGGCATTACGCTGTCTATCCTGCTGGTCGGGATCATCAACCAATACTGGAAAATCAGCGCGCACAGCGTGGGTATTGGCGGCGTGCTGGGAGCCATTGCGGGGCTGTTGGCCAAATCGGGCGATACCGATCTGTTTCTGCCGCTGGTGGGGCTGATCGCGATCAGTGGGCTCGTCGGGAGCGCCCGCCTGCAACTCAACGCCCACACGCTGGCGCAGGTTGGCGCCGGCCTGGGGCTCGGCCTACTGGTCAGCCTGGCGTCGGTTAGTTGGTTGCTGTAGGGGTAGGGCATGTCCCTACCCGATTGTTGTGCTGTGCACTGATGCGCAGGGATATGCTCTACCCCTATAGTCCAGGGCACGGCGGGTTGGGACGTGCCCTACCCCTACTTGTACGTAACGGCCAATTTTTCCAGGAACGCTACCAACAAACGTATACCGAAAGCGGTAGCGTTTTTTTGTTGGCCAAACTCGGTGTCGGCGAAGGCCATGCCGGCGATGTCGAGGTGCGCCCAGCGCGGGTGATTGTCGGTAAAGACTTCCAGAAATTTGGCGGCGGCGATGGCTCCATTGATGGGCTTGCCGCTGAAGTTCTTCACATCGGCTACATCGGAGGTCAGGTCATCCTTATAGGCGTCCCAGAGCGGGAGCCGCCAGAGCCGTTCGCCGGTTTCGTCGCCCGCCCTGAGCAGTTGGGTCGATAACTCATCGTTGTTGGTAAACAAACCGCCCGCCTGATAACCCAGAGCAGCAATGACGTTGCCCGTGAGCGTGGCCAGATCGATAAGCACGTCGGGCTGAATATGCCGAACCATGTGCCCCAGTCCATCGGCCAGAATCACGCGCCCTTCGGCGTCGGTATCGATAATCTCGATGGTCTTGCCCAGATACGAGGTGATCACGTCGCCGGGTTTGGTCGCCATGCCATCGACCACATTCTCGGTAGCAGGCACGATACCCACCACGCGCATGGGCAACCGCAGGCGTGCTACGACTTCCAACGTACCCAGCACTGCCGCCGCCCCGCCCATGTCGCTCTTCATCAGGTGCATGTTGGTCGACGGTTTGATCGAGATACCGCCCGTATCGAACGTAACGCCCTTGCCTACCAACCCGACCGTGGGGCCGGTTGCCTGGCTGGGGTTGTAGTCGCAGATGATCAGTAGAGGCGGATTTTCGCTGCCCTGACCTACGCTCAATAGGGCGTTGTAGCCCTGCCGGGCCAGTTCGTCGTGGTCGAGAATCGTCACGCTGTAGCCATGCGCCCGCCCCGAGGCAACGGCCCAGTCGGCCAGCGTTTGGGGCGTTTTGTAATTGGATGGTGCATTGGCCAGATCGAGCATCGCCCGTTGGGCTGAACCAATCACCGTGGCCCGGTCAATGGCGCGCTGAGCCGCCGTGAAATCGGCCTGCGTGACCGTCAGATGCAACGTACCTGACTCGCCGTAGAAACCTGCCGGGGCCGTTTTTCCGGTTTGGTAAAGTTTCAGGTCGTAGCCGCCCCCCAGCACACCCAGCACAATCGGTTCAAGTAGGTCTGGCACGGCCCCTTCCGATAACGTACCGGTCAGGTCGATGCCAATACGCGTCGGTAATTTTGCTTTCTGGCTGTAGAACAGCTTTCTGACGGCTTTCAGGTACGTGTCTGATGTGGGTCTTTCACCCAAACCTAGCATGAAATGCTTGTGGCCGTCAGCGCCGTAGACGAGTAGCGTCTCGTTACGATCGCCGGTAAAATCGCCCTGCGCGACCTGCGCGACTTCGGGCAGCGGCTGGTTCTTGACGAGTAGCCAAACCGTGGCATCAGTCGCCACTGAACTGGTGTGGAGGAAGAATTGCATAGGGGGAAGGAGCAGGGATGGCGGGGGTAGCAGGGAAGGCGGGGGTAGCTGGGTACGCCCCTGCCATCCCTGCTACCCCCGCCATCCCTGCCCGATTAAACCGCTACCGGCGCTTTGATGGCCGGCCAGGGGTCGTAGTTTTCCAGGGTAAAATCGTCGTATGTAAAATCAAACACTGACCGAACGGCGGGGTTCAGCCGCATCGTCGGCAGCGGGCGGAACGGGCGCGCCAACTGTGTATCGACCTGCTCCAGATGGTTCAGGTACAGGTGCGTATCGCCGCCCGTCCAGATAAATTCGTGGGCTTCATAGCCACATTCCTGCGCGATCATCATCGTGAGCAGCGCGTAGGAGGCAATGTTAAACGGCACCCCCAGAAACACGTCGGCCGACCGCTGGTAAAGCTGACACGACAGCTGCGGTCGGGCCGCGTTCGGTTTAGTATGACCTTTGGCTTCGTCGGGTGGGGCTACGTAGAACTGGAACAGAGCATGGCAGGGAGGAAGCGCCATCCGATCGACCTCGCCGGGGTTCCAGGCCGAGACGATCATCCGGCGAGAGTCGGGCGATTGTTTTAATTGCCGGATTACGTTGGCCAACTGATCGATCTGGCGGCCGTCGGTAGTTTCCCAACTGCGCCATTGTTTGCCGTAGACATCGCCGAGGTCGCCGTTTTCGTCGGCCCACTCATCCCAGATACTAACTCCGTTGTCTTTCAGGTACTTGATATTCGTGTCGCCCTTGATAAACCACAACAGCTCGTGAATGATCGACCGGGTATGGACCTTTTTGGTCGTCAGCAATGGAAAGCCCGATTGCAGGTCGAAGCGCATCTGGTAGCCAAAAACGCTGAGGGTGCCGGTGCCGGTACGGTCGGTTTTGCGGGTACCATTGGCAAGAATATGCCGGAGCAGGTCATGGTATTGCTGCATAGCTGGGTGAGTTGGAAAGGCGAAGATACAACGCGAATGCTGCCGACGGGTCAGGAACCCGACCGGGAACCCCCACGTTCTAAGGTTGCCGCAATGGCTTGCCGGGCCTGCTCGGCAACCTGCTCGGCGTTGAGACCCGCCGGGTCGATGGGCGTCAGAACGGTCCACGACAGGCGGCTGAACGAACGAAGCGGGAATAGGCCCTCGGGGTTGAAGCGACCGGTGCCGTCAATGGCAACCGGCACGATGAGCGAATTGGGCGCTTTTTTGAGTAGAATGGCCAGACCGGCACCGGCAAATGGGCGCGGCATACCGTCGCGGCTGCGGGTGCCTTCGGGAAAGATAATAACGGAGCAGTCCAGGGTTTTCAGTCGGCCACCGAGTCGGCCCAGTTCTCCCAGCGACTGGCGGGCATCCTGACGATCAATCAGCGCCGCCCCACTTTTACGCAGGTTATACGACACACTGGGCGTACCGTATTCCAGCTCTTTTTTCGCCACAAACACCGGTTTGTAGGCCCGCAGCCACCAGCCCATGGGCGGAATGTCGAACAGACTCTGGTGGTTGGCGACGAAAATCAGCGGTCGGTCGGTTGGGAGTGGGGTGGCAACCCGGAACCGCGAGGTAGAGCCGGTGAGCCATTGCCCATACATCAGGCAGGCATTCATGGCGGCGGCGGCGTGCTGTTGCCAGGCACGGCCACCCAGCCAGAAGGTCAGCACCTGAATGGCATGGAAAACCAGCAGGACAAGGCCAAAATAGACCAGATACAGGGCGCTAAGGATGTAATCGATTCCGCGTTTGGCGAACCGAAACGGACTAAAAGAACGTGGCATTGCCCCAAAAATAGGTAACAAGCCTGTTTACATGCTTTCTTTGACGAATCATTTACAAGCAGAACGTCAGTTGTTAGAGGTTAAGGCCTCATTTATAAAGGAAAAGAATGAATCTTCGAACCGAAGTGATGCAGTTCATTGGCACCAAAATGGATGCTTTCATGAACGAGTTTCTCAAGCCAATCGAAACGAACTGGCAGCCTGCCGATTTTTTACCCGACTCGACGCAGCCTTCGTTCTTCGATAAGCTGCGCGACCTGCGCGAACAGGTGGCCGCGTTGTCATACGATTACCTGGCCGTGCTGGTTGGTGACACGGTGACGGAGGAGGCCCTGCCGACTTACGAGTCGTGGCTGATGGGCATGCAGGGTGTTAACCAGGAAGACGGGCAGGGCTGGACGCGCTGGGTACGTGGCTGGACGGCCGAAGAAAACCGTCACGGCGATTTGCTCAATAAATTTCTGTACCTGTCGGGCCGGGTCGATATGCGGGCGATGGAGGTATCGACGCAGTACCTGATTGCCGATGGCTTTGACATTGGCACCGGCAGCGACCCCTACCGCAACTTCGTCTACACGTCGTTTCAGGAACTGGCCACTAACCTCTCGCACCGCCGCACGGCGACACTGGCTAAACAGGCGGGAAGTCCCATTCTGTCGCAGATATGTGGGGTAATCGCCGCCGATGAAATGCGTCACGCCAAAGCGTACAAGGCGTTTGTGAGCGAAATTTTCGCGCTCGACCCGTCCAACATGATGCTGGCCTTCGACGACATGATGCGCAAGAAAATCGTGATGCCGGCGCACTTCCTCCGCGAAACCGGCGTGAAGATCGGCGAGACGTTTGCTCATTTCTCGGATGCCGCCCAGCGCCTGGGTGTCTACACCGTGCATGATTACATCCGTATTCTGGAGTCACTGCTGATCGACTGGAAGATCGACGTCATCGCTGACCTGTCCGACGAAGCACAGCGCGCCCGCGATTACCTGATGGCCTTACCTGCCCGCCTGACCCGCGTGGCCGAGCGCACCAAAACGCCCTCCCTAGCCTACGAGTTTAGCTGGATTGGGTAAGAACACAAACTAAGCCTGGTTCAAGCTGAAAGGCGTGTAGTACCGAGATGCATCTCGGTACTACACGCCTTTCAGCTTGAACCAGGCTTAGTTTGTATGTAGAGTAAATGTGAGTTTTTTGACAGAAAATATATACAAATAGTAGGAAATGTTGAAATTTATGTAGTATATCATAGTTTGATCCAGATGTTGTCGAAGGCCAACCCAACAGATATGCGTTCACTTTTCCTTCTACTCTTAGAAATAGTTTCATGTTTTTTTTCTGCTGAAACGTATGCATCTAGTTTCAGTGGCGATCCTGCGAATGTCACTGTTCAGCAGTCTGCATATAGCCGAATCGACACCCTGCAACCTGTTGTACGAAACTCGTCAACTGGTTATCCGCCCTATGAAGTGGGTGAGGGTATTACCCCGAAAAATATGTATACAGTTAGAGGTGTTGACCTCACTATTCCAACAGCTTATGCCTTTGCGGATCCAGACGGTGGGGCACTGACGTATATACTGGGTGGCATTACTACCGATGGGCTTACTATCGATGCTGGTAGTGGCATTATTACTGGCAGGCCGCCAATGGCCGGGCTTTTTGGTATTACAGTCGTGGCCACTGACAACGAGGGCAACAGGGCTTATTCCGGTTTTTATTTGCACGTCAAGAATGCGGCGGGCATCACGTCCCCCCAGTCAGCAATGGTAGGTATACCTTTTTCGACAACTACAGCAGGGGCGTTTTATGGTAGCCAAAATGGGTATCTTACTTTTTCGTCAGGCAGTCTGCCTCTCGGCCTGACTTTGGACGCGACTTCTGGACTTATATCGGGTGTGCCTGCAAATCCTGGTCGGTTTGGCATCACAGTGGCAGCTAGAAACAAACAGACTGATGCGGTAGAATACAATGGGTTTTACCTTGACGTTGCGCTCAATCCAGCTATCAATTTGCCGCCATATGTATTGGGTATTGGCCTGAGTTCGCCCAAATCCGTTACGGTGAATACGCCTATATCAATTTCAACTGCCTCGTCTTTTGGCGATCCCGAAGGTCGGCCTCTCACCTTTACATCTAGTCCACTGCCTGTCGGCCTGAGTCTGAATCCGACCACAGGTGTGCTATCTGGTACACCTACGCTATTAGGTCAGTGGGGCATTACTATTGGAGCTACGGATGATGGAGGCCATACAATTTACAGTGGTTTCTACTTGCTGGTCAACACTGATCCGCCCACTAATCTTCCTCCTGTCATTATTGGTGGATTGCAAACACCTCTGATCCGCCTAAGTGGGGCTTTCTTGTCGATTCCTACGGCCTATGCGTTTTCCGATCCAGAGGGGAGGCCACTTAGCTACAGCTCCAGTTCTTTGCCATCTGGGCTGAATCTGGATAGTAATACGGGGATCATTTCCGGGAAGGTTCTGGGTGGGGGGCGGTATGGCATTACCATTGGAGCTACGGATGATGGTGGCTCTACGACATACAGCGGCTTTTTTCTGACCATTAACTTACCGCCCTATGTAGTTGGCGAAGGCCTGTCATCGCCTGTGTCAGCTACGGTTGGTGTGCCAATCTCGATCGCAACAGCATATGCCTTTGCCGACCCTGAAGGCCGACCATTTACTTACACGTCTAGCAATCTAGCGCGAGGGTTGAGTCTGAACGCTACCACAGGGGTTATATCAGGCACACCTATCTCTCCAATTCGGGCTGGCATTACTGTCGTCGCTACTGATGATGGGGGAGCGTCGGTCTCTAGCGGCTTCTATCTGCTGACAGAAGGGCAGACCATTGGCGGCGCGCGCGTAAACCAAGCAGATGGTCAGGATGAGCCTATGCCATTACGAGTTGTCGTATTTGGCAATCCTGTACTAACAGAGGAAGCCAACCTCGAGATTGGGGGAATAAATGACGAGCCGCTATCGATACGTTGCTTTGATTCGCAGGGGCGGCACATCAGTAGCTTGTATATTGACAAAATAGGTTCGCCGTCTGTGTTTGTAAAAGCTCAACTGGGCAAACCGTCAGGCCTTTACTACGTGCAGGTAACTACACCTAGTAGGCAAAGAGCAGTATCTATTCTGAAGCAATAAACGCACCTAAATCACCTTATTGAGACATCGCTTGCCCTAAAACCTTCTGCACCCGACTCTTCAATATGGATACGTAACGCGTTGGGAATAGCCGCGTGACCCACTCAATCTGCTGAGCGTCGACACCGATGAGAATGCGGGCTTTACGGCGTTCAATGCCCTCCATAATGATGGTGGCAGCCCGTTGGGGTGTTGTTTTCGCGGCGTCGGCGAAACTGGCCGTCCCCTGTTTGTGCATGGCTTCGGTCACGAAACCGCTCTGGCCAAGCCGGGCACTAGCGGCAATATTGGTTTTAATACCGCCCGGATGCACGCAAGTGACCCCGATACCCGTGTCGAGCAGTTCCATCCGTAGCACGTCGGAGAAGCCACGTACTCCGAATTTGGCCGTGCAGTAGGCCGACTGGTTTTCGACCCCCGCCAGCCCAAATACACTACTGAGATTGACGACCTGCCCCCGGTTGTGCTGCTGCATAAACGGCAGAAACGCTTTCGTCATCCGAATCACACCCATCAGGTTGATACTCAGCAACCACTCGAAATCAATCAGGTCGGTTTGGGAAAACGGGCCACTGGCAAGCGCGACGCCCGCGTTGTTTACCAGAATCAGGGGCCTTTCCGGGGCGAGCGTCGGGATGACCGACGCCGCAAACGACAGAATCGCCGTGGCATCGCTCACGTCGAGCCGGTACGTTGTCAATGATCCACCCGCCAGTTGCTGCGTTTCGGCGAGGGTAACCTCGTTGATATCCGTAGCAATAACGGTAGCCCCCCGCTCAACCGCCTGCCGGGCGAGTTCGCGCCCAATCCCCGACCCGGCGCCGGTGACAAGTATCGTTTTGTCGGTAAAGTAGCTCATGGGAAGAGAATGAATAATGTACAATGTACAATGTACAATGGGGCTGACGCAGTAGTAACACTAGTACCAGTTCCAATGCATTGTCCATCGTCCATCGTGCATTGTACATTGTCCATCGTGCATTGTACATTATGCGTTACACAAGATGCAGCGGGGCGGAGGCCATTTGGCGATGGTGGCCCCCGGGCTGGAGCTTCTCGATTTCGCGGATCACGTCGACGATGCCTTTCAAGGGGATTTTCACCCAGGTGGGACGGTAGCTGATCTCGTAGCCCAGTTCGTACACCGCTTTTTCGAGCAGGTAAATCAGCAGTAGGTAGTTGATCTCGCCATTGTCGTAAAACATGGGGTGCGGCGACCCAAACGTGTCGAGATAGGCGTCCAGGTACGTGTCGCGGATGAGCTTGTACCAGCGATCCGAAACGATCTGGAGCTTGTCGGGGTCGATACCTTCCGTTTCGACGGAGTTGAACAGCTTGGCCGACACGGCGTAATGATACGACCGAATCATGCCCGCTACGTCTTTCAGCGGCGAATGCTTGATCTTCCGGTCGGTGATGGTGCTTTCGGGCTCGCCTTCGAAGTCGATAACCACGTAGTCGCGATGGCCGGTGTGGTCACCAACCGCCAGCACCTGCCCGAGGTGGTAGTCGCCGTGCACGCGAATCCGGCACGAACCGAGCCAGCGCGTCTGGAAATCGGCCACGAAATCATCGATCATCTCTTTGGCTTCCATGAACACCCACGCCAGCCGCTGCGCCTGCGCATCGAGGCGGTCGTAGTTGTTGACCAGCAGGTCGTAACGGCGTTCGAGCAGGTCGGAGAAACGGCCTGTCAGGAAGCGGCGGTAGTCGTCGGTGAAGGGTTCCGACTGAAAGGCCGGGTCGTCGGTTTTGGCGTAGAGGGCCAGGTGCATTTCGGCGGTACGCCGCCCCAAAAGCGCTACTTTCTCGAAGACATCTTCCTTAACCGCAAAGAGCCGGTTGGGAACCGCATACAGGAAATCGTTGAGGTAATCGCCGGTCATGGCCCAACTGTCTTTGTCGTTGGGGACCATTCGCTGCATCATGCCGAGCGTGATGTCGGGTTGCCGACCGGCTTCATCCGACCGTTGCCACGTAAACCGCCCCGCGTAGGCCGGAATGGCCCCAAAGCCGCCCGTCTCGGTCAGGAAGGCGACCATCTCGACCTCCGGGTTGGTTTGCTCGAACAGTTTCCGGTAGAGTTTCAGAAAGAACAGCTCGCCCGACGGTTGACCCGGCAGAGCATAGCCGAACACCAGCGCCGAATTGCTCGAATCGACTGGCAGAACGCGCGAGGTGAGGGTGGCCCCCGTTTCGGCGTCGACCAGACCCCGCCCGCGCTGAAACACCAACGTACCGGACGCGGACTCGCCAGACGCAGAACTGCCTGACGCGGAATCTCCGGGCTGATCTACGGTGTCATTGGCGGCCATGTGCTGGAAGAGTGCTTCCCGAAAACCGGCTACGTAAATGGCGTCGACCAACGTACCTGGCGTACCCGAAAAATTGGCTTCGACCAGCACGCCTTTGTCGGGTACGTCGGTTCGGTCGGCAACGAACGCCAGCGGGAGCAGGTATTGCTCGGGTTCGCCGTCGGCGTAGCGGGTATCGAGGATAAGCAGGTAAAAGGGTTGCTGGCCCGTGCCAGCCAGCGCCAGGACGGTATCGACGCGGATGCCCATTTGCTGACGGGCTTTTCCAGCAAACCAGCGGCAGGTATTCACGTAAGGAAGCAGAATGGCCTCGGCAAGTTGCTGATGGGCGTCGGTGTCTTTAAGAAAAGCAGACCACGGTTGGGTAGAGGTCAGAAAAGAGGGCATAGCGCTGTTGGGTACGTTCAAAAAGGACTGCCCGCTTGTGTGTCGACGGGGTAGAGCAAAGTAATAGATGTCTACCTATAATCGCTCAAAGACCCTATTGTTTATCCGATTTGTGCTATAACCCGTGGCTTTTGTCATTGAGGCCGGAACGTGCCGTGATAAAGATAAAAAGCACTACAAGCTGAAACCTTTGGTCAGATTCAGGCTGGTAGTGCTTTCTGAAAAGTGGCTACTTCCGATAGTCCAGAGCGGGTTTGCGGTCGCCAAGTAAGGCTTCGTATTTGAAGTCGGCGCCGCGTTTCTGCACCCATTCGGCGCGGGCTTTTTCAATCAGCGCGGGGTTGTTGTAGAGATCGAGGGCCGTGAGGGCCAGCGTTTTGGCCGCGACGATCATTCCCTTCTGCCCGATGCTCATGCCGCTGGCGGCCGTCGACTGCCAGCTATGCGCGCTCGACCCCGGCACCCAGGTTGCGGTTTGCAGCCCTACCGTCGGCACCGCCCAGCTTACGTCGCCTACGTCGGTGGATCCGCCACTGGTGGCGCTGGCCGAGGCATCGCGGAAATCTTTGATCTGCGCGGCGTTGGTGACGGGTACTTTTTGGTCGTCGGGGAAGGTGCTGCGGATTTTTTCGGCGAACGCGGTTTCTTCGGGCGTGTAGGTGAGACCACCCACCGTTTTGAGGTTCTGGTGCATCACCTCGGCCAGCGTGACGTTGGGCAGCAGGTTGTAAACACCGCCCAGAATCTCCCACTCCACCTTGGTACCGGTGCCTTTGGCGGCTCCTTCGGCGGCATTCTCGATGCGTTTCCAGACACTTTGCAGGATGTCGCGGTCTTTATGGCGGGCGTAGTAATAGACCTCGGCAAAGGCAGGGACCACGTTGGGCGCTTCGCCGCCTTTCGTGATCACGTAGTGAATGCGCGTATCGCTGGGTACGTGTTCGCGCATCATGTTCACCATGTAGTTCAGCGCCTCCACGCCGTCGAGCGCCGACCGGCCCCGTTCGGGCGAGGCTGCCGCGTGGGCTGCAATGCCCCGGAACCGGAATTTGGCGTTTTTATTGGCCAGCGACGTACCGGCGTCGGCGGCGTTCTGCGAGCCGGGATGCCAGTGCAGCACCACGTCGACGTCGTTGAACAGGCCTTCGCGCACCATGTACACCTTACCCGCCCCGCCTTCTTCGGCCGGGCAGCCATAAATCTTGACCGTACCGGCATGGCCCGAGGCTTTAAGCCAGTTTTTGACTTCGACCGCTGCCGCAACCGAGGCCGTCCCAAACAGGTTGTGGCCGCAGCCATGCCCGCCTTTCTGACCGGCAATGGGCGTGAAATCGGGTTTGGCTTCAGTGGCGAGGCCAGGCAGGGCGTCATATTCGCCCAGAATGCCGATCACGGGTTTGCCGGCCCCGTAGGTGGCGACGAAGGCCGTGGGGATACCCGCCACGCCCGCCTGCACATCGAAGCCTTCTTTTTTGAGCTGTTCCTGAAGCAGCAGCGAGCTTTTTTCTTCCTGGTAGCCCAATTCGGCGAAGTCCCAGATTTGTTTGGAGATACCGGCGTATTCGCCAAACCGTCCGTTGAGGTTGGCGATGACGGTCTGTTTGTCTTTGTCGACGGTGGGGGCGGCGGCTTTTTTCGCCTTCGATTGCCCAAGTGCCAAAACGGGCAACAGCAGGGCCGCAGTAAGGAAAGATGAACGCATAGAATAAGTTCGCCGAAGCGATGACGAGTAGGTTGTGACAGCTATACTAAGCAAAAAGGACGACATCTGCCGCAGGGCACGTCGTACAGGTGCAAGGGAAGCGGCGGATGGTAACACATTGCCCACTGTCGCTACCTTGCGAAGCTAAACCCCGGTAATTATGCCCCAACCCATTCTGGAGTACTACCTCTACGCTTTTTCGCATCTTAACGTGGGTGTGGGTAAAGTAGACGGGAAAGCGCCCCACAAACCTGTACTGCTGCTGACCGTCGTTCAGGCCTACGAAGCCGGGCTGCTAACAGACAATCAGATACCGATTACGCCCGAACTGACCAGTCTGTTTAAATCGAACTGGAATAGTCTCGTCGTGAGTGGACATACACTTGGTTTTGCGCTGCCGTTTTTTCATCTGAAAAATGAAAAGGGTCATTGGTGGGAACTGGTAGCGAATCCGGGTTGTGAACTTTGGGTTCAAAACGGCAAACTGACCACGTTTGCCAACCTGAGCATGGCCGTTGCCTATGCCCAGATTGATTCCAGTTTGGCCGAATTGCTGTTGAACGACACAACTCGCCAACTTTTACGACGGACACTGCTCGATACGTACTTCCCCGGCCATACAGCTAGCTTGTCCATTACGCCCGATAAGCCGCTGGAGGACCTGAAACGGGAAATACTGGAAGAGTCGCCCGGAGCGTACAGAACCCGTTTGAAGGATTTAAAAACGCGGCTTGACCCCGAAACATATCAGATCGAAGTGTTTGCCCGCGACACCGTGTTTCGGCGCGAGGTAGTGCGGCTTTATGATGACACCTGTTGCGTCACAGGCGTTCGGGTAGCGGCACCCTATTCATTTTCGATGGTCGATGCCTGCCACATCGTCCCATTTGCCAGAACGTTCAACAATCACCCGACCAATGGTATCGCGCTTTGCCCCAACCTGCACCGGGCCTTCGACAAGGGGGTTATTTCGGTCGATGACCGTTACCGCGTTGTCGTATCTGGTACGTTCGTTGAGAATGAAAGCAGCCCCTACAGCCTGAAAGCGCTTGCAGGTACGTTGCTTGAGTTACCCACCGACAAGCGGTACTGGCCCGATCGGGAAGCCTTCGCCTGGCATCGGGCGCACGTTTTCAGGGGTTAGTAAATCGCCGGAGCAACGTACCCCTGATGCAGTTGTGAAACGGGAAAAATCAAATCCCAGTCTCGACCCAAACGATATTGCCGCGTTCGATGCGGAAGCGTTTAAAATTGGCTAATTGGCGGTATTTGTTATGTTGTGGGTGCGGGTGATTTTTTAAAAATGGGCCAAAATCAACGACTTGTAATGTGCCGTCCGAAAAGTTTATCCGTAGCCGGTGGTCACCAACGTACACTGCTTCTGTGACTGCTATTGTTTTCATACGCTTGTTCTTTAGCCTATCTTACCATTGCTCGTAAGCCTTCTACCGCCCCTCTCATAGCCGTCACCGTCATCGCAACGTCAGCTTCGGTGTTAAAGCGGCCCCAAGCTGAAGCGCAGGCAGTTGAACGCCTGACGCTCTTGTTTCCCGTCGTTTGGCTAACGCTATTTTAACGTCGCTTTAGCAATCGCTGTTGCCAGCTTTTCCTTCACAAGTGCGTTGAATTTTTGCGGCTCTTCCCAGCAGAGGAGGTGGGCTGACTCCTCGAACCAGATGAGCTCTTTGTGAGGCGCTTTTAGGGATTCAACGTAATCCGCCACCAGGGTAGATGGGCAGTTGTTGTCGTAGCGTCCCAGGCAGAAATAGATCGGTACGTTGACGGTTGGGATCTGTTTTTTAAGGTCGACTGTTGGCCATAGGGTCTCCACCATTGGGTAAGAACGCTGCTGGATCTTATTGGCCTTCAACAAACTGAACAGACCGTATTCTTTAGATCGTAGATAGATTTGGGAGCCCGGCATGCTGAGGTGCGTATGAACCACACCGCCGTACTTCTGTACCAGATTCCGCTGCTTTTTTAGAGCATCTAACCCCTCTTTATACAGTCCGTTTTCGGGCGGGCCGATATGTTGCAGCGTTTCCAGGGCACTTCCGTCTTGTTTTTGCTGTGCGTTGCTGAGCGCGAACTCATACGACAGATGTTCGCTTTGAGGCCCGTTTGAAATGGGCGCTACAGCTATAAACGCCTGGTAATCGTTGGGATGTTTTGCAATGACGTGCATACCCAATAATCCGCCCCATGAATGGCCGACCAATATTATTTGGGGCTGATTGAATCGTTGCTTGAGCCATGTTGTCAACGCATGCGTGTCGGCAACGAATTGATCTAGGGTCATGGTTTCGGGCGGAATCTGCGAGGAGTATGACTTCCCGGATCCGCGCTGGTCCCAATAAACGACCGTAAAGCAATCTTCTAAAGCCGCATTGTAATGCATGTAGAAGGGCATCGACAGGTTGCCCGGTCCTCCATGTAACCACAGCAGCACCGGGTTACGTCGATCTCTTCCTCGTATGGTTACGAATTGTTTGATGCCATTGATGTTGACCCGTTGCATCTCGGCAATACTGGTATCAAGTGGAGTGCCATCGGCCGCTTTGAAGGGGCGGGTGGAGCTACAGGCTCCACAAAAAATGAGCAGGAGCAGGGAAAAGGCTTTCAGGCGCATTGCAGGTGACAGAGAGCATCGTAACGCCAAGATGCGGAAAAGGATGGAGAGGTTGCTTCGGACAGCAATAGTTGCAAACGAGTACGCTGCTCGATTTAAACGGATCGGTGGGTACGTTGTCTAAGCAGGACAACATAAACACGACTCGCTTATGAAAACGATTACGATTGATCCCAAATCCTTCTGCCTGGGTGTGCTGGCGATGGGAGCGGTGCTGCTGATGGCCAACAAACCCGCTTCTCAACCCGTAGTGCAGCCACAGCCTGATAATGGGCGGTATCAGGCTGTGGTTGGCAGAGAGACCCGGACGATTATCATCGACACGAAAACCGGCCGGTTCCTGGTTGAGCGCCCTGGGGTGGGGCTCCCTGGCTGGGCCGCCGAAGATTTTGAGGAGCTTATGCAGAAGAGAAAATAGTGGTGTGGCACTGGGCTAAAGAAGGAGTATGTGGCCGTAAACCAACCAACGTACCCAATTGGTAGTTAGAAAGGAACACCGTTTCCAACTGCTGCCTGTGATAGCCGACCCGCCCGTTTCACCCACCGCGACCCCAACCCCCAACAAATGGCTGGTGCTGGCCACGCTGGCCTTCGGTACGTTCATGGCGACGCTCGACAGCAGCATCGTCAACATTGCGCTGCCCACCATCCGGCGCGAGCTCGATGCGGGCGACAGTGTGGAGTGGGTGGTGCTGAGCTACCTGCTCACGACAACCAGCACGTTGCTCATTATGGGCAAACTGTCGGACTGGCTGGGGCGAAAAAACATGTACGTGACGGGGTTCGGCATCTTTGTGCTGGGTTCGCTGCTGTGTGGCCTGTCGTGGAATATTGGCTCGCTGATCGGTTTTCGGGTGGTGCAAGGGCTGGGTGCTGCTATGATCTTTGCCATCGGCCCCGCCATCATTTCCGACACGTTTCAGCCCAACGAGCGGGGGCAGGCGCTGGGCCTGATGGGCGCTATCGTGGCAGCCGGTTCGAGTACGGGGCCGGTCGTGGGTGGGTTGCTGCTGGGCAAGTTTGGCTGGGCCAGTATTTTCTTCGTGAACGTACCCATCGGCCTGATTGCCATCTGGCGGGCGCTGGTGGTGTTGCCGACTAGTGTGCGACAGCCGCGCGGCGCCTTTGACCTGGTCGGAGCGGGGTTGTTTCTGGTGGGCGTCGTGACGCTCCTTGTCGGCCTCGACTTCGGCCCGGAGCCCGACTACGGCTGGGGTAACCCGCTGGTGATGGGGCTGCTGGGGACGGGCAGCGTGTTGCTGGCACTGTTTATTTACTGGGAATCGCGCACGCCCGCGCCCATGCTGCAATTAAGTCTGTTCCGGGTACGTCCCTATACGTCGGCGATTCTGGCGGCATTGCTGGGGTTTATGGCGTCGGGCGGCAACCTGTTTATCATCCCGTTTTTTCTGCAACAGTTGCTCGGCTTCTCGCCCCAGACGGCGGGCCTGGTGTTGCTTGCTGGTCCGCTGACGCTCAGCATCGTGGCGCCTATTGGTGGGTATCTGTCGAGCCGGGTCAGTACACGCTGGCTGGCTAGTACGGGGCTGTTACTGGCGGCGGCGGGCTACTTTTCGCTGTCGTTCCTTCAAACCGACTGGAGCTGGCACAATGTGGTCTGGCGAACGGCGCTGGTGAGCTTCGGCTTTGCGCTGTTTCAGTCGCCCAACAGCAGCAGTGCGCTCAACGCGGCCCCCTTGCCACAACGGGGCGTGGCCAGCAGCGTCATCGCCTTTATGCGAAACATGGGGCTGGTGGTGGGCATTGCGCTGGCCGCCGCGGTCTGGTACAGCACCCGGAATGTGTATGCCCGCATGCATCAGGCCGACCCCATGAGCGATGTGGCACAGCTCACCGGGATGCGGGCCGTCTATTGGGTACTAACGGGGTTGATTATCACAGCCGCCCTGATCTCCTTCTTGCGGGGCAAAACCCTGCCCGAACCGCACCATGCCGGCGACGTACCCGGCGAAGGTCTGGCTACGCTGGCGGGTGATAAGAGTTGATAATGAACAATGTACGATGTACGATGTACGATGTGCACTGCGCTCGGCTGGGGATGCTTGGCAAGTTTCACCACAGAGGCACGGAGTACACGGAGTTCGTTGGTGACGCCAGAAGAACTGGTCGAGTCAGCAATAAAGACTCCGTGTACTCCGTGCCTCTGTGGTGAAGAACTTACGACAATAGCGTGCGGCGTTCGTTGAAGGTTTTCAGGACGAATTCGCCGAAGATGGTATTGGCCCAGGCAAACCACTTGCGGGTGAACTTGCTCGCGTCGTCTTTATGGAACGACTCGTGCATAAAGCCCGTGCCCGCATTTGACTTTTGCAGGATTTGCAGACACTGCCGGATTTCGGCGTCGTTGGTGCTGGTGAGGCCCCGGATGATGATGCTTAAGGGCCAGATCATATCCATACCGGCGTGGGGTCCGCCGATACCTTCGCCCGCTTTGCCTTTAAAGAAGAACGGATTCTCGTCGCTCAACAGCAGCTTGCGGGTGTTCTGGTAGATGGGGTCCGAGACTGGCATAGCGCCCAGATACGGCATCGCCAGCAGGCTGGGTACGTTGGCGTCGTCCATGAGGTTGTACGAGCCGTAGCCGTTGACCTCATAGGCGTACACTTTGCCAAAGCGCGGGTGCGTCGTGATGGCGTGCTGCTTCAGCGCTGTTTCCACTTCGGCCGCCAGCGAACGGGCTTCCGTGGCAAGTGGGGCGTTGGCGCGGAGGGCCGTCAGCAGTTCGGCCATTTGCCGCAGCGAGGTTACCGCAAAGAAATTCGACGGGATCAGGTAGGGGTAGATGGTAGCGTCGTCGCTGGGCCGGAACATCGAGCAGATCAGTCCGACGGGCTTGACCGGGTAGCCGTAACCGCCCAGGGGGACGCCATCGGTAGCCCAGGCGGTGCGCCGCTCGAATTTGTAGGGGCCGGGACCCGTTTTGCGCTGCTGTTCGCGGAAGGTCTGTACCACCAGACGCATGGCCTCCTGCCAGTTGGCGTCGAAGGGCGCGGTGTCGCCGGTTTGTTTCCAGTAATAATAGCCGAGCCGGATGGGGTAGCACAGGCTGTCGATCTCCCACTTCCGTTCGTGCAGGCCCGGCTTCATGTCGGTGACGTCGTCTTTCCACTCGCCCACCTTGGTCGTTTCCTTGTAAAAGGCGTTGGCGTAAGGGTCAAACCGGATGCAGCGCGCCTGCCGGGCAATCACCCCCGCCACCAGTTGTTGCAGCGGTTTGTCGCCTTTCATCAGGGGCAGGTAGGGCCACACCTGCGCCGTGGAGTCGCGCAGCCACATGGCGTCGATGTCGCCCGTAATCACATAGGTGTCGGGTTTGCCGCCGTCCATCGTGTGCTCTACGGTGGTGTCGAGCGTATTGGGAAAGCAGTTTTCAAACAGCCAGGCCATTTCGGGGTTGTTGATCCCCTTTTTAACGGCGGCAATGGTTTGTTCGACGGCTTCTGAGCGGAAGTTGCGCTTGCCTACGGCCTCCCGTACGGTCGGGAAATCGGCAGCGGATCGGGCAAACGACCATTGCCCCGAAGCGAGTGCGGCACTGGTCAAGGCGGTGTTTTGAATGAATGTTCGGCGGTTCATTTTCAGTATGCAATTAACAGTGTGCAGTATACAGTAGGTTTTATCAGGTACGTTTCTGACTATCGTTCACTGTATACTGCATACTGTTCAATGGTCACTGTAATCGTGTCATAGCTTCGAGCAGCATGGCGCCGCTGAGCTGGGTGGTGAGGTCAGTTTTGCCGTCGGCGGGGCGGCTGGCCCAGTTTGGCCCGAAAACGACCTGCGGTTTCTGGGTGCCACTGCGCCAGAGCGTTTCGGCGTTAAACGTTAGAAAATTGACATAGCGGGTGCGGGTATCGGCCGACACGGCGGGTTCGGTCGCCAGCAGCGCAAGGTAACGAACCAACACGGCTTTAAACAAGCCCCCGTCGCCGTTGCCTTCGGCTTTCAGCAGGCCAGAGCCCGACAGGTCGGGGTCGGCAAGCGTAAAATTGGCCGTTTTGATAGCGTCGTTCAGGTACGTTGCCGTCTGAGTGGTTCGGTACATCTCCAGCCCGGCCCCGATGAGCAGGCCTTGGTTGTAGGTGAACTTCCAGCCCGTATCAATCTTGCCGTCGTTCTGCCGGTTGATGCCGTCATACACCATACCCGTTGCCGGATCGACTAGCGTTTTGACTTGCCAGTCATAAATCTTTTTGGCCCAGTCGAGGTCGGTTTGGCGTTTCAGTCGCTGATAGAGGCGGGCCGCCAGAATAATGGCGGGGGCGTTGGCCGGCGTGTTTTTGTAATAGCGCTGATTTTTCTGCCAGGCAATGCCGCCACCCATCACGTCGCTCCAGCCGAGCTTGATGTCGTCCCACAGCACCTGCGTGGCATCGAGCCACTTTTTATCGTTGGTGGCATCGTAGGCGCGCAACATGGCGAGGGCATTCCAGAGCATGTCGTCGTAATAGGTATTCAGGAATGTATTGCCATTCTTCACGGGTACGCCCGCATACCAGTCGTTCATGTAGATCAGGTACTGGTTGTCTTTGGTGCGCGTGTAGGCATCCACCAGCACGTCGAGCGCGTGTGCCTGCGGCCAGTAATTGAACTTGGTGCTGCCGTTGTTATTCTCGTTGTAGTAGCGGCCCTGATCGTTGAAAAACTGCGCGTTCAATGCCCGACTACTGCTGTCGGCGATGGTGGTCCAGTTGAAGACGGTGGGCTTGGTGGCCGGACCGGCACCCTGCCCGATGCTGTTGTCTTTGCACGACAGGCTGAGGCAGGCAATCAGGATGAAGACTTTGTTGAGTAGGTGCATGCTGAAAACAGGTTGATTGTCGCTGGGTACGTTGATAACGATTGAGTTGCGAAAAGACTGAACGCCCGGAACAAAGGCCGAGCGTTTAGTGCGTGATTAAACTAAATCTATGAAGGTCAACTAATGAATAATGTACAATGCACGATGTACAATGAATGATGAGAATGCGTTAGCGGGCCCCCGGTAGGCTCATTATACATCGTGCATTGTACATTATTCATTTTACTTAACCGTAACCCGGTGAAAATACGTCGAAGTAGGGGCGAGGGACACCAGCAGGTCGACGTTCTTGCCATCCACGGCACTATTGAATTTATACGAGTAGTCCCACTGGCTCTGAGGGATGCTGAACAGGTAGTAATAGGCCGCCGCAGTGTTGGCGTCGGGCCGTGAGTTGTCGGAGTTGCTGCTGCCCAGCCACTCGTAGGCATCCTTGCCGTCGGTGCCGACTGTCGTCAGGCGGAATTTGTAGCGCTCTTCGCGGCCGTACGAAACCGGCACAAAATCAATCTTCGTGTTCGACAACGTCCAGGTGCCGTTGCCCGTGTAGGTCAGCGGGAAGCGCACAGCGTTGTCGGCGCCATACCACAGACCCACCGATTTGATCTCGGTGAGGCGAGCGGCGGCGTTGTTGAAATCGAGGCTGATGCGGTACGTTTTGGCCGTCCCGGTCACGGTGGTAGCGCCATTTTCGCCGATGTTCGTGCCAGTCACGTTATAGGTTTTGGCGTTGCCCGTTACCCGGTCAATGAACTGGTATGTACCGGCTTTCAGCGAGGTATACACTTCAAATTCGCCCGGCCGAACTGCCTTTAATTTGATGGCCTTCGTCAGGTCGGTGCCGGCTTCGGTGGCGTCGCCGGTGAGGTAGACTTCGGCCGGAATCTCGGCGAAACCCGCCGGGCGCTCCACCTGCAAAACCCGGCTCTGACCGGCCGGTTTCACGTTGATACCCCGCGACGCGTTGACGGTCCATTTCAGCTTACCCGTACCCAGCGAGCCGATGCCCGCCAGCGCCGCCACTTTATTCAGGGTAGCGTGGGTCACGGTCGCTTTGTTCTGCACGCCGTTCTGGTCGGACGTCAGCTTATAGATCGGCTTCGAGAAATCGCCGCTTTCTTTGTCGAACACCAGTTCATAGAGCACGAGGGTCCCGTCTTCGGCCCTTGCCTGATCCCATTCGAAGACCACCGCAGCAGGCGTGGCAGGCTGTAGCTTAACAGCCTGATTGTCGTTGGGTGCGAAGAACGTCGAGACGGTGCTGATATTCGTGTTGAGGTCGCGGCCGGGGTCTTTGCACTGCATCAGCAGGCCCGCCAAAAAGAACAGAAGGAGCAGATTATGTTTCATAGCAGAAAGGACCCCACCCCCAGCCCCTCCCCTTAACCAAGGGGAGGGGAGCCGTGCTCCGCAGTTTGGCCGAGCCTTACGGTAGAGCATCCCCCTCCCCTGAAATGCAGGGGAGGGGCCGGGGGTGGGGTCAGTTAGTTTACCATTTCGGGTTTTGGGACAGGTTGTTGTTTAAGTCGCGTTCGAGCTGGGGAATGGGCCAGAGGTAATGCTTGTCTTTGTCGAAGGTGCGGCGGTCGACGCGAACGTAGCCGTTGTCGACGGTGGGGTCGCCAAACTTGGCCCCGTGCGCGAAGGTGTTCAGCACCGTCTCGGCCGTGCGCCAGCGGCGGATATCAAAGACGCGCAATCCTTCCAGCGCCAGTTCGGAACGACGTTCGCGGCGAATAATATCGCGCAGGGTAGCTTGGCTTGCACCCGTCGGGAAGGTCAGCGCGGCAGCATCGGTGAAGCCCGCCCGGCGGCGAAGCGCCCCAATGGTTTTGTCCCAGATGGCAGCGGTGAGCTGTCCCTGTTCGTTCTTGGCTTCGGCATACATCAGCAGCACGTCGGCATAGCGAATCAGCATCAGGTCAAGCGACGACTGGAACGCGGCGTTGGCCGTGGGGTCGTAGTACTTCCGCACGTAGTAGCCCGTGGTCGAGGCGTTCTGCTTGCCGAACTCATTGCGCGCATCGGCGTTGGCAGGTGTGGAACCGGGGCGGATGTAGATGGTGGTCGTGCTGCCGTCGGGTCTGCGCCAGAGGTAGCCGTCATAGACGATGGTCGCCGCCAGCCGTGGGTCGCGGTTAGTATATGGCGCCGTTTCAACGTACCCGGAACCAGCTTCTGCAATGCCTTTGCCGTTGGTCGTCACGTAATCGTTGACCAGTTCCTGCGTGGGAGCAAGGTTATTGACCCGGTCGCCGATGCTGATGGGCACGAAGTCACGGAAATTGCTGTGGGTACGTACCTCCGGGGCATACCCCAGTGCCAGAATGCTCTCCGAACTATTTTCGGCGGCAGGTAAAAACAACCCTTCGTAGCTTGGATAGAGCGCGTAAGTGCCGTTGGCCGTGTTGTCGATCAACTGCTCACAAGTGGCGGCTACATCGGCCCAGCGGCTTTCATAGAGCTGCACCCGCGCTTTCAGGGCAATGGCGGCCCCTTTGGTGATCCGCCCCCGATCGGCAGTGGCATACTGTACGTTGGTCGGCAGGTTGGGCGCGACCGCATCCAGTTCCGACAACACAAACGCCAGCACGTCGGCGCGTGGCGACCGGGCAATCGTCCGTGACTCCTCGATGCTGACGTCTTTGGTGAAGAACGGCACATCGCCGTACCAGGTCATTAACTGGAAATAGTGGAATGCCCGGATGAAGCGCGTTTCGGCGATGATCCGTGCCTTCAGCGTCGGGTCCAGGTTAGGCACCCGGTCGATGTTTTCGAGCAGGATGTGGTTGGTTTTGATCCCGCCATAATGGAAATTCCACTCGTCGCGAATCCGACCCAGCGCGGCGTCGTAGGCACCCCGCGCGATGCTGTTTGCCCCCTGAAAATCGCCTAGTTGATTGTAGGCGTTGTCGGACAGAGCATCGTTGGTAAAGAAAAAGTCGGCGGTATAGAGCCCACCGTAGGCTGAGTTCAGTACGCTCAGCGCCCGGTCGGCATTGGTCCAGTAAGTGGCTTCGGTAAAGCGATCGGTCGGAGCCAGATCGAGGTCTTTACACCCACCCAGCCAGAGCGCTGCTCCTAGTAAGCCAACTAATTTATGTGATCGTTTCATGTGTTGTTCGTATTAATTGGGCCGCTGATACCCCCCGCCCTAAAGGGGGCCTGCTGGCGCAAGAATATCCATCAGGTAGATAGCGATTGCAGTGGCTAGTCGACCTCTATCATGGCCATTGCCACTGCTTGCGCCAGCAGGCCCCGACCCGTCGGACCGCCTTCAGGGCGGGGGGTATGACCATTTAAAACGTTACGTCAAGCCCTATTCCGTTGAATTTGGGGTTGGGATATACCCGGCCGGAGTTCACGCTGCCGTTGGAATAGCCCAGGCTGTTATTAAACTCAGTCGCTTCGGGGTCGATGCCCACCTGCATGTTGGTGAGCGTGAACAGGTTCTGCCCCGTATAGTAAATGCGCAGGCGGCTGACACCCACCTTGTTGGTGAGGCGGCCGGGCAGCGTATAGCCCACTTGCAGGTTCTTGAGGCGGGCATAGGCGGCATCCTGCAGGAACCGATCGGAACCCACGCCCCAGTTGTTGCGTGAGGCACCACCCAGTGTCAGGCGCGGGTAAGTAGCGTCGGGGTTCGTAGGCGTCCAGAAGTCGGTCTGATGCTTGAAAATGGCATCCTGATACGGTCCGTGAAAGGGTTCGACCGCTTCACCCCGCAGGAATAGCGACCGTTGCCCCACGCCCTGCACGAAGACGTTGAGGTCGAAACCGCGCCAGGCTACGTTGTAGGTAACGCCATAGGTATAGCGCGGGAAGGGATTGCCCAGCACCACCCGGTCAGCCTCGTCGATGCGGCCATCGCCGTTCTGATCAACGTACCTGACATCGCCGGGGCGGAGGTCGCCGGGCGAGACAAACGTGGGCGTCGGGCCAGCCGCCAACTGCTCCAGATTCTGGAAGTAGCCGTTGCTCTGGTAGCCAAAATACGACCGGACCGGCAGCCCCTCGCGCAGGATCGTTGCCAGCTCGCCGATGTAGCTGATGTCGGTTTTGCCATCTACGGCCACCACCCGGTTTTTGCTGTCGGCGAGGTTGAGCGTCAGGTTATGCCGAACGTCGCCCGTAGTATGGCGGAGCGTGGCGGCAATTTCCCAGCCCTGGTTACGTACCTGGGCGGCGTTGTAATTGGGTACGGATCCGCCATACAGCCCCGGCACCGACGGCGTAATGAGGATGTCTTTCGTCAGCTTGTCGAAATAATCAAACGAGAATGTAACCCGGTTGCGCCAGACTGAGGCGTCGAGACCAAGGTTGAACGTCTGCGCCCGCTCCCAGGTGATGTTGGGGTTGGCCAGCGTCAGGCCCGTACCGGCCACGCCTGTGTTGTTGAAGGCGTAGGCGTTGGCAAAGTTGAAATAGGTGCTCTGGTACTGGAAATCGCCTACGTTCTGGTTGCCCAACACACCGTACGACGCCCGCAGCTTCCAGTCGCCGAAGCGGTCGCGGAAGGTATTGGCAAAGGCCTCTTCGGTAATCCGCCAGGCCAGCGCCGCCGACGGGAAGAATCCCCAGCGGTTGGCCTTCGCGAAGCGCGACGAGCCATCGTAGCGGAAGTTGACTTCGGCAATGTACCGGTCGGCAAAGGTGTAGTTGACCCGGCCAAATACGCTCGACAGCGCGTTTTGTGAGGTACGTTGGTTCGAGTTATACGAAACCGGCTGGATAATCGTCCGCGAAATGTCGGTACCCAGGTCGTTGTCAACGTCGCGCTTGAACAAGCCGTTAGCCTGCGACGTGAAGCCTTCGTTCGATAGGCCAACCAGTCCGTTAAAATTGTGTTTGCCGACACTTTTCTCGTACGAAGCGATCAACTGCACGTTGGTAAACAGCGACTTGTAGCTCTCGTCTTTTACGCTGGCGGTGTTGTCGGTGCCGCCCACGTACGGCAGGTAATTAATGGCCCGCTGAAACTGGTACTGGTGGTTAGCGTTCAGCTCGCCGCCGAAAATCCCTCGCAGTCTGAAACCGCTGAACACCTCCCACTCGGCCGACACGTTGCCGTAGACGTTGTCATTGTCGTACTGCCGATAACCGCCCTGCTCCAACCGGGCCAGCGGGTTGCTCTCCGACAGAATCGGCGACAGCACATAGCGGCCCAGCGAATCGGTGATGGGGTAGGTGCGGGGCATACGGGCAGCGTCGACCAGCAGCACATCCGACGAAAAAGCGTGTTCCTTGATCTGGTTGCGGGCGTAGGCCAGAATACCCGTGAACTTCACCTTGCTCAACTGTTGCGTCAGGTTCAGGCGGTAGTTGTAGCGCTTCAGCCCGAAATCGGGGCCTTTGAACAGGTTGTTCTGGTTCAGAAAACCGGCCGAAAAGTGGTAGGTCGTGTTGGCATTGCCGCCCGATACGCTCAGGTTATGGTTTTGCTGCGGGGCCTGATTTTTAAGAATCTCGTTCAGGTACCAGGGCGACGACCCCCGTTGCTGGAAGCCCGCGATCTGATCGGGCGTGAACTGCGGCGGCAGGCCTGAGTTGACCAGTGCCTCGTTTTTCAGCATGGCGTACTCCCACGCCTCTACCGACTGCCGGAGCAGGGTGGGCGTCTGCATCCCGTAGGTGCCGTTGTAGGTCACCGTGGTGCGGCCGTTTTTGGCGCCCTTCTTGGTTGTAATCAGGATGACGCCGTTGGCCGAGCGCGACCCGTAGATGGCTGCCGAACCGGCATCTTTCAACACCGAAATCGACTCGATATCCGACGGGTTCAGCACGTCAATAGAACCGGGAATCCCATCGACGATGACGAGCGGGCTGTTGTTGCCCAGTGTACTGATGCCCCGAATGTTGATGTTCAGCGGCGCACCCGGCTCACCCGACGCCTGCTGCACGATGAGGTTCGGCGATACGCCCTGCAAGGCCTGCGACACGTTGGTGACGGGGCGACCCTCCAAGGCCTGTTGCCCCACCTGATCGACCGCGCCCGTTACGCTCGCCCGGCGTTGCGTACCGTAGCCGACTACCACCACTTCGCTCAGCGATTTGGTGTCGGGCACCAGTTTTACGTCGAACGTGGTTCGGTTGCCCACTTCGATCTGCTGCGTAACGTACCCAATGAAGCTGAAAATCAACGTCGACTGGGCGTTGGCTACGTTGAGCGTGAATTGTCCCTGCGCGTTGGTGGTGGTGCCGTTCTGCGTGCCGCGTTCGATAACGCTCACGCCTACCAGTGGCCCGCCCGTTTCGTCGACAATTGTTCCCGAAACCGTTACGAGCGCCTTGTCGGCAGCGACGGTCAGCGTACTGAGCTCGCGCTCAGGTACGTTCGGGGTGGCGCGTCCGGGCAGTGTTGACAGGCGCAGCGATGTCAGCGCGCCGTCGGTCAGGCGTAGCGGAAGGGCGCTGCCCGAGCGGTTGTTGTCAACGACAATGGAGTAGTACTTGTCGGCCACCCGCTCGAAACGCAGCCCCACCGGCTGAAGAATCTGTTGCAGTTCGGCGTCGAGGGAAGGTAGTTGCGGCAGGTCGGCGTTGACCAGCTTGCCCCGGACCACCTTGCTTTCGTAGGAGAAAAAGACTTTATGTTTCCGTTCAAGGTCGAGCAGCACGTCGCGCAGTGACCGCTGCCGGGCGGGCGCAGGCCGCACGAGCCGCGCCCGGGTCGATGCCGTTTCCTGCGCCAGTGCTGTTGACTGCTGGAATAATACCATCCCAAACAGGCCGTAGCACAATCGTCGATTAAAAGATCTGTTCATAAAGATTGAGGAAAGAGAGGTTCATACGGGTCGGCTCAGGTACGTGGCGGGACAAGTGTTTCCCGGCAACGTACCTGACTCGTTGAACCGGTTACTGTGGCTTGAGCACCACCTGAGTAGCCTGGCGTTCGACGGCCAGATTGTACGAAACGGAAAGCGAGCGAAGAACAACGTTGAGGTCATTGTTGGGGAGTGTGCCGGTAAGCTCACGGCGGGCCAGTTCGCGGCTGCTGACCACCACCCGGATGCCGTAATAATCCTGGATGGTCGAGGCCACTTTGCTCAGCGGTGTGTCGGTGAAAACAAGGCGATTCTGGCGGTAGGCGGCCACCTGCTCGGGCAGGGCTATCACCTTGCGGTGGAAAGCGGTATCGCCTTCAACCAGCGTGGCCTGATCGCCGGGTTTCAGCGTAAGCGGGTGAGCGGGGGCTTTGGGTTGTACCAGTTGCACCTTGCCTTCATCCAGCATCACCTCCGTCTGTCCACTGCGGGTATTTACGTTGAAGCGCGTACCCAGCACCTGCACATCGAGGTTGGGCGTATGAACGGTAAATGTGTGGTCGTGGGTGGTGTGGCGCACGCTGAAATAGCCTTCGCCGGTGAGCCACACGTGGCGGTCGCTGTTGCCAAAGCCAAAGCGGGGTACGCGTAGCGACGAGTGGGCATTGAGCGTAACGTCGGATCCGTCTGCAAGGGTGACCGTCGTCGTTTTGCCGAAGGGCGCGTCGAATTTCTCGTAGGCCCACTGGTCGTGCGTAACGTACCCAAGTCCCACCACGGCCAGCAGCGAGGCGGCCATGCCCAGCACCCAGCGCGTACCAGGCCAGCCCCGCCGCGAATCGCCCGATACCGTAAAGACGGCTGAGGGTGCTGCCGCCGACTGATGGCGCGGGTAGGGCTGCCCTTTCATGAACTGCTCGAAATTGGCCAGCGCACGGGTGGAATCGGGTTCGTATTGGGCGTGTTCGGCTTCGTAGCGGGCCAGCACCTGGTAATACACCTCCCGGTTTTCAGCAGTTCGTAGCCATTCTTCCACTGCCTGCTTTTGCAGCGGCGTAGCCCGACCCGCGAAAAGGTCGTAAAGTGTATGCTCGATAGAGGGTCCGTTCATGAGGCAACAATTGAGTGAGTCAATGCCATGACAAGTTGGGCCGGGGCCACCCTATGTCTGGCGTGGGTTGTTTTTAGTTGGATGCGTAGCGTTGGGTCGTCAAAAAAGACCGCCGATGGCCGTCGCCAACTGCATACCGAGCAGGACAACAAATTCATTCCGCAGCATTTTGCGCAGGGCACTGAGGGCCCGGCTGATATTGGCCTCCACGGCTTTAATGCTGATGCCCATTTCGGCGGCAATGTCGCGGTACGGTTTCTGTTCGAAGCGCGACATCAGAAAGGTGCGGCGGCACTGCGGCGGCAGGTCGGCAATGGTCTCGTTGATCTTCTGGTAGAGCTCGTCAAACTGCACCATCTCGGCGGGTGTCTGGGCCTCGCTGCTGAAGGCGGTCGTGGCCGCGTCGCTGATGGTATCGGTGTCGCTTTTGCGGCTGAGCTCCCAGCGCAGGTAATTGTAGGCCCGGTTGCGCACTGCCGTGAACAGGTAGGCCCGATACGAAGTCGTAATGGTGGAGTAGCCTTTGTCGGTCCAGAGGGCACAGAATACCTCGCCCACAATGTCTTCGGCCACTTCGCGCGAGTACACGAAGCGGAGGGCATGGTTGCATAGGGGCCGGTAATAACGCCGGAAGAGCCAGCTACAACCCGCTTCGGGGTCGGTCTGAAACAGTTGCCGGGCCAGTACCTCGTCGTCGAGCATAATGGGTTGGGGGGCGTCGCTGCCTGAAAACGGATCACGCAGGTGTACCGGCTGCTGTTCGGAGAGTGGTCGCATCGGTAACGGTTGAATCATAACGTAGGGGTACTGGTCTTTCGCCGTATAACGATTTACAGACAAGTTTGCACTGCCATACCCTACACGCCTTACCAGATAATCTCTCGCACAAAAATACGAAGGGCTCCGCCAGCAGCCGTACTTGACTACAGGTGGAACCATTATTGGGCTGACAAACAAGGCTTTGCGTTAGTATTTATTGGCGTGTAAGTGGTCTGAAACGCCCTTTTTCCGCCGCCCGATTTCGTATTGGCCGTGGCCCAGGTCGTCGTTACCGACCGCCTGACAAATCTCCATGCAACTTGCGGCGGTGATTTTGTATCTTTAGTCGACTCACAAAACACTCTTCTGCTTCTTTATGCTTCACCTCTTTCGGTTACGGCTGACAGCCTGGCTGCTCGTTGCGTGCGGGTTGGTGGCCCATGCCCAATCGGCCAAATCCTACGAATGGAAAACAGGTACGTCGCCGGGCGGCTACACGTATAAATATCTGGCCAACGACCCCATGCAGGCCCGGTTCTACACGCTCAAAAACGGCCTGACGGTCATTCTGAGCGAAAACAAAAAAGAGCCGCGCATCTACACCTTCATCCCGACGCGGGCCGGCTCAACCACCGACCCCCGCACCAACACCGGCCTGGCCCACTACCTCGAACACATGCTGTTCAAAGGCACCGACAAGTTCGGGTCGCTGGATTGGGCGAAGGAAAAACCCCTGCTCGACAAGATCGACGCGTTGTATGAGCAGTACAACAAAACGACCGATTCGACTAAACGGAAGGCCATCTACAAACAGATCGATCAGACGGCGGGCGAGGCCTCCAAATACGCCATTGCCAACGAATACGATAAAATGATGGCGTCGATGGGCGCGCAGGGCACCAACGCCTTCACGTCGTACGAACAGACGGTGTATCTGGAAGACATTCCGTCGAACGCCGTTGACCGCTATCTGGCCGTGCAGGCCGAGCGGTTCCGCAAACCGGTGCTGCGCATTTTTCACACCGAACTCGAAGCCGTTTATGAAGAGAAAAACCGGTCGCTCGACAACGATGGCCGTAAGGTAAACGAGGCCCTCATGGCCGCCCTCTTTCCGACGCATAACTACGGACAGCAGACGACCATCGGGACTGTGGAACACCTGAAAAACCCGTCGCTGATCGAAATCCGCAATTACTTCGACAAGTACTACGTACCCAACAACATGGCGGTGATCATGGCCGGCGACTTCAACGCCGATCAGGTAATTGGCAAGGTCGACAAGGCGTTTGCCTACATGCAGCGCAAGCCGGTGCAGTTATACAGCCCCGCGCCCGAAAAATCGCTGACCACCGTGCAGACCCGCGAGGTGTATGGCCCCACGCCCGAACAGGTGCAGATTGGTTACCGGTTTCCGGGCGGGCTGGCGGCCAACCGGGCCGTGGCGGTGATGGTGGATGAACTGATGTCGAACTCGGCGGCGGGCCTTATCGATCTGAACCTCAACAAAGCGCAGAAGATCCTGGGCGGGGGTTCATCACCGCAATTCATGAAAGACTACGGCGTCTGGATGATGTACGGCCGACCCAAAAAAGGGCAGTCGCTCGACGAGGTGAAAACCTTGCTGCTGGCCGAAGTCGATAAGCTCAAAAGCGGCAACTTCGACCCGAAGGTGATGGGCTCGATTGTGAATAACTATAAAAAGAACCAGATCGAGTCGTTCGAGAACAACTACGGCCGGGCTTACCAGTTGCTGGACGCCTTCATTCTGTCGGGTGGGACTTCGTACGCCAACAGCATCAGCCTGAACGATCAGCTGGCCCGCGTGACCAAGCAGCAGGTAATGGATTTCGCGAAAGAATACCTGCGCGACAACTACGTGGTGGTGTACAAACGCAAAGGCGAAGACAAGAGCATCGTGAAGGTCGACAAGCCCGCCATCACGCCCGTCGAGATGAACCGGGAGGCGCAGTCGCCCTTTCTGCAACAGGTCAACCAGATGCCGATGAGCAACGTGCAGCCCGTCTGGCTCGACTACAAGAAAGACATTCAGCGCGGCAAGGCTGGTAATGCCGGGCCGCGTTCGGCGGAGATTCTGTACGTCAGCAACCCCGACAACGACCTGTTCCGCATGGGGTATCGCCTTCCGATGGGTACGTACCACAACAAGCTGCTCCCGCTGGCAACGCAGTATCTGTCGTTTTTGAGCACCGACAAGTATTCGGCCGAAGAACTGAGCAAGGCGTTCTACGACTTGGCCAGCAATTACAACATCTACTCGTCGGGCGATTACACGACGGTTCGGCTGTCGGGGTTGCAGGAGAATTTCGCCAAAAGCGTGGCCCTGCTCGACCACGTGCTGCGCAACTGTCAGGCCAACGAACAGGCTCTGGCCGACCTGAAAGAGCGGACGATGAAAGCACGGGCGGATAACAAGCTGAACAAAGGGTTGATCCTCCAGGGACTGCTCAGCTACGCCCAGTACGGCCCCAAGAACCCGTACAACAACCAACTGACCAACGACGAATTACAGGCGGTAACATCGGCTCAGTTGCTGGAGGTGCTCCATACGCTGTTCGATTACCCGCAGCAGGTAATTTACTACGGTCCGCAGCCGTTGGCGGCGCTGGGTACGTCCCTGACGCAGGCGCATCAGATGCCCGCGCAGTTCAAGGCCGTGCCTGCCCGCAACAACTTCAAGCAGGTAGCGCAGCAGTCGCCCGAGGTGCTGTTCGCCGATTACGACATGGTACAGTCGGAGATTTTCTGGGTACGTAACACGGCTGACTTCGATCCGGCGCAACTCCCGACCATCGATCTGTTCAACAACTATTTCGGGGGCGGTATGGCGTCGGTGGTGTTCCAGACTCTGCGCGAATCGAAGGCACTGGCCTACTCGACCTATGCGTACTACGACACGCCGAGTCGGAAAGATCAGCAGTATTCGGTGAATGCTTACATCGGTAGTCAGGCCGACAAATTCCACGAAGCGATCGCGGGCATGAGCGAACTGCTCAACGGCCTGCCCGAGTCGGCCAAGCTGCTCGAAACGGCGCAGGTTAACATGAAGAAAAACCTGCAAACGGAGCGTATCCGGCAAGACAACATCATCTACAATTACCTCGACGCGCAGGATCGGGGCATCGACTACGACGTTCGCCAGAAGACCTACGAAGCCCTCGATAAAATGAGCTACGCCGACCTGAAGAAGTTCTCTGATACGCAGCTGGCCAATAAGCCGTATACGCTCTGTGTGGTGGCCTCCGAGAAGCGTGTTACGCCGACAGATCTGGCCAAATACGGCTCCGTCAAAAAACTCTCGCTGGACGAGATTTTCGGGTATTGATTTAAGCGATAAGCCGCCTGTTTTTTGTCATTCCAACCGAGGCCCGCAGCCGTAGGAGGGATGACAAACAGGCGATTAAAGTGTAACTTACGACTGGCTAATCGAGGGTGATCAATCCCTCGTTAGCCAGTTCTTTTTTGTTCGTCAACCAACCTGATTTCATGCAACATTCTACTCAACTGCGGCTGCTTGGCGTGGCGTTGAGCCTATGGCTTGGGCCGTTGGCGGTCGCGCAACGTACCCCTGTGGCGCAGTATGCCTTTGCCGAACCGGGCATTTCGCCCGACGGCGCCGAAATTGCCTTCGTCTCGGGCGGCGACATCTGGACTGTACCCGCCACGGGCGGTGAGGCCCGGCTGCTGGTGGCCCATGCCGACAACGAATCGCGACCGCTGTATTCACCCGATGGCAAGTACCTGGCTTTTAGCTCGACCCGTTCGGGTAACGGCGACATCTACCTGCTGACGCTGGAAACCGGCGACCTGCGGCGGCTCACCTACGACGACGGTGCCGAAAGCCTCACGGCCTGGTCGAAAGACGGCAAGATGCTCTATTTCCAGTCGACGAGCCGGGACATTTCCGGCATGAACGACATCTATCGGGTGGCCATCAGCGGCGGTACGCCCATGCCCGTCACGGCCGACCGCTACGCCAGCGAGTTTTTTGGCGTTCCCTCGCCCGACGGCAGCACGCTGGCGTTCTCAGCGCGGGGTATTGCGGCGGCGCAGTGGTGGCGCAAAGGCAGCAGCCACCTCGATCAGACCGAAATCTGGACGTGCAAAATCGGCACGAAAAAAGGCGACAAACCCACCTACGAACGCCTGACGGAAGGGGGCGCCAAGGAACTATGGCCGCTGTGGAGCCCCGACGGGCAGACGCTCTACTACATGTCGGACCGCAACGGAAGTCAGAACCTGTGGGCCAAGCCGCTGAAAGGCCAGCCTACGATGCTAACGACCTTCAAAGACGGGCGCGTGCTGTGGCCGTCGATGAGCCTGGATGGCCGCACGATCGTGTTTGAGCGGGATTTTCAGCTTTGGATGTACGACATCGCCTCGAAACAGGCCAAACCAATGGCCATTCGGTTGCGGGGTGCCGCTGCCGGTTCGTCGGTCGATCATCAAAAGCTGACCAGCCAGTTTCGGGATTTGGCCGTGTCGCCCGATGGCAAAAAAGTAGCGTTCACGGCGCACGGTGAGGTGTTTGCCGCCTCGGCCAAAGACGGTGGCGACGCCATGCGGGTGAGCAGCAGCCCGGCGGTGGAATCGCAACTGGCCTGGACGCCCAACAGCCGCAGCCTGCTGTATGTGAGTACGCGCCACGGCATGGCCAATCTGTTTCAGTACGATTTTGCAACCCGCGCCGAAACCCGCCTGACCGATTCGCCACTGGACGACGGCGCGCCGGTACTGTCGCCCGATGGACAATCGGTAGCGTTCATGCGCAACGGGCAGGAACTGCGGCTGCTGGACCTGACCACGAAAAAAGACCGGGTGCTCTACAAAGGCTATCTGGGCCGGCCGCCTTTCGCCGGAACGGGAACGGTCGCCTTTTCGCCCGATGGCAAGTGGCTGGCGTTTGTGGCCTACGGGGCCAAAACCTTCCGCAACGTGTGGGTAGTGCCGGTAGCGGGTGGCGATGCCAAACCGATCAGCTTCATTGCGAACACCTTCGGCGGGAACGTTAGCTGGAGTCCCGATGGTAAATACATTCTGTTTGGCACGAATCAACGGACCGAAACGGCGCAGATTGCCCGCGTCGATCTGGTGCCCCGCACGCCTAAATTCCGGGAAGAACAGTTCCGCGATCTGTTCAACGAGGAGGTGCCCCGCAACGTGCGTCCCACCCCAACGGGGCCGGCCGCTACGACAGCGGCAGCCCCCGGCCGTAGCTCGCTCGACACCGTCGCGACGGGCAAAGCCAAAGGAGTTGGGAAAGAAGCAACGACCATCGTGTTTGATGGTATCCGGCAGCGTCTGAGCCTGCTCCCGGTGGGTATCGAAGTCGATGGACAGTCGATCAGTAAAGACGGGAAAACGTTGCTGCTGGTCGCCAGCGTCGCTGGTCGGCAGAATTTGTACACCTATTCGCTTGACGAAACGAGTGCCGAACGGCCCGTTGCCCGGCAACTGACCACGACCGCCGGATCGAAGAGCAACGCGCAGTTTACGGCCGATGGCAAAGAGGTCTTTTACCTCGAACAGGGCCGCATCCAGTCGATTTCGCTCGAACGGCGCGAACCTAAACCCATCGCGGTCACGGCCGAACTCGACGTGGATTTTGCCACTGAAAAACTACAGGTGTTCAGTCAGGCGTGGGATGTGCAGAACAAGGGCTTCTACGATCCGGAGTTTCACGGTGCCAACTGGAATGCCGTCAAAACCACCTACGAACCCTTCGCCGCCGGGGCACGTACCCCCGACGAACTGCGCCGCCTGCTGAACCTGATGGTGGGCGAACTGAATGCTTCGCACTCGGGCGTGGCCGGGCCGCAGGGCACCACCGACATCACGACGGGCCGCCTGGGCCTCCGCTTCGACCGGATTACCTACGAAAATACGGGTAAGCTGCTCATCACTGAGGTGGTGAATCTGGGCCCGGCGTCGCTGATCGGCACCATCAAACCCGGCGACTACCTGCTGGCGATTGACGGCACCACGATCGATGCGACGACCAACGTGGATTTCCTGCTGAACAACAAGATTAACCGGCAGGTCACGCTGGCGGTGGCCGCCAGCCCCACCGCCGCGCCGCGCGAGGTGAGCGTGATGCCCGTGAATCTGGCTACCGAAAAGGGCCTGCTCTACAAACAGTGGGTGCAGCAACAGCGCGATTTTGTGGATAAAGCGAGCGGCGGGCGGCTTGGGTACGTCCACATGTTCGATATGTCGGCCGAATCGCTCAATCAACTGTACATCGACCTTGACGCCGACAATCACGCCCGCGACGGGGTGGTGGTCGACGTGCGCAACAACAACGGTGGCTTTGTGAACCCCTACGCCATCGACGTGTTTGCCCGCAAAGGCTACCTGACCATGACCTCGCGCGGCCTGCCATCGGCACCGGCGCGGTCGCAATTGGGCCAACGGGCGCTCGAAACCCCGACGATTCTGGTAACGAATCAGCACTCGCTATCCGACGCCGAAGACTTCACAGAAGGGTTCCGCACGCTGAAACTGGGCAAGGTCGTTGGCGAACCTACGGCGGGCTGGATCATTTTCACTTCGGCGGCACAATTAATCGACGGCTCGTCGATCCGATTGCCGTTCTCGAAGATTACCGACAACACGGGCAAGAACATGGAACTGGCTCCCCGCCCCGTCGACGTACCTGTGACGCGCCCCATCGGCGAAAGCTACACCGACCAGAACACGCAGTTGACCGTCGCCGTGAAAGAGCTAATCAAACAGCTCGACGACGCCAAAGCCGGTAAATCGGTGAGTGGTAAATAAAGACAAAAGCCCCGTAACGTACCTGTTGCGGGGTTTTCTGTTAGATTATGTTTTGGCGTTTTATTTGGCGAGTCTGTTGATGAGAATGGAAATGAAGGCAATTCGCAACATGGCCTGCGCAACGGCGGCCCGGCGAACTTTCTACGGTTTTCTCTACATCTCGAAACAATCGTCGCCTAAAATTGAGCCAGCCAAAACTGCGTTCGACCGGCCATCGGTTCTTTTCCGGCACAAACCCCCGACCACTTTCCGGCTTTTGGGCAATCTCTACCCGCCAGCCATATCCCTGCTCAACAGGATCAGCCGCAATCACTTCCAGTCGGGGTACTTTGCCATTCAGTCGGTCCACGACCAATTTGCCCGCTTCATTATCGGAGGTGCTGGCGGCCGTGACAGCCAACGACCAGGGAAGCCCCAGCCGATCAACGGCGATACTACGTTTGCGCCCATTGATCTTCTTATTAGCATCTAAACCGGTTTCTTCTTCAATGAACTGCATAATTTTAACGCTTTGACTAGCAATAGCTACTAGACTTGGTGTTTGGTTACGTTGCTGGCGTACTCGTTCCTTAATAACCAACTTAGCCAATAGCTCTTCCCAGATTCCCCGGAGCCTGAATTGGCGAAAATGATAATAAACACTTTGCCAAGGCGGGTATGTACTGTCCAACTCTCGCCATTGATTGCCTGTCCGATTGATGGACCGAATAGCATTCATTATGGTACGAAGCGAATGCCATCGCTGGCGTTTGTCGTCTACAATTTTTCGAAAAGTTGCCACTGGGAATCGGTCAACTCGTGGACAGTTTGGTTCATGTTCTTGATGATCTGGCGATTTCAAGATACGACCGATTCTCATTTGTATCCTATCCAAAACACACCTTTAGCTTTGAGCAGTAGTAAGAAATCAAGATTATTACACCCCGTAATGCTACTCTCAGTCAGGCACTTTAGCAAACATGCAAGGCTCGAAAGCCTATTAAGAGATTAAATCCTGGCTGAG